>NZ_JADNRK010000004.1 GCF_015594845.1 Alkalibacter mobilis | reverse complement strand
AAGCTAGAATTATCAAGGCTTTCACGGGTTAATTTTGTAGAAAAATCCCTACAAACATGGTATAATATTTGTAGCTGTTAATCGTAAATGAAGGGAGCCTGGTCATGACTACAACAACAAATGAATCTGCGTTTTTGGATATCATAAAACAACAAAGTGAAACCATTGCCGCCCTTCAAAAGAGCCTAGATCAGATGAATGAGGAATCCAAGCTGTTAAGAGAGCAGATCGATTATCTGACAAAAAAACTCTTTGGTCGTAAAAGCGAAAAAACTGATGTGATCTCCGGACAGATTGTTTTGGATGAAGTAGTCTTTGGACAGTTCGATGAAGCTGAAGTGTCCGCAATCCCAGACGAGGTAGAAACCTTGATAACCAAGAAGAAATCTCGTAAAGGATATTCCCGGGAAAAGGCCATGGCTGGTGTCGTCGAAGAAGATCGCTTTTATTCCTTGAGGGAAGAAGATCGAACCTGCGAGATTGATGGAGACCACCTTCACTATATGGGCAGAAAATATGTACGCACAGAAATCGAATATCATCCGGCAACCATGAAGTTGGTGCACCTTTACCATGAAAGCCGAGAGTGTAGAACCTGCCGCAAACAAGGACGTCCACACATCAGGACGGTCCATGGACCTGCTCCGGTGTTGCAGCATTCCATGGCATCTGCTTCAAGCGTGGCTTGGACCATGTATCAAAAATATGTAAATCACGTGCCCTTATACCGACAGGAAAAGGACTGGCAAAACCTTGGATTGGAGCTGAAACGCAGCACACTGGCTAACTGGATTATTAAAACATCCGGGGATTGGCTTGCGCCCATGGTGGATCGGCTTCGAGAAAAGCTCTTGGAGCAAAATTATCTGCATGCCGATGAGACAACTCTTCAAGTGCTAAAGGAAGAGGGGCGCCAAGCTCAAACCAAGTCTTATATGTGGGTATTTGCTACCGGTGAAACCAGTCAGTCTCCGGTTCGGATCTTCCGATATCATGCCGGTAGAAGCGGAAACCATGCGGCAAACTTCCTGAGTGGATATACCGGTTATCTGCACACTGATGGATATTCTGGATATGGCAAAGTCCAGGGGATCACTCGGTGCACTTGTTGGAGCCATGTGCGACGATATTTTATGGACGCCTTGCCCAAGGACAGCAAAACCCCGGAATCTACCTTTCCTAAAATCGGAATTGCTTACTGCAATAAGCTTTTCGAGATTGAAAGCAAACTCAAAGAGCTCAGTGCCAAAGACCGAAAAGACAAGCGTCTTGAACTGGAATTACCAGTTCTGGAGGCCTTTTGGACGTGGGTTGATGAGACGCTGCCTAAAGCACTTGCTAAATCTAGGATCGGCAAGGCTCTACAATATGCAAACAACCATAAAAAGTGGTTGATGACTTTTCTGGAAGACGGCAACTGCGCAATCTCAAATAACCTGGCAGAAAATAGCATACGGCCATTTACTGTAGGACGAAAGAACTGGTTATTTTCCTCAAGTCCGGCCGGGGCGGATGCAAGTGCTACTGTCTATAGCATTGTCGAAACGGCAAAAGCCAATGGCTTAAATCCTTACAAATATTTAGAGCATCTCTTGACTGAAATTCCTTCAATGGATATTCAGAAGAATCTAGAATCGCTGGACGATTTGCTTCCTTGGAATAGTTCAATACAAGCGGCTTGTGCCGTAAAAAAATAATAGATGACATGATGGCGGCCTTCTGATGAACCGGCCGCTTGTTTTATTGTTTACATGCGATTATTGACCGCTTACGAACTAAATATCATAAAAAACGAGCAAGGCACCCTACGTCAAATTGCGTAGAGTGCCTTGCTTGTTTTTTACCGTCATTCATACAAGTACACCCTCCACCCGACTTAAACTACATAGTGAATTTGGCCACAAAGAGGGTGACCGTTTTAATCAGCCTCGGTACAAGCAGCACGTCGTAGTCGGTGTTGACGGTGGGTAGCTCTTGAAGAAATAATGGCTGAAAAAGGAGGCGAGCACGCTATGATTAGATTGGTTAAAAAATTATCATCGTAATTTGAAATCAATGTTATTTTTTAATGTTTTAAACAATTGATTGTTTGCTTGGTTAAGTATATAATTTATCGTATGACTACAAGGTTTAGATAAATGAGTTTTGTTGAACCATTAAAAAGCTCATGATTATTAATTGTTTGATTTTATTTAAAGAGCTTAAAATATCATAAAGTAAGGGGTAAATCATGTACAAAATACTACGAAAGAAAACATTAAGTGAACAAGTAAAGCTTATGGAAATTGAGGCTCCGCTTATTGCTAAGAAGGCAAAAGCAGGACAGTTCATCATATTGCGTATCCATGAAAATGGCGAGCGCATTCCGTTGACCATATCCGACTACGATGCAGAGAAAGGCACCATCACCATCATCTTCCAGGAAGTGGGCAAGACGACTATGCACCTTGGCACGCTTGAAGAAGGAGACAGTCTGCAGGATTTCGTCGGTCCGCTCGGCAAAGCATCCTATTTTCCTGAGGGTATAAAGAAAGCGGCAATCATTGGTGGTGGCCTCGGAACGGCAATTGCTTATCCGCAAGCGAAAGAACTCCACAGGCTAGGCGTTGAAGTAACAAGCATCGCAGGATTTAGAAATAAAGATTTGATCTTGCTTGAAAAAGAGCTGCATGAAGTTTCCGACAAAGTCATTATCACCACCGATGACGGATCAAACGGGAACAAGGGCTTTGTTACGGACGCGCTCAAAAATGAAATTGAATCGGGGGAGAAATTTGATCTTGTAATTGCCATAGGTCCCCTCATTATGATGAAGTTTGTATCCCAACTTACAAAGCAGTACGGCATAAAAACCATCGTCAGCATGAACTCCATCATGATCGATGGAACAGGAATGTGTGGTGGATGCCGCGTTACAGTTGCAGGCGAGACGAAATTTGCCTGTGTAGACGGTCCTGATTTTGACGGACATGAAGTAGATTTTGACCAAGCAATGCGAAGACAGAGTATGTATAAAGTGCAGGAAGGTGAAGCCTGCAATCTTTTCAAAGGAGTAGAATAATGCCAAACATGCAAAAAGAAAAGACAAAAATGCCTGAACAAGAACCAAAAGTCCGTGCGAGAAATTTTGAAGAAGTCGCACAGGGATACACGGAAGAGATGGCTATCACTGAAGCTAACAGGTGTCTTCAGTGCAAGCACCAGCCGTGTGTAAAAGGCTGCCCGGTCATGGTGCAGATTCCAGATTTTATTAGCCTAATTGCGCAAGGAAAGCACATTGAAGCTTACGAAAAGATTCGGGAAACCAACGGACTTCCGGCAATCTGTGGAAGGGTGTGTCCACAGGAAGAACAATGCGAGAAGCTTTGCGTTAGAGGCATCAAGGACGAACCGGTAGCCATCGGCAGATTGGAGCGTTACTGTGCTGACTATGCCATTGCAGCAGGCGTAGAGCCGATTACATGCAAATGCACGTTGGGTAAAAAAGCAGCCATCATCGGTTCCGGACCAGCCGGTCTCACCTGCGCCACCGACCTTGCCAAAGAGGGCGTAGATGTGACCATATTTGAAGCATTCCATACTCCAGGTGGGGTTTTAAAATACGGCATTCCCGAATTCCGGCTGCCAAAATCACTGGTTCAAAAAGAGATCGACTCTCTGGTAGAAATGGGAGTAAAAATAGAAACTAACATGGTGATGGGCAAAATACTTGATATTAACGATCTGAAGGAGATGGGATTTGAGACCATCTTTATTGGTACCGGAGCAGGGCTCCCAAGCTTTATGAATATTCCAGGCGAAAACTTAAACGGGGTTTATTCCTCCAACGAGTATCTGACAAGGATCAATCTCATGAAAGGATACAAGTATCCGGAGTTTGACACACCTGTCATCCGACACAAGACAGTAGCGGTCGTAGGCGGGGGGAACGTAGCCATGGATGCTGCAAGGTGTGCCATGCGCCTAGGTGCTGAGAAAGTATATATCATATACCGAAGAAGCGAAGCGGAAATGCCTGCACGCAACGAAGAGATCGAGCATGCAAAAGAAGAAGGCATTGAATTCAACCTTCTCATGAATCCGGTAGAAATCCTGGGTTCGGAGGAAGGGGGTGTGACCGGCATTCGGGTTATTCGCATGGAGCTAGGTGAACCGGACGCTTCCGGTCGATGCAGACCAGTACCGGTGGAAGGCTCAGAATTTGATATCGACGTTGATGCAGTGGTTGTGGCTATCGGTCAAAGCCCGAATCCTCTCATGCGTGAGGCTACTCCGGATCTAAAGACGCAAAGCTGGGGCGGTATAATAGTAGACGAAGAGACCGGCGCAACCTCTATTGAAGGAGTATACGCCGGCGGCGATTCGGTTTCCGGTGCAGCCACTGTAATACTGGCTATGGGTGCAGGAAAAACTGCTGCGAAGGCCATGCTCGAGTATATGACCCAAAAATAATCCAATTTAAAAACCTCTTGTTGTGGGATGACGATAACAAGAGGTTTTTTTTAAGAGATCGAACGAAACAAAAAGGACGGTTCTTTCAAACAAAAGGGACGGTTCTTTTTGTTTGATGGCATGCAAACCTTTACTATTGTGTTTGTATATAAATCAATTTGATTTAGGCATTGCATTGTGGGTTTTAGTTTTATTAGATATATTGACTATGTTGCGGTAAAAAATGATAGAATAATTCCAAAGAGCACGCTTATTGTAAGTGCTCTTTTTTGCTTTAATGCGAGGGTATAAAATTCTAGATCAAGACAAATTCATACATTGAATCGGATGATATTTCAAGCAAAAATGAATACGATAAGCTGTCAAGAACAGTTTCAATTTAAAACAGGTAGGGTATAAAAGTGTTAAAGTGAGCTGGTCTTTGTGCGTAAAAGATAACAATCGAAATCAAGATGTCGGCGTTTAGCCAACAAATTATGAAAGGAAAGAAAAAAATGAACAGTGAAGAAATGAACAGGATGTACAGTCCGATTCCCAAGATGTCACTGGCAAAAAAAGGGCGAAAAACGATTCATTACCTGCAAAAACTTAAAGATGATGGAATTCACATTGTGCAACATTGTCCAAGCATGCTGGGACCAATGTTTACGATGGCTGCTGAGATGGCCGGTGTAGATATTTGTCGTTTACCGCCATCCGGAAGTTGGATAGGCCCTGATGAAAGCCTGAAACGGTCAATGGAATGGATAGGTGAACACCGAAGGGTTGCACCATATATACATATTAACTATGTAACCGATACAATTGCTTTTGCATCAAAAGAGGCCGCATTGGCAAACTTTTCGAAATTTCATATGGCTGGAGCGGATTCCATACTGCCCATGGGTATAAACAATGAGACACTGGAGTTTGTCGCCAATAATCATATCATTGTGTATGGGCACGTAGGTGCCATTTCCGGATGGCAGACTTTAGGTACACATGGTGGTTACAAGCGTTTGGGAAAAACTGCTGATGATGCCATGAAGATATTTAGAATGGCTTACGAATACCAGGAGTCTGGGATGAAAGCGATGTCCATCGAGTTGACACCTATCGAAGTCAGTAATGCCATAGCTAAAAAATTACGTGTTCCAGTAATAAGCATTGCTGCTGGTGGAGCATGCGATGGAAGCGAGATGGTGGATGCGGATCTCTTTGGATTGATGGCAAACCCTGCTACCCATGCCAAAACTTATGGATTGTTTTTGAAATGGGCTTCAGATATTTATCGAGCTTGGGGCAACGATGTGCGTACAGGGGCGTACCCGGAAGACAAGCATGGTTTCCATATGGAAGAAAGCGAGATCGACAAGTTTTTGAATAAGTTGGAACAAAAATATTAATGCCTGAAATGTTGAAAAAGATCAGCTCATAAAACAAAAGGGACGGTTCTTTTTGTTTTCCCAGATTCAGAACACTGCAGAGGCGGTATATCTGTTGATAGGAAGAATGCAAAGGCCCTTGAAAATATTGTAAATGCAGCACTTTCAAGGGATTTTTATACTTTAAAAACCCAAAACAACTTGACTTGATCTAGAAGTAGCCCCGGATGGAGGAGCATATCACAAACCCGGGGTTTTTGAATCATAATTTCTAATTTGGTCTCGGTTTTGGGTAAAGGAGGATCTTCCCATGTTGAATATTTTCATACCAGGATTTGGAGAAATCAACCTGGATCATCTTGTTTTGGATTATAACGGAACAATAGCAAAAGACGGTTTTTTGATACAGAGAACAAAAAAATGTATCTTGGCGCTGTCTGAAAAATTGACTATCCACGTATTGACAGCAGATACTTTTGGAACGGTCGCCAAAGAATTGTATAGTTTGCCTGTGAAGATTGAGAAATTGGAAAAAATTGGAGGCGAAACCGATCAGAAACGACGTTTCGTAGATGAATTAGGAGCAGAAAGAACTGTAGCTATTGGCAATGGCTACAATGACGAAGGGATGCTTAAAACTGCGAAAATCGCTATCTGCATTGTGGGCGGGGAGGGATGTTCCAATAGAACTCTTCAAAATTCAGATTTAGTGGTAACAGATATTGTAGATGCTCTGGAGTTGTTCATATATCCAGAACGGCTTAAAGCCACTTTGCGACATTAGAAAAATTCCCATAGTTATTTAGTTGATCCTTGCATGCTGAAGGATAAGGTCCATTCAGCATTTAAACTAAATATGGTTATTATTCCATGTGGAAACAAATTCCTTAAAGCGCTCTTCAGTTGGAGATAGACATCTATTTTTGCAGTATACAAGGCTGAAACAGCGAGTGAGATCCAAGTCCGATATGTCATATTTTTGCAGAAGTCCCATTTTTACATGGCGGTCTACTGCCACTTCTGAAATAAAACTAAGGCCCATGTTCAATTCCACCATTTTTACAATGGTTTCCATGCTGTCGCTGATAGTTTTGTTTTTGAATATGCTCCAATCCAATCCTTTTTTCTTCAAAGCATTTTCCACAAGCAATCTGGTTCCGGAGCCTTCTTCCCGAAGTATAAAAGCTTCTCCTTTCAGCGAGTTAAAATCCAATTTCGGCTGACAAAATTTTTTTTCTGGAGAAGCTATCATCACCAATCGATCATGATAGAAGTCTATATACTCCAATAGAGAGCAATCATACTTTGCTCCTACGAAACCAATATTTATATTTCCAGACAGCACATGGTCTACCACTTCCCTGGAATCCTTGTGTCGAATTGAGAATTGAACATCGGGGTATCGTTTTGCGAATTGTTTTAGAATACGGGGCAAGAGATATTGCCCTGGTATGGTGCTGGAGTATAGATCAAGAAAACCTGCAATGCTGTTCTTATGTTCTTTTATAGCTTGTTCTGTCCGTTCACACATATTTAGGATCTCCATTGCATAGCGATAAAAAAGAATTCCTCCGGGAGTCATTTTTATGCCCTTGTTTGTTCGATTGAACAAAATGATTTCCAACTCCGCTTCCAACTTATGTATATTGGATGATACTGCCGGTTGGGACAAGCACAAAAGGTCGGCAGCTTTTGAAAAGCTTCCTTGTTGGGCTACCATCACAAAACATGATAAATATTTAAAATCCATTTTTCTCCCCTCTTCCAGCATAGTTCTTATCTGTATTAATAAAACGAATAATCGATGCTGCTGATATAACAATATTTGATTTTTATTGAATTATTTACAAGTGTATAATTGTTATCAAGTATATTCCCTTAACGATTATTATATTACAAAATAGAGGAAAAGGTGGAGATTAAATAATGAAGAATGTATTTGCAACAAGACGGGGGATAGTGGGAGTTGGTTTGGCAATTGGAATCCTCGCTTCTCTGCTTCAATTTTTGGGAAATCCGGCAAATATGGGCATCTGTGTTGCTTGTTTTGTCCGTGATATGGCAGGAGCTTTGGGGTTGCATCGAGCTTCGGTGGTACAGTATCTTCGTCCGGAGATCATCGGTTTTGTTTCAGGATCTTTTATAGCAGCTCATGCGTTCAAAGAATTCAGACCCAGACTTGGTTCAGCTCCCATCGTCCGCTTTATATTGGGCTTCTTTGCAATGATTGGTGCATTGATTTTTCTCGGATGTCCGTGGAGAGCAGTGCTTCGATTGTCTGGTGGTGATTTGAATGCTATTTTGGGAATTCTGGGATTGGCGACAGGCATTTTCATTGGGACAAGATTTCTGAAAGCTGGATACAGCCTTGGATCCAGTCATAAAACATATATTTCAGCAGGATGGATCATGCCCATAATCATGCTCGTGTTATTGGCTTTGTTGATTTTCAATCCTTTTGTGGCAGGAGAAAATGTCAGTGGGATGTTGTTTTATAGTTTGGAAGGCCCTGGGTCCATGAGTGCACCAATATATATCTCTCTGGTAGTAGGACTGATTATTGGATTTCTTGCACAACGGAGTCGGTTTTGCACAATGGGTGCCATTCGTGATCTGATCCTTTTTAAACAGAATCACTTATTTGTCGGTTTGTTAAGTCTGGGAATTGCTGCTTTTATTGCCAACTTGGCATTGGGACAGTTTAACCCAGGTTTTGCCGAACAACCAGTTGCCCACACAATGCATGTTTGGAACTTTGGAGGGATGGTATTGGCTGGGTTGGCATTCACCTTGGCGGGAGGATGCCCGGGGCGTCAACTGTTTTTATCGGGAGAAGGGGATGGTGATGCGGCGATTTTTGTGATAGGAATGTTGGTAGGCGCTGCTTTTGCCCATAATTTCGGTTTGGCCAGTTCCGGTGCAGGAGCAACGACTTCCGGGATAATTGCCCTATTCATAGGGTTGTCGGCTTGCTTGGCGATTGGTTATACTATGAAAGAAAAAATGTAGGAGGGATCTCAGTGAAAGAAATTATCGATGCTTCAGGACTTTCTTGTCCACAGCCAGTTATTCGGACATTGAACGCCATAAAAAAGACACAGGAAAATGAATTGACGATAATCGTGGATACAGAAACATCTAAAGAAAATATAAGCAGAGCAGCACAAGCCCAAGGGTGGAAAGTGGACGATGTCGTATTTGAAGATGATCAATACCGTATTCTGATAAGGAAGGAATAAGAAATGCTAAAAAAATTTCAAAAAAGAAGAGAAAATACAAAGAATAATGAATGCGGTCGGGGTATGTTAGTTTTTGAAAATACTACGCAAGTGATTCGAGCTGAAAGTCTTTTAAAAAAGCAAGGAATGGAAATCAAGGTTATGGGTCCACCGTCCTATATCCGAACAGGATGTGATCTGGTCATTGAATTTCCCCTGATTCAAGAGCTGGCTATTTTGCGTTTATTAAAAGACAGCAACACGGTACCCATGCAAACAGTTCCTGTCAGTAGCGAACTACTGGAACCGGTGGATCTTCTTCACGAAAAACGGTATGGGAAGTATTTGATGATTCGTGCAGCCAATATGAAGATCACGGTGGATACAGAAACTAGGATGATCGTCAATGTGTCTGGAGGCGGATGTCCAGATGTTCCTTATCTGGCAGGGGAACTGGTGGGAAAACGATTGGATGAGGCGCCCGAACCCAGGGATATAGGCCATACTTTGTGCGCCTATGCACTGCAGCTGGCATTGGATCGGGTAGTGACGTTATGTTAGGGATTGTTGGAACCGTACCAAAAGAAGATTTTCCTATGACTTGTGGCAGAGTAGAATCAAAAGGGGATCATTTGCTAATCAAAGGAAGACAAGTAGAAATCAATCGGGGGACACCCTCCATGATTGCTGCAGCTGTGGAGACACTGAAGTATATGAACCAATCTGCGCCTTACTGCTATCTTGTTGGGGATGTAGGAGATGGGAAAGGCTGCGAAAAATTGTATCGTCATCTGATCGATACACTCGATCAAACATCTTTTAATACGATTTCTTTCCATTATTTCCAGCCGGATGTCCATCGCTTTCGTGATATGATGAAGTCCATAGACAAAATTAAGAAGAGACCAACTTTGATTGCAGACGCAGGTTTTATGTATGTAGCAAAAATGGCAGGGTTGGCACCATCTTTTGACCTGTTTACTCCAGATGCAGGGGAACTGGCTTATCTGGCAGATGAAAAGGCGCCTCATCCATTTTATACCAGAGGATTCATCCTCCACGAAGAGAATCTGGTTCCGGACTTGATTCGAAGAGCCTATGAACACGGTAATGCAGCAGTCAATCTTCTTGTTAAAGGAGAAAAGGATCACATCGCAAACCAAAAGGGGATCCTGTCGGTGGTAGAGGAACCTTCTGAAGAAAACTTGGAACCAATTGGCGGAACTGGTGATACCTTGACGGGGATCGTTTCGGGATTGATTGCTTCTGGCATGGACCTGTTGAGCGCCTGCATTGTGGCAGCAAAAACAAACCGCATTGCTGGAGCCTATGCGAGACCGACGCCAGCATCTCAGATCCATCAAATTATCAAATACATACCCAGAGCGTTGGAAGAATTGATCGATCAGTGAAAGCGAGGAGAATTTCGATGAAAACAAGATTGACACAAATGACAAAAACATCTGGCTGAGCAGCGAAAATCTCGCCAGAGATCTTGGCACAAGTGTTGTGCCAATTAAAGAAACCACAACATGATAAACTGATGGTAGGCATCGAAACATCGGACGATGCAGCGGTATATTATATCAACGATGAAACGGCATTGATCCAAACATTGGATTTTTTCACTCCCGTTGTCGATGATCCTTATACTTTTGGACAAATAGCCGCTGCCAATTCGTTAAGTGATGTATATGCCATGGGTGGTGATCCCATATTGGCATTGAATATCGTTTGTTTCCCCGATTGCCTTGATCCGGCGATTTTATCGGAAATTCTAAGAGGCGGACAAGACAAGGTCATAGAAGCAGGAGCAGTTCTAGCGGGGGGACATAGCGTATCGGATGATGAACCTAAATATGGACTAAGTGTAGCAGGGTTGGTCCACCCTTTGAAAATCATGACAAACAGTCAGGCAAAACCCGGAGACTTGTTGATTTTGACGAAACCATTGGGCGTAGGGATTATCAACACGGCTATCAAGGGGGAAATGGCCAGCCCGTCCGCTGTGGAAAATGCGGTTTTTTCCATGACCTTGCTTAATCGCATAGGGAAAGAAGCAATGGAAGATTTGGAAGGGGTCCATAGCATTACCGACATCACCGGATTTGGTTTGATCGGTCATGCCGTCGAAATGGCGGAGGCAAGTAATGTGACCATACGTTTGAACAGTAGGGAGATTCCATACATCAGAGAAGCGGAGGAATATGCTCAATTGGGTTTAGTTCCAGCAGGAGCCTACAAAAATAGAGATTTTTTCAAGGAGAAAATATTTATGTCCGAAGGAGTGCCTATGTATCTTCAGGACATTCTCTACGACCCACAAACTTCTGGAGGTCTTTTGATCAGCATTGCACCAAAAGATGCACCAGAATTGATGAACAGGCTTGAAGATTCACCCGTTGCTTATGGTTGTATTGGGAAAGTGGAAGTTTTTCAAAACCGATTTGTAATTGCTGAGTGAACTCTAAATATACCGTCGTCGGAATGATGTTAAGTTGTTTCGATGACGGTATATTATGTTTTGGGATGATTTTTCAGAATGCAAGAGGAGATTTCTTTTAAAAGCTATTGATAATTGACTCTGGAACAGGTAAGATATACAGGCAAAATAGTGCATCAAGCATAAAGGAATGGAAATTTATCAGAGGTGAATGAATGAGTATATTAACAGTAAAAAACCTGAATCATGGCTATGGTGGAAGAGAAATTTTAAAAGATGTGTCTTTCAGACTTTTAAAGGGAGAGCACGTTGGATTGATAGGCGCAAACGGAGAAGGCAAATCTTCATTTATGAACATAATAACGGGCAAGTTGGAGCCAGACGAAGGTCAGATAGAGTGGTCAAAAAGAGTTAGAGTAGGATACTTGGATCAGAATGCAGTTCTTGAAAAAGGAATGAGCATTAGAGATACCCTAAGGGGTGCTTTTAAATATTTGTTCGATCTGGAACAGGAAATGCAAGATTTGTATATGAAGATGGGCGAGGTGTCGGAGGAAGAATTGGCTGACATGTTGGAAGATGTCGGGACCATACAGGATATATTGGATCACAACGACTTTTATATAGTGGATTCAAAAGTAGCTGAAACAGCCAGGGGATTGGGACTGGAAGAATTAGGATTGGACAGGGATGTTGATGACTTGAGCGGCGGACAGAGAACAAAAATCCTTTTGGCAAAGTTGCTTTTGGAAAAGCCTGATATTCTGCTGCTTGATGAGCCTACCAACTATTTGGATGAACAACATATCGTTTGGCTTAAAAGATACCTGCAGGAATATGAGAATGCTTTTTTGCTAATATCTCATGATATCCCTTTCTTGGACAGTGTGGTAAATCTCATATATCATGTAGAAGATAAAGAAGTAACACGTTATGTAGGGAATTATAGCGATTTTGAAAGGGTTTACGAAGCTAAGAAATTGCAACTGGAGGCAGCTTATAAAAGGCAACAGCAAGAGATAGCAGAACTGGAGGATTTTGTTGCCAGAAATAAGGCCAGGGTCGCAACTAGAAATATGGCCATGTCCAGACAGAAGAAGCTTGACAAGATGGATATCATAGAGTTGGCAAGGGAAAAACCGAAACCGGTATTTAATTTCAAAGAAGGAAGAACTGCAGGAAAGCTTCTGTTTGAAACCAGGGATTTGATCATTGGATATGAATCACCACTATCGAAACCATTGAATCTCAGGATGGAAAGAGGTCAAAGAATCGCCATAGTGGGAGCAAATGGAATCGGTAAGACTACCTTTGTTAAATCCATATTAGGGCAGATAAATCCTTACAAGGGTGAAGTCGAGTTGGGAGACACATTGCAAATCGGATACTTTGAGCAGGAGATCAAGGAGAAAAATCAAAGAACGTGTATAGAAGAGATTTGGCAAGAATTTCCCGGTTGGACGCAATTTGAAGCAAGGGCTGCACTGGCTAAATGCGGATTGACAACAAATCATATTGAATCAAAGATGATGGTTCTAAGTGGCGGGGAGCAAGCAAAAGTAAGGCTGTGCAAGATATTGAATAGAGAGACAAACATTTTATTTCTGGATGAACCTACCAATCATTTGGATGTGGACGCAAAAGAAGAATTGAAAAGGGCCTTAAAGGAGTATAAAGGCGGGATATTGCTGATATCCCACGAACCGGAATTCTACCAAGATGTAGCAACTGAGATTTGGGATCTTGAGCAACACTCAATAAAACTTTAAAGTAAACAAAAGGACCGCAAACACAAACAAAAGGGACGGTTCTTTTTGTTTGCACAGAAAAAATCACTACTCAAAAAATCATGCTTTATGGATTTGCACGTAATTTATTGCATCAAGATAATAGAGTTGAATTATTTAGAATGCCAAAAATCAGTGATAATGTGGTACACTAAATGAGAAAGCTACAATACCTTATTGGTCAACGTTACTTCGGGACAACTAAAATGTTTGTCAATATCACCACCAGTTGTATTTTGATATAAGTAGAAAATAAGGGAAGGGGTAGATGATAGTGAGAAAAGCATTGTTGTTTGGTTTGATAGCGCAAATTATAATATTGATCGTTGCTTTTGTTATGCAAAATTGGCATTTTATTGTATCTGGAAATTTCATAGTTATCGGTATTGGGATTGTGGCCGGCAAGGCCAGTCAGAATTCTAGCGGATGGGAATTTATTGGTACCGATAAGAAAGAAAAAGATGAGATATATACCTATAGGAGCAAAATGATATGGAAATGGTTTTTGTTCATTTTGCCCGGAATTTTTGTGGTTTTAGTTTACTATTTTAAAGTTGGAACGCTGTAAAACAAAATGGACATTTCCTTTTGTTTGTACAGATATGATCAACTAATAATTAATATTCTAATGTTTAATGATAAATATAGCTGCAAATACCCCCCGATTCAAACCATCGGTTGACCGGAGGGTTACTGCTATTTTTCATCAAAACAAATATCTCCAACGAGATATAGCGATGCTCGGCCGCTTAATTTTACTCTTTCTCCGCAAAACTCACAGTAAACAGTGCCACCACGCTTTGATACCTGCCTTGCAACCATTCTGTCAAGTCCATTTTTTGATCTCCAATAAGGAATTAGTGAACAATACATCGTACCACAAACAGGATCTTCATCGATATTGAGTTTTGGCCAAAAGGCTCTGGCAACAAAATCAAATTCTTCACTTTTGGCTGTAACGTATGCAGATAATCCTTCTGGAAATTGCTTTATTTTAGAAAAGTCTGGTGTTAAATTCTTCACTGTATCCTCTGAATCATATACAAATATCAAATCTCTTTCAGTTTTAAGAACTTCTATTGGAACCGCACCTAATGCATCGACCATAAGGTCGGTCAGGTGATGCTTTTCAGGTGTGATAGTGGGAAAATCCATTTCATATAAATCATCTTTTTTCGTGACGATTAGATGATGATTTGCTTTTTTAGTATCAAAGTGGAGCTCATGGGCGTTTGTTTCGACAAACCTGAACAAGACATAAGCAGTTGCCAGTGTCGCATGACCGCAGAGATCTATCTCACCACCGGGGGTAAACCATCTCAATCCGTAAGACTCTCCTTCCTTTACGGTAAAAGCTGTCTCTGAGAGATTATTCTCTATTGCTATTTTTTCCATTTTTTCTGTAGGTATCCATTTATCCATAACACATACACCGGCTGGATTTCCTTCGAAAATATTGTCCGCAAAAGCATCGACTACATAATATTTCAGCAAAGCTCTTCCTCCCTTAATTATTTATGAGCAATAGCATCGATTTCGACCAAAGCTCCTAATGGTATTTTTGCAACTTCTACACAAATGCGTGCTGGATATGGTTCCTTAAAATGATTGGCATAAATTGCATTAACCTTTTCAAAATCTTTCACATCTTTAAGGAATATAGTGGCTTTAATTACTTTATCCATTGAACTGCCAGCCGAAATGAGTATTTCTTTCAAACTGGTGAGAATCCTTTCTGTTTGTTCTGTAACATTGCCAGTAAGAGTTCCAGAGAGGGGATCAATTGCAATTATGCCAGAAACATATATGATGCCGTTGTACTCAATAGCTTGGGAATAAGGTCCTACAGCTTTTGGTGCGTTTTCCGTATGGATCTGATTTTTTTTCATTTCAAAATTCCTTTCGTATTGTAATTTGAGTTTTACTTTTATTTAGAGATATTAAATATTATACTTAATATAAATAATAATAAGTAATTATGCAAGCACGCACATTTTTGTGCCTGCTAATACTGATGAGAATGTTGCCCCAACTCTGATATCGGAAGTTCAAAATTTATCATGTCAATGATCTGTGCGAATGAAGGAGGATTTTATGACAAAAAAGAGAGAATCGGATCTGATTAATAAGAATAATTGTGTAATGGTACATGCAATGGATATAATTGGAGGAAAATGGAGATTACCAATAATATGGAAATTATATAAAAATAAAACTATGCGATATAATGAATTAAAAAGAAGTTTGAGCGGAATTACAAATATTATGCTTACCAGATCACTGCGTAATTTGGAAGAAAACGGGCTTGTACATAGAGTAGAATTCAGTCAAAATCCGCCAAAAGTAGAATATTCATTAACAGACAACTGCATCAAACTTGTGCCCGCGTTGGAAGTGATTTATGGTTGGGGACATGAAAGGCTTTCGAAAAAGGACAAGGACTTTTAACTGATTTTAAAGAATGCTTTATAAAAAATTTCAAAGCAATTGAAAAAGTTAACAGTATGATTTAAATGGAGGAATTGAAAATGAATAATGAAAATCAAACAAGAGAAAACCTTTTGGTGGTATGGTCGAGTGCTGACAAGGAAGTAGCTTTGAGCATGGTGTTCATGTATGTAAGAAATTCGAAAAAAAAAGATTGGTGGGAAAGGGTTAAGCTGATAATCTGGGGTCCAGCTGCAAAACTGCTTGCTGTAGATGAAGAGCTTCAAGGGCATATCGAAATTATGAAAGATTTTGGTGTTGAGATTTGTGCGTGTGTTACCTGTGCCAATATGTACGGAGTAGCTCCGGTACTGGAAAGCCTGGGTATAGAAGTGATTCCTATGGGAGAGCCGCTTACAGATATGTTGAAGGAAGGTTGGGCTTCATTGACTTTCTAAATCAGGCAAACAAAAGGGACGGTTCTTTTTGTTTGCTTAAGCAGTAATATAAAAACTTTATGGGGTGATGTAGTGCCAAGAAAAGCCAGAATCGAAAGCAAGACAGGTTATTACCATATCATGACTAGAGGTATCAACAAAGAGAAGATATTTAAAACAGATCGAGAAAAAGAAAAGATTCTACAATTTATCGATGCCAAAGACAAGGAATTGGAGAGCAGGATAATTGCCTATTGTATCATGGATAATCATCTCCACATGATCGTGGACACTGAAAAAGATGAACTAGTAAGTTTGATGAAGGGAATCAACATATCATACGCCATGTATTACAATCAAACACATGATCGTATAGGTCCACTGTTTCAAGGAAGATTCAGAAGTGAAAATATTTTGGATGAAAAATATTTGTTTGGAGCAATAAGATATGTACATAATAATCCCGTTAAGGCCCAAGTGGTCAAAAGGCCTGAAGATTACTTGTGGAGCAGCATGCATGAGTACATGAGTGATAACATGACCCTGATTAACAGAAATACAAAAGAGGATATCTTGAATAGATTTACATCCAATAAGGAATTTAAAATATTTCATGAGAAAAAAGACAAAAATTCTTATTTGGAGGTAATTGAAGAATCAAGGAAAGACAAAGAAAAAAATGCAAATGATTTAATTGAAAAATATTTAGATGAAAAAGCAATAGAGAATTTAGGCCAGTTGCATAATAAAGATGAATTGATTACGACTCTGCTTAAAGAGGATATAACTTATCGCAGAATTTCGGAACTGTTAGGAACAACCATTAGTAGGGTTCACAGCATCAACAAAAGGAATTTTCACTGACGTTCGGTTGGTTTTTGAAAGTGAGGTGCCAGTAATGGCAGAGCAAAACATTTTTTTATGGGTCGCTATTTTTGCATTAAGTTCAATGATAATAAATACAATTGGCATCTGGGTGGTTTACAAAAACAAAAATTGGGTCGAACAAAACAAAGAATACTTCATGTGCTTTGCGGCAGGGGTATTGATTTCTTCTCCATTGATAATAGCATTTCCGGAGGCAATTGCAAAAAATAATAATGCTGGATTTGCTGCTCTGGCAGGTTTTATATTTATGTTTTTTAGTAACAGATTTATACGCCACAAAACAAAACAAGAAGAATTAGCTTTCGGTATAACGGCGATCGAAGGGATAGGCATTCACTCTTTGATAGACGGAATCGTTTATTCAGTAACTTTTAGTGTAAGCATATTTACAGGTATTGTGTCGGGAATTGGATTGATTGTGCATGAGTTTGCAGAAGGCGCAATAACTTTTTCTGTGTTGGTAAAAGGCGGAGTTAAGGATAAAAGAGCTTTCGTTTATGCATTTTTGGTTGCAGGGTTAACAACTCCGATCGGAGCATTTATTGTTTATCCATTTGTCAGTAATTTTAGCAGTCGTATTTTAGGACTTGCATTGGGCTTTGTTGTGGGAGTGTTGATTTATATTTCGGCTTCCCATTTATTGCCCGAAGTTAAAACTAACGAGAAAGAGCACTCTTACATAGCGCTTTTGGCAGGCATTACCTTGTCATTATTTATAATGGCAAGTAAATGATCCAAAAATTTGTGCTTGCGGACAATTGTCGAGGGATCATAAATCATTAGGTCCAGAATAAAGAATTCATTGATTTTCCGCAATTATTAAATCATTGCTGAAAGGAAGTTGATCTCATGTTTAAAAACAAAGTGGCAGTAGTTACCGGAGGTGCAGGTGGGATTGGAAAAGTTATTGCTGAAGAGTTCAAGAAGAACGGAGCTACTGTTTGCATTATTGACAAGCAAACAAATAGTTACTTCACTGGAGACATAGCTAAAAAAGATGCACTCGATAAATTTGCAGATAAGGTCATAAGTGATTATGGTCACGTAGATTATGTGATAAACAATGCTCTACCGTTGATGAAAGGTCTTGATGATTGCACTTATGAAGAATTTAATTATGCACTTCAAGTTGGAGTGACCGCTCCATTTTATTTGGCCAAATTATTCCTTGAATATTTTTCTTTAAATTCATCTATAATCAACATATCATCAACGAGGGATAGAATGAGTCAACCTAATACGGAAAGTTATACTGCAGCAAAGGGGGGTATTTCATCTTTGACTCATGCCATGGCTGTTTCACTGGCAGGCAAAGTGCGGGTAAATTCCATATCTCCCGGGTGGATCGATACGGATTATCATAAGTACAGTGGTGCAGATTCTCTTCAACATCCGGTGCAAAGAGTAGGAAATCCATTGGATATAGCAAATATGGTACTATTTTTATGTTCGGAAAAAGCTGGTTTCATAACAGGCGAAAACATCTGCATAGACGGCGGCATGACAAAACAGATGATCTATTCAGGAGATCATGGGTGGAATTATGATCCCAATAAGTAGGACCCGGGGGGAAGCATTATGGCGACATTAGAAAGTTTTTTAGAATTGGATATAAGGGTTGGAGAAATCATGCAGGCAGAAGTCTTTGAAAATGCAAAGAAGCCGGCGTACAAATTATATATCGATCTGGGGGAAACAATAGGAACCAAGAAATCCAGCGCACAAATTACGAATTGTTACCGGCCGGACGAACTTGTCGGGATGCAGGTGCTTTGCATCGTGAACTTTCCGCCTAGGCAAATTGCAAATTTTCTATCGGAAGTACTGGTGCTTGGCATATACTCCAAACAAGGAGTGGTCTTGATACAGCCGGAACGGCCAGTGGAAAAAGGGGATAAGCTGGGATAAGGAAATTCAAAAAAATATTCGAAAGTAGGAGAAGCAAAAATGAAAATTTCCAAAAGAGACGCATTGACCTGGTTTGAATTTTTTTCCGTATTACCGGAAGATGAAGAATTGATGATCAGGCAACAAGAAATTGCCTATGCAACATTCGCACAAATAGAAGCGGTTGTAAATCATAGAAATGCTGTGTTGATGTCAGAAATAAGCGACTTGAGAACATTGGAAAGTAGAACGTTGTTTGTTGGTGATGAGAGAAAGTTTCCACCAGGATGCCAGTCATGTCTGCTTGGAACCGGATTGAGTGCTGTCCGTAAGACGAACAAGTGCAATATTGTGTGTAAATTTTGTTATAATTATGGGGAACTTGACGATCAGCCGCCTGTGGGAGAAGGCATGTGGGAAATTGGGGTAACTAAATTTTATGAGAAAGACATCGATTTGCTGCTTTCCATTCAGGAAAAGCCCACAGGGATATCATACGTTTACTTGGAACCATTTATGGAAATCGAAAAATATTACCCGGTTATACGGAAATTCCAAGATGCTGGAATACACCAACATCTTTATACAAATGGAACACTTGCCACACCTGAAAACTTGAAAGCCTTGGGAGCTGCCGGATTGGATGAGATCCGGTTCAATTTGGGAGCGACGAATGGTTCGAATAAAGTTATAGAAAACATTGGGATTGCAAAAGAATATATTAAAAACGTAGGAATTGAAACTCCCATGACGCCGGAATTTTATCAAATGTTTTTAGAGAAAAAACAAGAGATTTTGAAAACGGGCCTTGATTTCATCAATTGTGCTGAATTGCATTTGAATGCGAATAACATTCATAATTACGATGGTGAAAACATGTATATTTCCAGACACGGTTATATTTCGCCGATTTGGAGCAGAGAATTGACTTTGAAATTAATGAAAATTGCAGTTTTAGAAAGCTGGGATGTAGTCGTACATGATTGTTCAAACGATACAAAGTTTGCCAGAGGATTAAACTTGGGAAGCAAAAGCGGAATGCCCTTCGGGGGTAGCAATTATGCCTGTGAATTCGCCAAGATCCCATATGGAGTCTTTTTGCCGATTTTAAATGATGAGAATTTTAAATTTTTGTATGAAGAGGAATTGCCGGAAGGATACAAGCCGGGAGAAATGATGTTCTAAAACCGACAAACACCGGGGACGGTTCTTTTTGTTTGATTTAGTATTTGATAGGAGCATGTTAGATGAATGAGGTAGATGAATATATTAGTAATTTCCCGGATGAAGTGCAGAAACGGTTGACTGAAATTAGAAATGTAATACTTGAAACAGCTCCATATGCAACAGAGCGAATTTGCATGAAAATACCGACTTACGACCTTAATGGAAAATGGTTGGTTCATTTTGCGGGATTCAAGAAGCACATAGGTTTTTATCCACAACCCGAAGGCATAGCAGCCTTCAAAGAGAAGCTAATTGGTTATAAGACATCCAAAGGTACAGTTCAATTTCCTTTGAATAAGCCATTGCCGCTGGATTTAATTAAAGAAATAGTTAAATATAGAGTTGATGAACAATCGAATCTATAAAGAAGGTTGATTGTCAAGAATTTGTATTTATGCAAACAAAAAGAACCGTCCCTTTTGTTTCCTTTTGCTTCTGAGGAGGTTGAGAAATGTGAATGAATCTAGGGAATATAAACCGGATATCGATGCGATACTTGCAAAACGCTACGATAATGGGGCTGATTATTGGACAACACCGGACAAACGCCTCGGTAAAGGCGGTCCATTCTCAACTTTGTCCAGCGTTCTTTTGCTATTGGAGTTGGGAATGGATCCGGCTGATAATCTGCTTAAGAAAGTGGCCGACTTGATTTTTGGTTGTCAGCGCGAAGACGGTAGATTCAAGCTATCCCCAAGTGGGGCGATATATCCATGTCATACTATAAACGCAGCAAATGTTTTATCCAATTTAGGATATTCGACAGACTCGAGACTTGAAAAGACGTTTAAACACCTCCTTGAAATTCAATTCATTGATGGCGGATGGAGATGTAAAAAGTTTAGTTACGGCAGGGGACCAGAAACTGAATTTTCTAATCCGGGCCCCACTTTAACAGCATTGAATGCCTTCCGATTTACAGATCATATTAATAAAAATGTTGCCTTAGACAGAGCGGTTGAGTTTTTGTTGGACCACTGGGAAATACGAAAACCCATAGGTCCATGTCATTATGGGATGGGAACTTTATTTATGCAAGTAGAATATCCATTTTTGACCTACAATTTGTTTTACTATGTGTATGTATTGTCTTTTTACGATCGTGCAAAGAGAGATGAAAGATTTTTGGAAGCCTTACAAATGTTGGAGTCAAAAATGGTGGATGGTAAAATCGTTGTCGAGAGAACAAACAGCAAATTGGCAAAGTTTGATTTCTGTAAAAAAGGAGAAAAAAGCATCCTGGGAACGGAGCGTTATTTAGAGTTGAAAAGAAATTTAAACAATCAGAAATAAAAAACAAACAAAAAGAACCGTCCCCTTTGTTTCTTTTGTTTTTTGGAGGTCATGTGATGAGAGATGTAAGTGCTATCAAATCTGTAACAAATGAGTTTTCAAGATTAAATAAAGACAAGAAAACTTCGGTAGAGTTTTTGAATAAAAAAAACGATCCAAGAAGTAAGAAATTTCCACAAAAGTTTTAAGGAATATGAACCTACGCCCCTTGTGAACTTAAAAGCACTTGCAAAAAGGCTGGGTGTTGCAAATATATGGGTCAAAGATGAATCCCGCAGATTTGGACTTAATGCCTTTAAAGTGTTGGGAGGATCATACGCCATGGGAAAATACCTGGCAAAACGATTGAATACCGATATCTCTCATTTGTCTTTTGAAAAGTTGAAGTCGGATGAGATTATGAAGAAGGGTGAATTGATTTTTGTGACTGCTACAGACGGAAATCATGGAAGAGGTGTAGCTTGGGCTGCAAGACAACTGGGACAAAAATCTGTAGTTTTCATGCCCAAAGGATCTTCAGTGAGCAGATTGAACAATATTAGGAACGAAGGTGCAGAAGCAACCATAACGGATCTCAATTATGATGATACGGTTAAATTGGCGGCTAAGTACGCAGAAGATCACAATGGAGTCTTGATGCAGGATAGTGCCTGGGATGGATATGAGGAAATTCCAAGGTGGATAATGCAAGGGTACGCAACAATAATCGATGAGATCATAGAGCAGTTGAATGAGGACAAATCCCATATGCCCACTCACGTATTTTTACAGGCAGGGGTAGGTTCTTTTCCCGGCAGTATATTGGGGTATCTGGTAGATGTATTTGGGGATGACAAACCCAAGGTGACAATATTAGAGCCAAACGAAGCAGCATGTATATTTGAGTCCGTGAAAGCTGGCGACGGGCAACCTCGTTCGGTGACCGGATTTATGCCGACCATCATGGCAGGTTTGGCTTGTGGAATACCCAACACCATTTCCTGGGAAATAATTAGAGATCACGCTGATATGTGCATCTCTTGTCCGGATTTTGTAGCAGCGAGAGGAATGAGAATGCTTGCAAACCCTTTAAATGATGATGTTAAAGTGATTTCAGGTGAATCAGGAGCGGTAGGAATGGGAATCGTAAGTTTATTGCTCGAAGACGAAAAGTTAAAAGATATCAAAGAAAAACTTAGCTTGAACGAGGAGTCTAACATCTTGCTGATCAGCACCGAGGGGGATACCGACCCTGAAAGCTACCGGGAAATTTTGTGGGACGGCAAGTATCCGTCAATATAAGAATGAAAGCGGAGGGACGGAAATGACGATAAAAATCAAAGAAGTTCTAAATGATTACAAAGATGAGATAATAGAACTTGCCCGGGAATTGGTGAAAATTAAAAGTTATTCGGGAGGCGAAGAGAAGATAGTAAGGTTCATTTCAAAAAAGATGACTGAATTGGGTTACGATGAAGTGATCATCGACACAATGGGCAATGTAGTAGGAAGGATCGGATACGGAGATAAAAAAATAATGTTTGATTCGCATATTGACACAGTAGAAGTCTTGGATGAAAATGAATGGGATTTGCCACCTTTTGGCGGAGAAATAGTCAATGGCAGACTTTACGGCAGAGGCTCGGTCGATATGAAGTCCGGTGCGGCAGCTTCAATATACGCAGGTGTGATTGCAAAAAAAATGGGACTGGACACTGAGAAAAGTGTATATGTTTCCTGTACGGTATTTGAGGAAGATTGCGACGGAGAAAATCTCAAGCATCTGTTTAAAGAAGTGGATCTTAAACCGGAATTTTTTGTTACATGCGAACCGTCGGACAACAAAATCGTGACAGGGCACAAAGGCAAGGCTCAGATCTCAATAAAAACCCACGGCGTATCGGCTCATGGATCAGCACCGGAGAAGGGCAGAAATGCAATTTATGAAATGTCCGAAATAATTCAACGAGTCGAAAGGACAAATAATGACTTGATGAAAATGGACGGTCCCAAAAGAACTCTGGTGATGTCAAGAATATCATCTACAAGTGTCTCGCTTAATGCCGTACCTTCGGAATGTGAAGTGTATTTGGACAGGAGAATGATCGTTGGAGAAACCGAAGAAACGATAAAAGATGAGATGGACAGGATAGTAGAAGGTAAGGATGCATCATGGGAAATAGGCACGATCAATAGAAAAAGTTGGACAGGTAGGGATATTGAGTACCAACCCTTCCACTTGGCTTGGGAAATCGGTTTTGATACGGAACTGTTACAGGCATGTACAAAGGCTTATGAGAAGACATTTGATAAAAAGCCTGAATTCGACTATTGGGACTTTAGCACCAACGCTGTAACTCCTGTAAATATGGGGATCCCGTCAATAGGATTTGGACCTGGAGTGTACAAGTTGGCTCATTGTCGCAATGAAAACTGTGAGACGGAAAAAATTGTAGATGCCTGTGCATTTTATTCCACTTTGATTTACATGCTGTAAATTGTGATATGTGATTTAGTGCCGGATGATTGTATTTATTGCAATGAAGAAATATACCGGTTCTGAATCGAAACAGGTAATTGACGACTTGTCAAAACTAACTAGGAAATGTCTTTACATGAAGGGAGAGAAAGAATGAAGTACACAGTTGAACCCAAGATTTTTGAACTAAATCCCGAACTGCAATTTGGGATCATTATTGGAAGGGGATTGAATAACGGTGAGTCATCAGATTCTGATGCACAGCAGCTAAAAGAAGCAGAAAACAAAGTCAGAGAAACGATCAAAGCGGAAGAATTGAGAATGGTCCCCAATATCAAAGAATATCGAGAAGTCATGCAAAAGTCGGGTATAAATCCCAATAGATTTCCACCGTCCACCGAGGCCATGGTAAAAAGGATAATCAAAGGATCTTCTTTGCCCAATATCAACGCACTTGTGGATTTATGCAATGCCGTTTCCTTGGAGAAGCAGATCTCACTTGGAGGACACGATTTAAAGGACATTCATGAAGATTTGAGTGTTCGGTTCAGCAAAGGTTCCGAGATATTTCTGCCTTTTGGTTCTACGGAAGTTGAAACTGTAGAAGAAAATGAATTGATATTTACCAGCGGTGAAGCTGTACAAACCAGAAAATGGATCTGGCGCCAGAGTGAATTGGGGAAAATGACAGCTGATACCAAAGATGTATTTTTTCAATTGGTTGGATTTGATGGTGAGATCGAGTCATTGATGAGTGCAATGGATTCTGTTGAGAAACTTGTTGTTGATCGATTTGCCGGTTCATGTGAAAGATTTTTAGTTACAAAAAACCAGAATTCCATTGAATTTGAAATTTGATTCTTTATTAATAAGCAGATTTTAAGGATTTATAATTGAAATTATAGGGTAGGAATCAAGTAGCGTATAATTTTATGAACAACTGTTTAAAAAAAGCAGTTGCAATCCGGAAACCGAATCCCGGAGGGAAGGAGGTTTAGTATGTCTGTAGTTAAAGTGATCGAGTTGTTGGCAGAATCAAATGTGAGCTGGGAGGCTGCTGCAAAAGATGCGGTAAAAGAAGCTGCAAAAACTGTGAAAAACATCAAAAGCATTTATGTAAGCGGATTACAAGGCGTTGTAGAGGGAGACGAAATCGTTAAATATCGAGCTGATGTAAAAGTATCATTTGTTGTAAAAGAATAAAAAAGTTTTTCCAAAGAAAAGCAGGAAGGTTGCGATCAAATCGCGACTTTCCTGCTTTTATAAGCTGACGGACACTCAAAATCAATTTGATAATCGATCTACTTGCTTCTGAAAGGCCGCAAGATGGCTTTCAGATCCGTTTTTAAGTGCAGTGAAAACCTGCTCGATATTATCAGGCAGATCGAAAGTCAAGAATTTTTCGTACATGGCAATATTGTCTATTTCTGCCTGAACCCCCGTCTGAGCCGCCTCCAGAAGATCTTTGGGGATAACCAAATGTTCGCCGGACGTATCCTCTGGAAAATCCAAATTGTACGAATCGTATACTTCTTCCAAGAAAGAAAGATGTGTTTCTTCAGATCTCATGATGTTGGCATAAGGGTTTCTATTGCCAAACTCATTTATTATGGCATCGTATTCCCCATGAGCCAGATATTCATCCTGAACTGCATACATAAGCATGTCAGCTATCGATAAATCTGTATCGTTCAAAGCTCCCATCGCTCCATAACCTTCCAGAGACAATTCTGATTCAAGATCGCCAATAGGCTCAGGATCAGGGTCGATTTCGTGTTCAGGATAAATAATTTCCTCGTTTTGAGAGGGATCGGTTTGAGACTGATCTGCCGAGGAACCGTCAATGTCGTTGTTGCATCCTGCAAAGAAAAACATTGACACGATCAAGAATAGTGCCATTAAAACTATAACGAGACCTAGTCTGCTTCTTCCCTTTTGTGATTTTGAAATCATTTTATACACCTCACCAAAATTAAATTTATGTATGACTCTTAACTTGATGATAAACCCGGTGTGTGTCTTTCTTGTGGCAAAATTCAGATTTGAAATAATATTTTATATTTGATTTCAAGGCTGCAGCAGTTTTGGTACCTTGGGTGCCTTGATCCATGAAGGCTGTGGCAGACCTGAACCCAAGAGCGGCCGGGCGTAAGCCTTGAAGAGATCAGTGACATCGTTGCCTGAAGGGCTGATGAACTCTTGAGGCATATATTTTGTCTTGGCTGCGATATCTGCAAAATCGGCAAGCTGATAATTTACAGAATAATCACCGATTCGCTTTATGATCACTGAACCGTCAACATCGTTCCAAATGGACATTTGAACCGCCCTTTCACCGACTTCTCTAGCTTCCTGTTGGTCTACATCGGAGACACATCCGAAAAATGAACGTTGCAAGTAGCCGAAAGTATCGCTTCGAACCCGGGGGATCTTAAGTTTTTCCTTTATCTGTTCTGCCAACAAATCTCCTAAAAATCCACTTCCTGATAAATTTATATTTCCATGAGCGTCTTTTTCCACGTGTTTGTTCAAGGTCACTGCGATAGGTACTCCAGATAAATCTTTGATACCTTCTGATACGGCTATGATGCAGTATCCAAATTTATCATAAATCGACTTCACGTCTTTTAAAAAATTTTCCATGTCGAAGGTCACTTCAGGCAGATAAATAAGATGTGGGCCATCACCATGATATTTTCTGGCGATAACGGAAGAAGCCGTCAAGAAGCCGGAATTGCGTCCCATGATTACCCCTATATATACGCCATTCAAAGATCGAACATCCAGATTAATTCCCATAAATGCCTGAGCCACGAATCTGGCAGCAGAACCAAACCCGGGAGTATGATCGTTTAAAACCAGATCGTTGTCTATGGTCTTGGGAACATGCATGACTCTGAGTTCGTAGTCTGCTTTTGAAGCTTCTTCGTTGACGATCCTTGCAGTGTCGGCAGAATCGTTTCCACCTATATAATAAAAGTATCTGATGTCGTGAGCTCTCAAAACCTTAAAGATTTCTCTGCAGTAATCGCTGTCAGGCTTGACCCTTGTCGACATGAGAGCAGATGAAGGAGTTAGAGCAACACGCTCAAGATTATGAGTGGTTTCCTGGCTCAAATCAAGAAAATCTTCATTTACAATTCCCTCAACGCCTCTTAAGGCTCCATAGACCCTTTTGACTTGAGAGTATTTTCGTGCCTCAAGTACGATGCCTGTCAAGGTTTGGTTGATCACGGCAGTAGGTCCGCCGCTTTGTGCTATCAAAACTTTTCCGCTAAGTCCCATGTTTATTTCCTCCCTACTGAATAAGTTGGAGTATATATACCCAATTAATCATCAAAGAAGAGTAAAACGTGCAGGAATTTTAAATTTAACAAGGATACTACACAACCATAATAGGAGTTTAACACAGTAATGGTATATTCAAGGTGCAGTACATAAACCTGAAATTGAAAGGAGTTTACAATGAAAAGAAAGATGTTTAAAACAGTTGCTTCTGTTGCAATGGCAGGATTGATCCTGGCAGGTACGATGGTTCCCACGATGGCTGCTAGGAAAGATTCCACTCTGCTAACCGGAAAAGGCAAAGATGTCAAAAACGTAATTTTGCTCATATCCGACGGATGGGGTTCAAATCAGATTTTAGCGACTGATTATTTTACTGACGGAAAAGCAGGAACCCAAATCTACGAAAATTTTCCTGCCAAAGTAAATATGAGCACCTATTCTTTTGGAGAACCGGGAACTGAAGATGATCTTGATTCTGTTTATACTTCTTCTTTGTGGGATAATTTCAATCTATTAAAAAACAACCCTACCGATTCGGCTGCTGCCGGAACGGCGATGTCAACTGGCACTAAGACTTATGATGCAGCTATAGGTGTGGATCAGGAATTGGAAGATTTGAAACATATCGCTGAAGATTTTGAAGAATTGGACAAAGCTACGGGAGTGGTTTCTTCAGTGGAGTTTAGCCATGCGACACCCGCAAGTTTCGTAGACCACAATGCGAGCAGGAACAATTATAGTGATATCGCAAATGGAATGATCCAAAACAGCGCTACCGACGTTATAATGGGAGCTGGAAATCCAAATTTTGATGACAATGGACAACTTAGAAGTACGCCAAATTACAGGTATGTTGGAGGAGAAGAAACCTGGGAGGCCTTATTAGCTGGAACCTTGGGTAATGACGCTGACAATGACGGGGATATCGATTATTGGAATCTTATACAAACTAAAGATGATTTTGAAGAATTGCAGTATGGAAACGCTCCTGATCGATTGATAGGAGTTCCTGAAGTATACTCCACTCTTCAGCAATCCAGAGGCGGAGACAGGTATGCAGATGCATTTGATGTACCATTCAATGACAATGTACCGACTTTGGAGGTAATGACCAGCGGTGCATTGAATGTTCTGGACAACAATGAAAATGGATTCTTTCTTATGGTCGAAGGTGGGGCGGTAGACTGGGCCGGGCATGCCAATCAAAGTGGAAGATTGATAGAGGAGCAGGAAGATTTCAACAGGGCAGTTGAAGCCGTCTGTAACTGGGTGGAAGAAAACAGCAACTGGGGAGAGACGTTGGTCATAGTGACTGGAGACCACGAAACCGGATACCTGACTGGGACTGCAGGTGTTTATGATGAAGTAAAAAATAACGGAGCAGGCGAAATGCCTACCATGGTATGGAACAGCAGCAATCATACAAATCAATTGATACCTCTCTTTGCAAAAGGAACTGGAGCTGAGATATTCAAAAAATTGGCTGATGAAACTGACCCCGTCAAAGGAAACTACATTGATAATACCGAAATTTCTGTTGCCATGAGAGAATTGATAAACTGAACGAATACAAAAGAGAAGTAAAAGAGAAGTAAAAGAGGCTGCCGACTGATCGTGAAAGAAGTCGGCGGTCATTTTTTTTGTTTCATGACGCATGACAAATCCTGCCGAACAGAGATTGAAACCAACCGTTTGGAGGTAATATTTGCCGTTCGTCAAAAGAAGATGAATGCACTATCCCTTTGTTGTATAATCAATGGTAAGAAAGTTTAATCGATTGGAGGCCTGATCATGTCCGATAAAAAAACATTTCCACCCATTGAAGAATTTGTCCAAAGAGCAAATTATAAGAGCAGCACTGAAAATCCGGATCATCTCAGCTTTTGGGAAAAAGAAGCCCAAAGGCTCCACTGGTTTAAAAAGTGGGATAAGGTATTGGATGGAAAAGTTCCATTTGTCAGGTGGTTTACCGGAGGTAAGTTGAATGTTTCATACAATTGTATCGACCGCCATCTTGTCAGTTGGAAAAAGAACAAAGCGGCACTGATATTCGAAGGAGAACCTGGTGATGAAAGAGTCATGACATATCAGGATCTGTATCGTGAAGTGTGTAAATTTGCAAATGTATTGAAGGATCTGAACGTAAAAAAGGGTGATATCGTCACCATTTACATGCCGGTGATTCCTGAAGCCATAGTTGCCATGCTGGCATGCACAAGGATAGGTGCTGTACACAGTGTAGTTTTTGGTGGATTTGCCCCACACGCACTTGCTGAGAGAGTCAACGATTCAAAGTCTAAAATCCTGGTTACAGCTGACGGATATTGGAGAAGGGGCCAAGTTATAAGGACGAAAGACAACGTGGACAAGGCTCTGGAGGATTGTCCAACAGTAGAAAACGTGATCGTGGCAAAACGGGTATCAAATCAGATCAAAATGACCAGGGGCAGGGATCATTGGTACTCTGAGCTCATGGATTTTCAAATGGGAGACTGTGAACCCGAACAGATGGATTCTGAGGACACCCTTTTCATAAAATATACAAGCGGTGCAACGGGAAAACCAAAGGGAATAGTCCACACTACCGGGGGATATTTGACCTGCGCCAGTTCGACACACTACAATGTTTTTGATATCAAGGACGAGGACGTTTACTGGTGTGCAGGAGATATCGAGTGGATAACAGGTCACAGTTACACAGTCTACGGCCCATTGTCAAACGGTTCTACAGTTGTCATTTACGAGGGGGCTCCCGACTTTCCGGAAAAAGACAGAGTTTGGTCAATTATTGAAAAGTACAGGGTCAATATTTTTTACACATCGCCTACGGCAATCAGAATGTTCATGAAGTGGGGAGACCGTTGGATCGCCAACAAAGATATAAATTCTTTGCGACTTTTAGGTTCTGTAGGAGAGACTCTCAATCCGGAAGTTGGGGAATGGTATTACAAGAATGTGGGAAAATCCCGTTGCCCGGTAGTGGATACCTGGTGGCAGACTGAAACAGGTTGTATCATGATAAGCCCTTTGCCTGGGACAACGCCGGTTAAATTTGGATCAGTAGGATTCCCTTTGCCAGGGATCGAAGCCGATATCGTTGATGACGAAGGGAATTCGGTTCCCAACGGTCGAAACGGATATTTGGTTATCAATGATCCGTGGCCTGCAATGGCAAGAAATGTTTACAAGGATACGCAAAAGTATATCGATACGTATTGGTCTGTTTTTGAAAATAAGTTTTATACAGGTGATGGGGCATTTAAGGATGAAGATGGTTATTTTTGGATATCAGGCAGAGTAGATGATGTAATAAATGTAGGTGGTTACAGGTTGGGGAGCGCCGAGTTGGAAAGTGCTGTATTGACTCATCCATCCGTGGCGGAAGCGGCAGCCATCGGAATGAATGATGACGTTGGCGGTAGTGCGATCTGCATCTTCGTCACTTTGATAGAGGGATCAAATCCACATGAGGATCTTGAAAAGCGCATTAGCGATCTGGTAGTTGATGAGATCGGAAAATTTGCCAGACCGGAGAGGATCTACTTTACCAAAAACCTTCCAAAAACCAGAGGAGGTAAAATAATGAGAAGATTGCTCAGAGACGTAGCCGAGGGCAGAGAGCTGGGCGATACCACAACCCTTTTGGATGTGACGGTAATCGATGATCTGACATCTTCAGGAGTAAGAATGTGAATCTGTTTCATTTTTTAAGAAGTGGATCATCCCCAAAAAAAAGTGATGCAGGCGAACTACTTAAAAAGGACTTCGTTGTTTTTGATTTTGAGACTACGGGATTTTCGGCTTCAAGGGGCGACAAGGTCATTTCGGTGGGGGGAATAAAGGTTATCGATGGAAAGATCAACAGATCAAATGGCTTTTATTCTCTTGTAGATCCACAAAGGGAGATCCCAGAAGTCGTCACCAAGTTGACGGGCATACAAAAGAGTCACGTGGAAGGGAAAAAAACCTTTGAGGAAGTAATGCCGCTGTTTATGGAATGGGCCAATGACAAAACTCAAAACCCATTGATAGCAGGTCATGCCATAGACTTTGACGTAACATTTTTAGGGCAATTCAAACAGAGGGATCCCATGTTCAAGAAATATCTTGATACCAGGACTTTGATCGGCATGGTATATCCTGGGCTGGGGAACAAATCCCTGTTTCACATTTCGGAATACCTGGAATTCAAGATTCTTAAAGAACACAATGCGTTGGAAGATGCGATCCTGTCAGCACATGTATTGATTGCCGCACTTACAGAGCTGAAAGCTCAAAATATCACTACGCTGGACAGTCTGGAGAGAATGATAAAAAGCAAAAACTTGATACTGCCATCACAATATTAAAAGTCTCTTAAGGGACTTTTTTTTCATGAGCGGCAGATTATTAGGGCTGAGCGGTCACTTCGGAACGATGATACCGTTTACACCAATAAAACGACTGCACGGAACCGGAATCAACCGTATGAAGAATTATAATAGTCAGGTTGCATTTGGGAGTGTAAGATTTAATAAAAACTAAAGGGGGCAAAGCATATGGAAGAAAATAAAGATATGAAGGAATACTGGAAAAAGAATGTGGCATTGATAAGAAACTTGTTGATAATTTGGGCATCCGTTTCATACGGTGTAGTTATTATTTTTGGAGATTTTTTCAGCAAGATCGATTTTTTCGGTGTGAATGTGGGCTTTTGGTTTGCCCATCAGGGATCCATAATCACATTTGTATGTATTGTGGCCTACTATGCATGGAGGCTGGATCGACTGGACAAAGAGTACGGAGTGGAAGAATAAAACTAGAGAGAACAATAAGGGGGAGACCTAATGAGCGTTGAGATATTGACATTGATTTTTGTAATGATAACTTTCGGCATATATGCATATATCGGTTGGTGGGCAAAAGCTGTGGATACAAAGAGTTTTTATGTTGCAGGGAATGATATACCAACAATAGCCAACGGAGCAGCCATAGCGGCCGATTGGATGTCCGCAGCATCGTTTATTTCCATGGCGGGACTGATCGCATTTTTGGGATATGACGGTACTGTATATTTAATGGGGTGGACCGGAGGATATGTTCTGCTGGCGCTTTTATTGGCTCCATACCTGAGAAAGTTCGGAAGATTTACAGTTCCGGATTTTATCGGGGACAGATTCTATTCTAATAAAGCTAGAGCGGTGGCGGCAATCGCGACCATATTTGTTTCTCTTACTTATGTAGCAGGACAAATGAGAGGAGTAGGGATAGTTTTCAGCAGATATCTAGGGGTAAATATCGAGCTGGGAGTAGTAATAGGCATGGGACTTATAATGTTTTTTGCCGTGATCGGAGGAATGAAGGGCATTACATGGACTCAGGTGGCTCAATTCGTGATCCTCATAGTGGCATTCATAGTTCCGGCAGTCGCAATATCCTTGAAATTGACAGGGATACCTGTACCGCAATTTGCAATGACTTTTAGCGACATAGCAGTTAAACTGGGGGAAGCTCAAATAGAAGCGGGTCTTAAAGAATATATATTGCCATTTCAAAATATGAGCAAACTGAACGTATTTATGATGACTATGGCTCTGATGGTAGGTACAGCAGGCCTTCCTCATGTAATTACCAGGTTTTATACGGTAAAGACGGTTAAGTCTGCAAGGTGGTCGGCGGTGTGGGCCTTGTTGTTCATATCCATACTGTATACCACGGCTCCAGCTCTGGGGATGTTTTCTCAATATAACATAATAGACACTATCCACAACAGTCCTGTTGAGGAAATGGATCAAGTGGAATGGGTCGGCAAATGGGAGAGTACGGGGCTTTTGACTTTGGATGACAAAAACAGTGACGGATCGTATCAAGTTTCAGGGATCAAAGATGAAAATGAAGTGGGGATAGACAAGGACATAATAGTTCTTTCAACGCCCGAAGTTGCAGGTCTTAGTCCCGTGATCATAGCATTGGTGGCAGCTGGAGGGCTTGCGGCAGCATTATCGACGGCTGCAGGGTTACTTTTGGCCATGTCAAGTGCTGTCTCTCACGACTTGTACTATAAAATATTCAATAGGAACGCTACAGAAAAGCAAAGATTGAGAGTTGCAAGAATCATGATTTTCGTCTCCGTATTGGCTGCAGGATATTTTGGCATTAATCCTCCAGGATTCGTTGGCGAGGTAGTTGCATTGGCATTCGGAATAGCCGCTGCCAGTTTGTTTCCGGCAATATTTCTCGGTATATTCGACAAAAGACACAATAGGGAAGGCGCTACTGCAGGCATCATAACAGGATTGTCATTTACGGTCATCATGCTGGTACTGATGAAATCGGTGCCCATACTGGGAACTGAGACTCCGATAATCGAAAGCTTTTTGGGCATCGATGCCACTGGGATAGGAATTATCGGGATGATCATACATTTTGTCGTTGGATTCACAGTGTCTCGATCAACATCCGAACCGCCGGCGGAAATCCAGGAAATGATAGAAAGCATAAGGATACCCAAGGGATCACAGGCGCCACAAGGGGATCATTGATTCAATCCAATGCCGCATTAAAATGATATAATAAAGCTGACGGTTTTTCCGTCGGCTTTATTGTTTATGAATAAACACCAAATGATGGAGGTGCCTTTTGAAAAGAAGCGAGAGGATAAAATTTGCTGACATCGATTCCGATTCCAGAATAAGAGATCATGTGTTAAAAGGTTTGGACAAAGGAGAAGATTTATTTGACTTGATTGCAGATATAAATAAAGCAAATGATGAGAAGAAAGTGGAAGTCATAAGTGAAGTTATAGAAGAGATGAAAAAAGACTTTGGATATCCCCCTTCAAAATATTGCTGGATAGAGATGGGCAGTGCAGGCAGGAGAGAACAGATTTTCAGAACAGATCAGGACAATGCTCTGATTTATGAAAGCGGAGAGAATGATCAGAAGAACGAGGAAATAGATAGGTATTTCAAGGGATTTTCAAAAAGGGTCAACAAAGAATTTGAAAAGTTGGGTTTTGCACCATGTCCGGGAGATGTGATGGCAGAAAACAACTTTTGGAGAGGAAGCATGGAAGATTGGCAGTCAAAACTAAAAAAATGGACTGGAGTGCCCAAGGGAGCCAACATCAGAAATCTAACCATATTTTTGGATTTTAGACCACTGTGCGGAAGTCTCGAGCTGGGATACAAGTTAAGAAATTCATTGAATGACAATGTAAGATTCAGTCCGTTGTTTTTAACATTTTTGGCCAGAGATGCCTGCTCGGGGATTTTGGCTTCGGGCAAGGAAGAATTCAACGTAAAGACCGGACTTTTGGTACATTTGGTTGACTGCGTCAGAGTATTTGCCATCAAAGAAGGCTTGGAGCAGACAAATACCGCTGACAGGATAAAAATACTGGAAGAAATAGGAGTTTTGTCTCCAGAGTTTTCATATGAAATAACGGATGCACTGGAATTCATTATGAGGCTTAAGCTTTATTCGAAAGATAATGTTATCGATCCGGAACGCTTAAATAAAAATCACAGAAAAAATCTGGAAGATGCCTTTAAAAGCATAAAAGTACTTAGAAGGATAACCAAAGAAGAATTTATACCGGACAATTAAATTTCCAGTAGTTTTTTCAGTCCTTTAGCCTGCCTTCTGCTGACGGGTATTTCCGAATTTTTTGAATCTGCAAGTCTTATGTTGTAGGTGCCTTGAAAGAAAGGGGTTATCTCTTTGATTTTTGACAGGTTCACCAAGTAGCTTCTATGGCATCTGAAAAACAGTTTTGGGTCGAGTCTTTCTTCCAGACTGTTCAAGGTATATTTGGTGATGTATTCATTGTCGAATGTTCGAACAAACACGTAACTTCCCTCGGAATATGCGTAGAATATTTCGTTGATATCCAACAAGAGGATCCGACCGTTGAATTCAACTGAAATTCTTTCCAATTTGACCGGTGTTTGTTCAAAAACCGCTTTTGAAGCAGCCGGAACCTTGAGTTTTTTGATCTTCTCGATTGTTTTTGACAGTTTTTCTTCTTCGATGGGTTTCAGTATATAATCCACTGCATTTACTTCAAAAGCTTTTAGTGCATATTGTTCGTATGCAGTTATGTACACAATGAAAGGGGGGGCGTCCATTTCTTTGATTTTTTCTCCGACTTCGATCCCATTTGAATTGGGGAAATTTATATCCAAAAAAACCACATCGTAGTCCAATGCACCGATCAAAGCCAGTGCTTCCTTGCCTGAAGCGGCTTCTCCTACGATCTCAACATCACCGATCCTTGTCAATAAATATCTCAGTTCTTCCCTTGCAGGGTATTCATCATCTACTATTAAAGCTTTAAGAGTCATCTATCCATCACTCCTTCGTCAATGCTCAGTGGTATTTTAAATGAGGCGTTTGTGCCTTTGCCTGGAGTACTGGTTATGATCAGACCATATTCATCTCCATACAAAAGTTTGAGTCTTTCGTGGACATTCGGTATCCCCACGCCCAAACCTGACCCGGTACCCTTTTCGTAAATTTTCGGGATATTCTTTTGTTCTATGCCTATCCCATTGTCAATTACGGATATTATGATTTGATCGTATATTTGTCGCACGGTTATTTTAAGTATCCCTGAACCATCTTTAGGAAGTATTCCGTGAATGATGGCATTGTTGACCAAGGGCTGTACCGACATGACGGGTATCTTGAATTTCTTTAATTTTTCATCGATATCGATGATGACCGCAAGTCTGTCTCCAAAACGAGCTTTTTCGATAATTATGTAATCTTCGATTATCTTGAGTTCTTCGCCGATAGTGGTAAACCGGTGGTTGTTTCCCAAAGTGTAACGAAGAAAAGTGGATAATCTGCGAATCAATTCTCTGGTAAAATCAGGGTTTTTATTTACATACATGTTTATGGCATTCAGAGAGTTGAATAGAAAATGAGGGTTTATCTGTGCCTGCAGCGCATCCAGGCGAGCTTCCGTAGCCAACTGTGCTTGTCTGTCAAGTTCCGATGATTCCATTTGGAGCGATATCAATCTGGATAATTCCTGGCAGGTTTTGATGAATTTATTTGTGAGGATCCTGCGATCCAGCTGAAATAGGATGAGGGTACCGGATGTTTTGCTCTTGTAGTACAGAGGGAGGATCAAAACTCTTTCGAAACTGCAAGTGCAATCCGCCTTCGGGCAGTCTTTTAAGGATACGTTTTTTGCAATTTGTATTTTGCCGGAAATCAGAACTTCTTTAACTTCTTTTATCGACAAATTTTCAATTTCCGTACTGATGGGACAATTCGTTCCGATAAAAGCGATAACGTTTTCATTTTCGGTTATAGCAACAGCAGTGGATCCGGAAATATTTTTGACAATAGTTGCAAGCTCCGCAGAAGTGGCTGATCTGATCGGTTTCACGTGGCTCGAGGCGTTGAAATCTGATGGGACATCTTCATTTGAATTATATGCGGATGCCCTGGTTGCAAAATAATGTCCGATAAAAATCAAAACCATATGAAACGAACCTATCAGGATGACAGGCAGCAATGCATCGGGAAAGAGAATGCAGATACTTATTGTTGCGATCGTTGTTAAAATGACTATTGAAACCATTATCTTGTCTTTGAAAATTTCATTAAGGTTTTTCATAGCATATCCTTTTTGATAGTATTATATTCTGTGGACTTTCATTTGTCAAAAGTTGGATCAGAGTGATTTTTGGACATGCGGCCTAAAAAATTGTCTAAAAAAGATTCTGCTGTCAATTATGTGGTAAAATATTTTTAAATAGAAATTTAAATTGAAGGGAATCATTTATGAGAGAAGGAAAAAATCAATTCAAAAGCATGTCCGCTTTAAAACACATTCTAATTGCCGGCCTGGTGTTACTGATCGTATTGAATATAAAAACCGTGACAAACGCTGCGGGAGTGGCCTACAAAATATTTTATCCTCTGATCCTCGGAGCGATGATTGCATATGTTCTAAACCTTCTGATCATTTGGTTGAACAAGTTATACTTTCCAAACAGCGAAAATCGATTTATACAAAAATCCAGAAAGATCGTCACGTTGATATTGTCATTGGTAACAGTGGTTCTTGTGGTTTTTATATTTACAAGGCTGTTGATCCCAAAAATAAACGAATTTTTTGACTTGCTTATAAAAGGTTTCCCTGTGTTTTACGACAAACTTGTAGATTGGTTCCTTAGATACTCCGAAGAATTTCCGATTTTTAAACAGTGGGTGAATGAATTGGACATGAGCGGCGAAAGTGTATTGAGAAGAGGACTGGAAATCATAGGAGATTGGGCTGGCGGTACTGTAAGCGTGGTAGGCTCGATTTTCGGATCGATCTTCAACATCATAGTAGGATCAATTTTCTCCATCTATATATTGGCATCCAAAGACGAGTTGATAAATTTGTTTGACCGGATATTCAAGGCTTATTTAAGCAAGAACACTAGAGAAAAATTCTACTATGTGCTGGATACTGCAAACTTGTCATTTTCTCAGTATTTTATCGGACAGTTTAAAGAAGCAGTCATCTTGGGAGTGTTGTGCACCCTTGGGATGCTGGCTTTTGGGTTTCCGTACTCATCCGTGATCGGTCCGGTCATTGGTCTTACCGCTTTGATACCAATGGTAGGTGCGTATATCGGAGCCGGTGTGGGTTTCTTGCTGATAGTAATAGTAGACCCGGTAAAAGCTCTGTTTTTCATATTATTCATTGCTGTCTTGCAACAACTTGAAGGGAATGTCATATATCCGAAAGTGGTTGGTAAAAGCGTGGGTTTGCCAGGAATTTGGGTTTTTGCAGCAGTAATGGTGGGCGGCGGCTTGATGGGAATACCTGGTATATTGTTGGGAGTGCCGATATTTGCAACTGCTTATAAATTGATGGGGAAAGCTGTGAATGATAGAATTGAAGCTCAATAAGTGGCAAAAAAGGATATGATAAGTAGATATTGCCCTGAGGACCAGTTGGCGATCGTAAGATCGATAAAACTGCCTTGGGGTTTTTTACCAAGGATTCTTTTTTCTGACTTTCATTTTGATTTCATTTAGATTCAGTTTTAAAATATTTTGTCTGTCAAAAAATATTTTTTCTAAAATGACTCCCTTGCGAGTGATTTTTTCCAAAACGTAGTCTTTTTCCCGGGTTTCCATGGTCAGGTCGACCTTGTCGTAATAATTGACTTCAAGTACGTATCCATATTCCTTGCCCATGTAGATCCCGTAATGATGTGGGTCTATTTTTTTTATGATTTTTTCCAGTCTTCTATCTGACAAAAAGATCATCCTTTATTTTTTAGTGTTTTATAAAAGAAGCGACTTTTTCATGAATGGCACACGGTGTCAAGGTTTTGCTGTCAGTGTATTCAAAAGATTTGAAAATTATCATTTTATGGCACTCAAGATACTGAATAATCTCGTGAGATCTGTCAAAATATATAATGTGAGATGTATTGTCCTGAATACTGATTTTTTTATATACATATTTTTTATGAAAATATTTTGTGCAAGCAGAGGTAGGATTCAAAAAAATATAATACAGGTACATTTTGGTTGTGCCTGCAGCATATCCATTAAAATCAATCAGTTTAAGTAAAGCAGCCAATTCTTTTGTTTGCATATGGACCTCCTAGGTCGTTTTTATATAGTTTAATCTTGTGATCAAATTTAATCTAATTCCATAAATCGATAAAAGTTTTTGGAAAAATAAAAGAATTGAACAGGATCGACTTGATTTTTAACTGCAGATAAAGAAATGAACAGTTTTGAACCAAAACTGTTTCAAATTATCAAAAAATGGAAATTAACAATAAATGTGATATTCTGTCTTTTAAGAGTCAAAAAAGTAAAATAGGGTAATATTCCCATATGAAAGATACACTATGGAGGTGTTATTTTTGATCGAATTTGCAATCGTAAATAATGAAGCTGTTTTAATGGCTTGCAAAGTTAAAAAAAGTGAAGCTTTGATGATTCCGGATGAATATAAAAATCTTAAAGTAGTTAAAATATCACCTAGGGCATTTGAAAATTGCTCTGAGCTGAAAGAAGTCGAATTGCCCGAATTCTTGAAAGAAATCGGGGATTGGGCTTTTGCAGGATGTACCAAGCTAAGAAAAGTAACTTTCAAAGGCCATATCGGCAAGATTGGCGCCAATGCTTTCTACGGGTGTGAAGCACTGGAAGAAATCCATTTGCCGAGTACGATAAAAATAATTGAAAAAGCTGCTTTCAGCAGATGCATTAGTTTAAAAAAGGTCACTTTGCCCGATCAACTAGAAAGGTTGGGATGGTATGTTTTTTCGGGTTGCACGCAACTTGAGGAAGTAGTGATGAATCAAGGCATAAAGCACTTGGGCGGAGGTGCCTTTAAAGGTTGCATGGGGATGAAGGAAGTCGATATTCCGAAATCACTGACTGATATAGGGCCTCATGCTTTTGAGGGGTGTAACGACCTTGAAAGGATAAAGGTTTCGGCACATAACACCAGTTTCTCTGATTTAAATGGGATACTATTTGATAAAAACAAGAAAGTATTAAAAACATTTCCACCGGGGATTTCAGGGGGATACACAGTTCCGGACGGGGTCGAAGCCATTAAAGATGAGTCCTTTTGGGGATGTGAAAAGCTAACGGGATTAAAATTAGGCAATGATGTAAAAAAGATGGGACACCATGCACTCAACGGATGTAAACTTGTAGAGATCGATTTGCCCTGCAGTCTGACTCAAGTAGGAGAATGGGCTTTTGGTGATTGCCCAAGGTTGGAGAAAATAACTATTGAAGGAGATTGCATCCAAGATCCGAAAGTGCTAAAGGAGCTGAAAAAAGTCCTCTCCGGAAAGATGATTTTAAATTTCTCAGGTGGGAACAATGTATTTCAGTATTTATTTGACGAAGAGCAAAGGTTGAATTTGACTATGGGTTATTGCAGCGGTAAGCAGGATGTAAAAAACTTCGCAAAAATAACATATGATAATTATGCGAAAGAGCACTTTGATGAGATTTTCAATTTGGTAGTGAAAGATGATTCCGTAGAGGGAACAGCATATTTTGGAGGAAATGACTTTTATTCCCGGGACATAAGTGAAATGATAGAAAGAGCAAATAAAAGAGGAGCAGTTAACGTACTGATGTACTTGATGGAATACAAAAATAAAAACTTTGGATTGGATGACATTTTAAACAAGCTCGACGAAGAATGGGATCTTGATTTTTAAATCTGGGCGGGGTGAGAGTATGGAAGTTGAAATGAAGACAAAAAAAGGTGAAGAACTGGCGTATAAAATAGTTAACATGTCCAGAGATCATCTTATGGTATCTTTCAGGTTTCTGGATAGAGCTCTCTACAGACTGGAATTTAAGGCTGCTTCGCAAAATAACATGGGAACCAACGGAGAAATTTTTTTCTTGAATCCTGTAGAGGTTATTGAAAACTATAAGGCTGACAGACAGAGCGTCGCGAGGATATATCTGCACTCTATTTTTCACTGCATCCTTCAACATCCATTCATGAAAGATGACAAAGTCTCGAGGATTTGGAACCTGGCATCGGACTTGGCTGCGGAAAATTCGATCCTTGAATTAAATAAAGCAGTCATTAAGACGGCCAGGGACGGAGAACAAAGAAAAGAATTGTCAAAATTAAAGAAGTCGGGAATGGGAATGACAATTGAAAAGATATACAGTTTTCTCATTGAAAACAAATCTGATGAAGATGAAGTCAGAAGACTGGAAAAACTTTTTTACAGGGATGACCACGATTTTTGGGACAGAGACAACGAAAATAGAAAATTTGATACATCAAATATCAAAGATCGTCAGGAAGAATGGAAGGAAATAGGTGAACGTATAAAAACAGATTTGGAGACATTTTCAAAGGATTTTGCAGAGGGAAGAGAAGGACTTATTCAGAATATAAAAGAGGTAAACCGGGAAAGGCGCGATTACGGAGAATTTTTAAGAAAATTTGCAGTGCTGGGTGAAGAAATAGAGGTCAATGACGATGAATTCGATTATATTTTTTATACCTACGGCATGGAGTTGTACGGCAATATGCCGTTGATAGAACCATTGGAACATAGGGAAGATGTAAAGATAAAAGACTTTGTTATCGCAATTGATACATCCGGGTCCTGTGCAGGTGACGTAGTAGAGGCTTTTTTGAGCAAGACTTATTCGATTTTGAAAAATTCTGCAAGTTTCTTTAAAAAAGTGAATATACACATTATCATGTGTGATGCAAAGGTGCAACAGGATATAAAAATAACCAGTGACGAAGAATTCGAGGCTTATATGAAAAACATTGCCTTGTGCGGGTTTGGAGGGACTGATTTTAGACCCGTATTTAGTTATGTAGATCAACTGATCGAAGATGGGGAATTTGACAATTTAAGAGGTCTCATTTATTTTACCGATGGATATGGAAAATTTCCGACCAGGAAACCAGATTACGACGTAGCCTTTGTATTTGTGGAGGACGAGAAAATTTCCGGGAAGGTTCCGCCATGGGCGATCAGACTTACTTTGAGAAGTGAAGATATAAAAAATCAAGAAAAAGGACGGAGTGTGAAATCATGAATATAACCGAAGCGAAGGACCAAATAAAAAACACCATTAAAATTTATTTAAAAAAAGATGATTTTGGAGAATACAAGATCTCTTCTGTCAGACAGAGGCCAATATTTTTGCTTGGAGCTCCGGGAATAGGCAAGACCGCCATAATGGAGCAGATAGCCCAGGAAATGGGGTTGGCCCTGGTCTCGTATTCCATGACGCACCATACACGACAAAGTGCCTTGGGTCTGCCATTTATCGAACATAAGAATTACGGTGGAAAAGATCATGTGGTTTCCGAATATACGATGAGTGAAATAATAGCTTCCGTTTATGAAGTTATGGAGGACAGCGGGAAAAAAGAAGGGATATTGTTTCTGGATGAGATAAATTGCGTTTCTGAGACACTGGCTCCGGCAATGTTACAGTTCTTGCAGTACAAGGTTTTCGGCAGACACAAAGTTCCAGAGGGATGGGTGGTGGTAACTGCCGGAAATCCTCCGGAATACAACAAATCCGTACGAGAGTTCGACATCGTTACAATGGACAGGCTGAAAATATTGGAAGTCAAAGAAGATTATTCCGTGTGGAAAAAATACGCTTCTACTAAAGGGATACACGGATCTATCCTGACATACCTGGATATCAAAACAGATGATTTTTACTCAATAGAAACTTCCATAGATGGGAAATCCTACATAACCGCAAGGGGATGGGAGGACTTGTCCGAAGCCATCACTATGTATGAAGAAGAGAAATTGGATGTAAATGAAGAACTTGTAGGCCAGTATATAAGAAATAAACGGGCGGCCAAGGATTTTTCGATTTATTATGATCTGTACAATAAATACAGAAAAGACTACAAGGTGGATGAGATCCTTAACGGAAATTTTATATCAGGCGTCAAAGAAAAGGCTAAAGAAGCCGGCTTTGATGAAAGATTGTCTTTGATCGGGCTTTTAATGGAATCCGTGCTGAACGAAATGAGGAAACACGAAATGCGCGAAGCCTTCTTGAAAGAGTATGTGCTAGTGCTCAAACAGATAAAAATAGACTGTGATATTGCCGGCAAGGAGGTTTCATCCATCATGGAAAATCATGTGAACAGTCAGCACAAGATGATGCAATCCGAGGTAGCCGCAAGCAATTTATCACATGAGAAAAAGTTTATTTATCACCAAGTTATAAAAGCTTTGAATGAAGATAAAGACACCCTGAAGAACAATAATAGGATCTCGCATAAGGAGGCTTTTGATTCTTTGAGGCATGAATTTGAAAAAAGGGTAGAAGAAGTCAAGAAAAATGCCATTTCAGTGGGAGAAAAGCTTCATAACATGTTTGGTTTCGTCGAAGAAGTGTATGGTGAAGGCAGAGAAATTTTGGTCTTGGTGGCTGAACTCACTTCAAATTATTACGGTGCCAAGTTCATCAGCTCCAAAGGATCAAAAGATTACTACCGGCACAATAAAAAATTGATTTTTGATGAAAAACAAAAAGAAATTATGGCAGAGATCGAGGATTTGGATGTATTATGATAATCTGACTTAAGGATGCAGAATAAAAGATAAAAGTGATTGAAGGGAGAAATTTTTGAATTGAATATCAGAAAAGCGGTATTTGAAGATATAAGTGAAATAAAAAAGATATACGAGCATGCAGTAAGGTACATGAGGAAAAACAACAACCCTGATCAATGGAAGGATGGTTATCCCGGCATTGAAATCATCAAGGAGGATATCAAAAACGAAAAAAGCTATCTGTGTGTGGAAAACAACGAAATACTCGGGGTATTTTATTTTGCCTTAGGCGAAGAGGATCCCACATATAAAGAAATTTATCAGGGAAGCTGGATAAATGACGAGCCCTATGGTGTGATCCATAGAATAGCAACAATCAAGAATAAAAGGGGTGTTGCAGGATTTTGTGTAGACTATTGCTTTGGCAAATGCCAAAATTTAAGGATAGATACCCACAAAGACAACTTGCCCATGCGAAGGTTTCTGGCGAAAAAGGGTTTTGTTGAATGTGGAATAATACATATTGCAGACGGTTCGGAAAGAATCGCATACCAAAAATGTGAGTGAGGCTGTAAAGATGGATGTTGCGATAAACAGTACTTTGGAAGCAAATCAAAAACTTTTGACGTACATAATGGATTTGGGAGAAATATTGCTGAAATCTGGAGCTGAGGTAAACAGGGTTGAAGATACTGTTACGAGAATTGGAAAAGCTTACGGATTTTGCCGGGTGGATGTTTTTTCCATAACGTCCAGCATAGTCGTAAGCGCACACGATCCTCAGGGAGATGTTTTTACCGAGACCAGAAGAATCACCAGGTATATTACCGACCTTGACAAGATCGAAAGAGTCAACCGCCTGTCCAGAAAAATATGTGCAAAACCTTTAGACGAGACCGAACTCCTGGAAGCCATAGATCAAATTAAAAATGCAGAAGGCTATTCAGAGACAGCAATGTTTTTTACGTATGGGTTGATATCCGCAGCTTTTTCGATTTTTTTTGGTGGAACCTTTAATGATGGGATCACGGCTTTCTTATGCGGCTTGGTATTGAGAGTGGTTTTGAGGCTGGGAAGAAAGATGGATCTGCAAAATATAGTCATCAACTTTTTTACCTCCGCTGCCGTAGGGATAGGTGCCATAGTTATGATCAAAATGGGTTTGGGTCAAAATATGGACAAGATAATTATTGGCAATATCATGCTGCTGATTCCGGGCATATTGTTGACCACTTCGTTGAGGGATATGATAAACGGTGATTTGGTAACAGGAATAATGGGGTTGGGTGATGCCATACTCCGATCTTTGGCCATTTCATTTGGGTTTGCGGTGGTTATGGCTTGGTTTGGAGGTGGGATAATATGACTCATGCCATTCAGATCGCAATGGCCTTTTTAGGGTCGTTGGGTTTTGCTGTAATGTTTCATGTCAAGGGCATAAAGCTGTTCTTTTGTGGTTTGGGAGGCGCCGTTACATGGGCCATATTTTTAGGAGTAAAAATTTTTGGAGACAGCATCATTGGGGGATTTTTTATAGCTACGTTGAGTGCTTCTCTGATATCGGAAATACTTGCGAGAAAAATCAAGGCACCTGTGATCATGTTCCTTGTGCCGATGTTGGTCCCATTGATTCCGGGAAGTGACCTATACTATACTACAAGTCACCTTATAAACAACCGCATGCAGGAATTTGGAAGCGGTTTGACACTTTTGTTGCAAAAGGTCGGAGCCATGGCATTTGGAATCATCCTCATGGCAAGTTTTGTTCAAATATTTTTATACGGAAAACAAAGTTTTTTAAAAGGTTTGATGCGTTTGAAAAAGAAGACATAAAAAAGGGAGTCGTCAAAAAAGTGACGGCTCCCTGTAAAATTACAAACCAAGTTTTTCTATCAGTTTGAATAAAAGTGAAACACCTATTACCATGGGCACGATGACAAACCAATGGTTTACGCCCAGTGCTTCTGGTATGGTGGGGTTTCCCAAATCTCCCCAGGTTAAAACCGTTTTTGCAAAGAACGGGTATGCTTCGGAATAAATTATCCCTCCTGCAAATACGCCAAGTAATCCGAACAGCGCATCGACCCTGCCTTCACCCAGTGCTGCCCAACCTGTACCCGGGCAATAACCAATCAAAGCCCAGCCTGCTCCGAACAGTCCGCCGCCGATCAGTGTACCACCCAAAACGAGAGAGCGGCCACCTGCGCTTATTATTCCCAGATCCGCTAACAGGTAAATACCCACCATTCCAACCAATATGGCTGTAAACATAAATTTAACGATAGTAAGATCCTTTAAAAGCAAAGCACCTACCTGCTTGTCATATCTAATTACTCTTGCACGTTGAAGTAAAAATCCAAAAAGGATCCCTGCTATCAATCCATAAACCAGTGTCATATTATCTGGCACCTCCTCTGTAGATCAATTTGGCAACTATAATTCCAAGAATGAAAAACATTATCATTGAAACAAAACCGCTTACTGACAGAAGTATGGATGCACTCATTTGACCTGAAGGGCAGCCACCCGCCAATCTTGCACCAAGCATGGATATTGTACCGCCGATAAAAGCCACGAGATATCGCTTTGGTTTTGACGTGCCGAATTTGGATTTCCAAAGATCTGGAATCGATTGGAGCTTGAAGTCTCCAAACATTTTCGAGGCTATGAATCCGCCTAAAAGTATGCCAAGGACAAACATTACCTGCCAGCTTAATGCCGCTTTGACGATGTTGAAGTATTCGACCTGAGCAAATCTTTCAGGGATCAATGCCTTTTCCAGCATTCCAAGCAAAACTATAAAGGATGTGGAAGAACCGAAATAATTGCCGGAAACAGCTACGGAAAGAATCAGGACCAATCCGCTCAGAGCTCCTGCAACATAAGGGTTCCAACCCTTGTCATTTTTATTATTCATGTATGAATCCTCCTTTTAAAAATATACCCTTAAAGGTATTCGTTCCCATAATAACACATTTTAATCAGTTATTGAAGAACAAATTATGCAGAAATCAAGTTGGCAAATCGAATTTGGAGTGCAAATAAAAAAACGTTTACATTTTACAAGAGATGGTTTATCATTTTATATGTACACAAAAAATGAATTGTAAATCATGGAGGTTTATATGGAAAACAGCAAATTTGATCTTGGATCATATTTAAAAAGAATCAATTTTACAGGAGATTTGGATACATCGGCTGATACATTGAAAAAATTGCACGTAGGACACGTTATGAATATACCTTTTGAAAATCTGGATCAGTTGAGGGGAAAGAAAATATCATTGGATGTCGAGAAGCTTTTTGACAAAATCGTTCTTAATGAAAGAGGCGGTTACTGTTTTGAAATGAACGGTTTGTTTTATCACATACTGAAAGAGATAGGATTTAAAGTCAAAAATCTATTTGCCAGAGTATATAGGCCCGGATTCGGATTTTCACCTAAAACTCACCATGTGTTGGTTGCTGAAGCAGACGGAAAAGAATGGTTGGTGGATGTAGGATTCGGAGGAAACGGACCAGTGGCACCCGTTTTGTTAGAGGAAGATATGGAGCAGGAGCAGTTTATGAGGCACTATATGATTTCAAAGCATCCTGAATTCGGTTATCTTTTACAGTTCAAAATAGACGGGAAATATGAAAATGTGTATGCCTTCAACATGGAGGAAAATTCGCAGATGGACTATGAAATACCCAACTACTTCACTTCAACACACCCCGACTCCATATTTACACAGGTCATCATGTGCACCAAAGCGACAGAAAAGGGAAGGATCTCGATCTTTGACAATAACCTCAAGATCGTGGCAAACGGCCTAGTTACCGAAAAGGTAATGCAAAGTGATTTTGAGATCAATGAAGTACTGTACAAGCACTTTGGGTTAAGCTTGGAAGACAAGTACCTGGAAGATGCTTCATCAAGGTAGTAGAAAACCCGCCAAGGCTTATTGCTTTGGCGGGTTTTTGCGGTGGGATCTATTTCTTCAATTCTAAAATCTCCTTGTACCGGAAACAGGAGGTCACATGATCGTTGACAAATCCTGTGGCTTGCATGTGAGAATACACTATAGTAGGTCCTAGAAACTTGAAACCCCTCTTTTTTAGATCTAAGCTGATGGATTTTGACAATTCGGTGAAGGCCGGAATATCATTTTCGGTATCCCATTTGTTGACGATTTGACTATCGCCCGTAAAAGACCGCATGTAGGAATCAAAAGAGCCAAATTCATTTTGGATTTTGATAAATGATACAGCGTTGGTGACGGAAGCCTCGATTTTTCTTCTGTTTCGGATTATGCCGGGATCGTTCATAAGTTTTTCGATTTTATCCGAACCATAGCATGCTATCTTTTTATAATCAAAGTTGTCGTATGCTTTTCGATAGTTTTCGCGCTTTTTTAAGATGGTTAGCCAACTAAGGCCGGCCTGGGCCGATTCCAGCACTAAAAATTCAAAATGCGTCAAATCATCATGGACGGGAGCTCCCCACTCAAAGTCGTGATATTTTTCATACAGATCGTTGCCCAGACACCAGGAGCATTTTCGTAAAGTCATGGTAAAACCTCCAATCAAATACCAGTATATATCAGGATGCCACTTAAATACAGAAAAAAAGTGGATTTGATTTTAAAGAGGGCAAAAAGAATGTAAAAAAATTGACAAAGTCTATTCAGGATATTATAATTGACTTAATGATCAAGGAACCAGGAAGGTTTCCAAGCTAAGGCACGTGTTTAGATTTCGAGATTAAAAAATATATAATCAAAATAAAACTATGAAGGTTTGCTTACGAGGCAGGCCTTTTTTTGTTTTGTTTTTTTAATCTCGTATCAATGTAATATCAAAGGAGAGTGCGCAAATGACAAAAGCCACAAACAACAGATTAAAGATTATGGAAGATGTTAAAAAGTATTGGGAAGTCAGATCCGAAAGTTACTCAAGACAGAACATAGCAGAGCTGCATTCATTCAAAAAAGATGCATGGAAAAACATAATTATTGAAAATGCTCCCCAAAAGGAAACTCTAAAGATTTTAGATGTCGGAACGGGTCCCGGATTCTTCGCCATAAATCTTGCCATGGAAGGTCACTGTGTGACGGCGGTGGATTGCACCAAGGGCATGATCGAAAAAGCCAAAAGAAATGCGGAAGCTTATGGTGTTGAGGTGACCTTTGAAATTGCAAATGCCCAGGAATTGCCGTTTGCAGATGAAAGCTTTGACCTTGTTGTTTCCAGAAACGTATTGTGGAATTTGGAGCAACCCCAAAAGGCCCTCGAAGAGTGGGGAAGAGTTCTGACTGAGGATGGAAGACTTTTATACTATGACGCCAATTGGTATCTTCATTTGTTTGATGAAGAATTGAAGGAGCTGCATATCAAGTCTCAAATGGAAGCGGAAAAGTATTTGACTGAACCCGCACCAGAATCAAAAATTGGTCATAAAATGGAAGAATTGGCTTTCAAACTTCCCTTATCAAAGCTGAACAGGCCTGAGTGGGACATAAATGCCATTGAAAAAAGTGGATTGAAATTATTAAAAGTAGACAATGACGTGGGAAGTCGTGTCTGGGAAAAAATTGAAAGAATCAAATATTCTGCCAGCCCAATGTTCATGGTGTGTGCTGAAAAGTCATGATATCCTATATCTTAAAAAGATTCGTGCATTTGATACCCATAATGCTGGCCATAACATTGGTGACTTTTTTGTTGATGCATATTTCGCCGGGAGATCCTGCAGAGAGGTTGTTGATGGCCCAGGGAACACCCGTGTCCCAGGAAGTTCTCGAATACACCAGGGCAAAAATGGGACTCGACGATCCTTTTCACATTCAGTATTTAAACTGGTTAAAAGGCGTTTTCACAGGGGAGATGGGAACTTCATACATGACAGGTCGCCCGGTCGTTACGGAACTGGCTCTACATTTGCCCTACACTATACTATTGACCATAAGCTCGATTGCTTTAACGGTTTTGGTGTCCATACCCATGGGGGTTTTGGCGGCTGTTCGTCAAGGCAAAACCAGCGATTATATAATAAGGATCGCTGGTTTTATCGGAATGGCGGTTCCCGGATTTTTACTCTCCATAATCATGATCTACTTCTTTTCGATCAAGCTTGGATGGCTTCCCGTAATTGGCGACTATGGCTTTAAAGGACTCATAATGCCTTCATTGACGTTGGCTGGAGCAATGACAGGAAAGTATATAAGGCAAGTCAGAGCTGTTATGCTGGACGAGATGGAGAAGGATTATATCATGGGTGCCAGATCCAGGGGGGTCAAAGAAAGAACCATTTTATTGTCTAACGCTTTCAAGAATTCGATGCTTTCAATTGTTACAATGATCGGCTTGTCCATGGGATCTTTATTGGGCGGAACGGCTATTGTAGAAAATATTTTTGTATGGCCGGGTCTGGGAAAATTGGTGATAGATGCAATCGGATACAGGGATTATCCCGTGATCCAGGGTTATGTTGTTTGGATGGCTGTGATTTTTGTAATAATAAATTTGCTTACAGACATTTCTTACAGACTTATAGATCCGCGCATCAGGATCGACAAGGAGGTAGCTTGATTGGACAAAAAAAAGAATACTGCAAGGATGCGAATGTTGGTATTTTTATTTTTGACGGCAGCACTTTGCATTGCAAGTCTGGTTGCCCCGTTTTTTCTACCAAATGATCCAAGTCAGGTGGATCTGTCAAAAGCCTTGATGAGTCCAGGGGGAGAGTATCCTTTTGGAACAGATCAATTGGGGAGGTGCGTATTTTCAAGAGTCGTCAGTGGAGCATCCGCAACTATTTTTAGCGCAATTGTTTTAACCGGTATAATATTTGTATTTGGAACATTTGTTGGTGTCATCGGTGGATACATTGGTGGATCACTGGACACGCTCTTGATGAGGATTGTTGATGTGCTTCTGGCTTTTCCGGGATTGGTGCTGGCCATCGCTGTTGCCGGAGTGTTGGGTGGCGGATTAAAAAATGCAGTTTTGGCACTGGCATTGATAAGTTGGACAAAATATGCAAGGTTGTCAAGAAGCCTCGTTCTGTCCATCAAGGAACAGAATTTCATTCATGCTTCAAAACTTGGGGGAAGCAGTGATTTAAAGATCATTTTCAAGCACGTGATCCCAAATGCCATGGGTCCCATGGTAGTTATCGCTTCAATGGATATAGGTGTCATGATGATGCAGCTTGCTGGATTGAGCTTTCTGGGGCTTGGTGCTCAACCGCCGGCTCCCGAATGGGGATCCATGCTGAACGAAGGGCGAAGCATGCTTCAGAATGCTCCCTGGCTCACGCTTTACCCCGGTTTGTCGATTTTTGCATCGATCGTGATCTTCAATCTGTTCGGAGACAGCTTAAGAGACATGTTCGATCCTAAAAAAAATTATGTCAACTAAAATTGAGAGGTGCATAAAATGTTAAAAAAGTTTGCTGCAATAACAATAGTGGTTTTACTTGTTGTCTTGTCAGGTTGTGCAAAAGATACCGGTATGGGAGCAAGCGAAATTGAAAATGATTCAAACAAGCTGGTATTTACATCCACTCAAAGCAGTGCCAGCATCGACCCGGCCAATGGCTATTCAGGATGGTTCACTTTAAGGTACGGGGTAGGCGAGACACTTTTTAAACTGGATGATTCCATGAAACCGCAACCTTGGCTGGCAGATGGATATGAACTGATAGACGATAATACTTGGGAGATCGTCATAAAGGAGGGGATTTCATTTCACAATGGTGCTGAAATGACTGCAGAAAAAGTCAAAACATCTCTGGAACGCTTGATCGAAATCAACGACAGGGCACCATCGACCCTTCGAATAGAAAGCATCACAGCAGAAGGCAACATGTTGACAATTAAAACAGACGTTCCAAATCCCACGCTTATAAACGGACTTTGCGATCCTTTCGCATGCATAATCGACGTTGATGCAAAAACAGATTTTGATACTGCCGTCATAGGGACGGGACCCTACATGATCGAGAGTTTTCTGCCTAAAGGCAACAGCACGGTGGTTGCCAATAAAAGTTACTGGGATGGAGAACCAAAACTTGAAAAAGTCGAATTAAAACCCATTACAGACGGAGATACCATGACTATGGCCCTCCAGTCAGGAGAGGTGGATGCCACTCAAGGACTGCCTTATTCCAGTCATAGCCTGTTTGAACAAAATGAGGATTACAAAATGTCAAGTACCAGCACTTCAAGGGTATTTATGATTTATTATAATTTTGCCAATGATTTGCTCGAAGATCCTGTACTTAGAGAAGTGATAGATATGAGCATAGACAAGGAAAATTATGCCAAAGTTCTTTTGAATGGTTCTGCAAATCCCGCCATAGGGGCCTTTCCTTCCAGTTTGCCTTTTGGTGGGGATAAAATAACGGCATCCGATTACAATGTGGATAGAGCCGCTAAGATTTTGGATGAAGCGGGCTATAGGGATTCTAATAATGATGGCATAAGAGAAAAAGACGGAAAGGATCTGTCTTTTACCCTGGTAACATACACATCCAGGGTGGAACTGCCCATTTTGGCTCAGGCCATTCAGTCACAGCTTAAAGATATGGGAATAGAAATAAAGGTGGAAGTCAGTGAAGATGTGACCGACAGGTTGAAATCCGGAGATTTTGATTTGGCTGCATATGCCTATGTGACCTCCCCAACAGGAGATCCGCTGTCATACCTGGATTACGTATTCAAGACAGACGGTGTATCTAACTTTGGAAAATACAGTAATCAGGAAGTAGACAGTTTGATAGAGGAACTGAGAAATGAATTCGATCTCCAGAAAAGATACGATCTGGCCGTTCAAATACAGCAAAAGGCGATCGACGACAAAGCTTATACTTTCATTGCCCATCTCGACATGGCTTTTGTCATGAAAAAGGAGGTTCAGGGTCTGGAAGTGCACCCGACAGATTATTACCAAATAAATGTAAATACGGATTTGGTAAAATGAATCCGAAAAAACAGGTTTTGGCAGTAAAAGACTTAAGTGTGGAATACAGGCAAAAAGTATTAAGGCAGATCTCATTCGAAGTCTATAAAGGGGAAATATTGGGACTGGTGGGTGAGAGCGGTTCTGGTAAAAGTTCTCTTATTAGGGCTGTTACAGGACTGTTGAATGAAGGCGGAAAAGTGACTGAAGGAGAAGTTCTTTTTCATGGAACCGAGATACTTGGTTTACAAAAGGATAAACTACGGTCGATCAGAGGCAACGAGATTGCCACGGTGTTTCAAAATCCTGCAGGATTTTTAAATCCTACAAGAAAAATCCGAAAACATTTTATCGAAACTGTAAGAAGCCACGAAAAAACATCCAAAATTGATGCCTGCAGCAGAGCACTGAGCATATTTGAGAAACTGGATTTGAAAGACGGAAAGCGAATTCTGGACAGTTACCCTTTTGAGCTAAGCGGTGGAATGAACCAAAGGGTCGCCATTGCACTTTCCATGGTTTTGGAGCCGGATCTATTGCTGGCTGACGAACCTACCAGTGCATTGGATCTGACGATCCAGGATCAAGTTATAGATGAATTTTTAAGATTGAGGGATGTACTGGGGACAGCCATTGTCATAGTTACCCATAATATGGGAGTGGTTGCCAAAGCGGCAGACAGAGTCGGGGTCGTTTATGACGGAGAAATAGTTGAAATCGGAGATGCGAACAAAATATTGAAGGATCCCCTTCATCCATATACAATTGGACTTATGGATTCAGTACCTACTTATAAAAATAAAAAAATCAAATCGATACCATTAAAAAACGATGATGTGAAAAGACCGGTTGAAGGGTGCCGATTTGCTCCAAGGTGCACCTATGCAAGTGAACGATGTTTTAAAGAAAAACAGATCTTGCGCAAAAATCAGGAGGATCATTATTGTAGATGCATGAGAGTAGAGGAAATAAATGTCAACAAATGAACAAATGAAAAATCCAATTTTAACTGTAGAGAACGTTTCTAAATCCTTCACTAAAAAATACGCAAAGATTCCGGCGGTAGATGGTGTAAATCTAAGCGTGGCGGCAGGTGAAGTCCTGGGACTTGTAGGAGAGAGCGGATCAGGAAAGAGTACTTTGGCAAGGTTGATCACAGGCATGATCAAGCCAGACACCGGAAAAATCATTATGGATGGAAAAAATATCAATGACATCAAGAATAAGAAAAGCAAGGCGATGTTATCGAACATACAGATGGTTTTTCAGGATGCGTATTCATCATTTGACGGCAGAATGAAAATTGGTGATTCCATCGGAGAATTTTTGGATAATCACTACAAGATGAGCAGAGAAATGAAAAGAGAAAAGACCATAGAATTATTGGACAAGGTGGGGTTATCTCCGGAGCATGCAAATAGGATCCCCGGACAGCTTAGTGGAGGGCAGTGCCAAAGAGCGGCAATAGCAAGAGCCATATCCACCAATCCTAAAATATTGGTGTGCGATGAGGCCACCAGCGCACTTGATGTATCGGTCCAAGCTCAAATCATGGAGTTGCTCGAAAGGCTGCGCCAAGATCTGGATATTGGATTTCTATTCATCTCCCACGATTTGCCCCTTGTAAATTGTTTTGCCCACCGAATGGCGGTGATGTATGAAGGAAAGATACTCGAAACCGGGACTCCGGAGAAAATAATCAATGATCCGAAATTTGAATATACCCAAAAGTTGGTTTCTGCAGGCAGATATTGAACTTGTATAACTGAACCCCGTCGGGGTTCTTTTTTTAATTAAAAAGTTTAGGTGTGTGTTAATATTATGTTAAAACTATTCAAAAATCAGTTTGCATTATTGACAATGAGCGATACATCCTGTAATATCCCCTTTACATATCCTGCATTTTTGCATCTTATGAAATTTTGGATGAATGTCATCGAAATTACGAATTCATGGGTTCGTAAGGATGCAGACAAGAGCAGTTGCAGCTGGAATTTTAAATTAAGTGAGGCGATATAAATGAAAAAAACAGTAGCTTTTGTATGTGTGCATAATTCCTGCAGATCTCAAATGGCAGAAGGTTGGGCCAGGCATTTGGGTTCTGAGGTGATAGAGGCTTATTCTGCCGGCACAGAAAAATATCCGGAGGTTAAGCCGTTAGCAAGACAGGTTATGGAAGAAGCAGGTGTGGACATGAGCGGTCACCGACCCAAGCTTATGGATGAAATTCCGAAAGAAGTTGACTATCTCATAACCATGGGATGCAATGTAGAGTGTCCTTATCTTCCGTGTGAGCATAGGGAAGACTGGGGACTTGAGGATCCATCGGGCGGGCCGGTGGAAGATTACAGGGTAACCAGAGATTTAATAAAGGAAAAAGTGGAAGATTTGATAAAGCGGATCAAAAACGAAAATTAAACGGTCTGCGAAGCGGTGGCTTCGCAGGCTTATTTATTGTGTAGATAAAACTTTAAATAAATGTGTTAAAATAAAAATATAAAATTCAGATATAAAATTTAAAGTTATTTATAGTCAGAAATAAATGGGAATGGGGGAGCAAAATGAAAGATTTCGAAAAAATGGGCGTATTTTACTTGGGAAGGGATCACGATCTTGACTCTGGAGCATTAAAGGATGATCATGTACTTCTGAAATCTAAAGATTTGACTACTCACGCAGCCATAATAGGAATGACGGGAAGTGGAAAGACTGGACTTGGGATAGGCTTGATCGAAGAAGCTGCGATGGATCAAATACCGGTGATCGCCATCGACCCGAAAGGTGATTTGGGAAATATTGCTTTGACTTTTCCGGAATTGGATCCCAAGGATTTCAGACCCTGGATCAACTTGCAGGAAGCTGCCAACAAATCCATGAGCCCAGAAGAATATGCTGAAGCACAAGCAAAGATGTGGAAAGAAGGATTGGCTCAGTGGGATCAGGACGGACAGAGGATAAGACAAATGAGAGACAAGGTGGAGATCAATGTCTACACTCCTGGAGGTTCTTATGGGAAAGGAGTTTCAGCAATAAAATCTTTCGACTCTCCGCCACTGGCATTAAAAAATGACCTTGATGCGTACAGAGACAAAGTCCAGGGCACGGTTATCGGACTTCTTACCCTGTTGGGCATTGATTCGGATCAGTTGATAGGCCGGGAGAATATTCTTTTGTCAAATATTTTGGAAAATGCATGGAACGATGACAGGAACCTGTCCATAGCCGATTTAATAGGAGAGATTCAAAAACCGCCTATGGATACCATAGGTGTAATGGATCTTGAAAGCTTTTATCCGGCAAAGGAAAGATTTGAACTTGCCATGAAGATCAACAATATTTTGGCCTCTCCCGGATTTAAGGCATGGATCGAGGGGGAGCCTCTGAACATAGAGAATTTTTTGTACAACAAATCGGGAAAGCCTAAAGTTTCCATATTTTCCATTGCACATTTGACAGATAGTGAGAGAATGTTTTTTGTGACCATGCTTCTAAACGAAATCCTTGCCTGGGTAAGGACCCAATCTGGTACAGGCAGTCTAAGAGCGATTTTATACATGGACGAGCTCTTTGGTTTTTTACCTCCCACTGCAAATCCTCCTTCAAAAACTCCACTTCTGACCTTGTTGAAGCAGGCAAGGGCATTCGGACTTGGTTTGGTTTTGTCCACACAAAATCCTGTAGATTTGGATTATAAGGCTTTATCAAACATCGGAACCTGGTTTATAGGCAGATTGCAGACAGAAAGAGACAAGGCGAGAGTTCTGGACGGCTTGGAAGGAGCAGCGGTCGGTGGAAGTTTTGACAAGAAAAGAACTGAACAGATTTTGGCGGGACTGGGCAAAAGGATCTTTTATCTTCACTCAGTTCACGAAGATGAGCCGCGAATTTTCCAGACTAGATGGGTAATGTCGTATTTGGCGGGTCCACTGACAGGAGAACAGATAAGAAATCTGCCTGTAGATTTTTCTGAAGAAATTGATAAAATAGAAGCTGGGAAAATTGTGACCGAAAATATAAAATCAACCTTGGATCCGTCAGAAAGCCAACCTGCGCTGGATCCGGTCATAAAACAATTTTTTTACAGCAGAAACAACACCGGTGGAGACTTGTATTATGAGCCTTGGATATTGGGAATTGCCGATATTGCGTACGCCAGTGCAAAGTATTCCGTCTCCGCATCGAAAAAAATCATAATGGCTGCACCATTGACGGATGGTCCTATCCCGTTGGATTGGAACAAAGGGAAAAAGTTGGATTTGGATTTGTCCGACTTGTCTTCCGATGGAGAAAAAGGAGCATCATTCGGCAAGCTGCCGGGGGTGGGCGCAGATCCAAAGAGTTACGAAAAATGGAAAAAGTTATTTGTAACACATGTAAGAAATAATGAGAGCTTGAAGCTTATGTCAAATCCTATATTAAAAGTGGTGTCGGAACCATTTGAAGATGAACGGGACTTTTCCATCAGGATCCAACACATGGTTCACGAAAAAAGGGACGAGGAAATGGAAACTCTTAGAAAAAAATACGCTTCAAAATTCAATACATTGCAAACCAGGTTGTTAAGAGCCGAGCAAGCCTTGGAAAAAAAGACTCAACAGGCAAGCCAGAAAAAAATGGATGCTGCTGTTACAGCTGGATCTGCGATACTGGGGGCATTGTTTGGAAAAAGATCCATAAGCGCCACATCTCTGTCAAAAGTGGGAAGTGCGATGAAAAGTACTGGCCGAGCCTTCAAAAGCGGCGAGGACATTGACAGGGCAAGAGAGACTTTGGAATCGGTAAAAAATCAAATCGAAGACCTTGAGAGAGAGCTCGAAAATGAATTGGATTCCATAACTCAAATGTATGATGATGCAATTAATGAATTTGAAGAAATCGAGGTGAAAGCGACCTCGAACAACGTAACGGTCCACGCTTTGGCCTTAGGTTGGATCGAAAGAAACAGTTTTTGATGCACTTAAAAGTTTATGGGAATTGCCGATATGATTAATGAAAAATGCAGTGAACGAAAAATTGATAGTTTAGGGAGAGAAACTGTTGAGCAGAAAAAAATACAAGAAAAAGGCCATTGATTTTAAAATATTTCTCATAGCTTTTCTGGTTATGGCTGTGATATTTTCTATCATCTCTTACGGATCCGTCCGAGTCCAGATAAGAGAGAATGAGGAACGGCTCAAAGAAAATACGATCATGATCGCCACAAGTTATACTCATACCCTGTCCAAGGCTGACAAGGCCAGGGTCATAATAAATGAATTGATGAATGAAAGGCTTAAGGCGGCAGGAGATTATGCCGCACTATTTGAAGGAAATCACGACAACCAGACATTGAACAACTTGACGAAGGTCCTTGGAGTGGATGTCATATATTCTTATAATGATCAAGGGGAAGTAATTCACTCAAGCTCTGGAGAATTCATCGGCTGGACAGCCTACGAGGGACATCCGGTGAACAGGTTTTTGACCGGTGACCAGGAAAGCATCGTAGAAGACATAAGAAAAGATTCGGAGACGGGCATATTTTACAAGTACGCTTACTTCAGAGCTGAGGACAATACATTTGTTCAGGTGGGGATCTACGCCAACAAGATTCAAGATTTTCTCAAAAGCTTCGAGATTCAGAAGTTGATAGATGAAATAAATATGGATGGACTGATAGTCGAGGCCTGTTTCATTGACAATGAAAATACTGTTATCGCCAGTAGCGACAATGATATCATCGGGCAAAAGGTGGTAGATGAAAAAATAATAAAAGCCATTGAGACCGATAGGGAATATGGCGCAAAAATTGACTTTAAAGGCGAGGAAATGTATCAGGTGTTTTTACCGGTATATATGGAATCTGCAAAGATCGGAACGCTTTCAGTCGGTCAGTCTACAGAAAGAAACAAGGAGATAATATCCGAAATCATAATTGAGGGGATTTTGTCATTTCTGGGATTTATTTTGGTTTTGGGTTTCATACTGTTTTTCACCTATGCAAAAAACAGCAAACAGTTGAAACTTGCTTACTACGATTCCCTCACGGGTCTTCCAAACAGGGAGTACCTGAAAGATTTTTTGATCCACAAGATACACGGGGACAAAAACGTAAAAAAAGCGATTCTGATGATAAATTGCAGCGACTTTAAAAATGTAAATCTTACTTACGGATACGCTCATGGAGACAGTATCTTAAGAGAAATAACGAGAAGGCTGGAGCAAATTTTAAAGCCTACGGACATGCTCTTCAGGTTTTCGGCCGATCGATTTATCCTGTATGTTGAAAAATATCAGAATAGAAAAAACATTGAAACGCTGATAGCAAAAATCAATGACAAATTCAAAAAGCCTTTCAATGTAACCGAAAAATCGCAACATATAAATATTCGGATAGGTGTACTGGAAATTGAAGACGGGATTTCAAGTGTGGATGAGATTTTGAAAGAAGTGTCCATTACCCTGGATTATACCGATGAAAACAATGAGCGAAACCATGCCTACTTTGACTACTACATGGAGGACAACGTTAACAGGGAAGACTTGATCGAAAGAGAAATGAGAAGGATACTTGCTGAAGGATCCGATGAGGTGTATCTTGAATTCCAGCCGCAGATATCAGCCATTGATAACAGCATCGTTGGATTTGAAGCACTGGCAAGACTAAAGACTGATAGACTTGGAAGGATATCTCCGGAAGAGTTTATTATTGTAGCCGAGAGAAAATTCATAATAGTTGAATTGGGAAATCACATATTCAAAAAAGCCTGCATCTTCTTGAAAAAGTTAAATGAGCGGGGTTTTGAAAAAATCAAGTTATCTGTTAATATTTCAGGGATCCAACTACTCAGACATGATTTTATTGATACGATCATTGATATTACTGAAAGAACGGGTGTTAAAACTTCATCCATAGTCTTGGAAATAACCGAGACCATAATACTTGAAAACTACGAAATCATCAACGAAAAGCTTAAAATGTTGGTGGATCACGGATTCAATATTTCACTGGATGATTTTGGGACTGGATACTCAAACTTTTCAAGATTGAGCGAGCTGAGCATTCAAGAAGTAAAAATAGATCGTTACTTTGTATCAAGGATCACCACATTATCCAAGGAAAAACTCATCACGGGAGATATAATTTCCATGGCTCACAAACTGGACCTTAGAGTGGTGGCCGAAGGGGTCGAAGACAGCATACAACTTGACTATTTAAGAGAACACGAATGCGATGTCCTTCAAGGATATTATTTTGGGAAACCGGTCGACTCGCAAAAGGCTCTCGAAATAATCGAAAAAAGCAGGCGCTAAATCAAACATTACAAGGCAACTCTCAAAAGAGAGTTGTTTTTTTACCGCGAACAAGTGTATTTGAAATGGATTTGTGTTATAATATGAAAATATTTTCTGAATTCTCAGATAAAATTGAAATAGGGGGTTTGAAATGGAAGGATTTTTAGGTAGTGTGTCTTCAATAAATGACACGATCAATGGAATCGTATGGGGCGTTCCCATGCTGGTCTTAATAATAAGCACCGGCGTTTACATGACTTTCCGCACTAAATTTTTTCAGGTGCGAAGGGCAAAACATGTTAATCAAGAAACATTTATGGCAATATTTACAAAAAGATCGGTTACAAAAACAAAAGAGGAAAAGTCCATATCTCAGTTTCAGGCATTGTCGACTGCATTGGCGGCGACAATAGGAACTGGAAACATAGCCGGTGTGGCCACCGCCATAACAGTGGGAGGACCCGGGGCTGTATTTTGGATGTGGATTTCAGCGTTTTTCGGAATGATGACAAATTATTCTGAAAACGTACTGGGAATCTATTTTAGAAAGAAAAACAAGAAGGGTGAGTGGTCCGGTGGCCCTATGTATTATCTTGAAAACGGCTTGAAGGACAAACCGGGAATAGGCCCTTTGGGCAAACCTTTGGCTGTAATATTTGCCTTGTTCTGCATGTTGGCATCTTTCGGAATAGGAAACATGACCCAGGTCAACTCGATAGCAAGTGCGTTGAATGGTTCCTTTGGAATACCAAACATAGCCACCGGAATTGGTGTCGCACTAATAGCAAGCCTGGTAATTGTCGGCGGCATAAAGAGGATCGGGCAGGTCACAGAAAGGATAGTTCCTTTTATGGCACTTGCATATATTTTGGGATGCCTGTACATCATGGTAGTCAACTTCAGCATGGTTCCTGAAGTATTCGGTTATATCTTCAAAGGCGCCTTCGGAATTGGAGCTGTTGCAGGCGGAATAAGTGGAACTATGGTAAAGCAGGCGGTGACCATGGGCTTCAAGAGAGGGGTTTTCTCCAATGAGGCGGGTCTGGGATCGTCAGTAATGGTCCATTCATCTTCAGATGTAAAGGAACCGGTAATTCAGGGCATGTGGGGAATATTTGAAGTGTTTTTCGATACTTTGATAGTCTGCACTCTGACGGCTTTTGTAATATTGTCTACAGGTGTCCTTGAAACCGGCGCTACAGGCGTTCCGCTTGTAAGTGAAGCTTTTGCCCACGGATTGGGTGGATTTGCCGGGGAATTCGTTTCTTTGGCTATTCTGTTGTTTGCATTTTCAACCGTATTGGGATGGTCTTTCTACGGCACAAAGGCTGCAGAATATCTATTTGGAACAGGATTTACGATAGTATACAAGGTGCTGTTCATACTGTTCATAGTAGTGGGTGCCACCATGAGTTTGGATCTGGCATGGAACATTTCGGACACTCTTAACGGTTTGATGGCTATACCAAACTTGATCGGAGTATTGCTTTTGTCAGGCACGGTCATAAAAATCACCAGAGATTATGTGGATAGAATAATCGAAAAGAAAAAGACCGGGAAAGAACCGATGCTTTCAGCTTATGCGGAAATCAACGAACAGCATTCTCAAGAAATAGCAATGTAAATAAAAAAATAGAAAAAAGCTCTACAACTGTCTTATGGTCTCTACGGCCATTTTGGTTGTGGAGCTTTTTATATGAAAAATTTCAACAGTAATTTTGAACCTATGTAGGCGCCTATAAATAATGACAGTCCAAATATCCAGCCTGACACGGACATTGAAGATATTGAACTGTAGAAGGCTCCTATGTTGCATCCAGAGGCGATGCCGGCTCCGTAGCCCATCAACAATCCTCCTGTGACAGCTCCGGCTATTTGCTTCATGGATTTAATTTTTTTTATTCTGAACTGGGAAGACAAAAGTGCGGAGATGAGCGCCCCTGCAATGATACCAAGGTTTCTGAATGATGCAGGATCTTTCAGGAAACCGGCTTCGATGGTTGCGCGAACTTGAGGTCTTGAAAAATATTCCAACGAAGAAAGATCACCGCCTAAAGAATCAAATATCCAGCCGCTCCAGTTGATGAAAGACGTGGATACTCCCCACGGATTACCGGTGATCAGCAAGGTTAATATCTGCATTATTGAAATCAGGATCGCACCCTTAAAATATGACCAGGGATCGTTGAACCATTTTTTGTTGGATTTGTTATTATCGTTTAGCAATTGACCACGCTCCTTTTCCAGTGATGTCAACTGTCAAGATTTTTTGATTCCCATTTCAAAGAGAGAAAATAAAGTAGTGCTATCAGAGAAATTTGAATAAAAAGGGCCAGGGGCCAACCGACCAGGTCTGGAATAAAAATGCCTTCTTTACGGATTGAAAAATTATCCTGCCACCAGGTCGAATGATTTGCGCCTAAAAAAGAACCCAGGATAAAAAAGATCAAAGCAACAGCCTGCATCTGAAAACCGTCGCCCACACGCATCAAAACACCGGATGCGCAACCTCCTGCGATGACCATGCCTGTGCCGAATATGATGCCGCCTGCAATAGTAGAAAGTCCGATGGGGTTTATATAAGACTGCCCTGGTATGGGGTTGCCCACAGAAAATGCCTGGAATTTTATTATAAAAAAACCCAAAGTGGTTATGCCAACGGCAATGAGAACAGCTCGAGCGGTTAGTGTACTCCCGGTCATATGAAGATCTCTGAATGCGGATGTGAAACAAAATCTGGATTTTTGTAGAATAAAACCAAATCCGATCCCGCTTATCCAGTAAAAGGCAAAAAGCTTTGAAATCGTAAAAAAATAAAGACCGGCAACAAGACAAAAGAACAAGATCATATAAGCGTACGGTCTCTGATTTTTAAGTTCATTTGCTTTCGATTTTTTAATATTGTTGTCAGTCATGGATAGTCTCCTTCTTAAAGAAATGATCAATTACATTATAACATATTTGAGCCTTTGTCGACCTGACCAACGCAAGAATAATGATTGGATGATCAACTTAAAATCATATAAAAGCTTGATCAAAGGTACTATAATTTATATGTGCTTGTGGTATAATTAACATTGAGCCAATTATCGGATAAGAGAAGGATGAATTGTTTATGCATATAGAATGTCTTGAATATTTTTACAAAGTTGCGGAAGCCAAAAGCATATCAAAGGTAGCTGCGAGTGCACATATTTCACAATCTGCCCTCAGCCAGCAAATCTCGAAGCTTGAGGACAGTCTTGGCTGCGTTCTTCTGAAAAGAAGCAACAAGGGTGTGGAATTGACGGAGAAGGGTGCAATCGTATTTAAATACGCCGACAATATCGTAAGGACCTACGAAGCCATGGTGGAGCACCTCGAAGAAAATGATCAGAATATAAACAATATAAAGATCGAGGCCAACTGGTCAATAGCCAATTACTCTTTGCCTTGCGTCATGTACAAGATGAAAAATAAATTTCCAAAACACAATTACGTGCTCAACTCAAACGAGGCGGGAAAAATCGAAGAGAATTTGATCAACGGTATTTCGGATTTTGGAGTAATATACGGCAAACCCAGAAGCAAGGAACTATCCAACTATAAAATCGGCATAGACAGGCTTGTACTTGTCTCTTCGCCTCAATACGACATACCGGAAGAGATAAGATTCAAGGATCTGGTCGAATACCCATTCATAATGCTTAATGACAAGATGTACGTGAAAGAAGCAATAAACGAGAAGATGAAAGAAACGGGCCGGACCATAGACGACCTTAAGATCATATACAACAGCGATTCAATGGAGTCGGTAAAAGAATCTGTTCTAAACGAATTTGGCATAGGCTTTCTTCCTTACGTATCCATAAAGAAAGACCTTTACCGAAAAGAATTGAAATTAATAAACATATCCGATTTCAGCATAGAGTACGACATGTTTTTAATATACAATAAAAAAATCAATGAGAACCCAGTATTAAAAGAGTTCAACAAGTATTTTCAGACCATAGCACAGAAGAGTCTGTGTTGATTCAGGATTTGGTAATAAAAATTTCCCAGACTCCGTTCATGACTTCAACATGACGGATTTGGTGTTTTTTGAATTGATTTTCTATGGACTCCAGGACGCAGCTGTGATCGGTGATGACTTTCAGGGTCTCGCCGGTGTCTAAATTCTTCAGTTCTTTTTTTGTCTTTACGGCGGGGATGGGACACATGTCCCCTAAACAGTCCAAAGTTTTCATATTATCATCCTTATCAAAATATTATAAAGACATTGTAAGAGATTAGGCAGGAAATTACAAGGAGGAAGCCGAGATCCGGCTTATAATTATTATGAAGATACCATTCAACAAGGTGTACCTCACCGGAGATGAAATTGAATATATATCCCAGTCCCTAAATACCGGCAACATTGCAGGAGACGGAATGTTTGATGAAAAAGTATGCAGGCTTCTTGAAGACAGGCTGGATATCAATGAAGTCATGACAACTACATCAGGCACCCACGCTTTGGAGCTTGCGATCATGGCCTTGGAGATCGGGCCTGGAGATCAGGTCGTAATGCCATCCTTCACTTTTCCATCGTCAGCCAATGCAGTGATGTTAAGAGGCGGTATCCCGGTTTTTGCAGAAATCGAAAAGGAAACTCTGGGTTTGGATCCAGAAGATGTCAAAAGGAAGCTTACCAAAAACACAAAAGCCATAATGCCCGTCCACTACGGCGGCATAGGCTGTAAAATGGATCAAATAATGGAGATTGCAAGAGATAATGAGATCTATGTCGTCGAAGATGCCGCACAGGCGGTAGGGTCGAAGTATAAGGATAAATTTCTTGGCACATGGGGCGACATTGGGTGTTACAGTTTTCACGGGACAAAGAACTTTGTTTCCGGTGAAGGTGGGGCCATGGCGATAAATAATGGCCATGAGTTGACTGTAAAGGCTGAGATTTTGAGACAGAAAGGCACCAACAGGATGCAATTTCTTAAGGGAGAAGTCGATAAATACACCTGGGTCGATGTAGGTTCCAGTTATGCCCCCTCCGATTTATTGATGGCTTTATTGTATTCCCAATTGACTCATATGAAAGAGATAACCCGAAAGAGAAGAATCATATCAGAACGATATATGGAAAAAATGACACCATATCTCCACAGGGGCCATCTGTTTTCAATGAGCTCGGTCCCCGAAAATTTTGAATCAAATTATCACAATTTTTACGTCGTATTCAATGATGAAGAAAAGAGAGAAAGTGTTCGTAAAAGATTGAACCATAGAGGAATCGGTGCAGTCATACATTTTGTCCCGCTCCACGCATCGCCGGTCGGCGCAAAACTTGGGTATGCAAGCCAAGATCTGGATTTTACCGACAAAATTGGGAGAACGCTGCTCAGATTGCCTCTATATACGGATATGACCATGGAGGAACAGGAGTACGTACTGAGAGAATTTAGTCTCGCCATGGAGGGAATCCATGGATAACTTGGAAATCAGCTTGGTAATACCGGTTTACAATAGTGAAAAAACTATTGCAGAGGTCGTGGAAAGGTCCAAGGCCACTCTGGGAGAATTTGAATTTGAGATAATACTGGTAAATGACCATTCATCGGATAAAAGCATTGAAATAATCAAAGAGCTGGAAAAAAAAGATCCCAGGGTGATGGTTGTTGATTTAAGGAAAAATATCGGACAGCAGGGTGCCATCAAAAGAGGCATTGAATTGGCAAAAGGAAATTATGTGATAACTATGGATGACGATTTGGAGCAAAAACCTGAGGAAATGACTTTGCTCATTCAAAAGATTCAGGAAGGGTTTGATGTAGTCTATGGAAGACCCTGTCGAAAAGGGTACCCCTCGTATAGAGAGTTTGGGTCCAAACTTGTAGACGGATTTTTTACTTTATTTATGGGAAAACCTCCCAAAGTCAAAGTCGGCAGTTTCAGGATAATGAACAGAAGGATCGCCGAGACGATAGCCAAGGACAATACTCAGTTTGTCTATATAACGGCGATCATCCTGGGTGCCACAAAAGACATGGCAAATGTCCCCGTATCGTACAAGGAAAGGCCATACGGTAAATCCAACTACAGTTTAAAAAAGCTTGGGATGCTTTTTGTCAAACTTTTTTTCAATTATGGAATCAAAAAAAAGCTCGGTTCAAACAGTAGCAGAAAGAGGTAGGATCTTGAGGTTGCAAATTTTGGGTGGAGGAAATAATCAGCTTAATGGAATAATCCAGGCCAAAAAAAAGGGTCATGAGGTGATTCTTGTGGATTATTTTGACGATCCTCCGGGAAAGAAATACGCTGATCATCATGAGAAGACAAGCACATTTGATATTGAAGGCAATTTGAGAGTGGCTCGTAAATACAAAGTCCAGGGAATAATGACCCTTGGGACAGATCAACCGGTGTACACAGTGGCTCAAGTGGCAAAAGAGCTTGATTTGCCGAGTTTTTTGGATGTTGATACGGCGTATTCCGTCACAAACAAGGAAAAAATGAAGGAGATCCTCGTTAAGAACAATATTCCGACCATACCCTACAGGATAGTAAAAGAAGGATTTTCAAAAGAAGATCTTGAGGGACTTAAATTTCCCGCCGTAATGAAGCCCCTTGACAGCCAGGGACAAAGAGGAGTTTTCAAGGTTGATGGATTTGAAGATCTGGTCTATAACTTTAAAGAATCCTTGAGTTATTCGAGGGAGGACAGGATAATAGTCGAAGAATTTTACGAAAGCGACGAGATAACTGTCAGCGCCTGGGTTCGGAATGGAAAGTTAAGGATATTGTCAGTAACGGACAGACTTACTTTTCAGGAGGGAAAGCATATCGGGATCTGCTATGCTCATCGCTATCCGTCTATTTACCTAAAGGAAAAAGGCCCTGAAATGGCACTGCTTGCAGAAAAGATAGTAGATGCATTCAAGATAAACAACGGACCTTTGTACATTCAATTTCTCACGGGTAACAGAGGAGTGATCGTCAATGAGTTGGCATGCCGGATTGGAGGAGCGTACGAAGATATATTTATACCAAGGGTCACCGGATTCGATATACTGGGAAATGTTATAGACGGGTCTCTGGGGATCAAAAACTGTGACGTTGAAACAAAAGCGGAAAAAGACCTGAACATTTCAGTTCAATTGTTTTTTGCACGCCCTGGAAAGATTTGTGAAATGACACCGGTGGAAATAATGATGGAACTACCCGGAATGGTGACCATGGGATACAACCTGTCTGAGGGGCAAGTGATAGAAAATATCGAAAACGCCACGGCCAGGGCCGGATTCATGGTATTGGAAGGTAAGGATGAAACTCAAGTACGTGAAAGGGTGAAGATGGCCTTCAATAAATTGAAAATACTCGACCCAGATGGGAACGATCTGGTAATAAATATGGAAAGCGAGTGACGATCTTATGAGGAAGAAATTTATTTTGATATTTTTATTGATTTCATTGTTGTTTTCAGGCTGTGGAGCACAAGAGGATGCAAAAGAAAACAAGACGGTAAGGATTGCAGAACAGTTTGGCATAGCATATGCGCCGATTCAGATCATGAAACATCAGAAGTTGATCGAAAACAATCTGTACGGTGCAACTGTGGTTTGGGAGCAAATGGCCAACACTACAGCAATAAGAGAAGCCATGGTAGCTGACAAGCTGGACGTTGGGTTTATGGCCATACCACCTTTCTTGATAGGCTGGGACAAAGGAATGGAATGGAAAATAGCCACAGGATTGTCATATGTTCCAGTAGGTTTGGTAACGAAAAATACTATCGGATCCCTGGCAGACTTTGGGACAGACGACAGGATAGCTTTACCTCAACCAGGCAGCGTACAGCATATTCTCCTTTCCATGGCGTGCAAGGATGAATTGGGCGATGCAGGGATTTTGGACAATAATCTGGTGACTCTTTCTCATCCCGACGGTCTCAATGCTCTTATGGCCGGCAACGAGGTGACCGCACACTTTACAGCTACGCCATATCTCGAAACAGAACTCGAATCTTCTGAGTATGATCTTTTACTTGACGGGAGAGAGGTGTTTGGCCAAGACTTCAGTTTTATCGTTGGTGTAACGACGGATGCTTTTTACCAAGGATCTCCTGAGCTTTACGATGCATTTGTTCTATCAGTGCAGGAAGCGGTGGACTTTATCAATCAAAATCCCCAGGAAGCTGCTGCTATTCTGAGCGAATATTACGACATGACCGAAGAAGAAATTTTAAAGCATATTTCATCAGAAAAGGCCGATTACAACACCACAGCCGTCGGAACAAGAAAATTCTCGGATTTTATGGTTGAAGCAGGTTACCTTTCAAAGGGCTATGAAGATCCGGGGGATATCATTTGGGAAGATGTAAAGTATGAAGAGTAAGATCAAGAAAGAGCATTTGAAGTTTATCTGGATATTTGTATTGCTTGCAGTATGGGAATTGACAGCAAGGTTCGGACCCGTAAATCCCATATCATTTCCGTCGCTTGCAGTGATCGCATCCGCCTTGTGGGAGTCGGTGATAACAGGCGACATAATAAGCCAGATTTGGTTTTCCATGGGATTTATACTGACGGGCCTTCTTACGGCAATAATTTTGTCGCTGGTCCTTGCATCCATATCCACGTTCAGTGAACTTATGGATTCTTTTACAGATACGCTTGTTTCAGTATTCCATCCTTTGCCGGGCATAGCAATGCTACCGCTGATCATACTGTGGTTTGGGACTGGAAGCAAGGCTATATTCATAATCATAATACATTCAGTGATTTGGCCCATGCTGCTTAACTTGAAATCGGGTTTCAAATCCGTTCCTGAGATTTATAGAAAAATCGGACAAAATTATGAGCACTCAATGGCAGGGATACTTTTTAAGATATTCATTCCCGCTTCCTTGCCTTTTGGATTGGCGGGAATAAAAATCGGTTGGGCGAGAGCGTGGAGAGCTGTCATCAGTGCCGAGATGGTCTTTGGAGCTACTGGAGGAAAAGGCGGGATCGGTTGGTATATTTTCAACAAGAGGGTATTTATGGATACGCCCGGATTGTTTGCAGGATTGATCGTAATAATTGGCATCGGAATACTTGTGGAAGACTTGGTGATTGGCAAGATCGAAAATTCCACTGTCAAGAAATGGGGAACATCCCAATGACTTATATGGTTGAAATAGAAAATTTAGTAAAAAGCTATGGCGGACTGGCTGCAGTAGATGACGTGAGCCTTAAAGTAATGAAAGGTGAATTCATATGTATCGTGGGACCCTCAGGCTGTGGAAAAACAACTCTATTGAATTTGATAGGCGGATTCATAACCAGAGATAGTGGTGAAGTCAAAATCAATGGAAAAAGCGTAGAAAAACCTCGAAAAGAAGCTATTATGGTATTTCAGGATTTCGAGCAGCTTTTTTCGTGGAAAACCTTGGAATCCAACGTGATTTTTCCACTGGTAGATCTGAAGATATCAAAAGAGGAAAAGAAAAAGAGGGCATCTACGTACATAAGCATGATGAAACTCGATGGATTTGAAAATTATTATCCCAAAGAACTTTCGGGAGGAATGAAGCAGAGGGGAGCAATAGCCAGGGCCTTAGTCACAAATCCCGAGATCCTTCTCATGGACGAGCCTTTTGGAAGCCTGGATGCCCAGACTAAGCAGGAATTGCAAAATTCCTTTAGGGAAGTGTGGCAAAAGACCGGCACAACCGTGATTTTTGTAACTCATGATGTCAGGGAAGCATTGCTTTTGGCCGATCGAATAGTGGTCATGAACAAGGGGAAAATCAGTCGTATATTTGAAAATCCTGATAAAATGCCCACGGACATCAGAGTCCGTGAGGTCACCGATGCTATTTTACTTTAAATATTCTTATTTTCCAAGGAACGTTATCTGTCAAATTTGCCACATGGGTCCCATACGTAGGATTTACAAATGAATAAATTTCGGTTGCATGATTATCCAAAAAATCTTTAAGCTCCAAATAATAATAATCAGGATTCCCGTATACAAGATCGTATGCGGGTTTTTTTTCGTATATAAAATCCATTTCCTCCGAGTAGATTATAAATTCGATGTTTCTTGAATCGGCATATTCTTCAAATGTCAGGCCGGAAGCCTGCAGATATCGTAAATTCCGGTAATCCAAAAGAGCACCTTCATCAAAGTAGAATCCCAAATTTAGATTGGCAAGAGTCTTCGAATCCGACGGGACTACTTGAGCTATTTCAGCTTCGTATTGGGGATAAGTGCTTTTGTAGTTGGTGAAATTACTCAAAGTGTTGGCAAAAATCAGGCAGATGAGAAGCAGAGGCAGAAGCTTGTTTTTAAAGTTTTTCAACAATCCCGAGTAAATTACATAGACGAAGGGGATCAAAAAAATTACGCTTGTAGGATTGTACCTTCCAATAATGATCATCCCCAAAATTATCCCTAGAGAAGCAAGTGCAAGCGGGAAGACTTTTTTGATGGAATCAGGGCATCTGTTTTTCAGGCCAAGAATCACAAAAGGCATTCCTGAAAGCAGAGCCAGTTGCAGCCTTATGTCAGGAACGAAATACGTCAATCCATCCTGTTTGAAAATATCAGCGAAGAAATTCGCACCTGCCGAGATTTTACTGAACAGGTCTTTGTTGACTCCGAATTTTTCACCATTTTTGAAATAATTGGTCAAAAAATCCGGATCCATGGACTTGCTTGCAATGACGAAAATCAGAGCGAAAAATGAAACTGTGCCCATCAACGCGATCAAGTTTTTCAAAGAGAAGTTTTTCTTGTAAATTAAGTACAGATACACCATGCCCAGGCTTGCGGCAATGATAAAGCTGTTGGGATGGAATCCGATCCCAAGACCCAGTAATATTCCCAGGAGGATATCTTTTTTAATTCCGCATCGATCCCTGTATGTAAAAACCATCCAAAGAGAACCGGTCAAAAGAGCAAGGAGGATCATTTCCTGCCTGGCAAAATGTGAAGCATAAATAAATTGTATGTCAAGTGACAGAAGAATTGCAGTTATCAAAGCCAAGGTCCTGGAGCCGAAAATCTTAAAAACAAGACTGTAAAAAGAAGTCAATGCAGCCACTGCAAAAACAAGTGAAATCATCCTGACTGTGATAAGTTCGTATCCGAAGACATTTATGAATAGTGCCTGAATCATATGGAACAGTACCCTGATGGCGTGGGGATCCCTGGAATAGACATCGAAGAACGGCTCGGTCACAGAAAAATCGTTGTTAAGTAACATGGATCTGGACAAACCTGCCAGCCAAGGCTCGTCGGAGTGCAAGTAAGGAAATATTGTGATGAAAGCTGAACTGACGCAAAAATAAAAAGTCAAGTAGGCGATGAATATATAATTTTTTCTTATTGATGTTTTAATTTTATCTGGCATAAGCGCTCCTGTTGGTAGTTCGGTTTTCTTCAATTGTAAATATAATGATGATATTTATCAATACAAAATAAAATTGACAAAACGTATAGGAATAATATAGTATAAACGTCAACGGTTCATTATCAGTATTGCTTATAGTACATCAGTTTTTCTAAGTACAAAAATTGTGAAATCTTTGTTATAATGTAATCGTTAAAGAAATAACAGAAAACAAGGGGGAAACACCGAAATGAAGAAAAGAAAGTTTTTAGTTCTTCTGTTGGCAGCGCTTATGGTATTCGCATTTGCAGCTTGCGGAACAACAGATGACAATGGCGACAACGGAGACAATGGAGACAACGGCGATAATGGCAACAACGATCCTGTAGTTGAAGAAAATGTTTTGGAAGATGCGGTCAATGCTTACTTCGCAGAAATGCCTGAAGATGTTTATAAGATCGGTCAAGCTGATTTCATTGAAAAAGTGAAAGCTGGCGAAGAAATAGTCGTTTTGGATATCAGACAGCCTGATGTATATGCTGAAGGCCACGTAAAAGGCGCTATCAATGTTCCTTGGGGAACTGCAATCAGCGACAGCCTTGAAATGATTCCTTCAGACAAGACAGTTTATGTATACTGCTATACAGGACAAACTGCCGGTCAAGCGGTAGCGACTCTTAATGTCGCAGGATTTGACGCAAAGTCTGTAAACCTTGGATACAACTTGGGAATATCTAAAGTTGAAGGCGTAGACGAAGTTATCGAAACTGAAGAAAACCTTTTGGGTACTGAAGCTGTAACTGAAATCGATGCTGAGATCAAAGAAGCATTGGTAGACTACTATGCAGGACTTGCAGAAAAAGCTGGTACAACATATGCTAACTACAAAATTTCTGAAGCTGATGCTAAAGCATTGCTTGATGCTAAAGATGAGTCAGTAGTATTCCTGTCAGTCAGAAAAGCTGAAGACTTTGCAGCGGGACACATTGAAACTGCGACAAATATTCCTTTTGGAAAAGGTATGGAGCAAAGCTTCAATACACTTCCTACAGACAAGACTATAATAGTATACTGTTATACAGGACAAACAGCAGGACAAACTGTTGCAGGTCTTAGATTATTAGGATTCGACGCCGTATCATTGAATGGCGGTATGGGAATGGAAGCCAACGCTCCTGCAGGTTGGGCAAACAACGGATTCCCGGTAGTTACAGAATAATATACCAGGACATAAACAAAGGCATGGTTTTCGGGAATAGCCGGGCCATGCCTTTAATTTTGAGTTTATTTACACATGTAGAATCTTCGGAAGAGAACATATAATAAAAAAGCGAGAATTATAAAATATTTGTACGAATATATAACAAAGTTTTATACTGCATTAGAAATAGTTATCGAAAAAACTTATAGTAAGAGTATATAATTTACATATGGGTGTTAGTTATTACACAAACAAGGAGGATTAAGATGTCGACAAAAGAGAAAATCAGCATGAAACAACCCATTATAGCTTTCATCGTATTGGCTATATTGGGAGCTTATGCGGTTTATGCAGGATCCATAGATGTCAACTTGGCAGTGTTCTTGTTGACTGGATTGGCTGCAGGATATATTTTGACCAGATCCAGATACGGGTTTGCAGGATGTACCAAACGATTGTATATATTGGGAGAAGGCAGTTTGAACAAGGCCTTGTTGATAATGTTTGCTTTGATTTTGATCGTAAACACGGGACTTCATTTTGGGGCTGACTTCACTGGAGCAAAAATACCTGGTATCAGCTCGGTGCATTTTTTCCATATTGGAACCATATTGGGTGGATTTATATTTGGTATAGGAATGACAATGGCTGGGGGATGTGCATCGGGAACTTTGGCAGATCTTGGTGAAGGAGCCGGCAGAGCGGCGATCGCATTGATATTTTTTATTTTTGGATCCATTCCAGGTGCAATGGCAAGATACGCAATAGACAAGTCTGCCATCGGAAAAATTGGCGCCAAGATATACTTGCCCGACTACCTGGGTTATCCGGGGACACTGGCGCTGTCACTTATCGCTTTGGTCCTTCTTTACAGAGTGGTTAGAAAGTACGAAGACATGAGAAAGAAAGAGGGAACATATACGCCGACAGTTTATGAGCCCGATGAGTTGCCACTTTCTGAAGACAAGCCTTTCAAGCTTTTCAGCTACGAGACTTATCACAAATTTTTCATGGAAAGATGGAGTTTTGTCACTGGCGGAATTTTGCTTGCTTTTCTGTTTATTTTCATTCTGATCACAACAGGACACAGCTGGGGCGTTACAGGTGGATTTACAAACTGGGGCGTTGCATTCCTTCAAATGCTGGGAGTTGAATTTACATCACCTGCACTGGCAGGATCTGTAGCGACTGCCAACAAAGGAGTATTAAACGACCCGCTGGGTCTGAGAAACTTTGGCATCATAGTTGGAGCTGCAATTGCGATGTTGCTTGCAGGACGATTCAAGTTTGATTTGGATTTCAAATTGAAAGACATAATCATTTATGCCATAGGCGGAACCTTCATGGGTTTTGGTGCCAGACTGGCCGGCGGATGTAACATTGGAGCAATGCTTTCAGGAATAGGAAACTTTTCATTGTCCGGCTGGATATTTACAGCAGCTTTGATGTGCGGCGGAATAACAGGTTTAAAGCTTTTCGAAGGAAGGGTAAATATAATACCGCCCAACAGATACAAGAGATAGAAAACAGTTTTTATGTGAATCATGGCAAATGCCATAAATATATTTAGAAATGGGAGGAAAAGATATGGGTAATAGAGTGCTTATAGTAGGAGGAGTTGCCGGTGGAGCATCGGTAGCTGCCAGAGTTAGAAGGATAGACGAATCAGCAGAGATCGTCATGTTTGAGAGAGGTCCAAATGTCAGCTTTTCAAACTGCTCGCTTCCTTATCACCTAAGCGGCATCGTTGAAAACAGTGAAGATCTTGTATTGATGGATCCTGTAGTATTTAAAAAGCAGTACAACATTGAAGCAAGGGTAATGTCTGAAGTCATGAAAATCAACAGGGAAGATAAAACCGTTGTTGTAAAGGAATTGGAAACAGGAAAGGAATACACAGAGAAATATGACAAACTGTTCCTGTCACCGGGTGCAAATCCGATACTTCCAAGAAGCATTGAAGGAATAGACAGCCCACACGTATTTGTTGTAAGAAATGTCGTGGATATAGACAAACTTAACAAATACGTTAAGAGCAGAACAAAAATGACCAACGTGGAAATGAGCGAAGTCAACAATGTTTCTGTAATCGGTGGAGGCTTCATAGGAGTTGAAACAGCTGAAAACCTTAGAGAAGCAGGATTCAATGTGACTTTGGTAGAGGCCATGGACCAAATAATGGCTCCGTTTGACTACGACATGGCTCAAATTCTTCACAAAGAGATGATAGACAAGGGAATAAATTTGATTTTAGGTGATGGACTTAAAAAAGTAGGGCCTGAAAGCATCGAATTGAATTCCGGCAAAAAAATACAAGCTGAAGCAGTTGTAATGGCTATAGGTGTAAGGCCTGAAGTTTCCCTGGCTGTAGATGCAGGACTTGAACTTGGAGAAACAGGCGGGATTTTGGTAGATCACAACTACTTGACTAACGATAAAGACATTTATGCAGTTGGTGATGCCATTGAAACTTATCACCAAATAACTAAGCAAAAGACAAGATTGCCTTTGGCAGGACCGGCGCAGAGACAAGCAAGAGCGGCAGCTGACCACATGTATGGAAAGCCTCACAGATACACGGGAGTAATTGGATCTTCTTGCATAAAAATCTTTGACATGAATGCAGCTTCAACAGGTTTGACTGACAAGGCGGCTACAAAAGCTGGTATACAGCACGATTTCGTTTACATCATTCCAGGCGACAAAGTAGGCTTGATGCCCGACTGCAATAATATGCACTTCAAGCTTGTCTACGAAGTTCCTACAGGAAAGATCCTTGGAGCTCAAGCTATCGGAAAAGGTAATGTAGATAAGAGAATAGACGTTATTGCAACCATGATCACAATGGGCGGAACATTGGAAGATTTGAAAGAATTGGAGCTTTGCTACGCACCTCCATTTGGAACGGCAAAAGACGTTGTAAACTTTGCTGCTCTTGTAGGACTTAATCTGTTGCATGGAGATTTCGAGCAAGTGAAGGTTACAGAAGTAAGAGATCTTGTTGAGAGCAACGCTTTCATAGTAGACGTTAGAGAGAAGAGGGAATTTGAAGCCGGACACCTTGTAAATTCAGTAAACATCCCACTTAGCGAACTTAGAGACAGAATCAACGAAATACCAAAGGATGTTCCTGTATACATGCACTGCAGATCTGCTCAGAGAAGCTACAATGCTGTAATGGCGATGAACAACAGTGGATACAGAAACGTGAAGAACATTTCTGGATCATTCCTGGGAATATGTAGTTACGAGTATTTTAACGATCAAGTTACAGGCAGAGACAAAATAGTTACGGCATATAACTTTAAATAAGAAGCAATCGGTAAAAAAACATACAGTAACCTTGTCTGACAAACGGCAAGGTTATTGTTTTAGGTAAAAAATGGTTAAATATGACTGAAATGTGGTAATATAAAGTGAAGGAGGAGGTGGTGTCTTATGAAGAAAAGAGGATTTACAACCGAAAAGATCATCACCGCAGTGACGTGGCTCTTGATTTTATTGGGCTGGTACCTGATAACAAATCTAAAAATGGTATCATCCACATTGGTGCCTTCACCTCAAAAGGTAGTAACGACGTTTTTAGCCATACTTCAAAACGGGTACAACAAGATCAGCATATGGAGTCATCTGTGGGCAAGTTTTGAAAGATTGTTCCTGGCTTTGGGGCTTGCAGTAGCCACCGGCATACCACTTGGTCTGTTGAGCGGGTATTTCAGCAAGGTCAAGGCTGTCATTGATTCTATAGTGGAATTCTACAGACCATTGCCCCCTTTGGCTTATTATACGCTATTGGTATTATGGCTGGGTATCGACAATACTTCAAAAGTTACACTTCTTTATCTTGCAGGATTTGCGCCTATTTACATCGCCTGCGTATCTGCAGTAAACAATATAAAACAGGATTACATCCTGAGCGCCAAGTCGCTGGGTGCAAACCAAAAGCAGATTTTTTTCAAGATAGTATTGCCGGCATGTCTGCCGGAAATCTTTATCGGATTGAGGACTGCGGTAGGTATCTCGTATACGACCCTGGTTGCTGCAGAGATGGTGGCGGCAACTTCGGGGATAGGATGGATGGTGCTTGATGCGTCAAATTTTTTAAAAAGTGATGTGATTTTCGTAGGGATCTTGTTGATGGGGGCAAGCGGTATCCTTATCGATGCAATATTGAGATTCATCGAAAAAAGAGTAGTGTTCTGGAAAGGTTTTGTATAATTTTGAAACGGAGGATAGACATGAAAAGCAAATCGAAAATATTATTGATTGGAATAGGATTGGTTTTTCTTTTGACCTTGTTTGCAGGTTGCGGCTCTTCGGATGAAGGAGATCTGCCAAAAGAGATCAATTTTGGTGTACTGAGAGTCCCAAATGACGAGACCATAGCCATTGCAGAGGGGATTTTTGATAAATATTTTACCGACAAGGGGATCGAGTGCAATTACATAACCTTTGATTCAGGTGTGGAAGCCAACAAGGCTCTTGCCTCCGGCAGCATAGATTTTGCTACCATGGGAAATACCAACGGCATAATTGCCGCAGCGATGGATTTGGACGTAGAGATGGTATGGATCCATGAGATATTGGGAGAAATAGAAGGTCTGGCGGTAAAAAATGGATCTGGGATCGAAAAGATAGAAGACCTGGCCGGTGAAAAAATTGCTACTCCTTTTGCATCAACTGCTCACTATAGTCTGCTGAATGCATTGAAAAATGCGGGAATTGAAGATCAGGTGCAACTGCTCGACATGCAGACCGCCGAGATCGTTGCCGCATGGGAAAGAGGAGACGTTGTTGCAGCTTATACATGGCAGCCGTCATTGGCAGAGTTGCTTAAAAATGGGAAAATGATAGTTTCAAGCCAGGACATGGCCGATCAAGGGTATATAACGGCAAATGTGGAGCTGGTCAGAAAAGGATTTTCTCAAAAATATCCTGAATTGGTCGCAGAGTTTATATTGGCGCTTTCAGAAGCGGGAGACATCTATAGAAACGACAATCAGAAAGGCGCGCAGATCGTAGCGGAAGATCTGGAGATCACTGTGGATGATGCGCTGATGCAGATGTCCGGATCCCTCTGGAAAACACCCCAGGAATTGCTTGGGGACGAGTATTTCGGAACTACGGGAAATCCAGGAAATTTTGCAGTGATAATGAAAGATACAGCTGATTTTCTACAAGATCAAGAGTCTATAGATCAAGCACCGACCCAGGAGTTTTTTAACGAATACGTCAATCCCAAGTACATTGAGATGGCAGTCGACATGATGGACTGAAAAAACAAAGATTTGAGGTAATTGCATGGAAGATGTTCTTATAGATATCGAAAACCTAAATTTTGAATACGGAACAAAGGCAAACAAGATCGCAGCCCTGGAAAACATCAACATCAAGATCGAAAAAGGCGAGTTTGTGTGCCTTTTAGGTCCTTCAGGATGCGGTAAGAGTACGTTGCTAAAAATCATTGCAGGGTATCTTCAACCGACAACAGGTACCTGCAAGATGAAAGGCGAAAGCATTCAGGGACCAGATTGGAACAGAGGCGTTGTTTTTCAGTCGCCCACGTTGTATCCTTGGATGAATTTGAAAGACAACGTAGAGTTTGGGCCCAAAATGCGGGGAGTGTCGGAAGATGAGATCCATGAGATAAGTGCACATTACCTTGAAGAAGTTAAATTAACTGGTTTTGAGGACAAATGGATATTTGAACTTTCCGGAGGAATGAAGCAAAGAGCTGAAATAGCCCGGGCATTGGCAAACCATCCCGAGGTAATTCTCATGGACGAGCCCTTCGGCGCTTTAGATGCTCTTACCCGAGTGGACATGCAAGGGTTGATACGCGAAATATGGCAAAAAAATGATACAACCATATTTATGATCACTCACGACATCGATGAGGCATTGTCTCTGGGAACTAAGGTGCTGGTTATGAGCGACAGGCCCGGAAAAATCTTGAAGGAGTTCAAGGTCGACTTTACCCACAAGATATTCAGAGACGATTCCAGGCATAGAAAGTATGACCAGCAGTATTTCGATATAAAGGATGAAATAATCGATTTGATCCACAGTCAGGATTGAATAAAAAATATTTTCTAGTTGAAATAACCAAGTAGATGTGGTATAATCCGAGAATAAAGTAATTGATTCAATAAAACAAAATAACCAAGAACGACGGCGTTCTCAAAATTTTAATTTTGAGTGCGCTTTTTTTGTTGAAATCAAGAAAAATTCTGTTGGGAGGCAGGGATAAGATATGAATAACACGTCAAAAATTTTTGGAGTAAATGTGTTCAGTGAAGTGGTAATGAAAGAAAGATTGCCAAAGGACTCATTTAAAAAACTGAAAAAGACTTTAGACTTGGGCGAAGAGCTGACCCCGGAGTTGGCAGAAGTAGTGGCAAATGCCATGAAAGACTGGGCTGTGGAAAAGGGTGCGACCCATTATACACACTGGTTCCAACCAATGACCGGAAAGACGGCTGAGAAGCACGATTCATTTATAGAACCTACTGGAGACGGCAGGGTAATAATGGAGTTTTCCGGAAAACAACTTATCCAGGGAGAACCGGATGCCTCGTCATTTCCCAACGGTGGGCTTAGAGCTACATTTGAAGCCAGAGGATATACAGCATGGGATGCCACATCACCGGCTTTCGTAAAAGACGGCACTCTATATATTCCGACAGCTTTCTGTTCTTATTCAGGAGAGGCGTTGGACAAAAAGACTCCATTGCTCAGATCCATGGAAGCAGTTTCCAAGCAGGCAGTAAGGATTTTAAGACTGTTTGGAGATGATCAGACACAAAAGGTCACTTCTACCGTAGGCCCCGAGCAGGAATATTTTATTATAGATAAAACGCTTTATCAGGAAAGAAAAGATCTTATCTACACCGGAAGGACATTGTTTGGAGCATTGCCTCCAAAAGGACAGGAACTGGATGACCATTACTTTGGATCCATAAAAGAAAGAATATCCGCATTTATGAAGGAACTTGATGAGGAGCTTTGGAAACTCGGTATATCATCCAAGACAAAACACAACGAAGTGGCGCCTGCACAGCATGAAATGGCTCCAATCTTTACCACGACAAATATAGCAACTGATCACAATCAACTGGTAATGGATACTCTGATAAAAGTGGCAAACAGACACGAATTGGCTTGTTTGCTTCATGAAAAGCCCTTTGCCGGAGTGAATGGATCTGGAAAGCACAATAACTGGTCTCTTGGAACAGACAAGGCAAACTTGCTGGAACCCGGCATCACTCCTCATCAAAATGCGCGGTTCCTCACATTTTTGGTAGCTACTATCGCTGCTGTAGGCAGATATGCTCCATTGTTGAGATTGTCCGCCGCATCTCCCGGAAACGACCACAGGCTTGGAGCAAATGAAGCTCCACCTGCAATTATATCCATATTCCTGGGTGAGCAGTTGACTGATATAATCAACCAGATTAAAGACGGGGCCCTTACATCCTGTACGGGACAAACCAAGATGGATCTTGGAGTGAAAACCCTGCCTAAATTTGCCAAGGACGTTACCGACAGAAACAGGACATCGCCCTTTGCATTTACCGGCAATAAATTTGAGTTTAGAATGGTTGGTTCGACTATGTCCATCTCTGGACCAAACATAGTATTGAACACTATAGTAGCCGAGCTTCTTTCTGAGATTGCTGACGAACTGGAAAAAGCTGACGACTTTAACTCAACACTTAGTGAAATAATAGAAAAACTGGTCAAGGAAAACTTCAATGTAATATTTGACGGAGACGGATACGATCCGAGTTGGATAGACGAAGCTGAAAAAAGAGGTCTGCCAAACATCAAGACCTCGGTGGAAGCGATCGAAGTATTCAGCAGACCAGAGTATGTGGAAGTTTTTGAAAAGCATGGAGTTTTCACCAAGCTGGAAGTACTGGCCAGACAGGAAATCATGTTTGAAGAATACGAGAAGACCATCAATATCGAAGCTTTGACAATGTTGCAGATAGCCAAGCGTGAGATATTGCCTGCAGTAGTCAGATATTCCGGAGCTTTGGCAAAAGACATGTCGGCCATAGCATCAGTATTGCCCGAAGCCGATTTGACAACTCAAAAGGACCATCTGTTGAAGGTTACAGAGTTATATGCAAAGTCTGTAAAAGCTGTGGAAAATCTCGAAAAAGTCCTGGCTGAAGTCAAATCCATCGAAGCGGTTGCCGAGCAGGCAAAAGCCTTTAAATTCAAAGTATGCGATGCAATGCAAACTTTAAGAGTACCCTGTGATGAACTTGAAACATTGGTCGACGAGGAATTTTGGCCTTTCCCGTCTTATGGGGACCTTCTATTCAGAGTCTAATAAAACTTTTGAGCATCTCCCGATTTGGGGGATGCTTTTTTGATCTTTTCTTGTTGACTTGTCTATTGACTATCGGTCAGTCAGTGATAGAATGAAAGTATAAAACAATGCAGGGTGGGTTTAAAATGTCATTTATCAAACTAACTGATGTAGTTAAAAAATATACCATGGGAGAAGTAGTCATAACAGCAGTGGACGGTGTAAGCTTCGAAATCGAAAAAGGAGAGTTTGCTGTTGTTGTGGGCGCATCGGGTGCGGGAAAGACCACGGTACTTAATTTGCTGGGTGGAATGGATAAATTCGAAGACGGAAGCATAACCGTGGATGGAGCCGATCTGTCCATGTACAATGAAAAAATGCTCACGGAATACAGAAGATACGACATCGGATTCGTTTTTCAATTCTATAACCTGATACAAAATTTGACGGCAAAGGAAAATGTCGAACTTGCCACACAGATCTCCAAAGATCCATTGAACGTGGATTATGTATTGAAAATGGTGGGACTCGAGGACAGAAGAGACAATTTCCCATCGCAAATGTCCGGCGGGGAGCAACAAAGAGTGGCGATCGCAAGGGCTCTTGCAAAAAATCCCAAGATGCTTTTGTGCGATGAGCCTACAGGGGCGCTGGATTATCAAACAGGCAAGTCAATACTTAAACTACTGCAGGAAACCAGCAAAAGTCAGGGAATGACTGTCGTAGTGATCACTCATAATGCTGCTTTGACTCAAATGGCTGACAAGGTGATCAAGATGAAAAACGGGAAAGTCGTTGATGTCAAAGAGAATTTTGATCCAATGCCGGTGGAAAGGATCGAATGGTAATGAAAAGAAAGGCCTTCTTTAAAAACCTTTTCAAATCCATAATAAATACCAGAGGACGATTTTTTTCATTGATGGCTATAATATTTTTAGGCGTCAGTTTTTTTGCGGGCATAAATGCTACGGAACCCGATATGATCCTGTCTGCGGACAAATATTATAAAGAGCAAAACCTGTCGGATTACAGATTGATATCGCCCTTGGGTTTTAAATATGAAGATAGAAAAAATATAGAAGAAGTAAGTGACGTGGAAAAAGTTCAGTACGGATTTTATAAGGATTTGTTTTTATCGATACCTTCGGGGGAAACGTCAGTTGCAAAAATTCTAAGCTACGATCCAAATGACTACAAAAACGGAAATGGTATCAACATACCTTATCTGATGGAAGGCAGGATGCCAACAGATCATGGAGAAATCGCATTAGAGAGATCCATGTACGGTTTTGGATCCGACAATCTGTCACTGGGGGATGAAGTTGCCTTGACCCTTCCGGAAGGTGAGGTTATTGGTGAATATTTGGAATCCGCCAAATATGAAATAGTAGGGTTTATAAGTACTCCCCTTTACATAACATTTGAAAGAGGTCAGACAAATATAGGGGACGGATCAATAGACTTCATAGGGTACGTTTTGAAGAATGAATTTCAGATGAAAGACTATAATGAGGCATATATCAAAATCAAAAATTCTGAAAATTATATCGCCTACACTCCTGAATATGAGGATCTGGTGGAAAGACCTATTGAAACATTTGAAAAGCTGGGAGTTACTGCAATGGCCAGGGAGACACAGATCTACAGGGATGAGCTCGAGGAAAGCAGGAATCTCTTTCTGGAAGAGAAATCCGAAGCGGAGTCAAAACTGGTAGATGCCGAGAATCAATTGCAGGAAGCTGAAAGAAAGATAATAGACGGCGAAGAAGAACTGAAAAGAACAGAAGAGAGGTACAAACTGGAAATCGAGGCAGGGGAGAGCCAACTTGATGTAGCCGGATTGCAGTTGGAAGCTGCAAAGATAAAATATTTCGACGGATACCTTCAGTGGCTTGAAGGATACAACGAATACCAGGACGGCAGGATGGACCTGATAGAAGCCAAGTATCGGTTGGACGATGGAAAAATAAGGATAGACGATGCCCAATCAGATTTGGACCAGGCCAGAGTACAATTGGAGGCCACCAAGACAACAATAGATGCGTTAAAAGGAATCAGGGATGGATTGCCCGCTGAAGATGAATTGCCGACACAGGAAGAATACGAACAAATGCTGATCGATATTGAAAATACTTCTCCTGAACTGGCCGAAACTTTGAGACCCGCTCTGGAATCCTCCAATCCGGAAAACATTAACACTATTCGAAAATCTCTTGATGAAGGGATTGCCGCAATGGAAGAAGATTACCAAGAAGGCGTAAAGCAGTTGGAAGAAGGTGAAAAGCAGCTTGCAGAAAGCAAGATCCAGTATGAAGAAGGAATGAGGCAATATGAACTGGGAATGGCTGAACTCGAAATTGCCAAGTCAAAAATAGATTCTTCCAAGGCAGAGTTGGTTCAGGGACGGTTGCAGTTGGAACAAGGTGAACAAGACCTGGCACAAGGGAGAAAAGAACTGGAAGAAGCAAGAGAAAAATTAAACACCTCCCTTAATGATGGATATGCTGATTTGGAAGAAGCAAGAAGAAAATTGGAAGAAGGACGAATAGAATTTGAAATTGAAAAAAAATCGGCTCTGGATAAGATTGCGGATGCCGAGATCAAAATAAAGGATGCTGAGAGAAAACTGTTGGAACTTCCAAAAGAATGGTTTGTTTACACTAGAAATGGAAATCCTGGTTACTCCGGCTATGGCAACGATGCAGAGCGGATCGGAGCTGTTGCCAAGGTATTTCCCCTGTTCTTCTTTTTGGTCGCCGCATTGGTATGTCTTACGACCATGACAAGAATGGTCGACGAAGAAAGAGTTCAAATCGGAACATTGAAGGCTTTGGGATACGGCACATTGATAATAACCTCAAAGTATTTGGTTTATTCGATACTGGCCAGTGTTACAGGAGCGGCAATAGGATTCTTACTGGGATTTCAGCTGTTTCCGAGGTTGATTATGACGGTTTACCGGGGGATGTACGACATCCCCTACATGCTTAGTCCCTTTCATGTTGATTATGCATTGATATCCTTAATAATTGCAGTAGCCACAACTACTGTAGCAGCCTTGGGGGCAAGTCTCTCAACGCTCAAATCAACACCTGCAACACTTATGCAACCAAAAGCGCCCAAACCCGGGAAAAGAATTTTCATGGAACGCATCGGATTTTTGTGGAATCGGATGAATTTTATTCAAAAAGTCACGGCCAGAAACATATTCAGATATAAAAGAAGATTTTTGATGACAGTTATTGGAATCGCAGGATGCAGTGCCCTGCTCCTTACTGGTTACGGTATAAGAGATTCTGTAAATGCCATTAGCGATCTTCAGTTTGAAGAAGTATTCCTGTACGACGGAGTAGTGGTGAAAGATGTAGAAAATACGGAAGGTGCATCCTTGCAAGATGTTTTAGGAGACAACCCCGATATCGAGGGTTACTCGGAGATATATTTAGAAACAATTTCAGTATACAGCGAAAAAGGTGGAAGAGAATTTGAGACCAGCCTTTATGTTCCATCCGAAACAAATGAGTTTGCAAGGTTCTTCGATCTGCATGACAGGCGCACAAAAGAAAAGTTTGATTTGAATACTCAAGGGGCAATCATAACAGAGAAACTTGCCGGATTGCTGGGTGTAGAACCAGGAGATACTATACAATATCGGGATACTGACAACGTGACCTACAGTTTTACGATAGCTGCAATAGCTGAAAATTATTTGGGTCACAATCTTTTCATGTCAAAGGAATATTTTGATGCTGTAACGCTTAAGAGTCCAAATTATAACGGAGGGATCTTCAATTTGAAAGATAGTACAGCTTTCAACGAAGAGTCTTTCAAGGAAGAAATCCTTGAACAAGAAGGAGTACTGGCAGTGTCATTGACTGAAAGTTTTAGAAATGAATTTTATGACACTATGAAAAGCCTTGATTACGTAGTTTTGATATTGATCCTGTCAGCAGGTGCGCTTGCTTTTGTCGTGCTTTACAATTTGACAAATATAAACATAACTGAAAGGATCAGAGAGATAGCCACCATAAAAGTATTGGGATTTCGAGCCAGGGAAGTGTCGGCTTATGTTTACAGGGAAAATCTAATATTGTCATTCATCGGAACCATAGCGGGATTGGGATTGGGATTCGTGTTGCATAAATTTGTAATGGACACTATGGAAGTGGACAACATGATGTTTGGTAAAGAAATTGGGGCATTGAGTTTTTTGTATTCCATAGTACTGACAATGGTCTTTGCCGTTTTAGTAAACGTTTTGATGTATTACAAGCTTAAGAACGTAAATATGGTGGAATCACTAAAATCAGTGGAATAGGAGCATCGAAATGAGAGTAGTCAAAGAACCTGAAATCAGAAAAAAAGAGATCCTCAAAGCTGCCATGGAGATGTTTGGTATAAAGGGTGTGCAAAAATCGACAATGAGCGATATCGCCAACAGCGCAGATGTGACCAAAGGTCTGGTTTATTATTACTTCGAGTCAAAGGAAAAGCTCATTGAAGAAGTGATTAACATGTTCGTAATGGATACAGAAAGGCATCTCAAAGAAATAGTCCAATGTGCAGATTTGGATTTTTTAGACAAATTGTCCGAAATATTGAAACTTTATTTCAGTACCATAGGAAATAATCTAAGCCTTATGAACATATCAAAAACCAACCCCGGGTTGTTCGAGCTGATAAAAAACAGGTTGTCGGAATCGGCTTTTGATCACACCAGGGGATTGGTAGATCAGGCTATTGAAAAAAAAGTGATAAACATCAGGTATCCTGAATTTGTTTTGAAGATACTGATCCGCGGGATCGCCGATCTTTATATCGAGGGGGTCAAAGATCCAAGTGTGTTTGCAGTTATCATAGAACAGACTCTTTCTCTGCCGGAAGGATCATTGAAAATATAATTTTTAAAATTTCAGCTGTTTTCAGAGTTTCTTTTTGGCTATATATAAAATCAAGGAGGGATTTCAGGTATGAAAAAAGTTACTATGTATACGACTGATACATGTCCGTACTGCAGATCAGCAAAAGAATTTCTAAAAGCCAATGACATCCACTTCACTGAAAAAAATGCAAGCAGGGATATGGAAGCCCAAAGAGAGATGGCACAAAAAAATTTGCGGGGAGTGCCCTCGTTTGTAATAGGGGATGAAGTGGTAGTCGGACTGAACAAGGACAAGATACTGGCTGCGGTGGATCACAGGCTGGTAACTTGCGGCAATTGTGGTTCAAAAATGAGAGTCCCCGTAAATAAGGGGACTGTAAAGGTGACTTGTCCTAAGTGCGGACATGTTTTCGACTGGAGTCCATAGATCGGATTTGTTTTGATTGCAGATTACTTTATAGAGAATACAGGCAGCAGTATTTCGGTTATCAGGTCATCATCGGAGACTTCCCTATGGGAATTGTAGTAGATTTCATAATTGATGTCACCGGCCCTCATATCATTTTCTTCGATCCAGGTGTACATATTCTGATATACTGGTCTAAGTTTGTTGTAAGGCCCTTTAAATAGAGTCTTTAGGTATGTGCCGCCGGGGATCGTATCTGAAATGACATTTCCCAATCCCGGATAATACTTGTCTGTCGGATAACCAACTTCAAGGTCGAATGTCTTTTTTTCGAAGTTTGAGTAAGCCGTATATAAAGGGCCGACAGGTTTCAGATGATTGTCATTAAAGTGCTCCATCAATTTGTCAGACAACCTGTCAATGGTTTCAATCAAAACGCTTACTTCGCACTTTGTACGGATACAAAAAATCGGCTGTTCTGTTTTTTCGATCAATTCAAAATCCATGATTAGATCCTCCATTTCGTTTATTCTTAATACAATTATACAACTTTAACAAAGAATGTGCACATTTGATGCTGATGATTGAACGGTGGTGCTTTGATTGGAACCTTTAAAAGATGTAAAGAGATTGCACAAAATTTTTTTAGGAATCTTTGGCATTGTTTTGGTATGGTCGGCTATAGACTATAAATCGCTTATAACCTGGTTTTTAGAGGCATTTCCCGCCATTGTATTTGTATTGGTGTTGGTTATCATTTATAATAGAGTTCGGTTCAGCGATTTCGTTTACGCCATGATTTTACTTCACGTCATAGTTTTACTGTGGGGGGCAAAACACACATATGAGGAGAATCCCCTGTTCGATTTTTTAATGAACAGGTATGATTTGGCCAGAAATTACTATGACAGGGTGGGTCATTTCTTTCAAGGACTTGTACCGGCCCTCATGGCGAAGGAGATATTGTTGTCCAGAGGTTATATGAAGCGCAACAAAATGTTCTACTTTACTGTAATAGCAATGATTTTGGGGATAAGTGCCTTTTACGAATTGTTGGAATTTGCGGTTTCAAGGATATCCGGTGTTCCGGGATATATGGTGCTTTCATATCAAGGAGACGAATGGGACACTCAGTGGGATATGACCACGGCCATGATAGGAGCATTGATTTCTTTGGGCTTGTTAAGAAAATTTCATGACAGGCAGATGGAAAAACATTTTATGGAAATCAAAAACATAATACCAAAAGCAAGGAGCAACAATAATGACAGTAAATAAAAGAATGCCGGCAGAATGGGAACGGCACGAGAGAACAATAATACAGTGGCCGGTTAAAAAATCCATGATCCACCCCGATAATTATTTGGAGTTTTGCATCGGGTACAAAGAGATTATAGAAAGCATATTGAAGTTCGAAGATGTTACGCTGGCGGTAAACCAGAGTGATTTGGAAAGCGCCGAGAGACACTTGGGAAACAAAGTGGACTATGCAGTCATCGAGCACAACGATGCCTGGGCAAGAGACAGTGTACCGACTGTCATATATGAAGAAAGCAAAAAACGACAAGGTATAAATTGGAAATTCAATGCCTGGGGTGGAAAATACGCACCTTGGGATCTGGATGATGCATTGGGTTCCAAAATTTTGGAACACCTGAAAATAGATGAAATCAGAAGTTTCTTGGTATTGGAAGGGGGATCCATACACTCTGACGGGATTGGGACTTTGATGACTACGGAAGAATGTCTTTTGAATAAAAACAGAAATCCTGGAAAGACAAAAGAAGAAATAGAAAATGCTTTGTCCGATCAACTTGGAGCAACCAAATTCATATGGCTTGAAAAAGGTTTGTTCGGAGACGAAACGGACGGGCATATAGATAACATAGCCTGTTTTTCAAAACCGGGTGTGGTTTTGATACAAACATGTGATGACCCCAACGACCCAAACTATGATATCAGCAGAAAAAGTCTGGAAGTTTTGGAAAACAGTACGGATGCTTCGGGAAACAAAATCAAGGTCATACAGATACCGCAGCCGCCATACAGGGAGTACAGAGGCAAACGGTTGACGTTGAGTTATATAAATTTTTATCTGGTAAACGGGGGTCTTATCCTTCCGATATTTGGAGAAGATGCTTCAGACTTCGATATAAGGGCACAAAATATTTTACAAGAGGCATTCCCTGACAGAAAAATAGTGACAGTCGACGGAATACCTTTGGTCAGGGAAGGTGGGAATGTTCATTGCATTACCCAGCAGATTCCCTCAAAGATCCTGCAAGGAGGGAAAGAATGAGAAAAGTCAAAGTTGCAGCCACACAGATGAGCTGCGGATCAAATATTGAGGAAAACATATCTAAGGCAGAGAAGCTTATCAGGGATGCAGCTGGAAAAGGTGCAAATATAATACTGATCCAAGAGCTTTTCGAAACTTTGTATTTCTGTCAAAAGGAAAAACCTGAGTTTTATGCATTGGCTTCAAAAGTGGATGACAATAGAGGTATAAAACACTTTTCTAAGCTTGCAAAAGAGCTGAACGTTGTTTTGCCTGTAAGTTTTTATGAAAAGAGAAACAACGCCTTGTTCAATTCCATAGCCATTATAGATGCAGACGGCACAAATTTGGGCATTTACCGCAAAAGCCACATTCCCGACGGACCGGGGTATGAAGAAAAGTATTATTTCAGTCCGGGAGACACAGGATTTAAAGTTTGGGAAACAAAATTCGGAAAGATCGGTGTGGGGATCTGCTGGGATCAATGGTTTCCGGAAGCAGCCAGATCTATGGCATTGATGGGAGCGGAGCTGATATTCTATCCAACGGCCATTGGGTCAGAACCTGAAAATCCTCAAGTAGACTCCAAAGACCATTGGCAAAGGTGCATGACGGGGCACGCTGCCTGCAATTTGGTTCCCGTGATAGCATCAAACAGGATAGGAGAGGAAGCCATAGACGGATCAAAAATAACGTTTTACGGTTCATCTTTTATTGCCGGGCCTACGGGTGAGATCATTTTACAGGCTGACAGGAAAAGTGAAACCGTTATGGTGGCCGAATTCGACTTGGATGCGCTGGAGGAACAGAGGTTGGAATGGGGCCTGTTCAGGGATAGAAGGCCGGATCTATACGGCAGGATCATTTCTTTGGACGGAAGCGAAAATAAGTGATCGGAGGTGTCTTAATTGCACGTGATCGCAGGTAAATGTGATATTATTATTCGAGAGGCCAATTCCCTTAAGGACAAGCGCAGAGTGGTAAAGAGTTTAATGGAGAAACTAAGGTCGAGATTTCAAATTTCCATAATTGAAAGCGGAAATAATGAGTTGTGGCAAAGGTGTGAACTTGGATTTGCCATGTGCTCGATCAACAAGTCCGCTAATCTTGACAAGCTGCAGAAAATCGAAACATTTATAGACTTGGATCCCAGGGTCGATTTAATTGGGATCGAGATGGACGAATTGGTTTTATGAATTTCAACAATCGAAAGGGGTGGCAATGATCAAAATAGAAGCGAAAAGTGTTCAGGAGTACATGGAAAAAATACCTGAAGAACGCAGAGAAGTAATGAGCAAATTGAGAGACTTTTTTAACAGGACTATGCCGAAAGAGATAGTTGAAGTGATGTCTTACGGGATGATAGCTTATTGTGTTGACAAGAAAGTCGATCCCAGGGGATACCACGTAAATCCTCATGAGCCCCTACCGGTTGTAAGCATTGCTTCTCAAAAAAATCACATCGCAATATATCATATGCCACTATACATGTTTCCGGAACTTATGGATTGGTTTCAGACTCAATATAAAGACAGGTATGGTCGCAAACTTGATGCAGGAAAAAGTTGTCTGAGATTTAAGAGACCAGAGTTGATACCCTTTGACATGTTGGAAGAATTGGCAGACATGTGGGATTTGGGAAGCTACATAGCCAGATATGAAGAAAAATCCGTTAATTAAACAAGGAATCTTGAAAAAACTTTAAAAAACATTAAAAATGGTTTAAAATTGAAGGATGAAATTGACTTCTTAAATTTGTTGTGATTAAATTTAAGCAGACTTAAAAAATCGAGGAGTGGAAGTTATGGAAATGAAATTATTGGTGCAGTACGTAGGAGATTTGGAAGAAGACAAAGTACTGAACCTTCTGAAAGATTTTGTGGCAATGAACCCGACACAGGATGAAGCGGATAAGGTCATAAGTGCATGTCAGGAAGGAATGGCCATAGTCGGAGATAGATTCGAGCGTGGAGAGTATTTTGTAGGAGATTTGATTTTTGCCGGAGAGCTCATGACTGAGTCGATGGATATTTTAAAACCTGTCATTGCAGGATCTAAAAATGGCAATCTTGGGAAAATGGTTATTGGAACGGTTGCCGGGGACTTGCACGATATCGGAAAAAATATATACAGGGGAATGGTGGAAGCCCTTGGTTTGGAAGTCTTTGACATTGGGATCGATCAACCTGCCAGTGCTTTTGTTGAAAAAGTCAGGGAAGTGAAACCGGATGTTCTGGGCATGAGCGGGGTATTGACCTTGGCCATCGAAGCCATGAAGCAGACGGTGGACGCACTTAAGGAAGCGGGACTAAGAGATGACCTTAAAATCATCGTCGGAGGAAACCCCATGACCAAAGATGCATGTGAATATATCGGTGCCGACGCATTTACCACAAATGCCACAGAGGGTGTCAGGATAGTGGAGCAATGGTTGAAATAATTTCATTTCATCAAAATATTAAGGGAAAGGCGTAAAAACCTTTCTTTTTTGATTTAAACTTTAAAGATATTTGGGGAAAGTGTATAATGAATACAATAAGGTTACAGCTAATAACATTAGCAATACTTTTATAATATTAGGAGGAGAAATATGGATTTAAACGCTTTGTATGAGCAACTTGTTGCTTATGGAGGAAAGATCGTCCTTGCATTAGTCGTTTTGCTGGCGGGAATGATCGCCATTAAATATTTTTTAAAATTTTTGAGAATAAGTTTTGAAAAGAAGAATTTGGACGTTTCATTAAGACCTTTTTTGTTGTCTTTGACTAAGGTGACTTTGATGATTTTGCTTTTTATAACCGTGGCATCCATGCTTGGAGCTCAGATGACCTCGTTTATAGCAGTTTTGGGTTCTGCAGGCCTGGCAATAGGCTTGGCTCTTCAGGGGAGCTTGTCAAATTTTGCAGGCGGAGTATTGATTTTGATTCTCAAGCCTTTCAAAGTAGGTGATTACATTGAAGCGGCCGGATATTCCGGAACGGTCGAAGAGATACAGATGTTTTACACTATCCTTGTCACACCGGACAATAAAAAAATAATCGTTCCCAATTCAAACATGTCAAATAGTGGTACTGTAAATTACTCTTCCAAGCCCACTAGAAGAGTTGACTTTGTATTTGGAGTGGGATATGAGGCGGATATATTTAAGGTCAAAAATATTTTAAAAGAAATTGCTGCAAATGACCCTTTGGTTCTTAATGATCCCGAACCTCAGATCGTTCTCGGAGAACACGATGCCAGCTCGATCAATTTTTATTACAGGGTGTGGTGTGAGTCCAAGGATTACTGGACAATATATTTTGAAACCATGGAAAAGGTAAAAATCGCTTTCGATGAAGAAGGCATAAGCATACCGTTCCCACAGATGGATGTTCATGTTGTGAACCAGTAAGTGCCTTATGAAAAATCAGTTTTGTTGATTGTTTATTTTAGAAATAGTATAATCAGGGTATGTCACTTCAATAATAATTGAAGAGGAGGGTGTTATGACTATACTAAGCGCTTCAATGGCTCAACGGTTTATCGACAAGATGGCTCAATATATGGAATACAATATCAACATAATGAATGAGAACGGCACTATTATTGCAAGCCGTGACGAGTCCAGAATAGGCAATTTTCATGAGGTCGCATATGAAATGCTTCATGGCGAGTCAGAACAGAGAGAAGTTGAAGAGGAAAAAAAGTTTATAGGTACAAAACCGGGAGTTAACCTTGTCATTGAATACAAGAACAAGCCTGTAGGCGTGGTAGGCGTCACTGGAGATCCTGGTAGCGTCAAGGCTTTTGCCGGTCTGGTCAAAGTGTCCCTGGAAGCGATGATCGAATACGAAGTCTATATGGAAAAAAAGAGAACACGAAGAAACAAGACGGAACAATTCATGTATACTCTTCTATTTGAAGAAAATCCTGATATTTCATTGCTTGAAAATCTGGCTGCCGAGATCGAATTGAAGAAGAATTTGCTTGCTGTGGCAATCATAATAAAGGTAAATAAAAGCTATGACAGGTTGAGCATGATCAGTGCCATACGGGCTTCGAAAAACTGTGTTAATTCCGACCTGATAACGGTGGCATCCAATGACAACATTGTAATTTTAAAGGCTGTAGAAGCTAAAGGCAACAACGATATGTTTGATTATAAATACGAAATCAGGGAATTTATAGAAGATTTCATGTCCAGAATGTCCGATAATTTTGGTGAAAGCGACTTCGGATTTTTCATAGGTAGCCTTCAAAACAAAATTGGAATGTACAGGCACTCGTACTTTCATGCCAACGAGATGCTTTTGCACGTCAAGGAAAAGGAAGGCATACATTTCTTTGACTGCAATATAATCGATCATTTTAGAAGTATTGTTACAATGAAGGAATACAGTGAGATATTCAATACCTACAACGATGTATTTTCCACTGACGATCAGCAGATGATAGCTGAAACTGTTGAAGTCCTGGGCAGGAACAACTACAACATGGTCAACAGCGCAAAAGATCTTTTCATGCACAGAAATACACTGGTATTCAGGTTGAATAAAATAAAGAATACCTTGAATATCGATCCTATTTCGAATTCCGCAGACAGAGAGTTCTTAAACGAGTTGGCATACTATTTCAGAAACAAGTAGGATTATGAACACCGATCGACCTTGCCTTGAGGCAGGGTTTTTTATTCAGGCACCAATACTATGAATTTAAAGAGGGATTTTATGGACAAGGTAAAGTTCAAACAGATGATTTTGATCATAACATATGGTATAGTGCTATTTATTTCGTTGACGAATTTCAGCACGATAATCGGTATATTGGATAAAGTGCATAAGATCGCTTTGCCTGTAATATACGGATTTGTGTTGGCATATTTACTCAACATACCTTATAAAGGTTTTAGAAAAAGAGTGTTTTACGGAATTGAAAATAAGGGAGTAACAGGCAAAAAAGCGGCTTCGGCATTATCGATAATTTCCACTTATCTATTGGCCATCCTAACCGGTGCAATACTTATCCGGTATATTCTTCCCCAATTGATAGACAGCATAGGGCAATTGATTGAAAATGTACCGATTTATGTAACCACAGTAGAGACATGGGTGCTAAAACTGGACGAGGCCATAGGTCTGCAGGAAATGATCGATTGGTATGACAGCGACTTTTTAAGAAATCTCCCTGACAGAATAAACGGGTTGATATCAAAATGGCTTCCGTATGTTGGAAACTACTTGCTGGGACTCACATCGGGCCTGTACAACTGGATCATTGGCTTGATCATCTCGGTTTACTTTCTTTACGGCAAAGACGTCCTGATGGGGCAAATGTCCAGGTTCAGCGAAGCTTTGTGTCCGGACAGGCATTACAGTAGATTTATGGAAATCACCAACAGGGCCAATGGGATCTTCAACAAATTCATAACCGGAAATGTTATCGATTCCCTGATAATCGGAATAATTTGCTTTCTTGGAATGACAATAATGGACATGCCTTACGTGTTGCTGATAAGTTTGATTATCGGTGTTACCAATCTTATACCAATTTTTGGCCCATTCATCGGGGCTGTACCCGGAATATTTTTGATTTTGATAGTAGATCCAATCAAAGCCTTGACATTTCTGATTTTTATAATTGCCCTTCAGCAGTTTGACGGAAATATCCTAAAGCCCAAAATCTTGGGGAATACAGTAGGTTTGCCGGGAATGTGGGTTCTGATTTCGATCATCGTCGGTGCCGGTATGTTCGGATTGCCGGGAATGCTCCTTGGAGTGCCTACATTTGCTCTGGGTTACTCACTTGTAAGGGAATGGGTGGATCAGAGGCTCAAATCCAAAAAAAGCACAAACAGATTGAGTGAAAATGAAAGCAGCACCCTTTAAAGGGTGCTGTTCTTATATCATATATTCTTGTACCAAACATTCATGCTCTCGATGTTTCCTGCAATGTTTGTGTTGTTGATCAACGTTCCACTGTATTTATAACCGGCCTTTGCAAATACCAGGTTCATACCGAATGACTGGCTTCTTGCTATAGTGTAAAGGGCATTGTAATTTGAATTTTTCATATGTATTTCCATCTCTGTCAACAGATTGGAAGCCAGAGATTTTCCCCGATATTCCGGCAGAGTCGCAAAATCGGTCATTTCGCTGTTCTTGTTTTCAGGGTCGGTCTCACATGATCCCAGAGCTGCTATCCGGCCTTCATGTATGGCCCCGAAGTAGATTAAGTTTTCTGACATGGTCTGCCTAATGTATTTTGGATCATGGATGGGAAAAGGATAGGTTTTAAAAACCTTGCCGTATAAAAGGGCCATTTCCTCCGCATCCGAAGGTTTAAGAACCTTGATTTGAAAACTATCATCAAGCTTTGGTTCCTTTTTCTGAGTATTGGCCGCCAGACTCAATACATTGTCTGTTTTTTCTTGATTTCTATCTACTGACCTTCTAGAACTATAATATTTTCCCATAAAGACGCAAGTTTCACCGTCGGAGAAAAACCCCGGAACCTTGGCTTCGATGACGAAACCAGACTCCATAAAGACCCCCATGTACTTTTCGGGAACTTTAATGAAAATTTTTGAATAGGCATTTTGCAGAGCCATAGCCTCCAAATCGCCGATTATATTATCCGTATCTTCGGGAGCTAATTTCATCAAATAGATCCGATCATTATCTTTGCCGTGTTGTACGGTTGAATTTCTGATTTTTTCCATTAAGTCCATATTCAGGATACGTCCTCTCTGTTTCTTGCATCTCTGTCAAGATTTTCAGGGGTCAAGGTTATCTCGTCCTCGTAATCGCTAAGGAGCTTGGAGATTCCTATTGTCTTATAATCGCTCTCCTGATTTTCGGTATTAAGTTGCAAGTTGCAGTCGTCACATTCAAGGTCGCACTCGTAATGGTTGTAATCATCAGGCATTTTGTATGTGGTAATCACGCCTTCGTAGTTTCTGAGCACCACTTTGTTGGTGGACCAGGATATAAGATAATTGGGCATTACAGGTATTTTACCTCCACCACCGGGGGCATCAATAACATATGTGGGTACGGCAAATCCACTGGTATGGCCACGAAGGTTTTCCATTATTTCTATGCCTTTTCCCACGTTGGTCCTAAAGTGCTCCAGCCCTTCTGAAAGATCGCACTGATAGAGGTAATAGGGGCGAACTTTATTTGCAGTGAGCTTATGGACCAGTCTCTTCATGATCCTCGGGCAGTCGTTCACGTCTCTCAACAGGACCGATTGGTTCCCAAGGGGTATCCCTGCATTGTTTAGTTTTTTCAAAGCTTTTTTTGAAGAACCTGTCATTTCTCTGGGATGGTTAAAATGTGTATTCAACCAAATGTTGTCATATTTGCTTAGTACTTCAATAAGTCCGTCAGTTATCCTGTAGGGAAGTACCACAGGCATTCTCGATCCGATCCTTATGATTTCCACATGTGGGATTTCAGAAAGCCTTTCCAAGATCCAGTCCAGATAATCATCGGAAAGCATCAGGGGATCTCCACCTGAAAGAAGAACATCTCTGACCTGCGGAGTGTTTTTTACATATTCGATGCCTTTTAAAATCTGATCTTTTGAGGGGATCGAATCCTGATCTCCCACTTTTCTTTTTCGTGTACAGTGTCTGCAATACATTGCACACACATTGCTTATATGAAACAATATCCTGTCCGGATATCTGTGAGTGATCCCTTCAACAGGGCTGTCGCCGTCCTCGTGAAGGGGATCGGACATGTCACAATTGGATAAGCTAAGCTCGCGTACGTCCGGAAAACATTGTTTGAATACCGGATCACTTTCAGGATCTTCGGTATCTATCAGCGACAGGTAGTAAGGCGTCACAGATAATGGAAATTTCTCTATGGTATTTTGTATGGCTTGTTTTTTCTTCTCGGAAAAAGTAATGTCCAGGATCTTCTCAACAGTATCAACAGTTGTAATACTATTTTTCAATTGCCATCTCCAGTCTCGCCATTTTTCCAGCAGTTTGTCGGAAATGTCCTCCTTGTTTATTCTGTCTTGGGTCATACTAATTGTTTCTTGCATAAAATCTCCTTTCTATATTAACGGCCTGTAGCCGATTTAGGTAAAATAAAAGACACTCCACCCTATCATTGTTATTGATAGAGTTAGAGTGCCTTGGCATTTATGATTTAGATAAACATATGATGTTTTATCCCGCACCATCCAAAATGTAGTTCCCATCAGCATGAACCTGTCAGGGAAGCATCTTGTACGTTTGACCGTCAGTCTGAGCCTGTCAAAGGATCAGCTAATACATCTGACCGTCAGTCTGAGTCTGTCAAAGGATCAGCTAATACATTTGATCGTCAGTCTGAGTCTGTCAAAGGATCAGCCAATACGTTTGAGCGTCAGTCTAAGTCTGTCAAAAGGATCAGCCAATACGTTTGACCGTCATCCTGAACGGACGTGAAGGATCTACTCATATATCTGAATTTACATAATATGCTGGTTCCGAATCAATCGGAAATGCATGACCATATGATCCTGCATAAGCCCCAGTTCTAATAAATATATTTTTCACTTGGAATTTCACATCAAAGAATACTTTGTTTTGTGGTACTCAACCAAGTTACTTCACTTTTTAAAATTCAGTTAATTTTATCACATACTGCTGATTTTGTCAAAAAATACATAAGAAAATACTAATATATCTTGACAATATGTCTATTAGCGTTTAAACTATATTCATGCCAGCTATATGCAATAAGGATATAGTGTGCGGTATGAGTTTATCTGAAAACAATCGGGGTGATGATAATGAAAAATGGAAAAGAGTGTTTTTGCCACGGGAAAACAAACAAGACAGGTAAATTTTTGGAAGCCAGTTTGCTCTTGTTGCTAAAAAAAGAATGCGTGCATGGTTACGGTTTGATGGAACAGCTGGAAAAACTCGGTTTGACGGAAGAAGAGATGAATGTAAGCACTCTCTACAGAACTCTTAGAAAAATGGAGAATCATGGATTCGTTTCTTCCGACTGGAAGGAAAGCGAAGAGGGACCGAAAAAAAGAGTATACAAGATAACTGACGAAGGATTGGCAGAATTGGAAGACTGGATACAAGTTTTCGAGGAAAGAAAAAAAAGGATAGAAAAATTCATAAGTGTCTATGAGACGGAATGTTGACAATAAAAGGAGGAATTTTATATGATGCAGACTATAATATTTTATGCGTTGGCAATAGGGCTTCTGACTTTGTCATTTTTTAAGGACAAGCAGAAGACCAAAAAAAGTTTAAAGAAAGCGGTCAAGGCTTTAGAGAATATGATGCCGCAATTTTTGGGGATCATAATCCTGGTTGGTGTAATGCTGGCGGTAATAGATCCTGACATGATAAGCAAATTGATTGGTAGCTCTTCAGGGTGGTACGGAACGATCGTGGCGGCCTTGGTCGGCGGTGTAACTCTTATTCCAGGTTTTATAGCATTTCCCACTGCAGCCTTGTTGCTCCAAGGGGGAGCTGGATACATGCAGGTGGGAGCATTTGTTTCATCATTGATGATGGTTGGAGTGGTAACTGTTCCACTAGAGACAAAATATTTTGGGAAAAAGGTTACTATGGCAAGAAATATACTGGCATTTTTATACGCTTTTGTCGTTGCATTGATTATAGGAAAGGTGATGGGTGAGTTATGAAAAAATTCGTTAATAGATATAAGTTTTTTTTAGTGATGGTACTTGTAACTATAGGTCTATATATTATCGATCCGATCGCCGGTGACAAAGCAGTGGATACCATCGGTTTTAGTTTTAAAGAATTGTTGTCCGTTCTTCCGCCCATCTTTGTGCTGCTTGGACTGTTGGATGTCTGGGTTCCAAGAGAGACAATGGTAAAATACATGGGAGAAGGATCCGGTATAAAAGGAATACTGATATCCATTTTTCTTGGTTCAGCTGCTGCAGGGCCATTATATGGAGCTTTTCCACTTGCTGGAGTTTTTATGAAAAAAGGAGTAAAATTCAGCAATGTCTTGATCTTTATAGGAGCCTGGTCTACGACAAAAATACCAATGTTCCTGTTTGAACTTTCAGCTCTCGGAACCAAGTTTGCACTGACCAGACTTATTGCGAGCATGATTGGAATATTCGTCATCGGACACCTGGTTGATAAAGCCATAAAAAAAGATGATGTGGATGAAATATACGCAAATGCTGCGCAGATGAATGTTTGAGTCCCTAATTTTATATGTAGAATAAGCCCGCCTAACGGTGGGTTTTTTATTGTCAAAATTGTGCAGATATGTGTTTTAAGTTATTGACATATGCCCATTAAAGAGTATAATGAAAATTGTTAAGGGCATATGTTCATAACTGTCGGTTATGGAAAAATGCATTTTAAGTGTTTAACAAGATCCATTGGATCTAGAGGCAATAAAATAAAACTTAAGGAGGTTATTGGATGTCCAGGCCGAGAAAGTGGAGAAGAGTTTGTTGTCTTCCCGGCAGCAATCTGTTTGGGCCCCTGAATGCCAAATTTGACGAAGACGATTTGGTGATCATGACAGTTGACGAGTACGAAACGATTCGCTTGATCGACCTTGAAGGAATGATGCAGGAAGAATGCGCCGAACAGATGAACGTGGCAAGAACTACCGTGCAAAGAATTTACAATGAAGCAAAAACCAAGCTTGCGCAATCTTTGGTCCACGGTAAATTGCTGAAAATCGAAGGCGGAGACTACAAACTCTGTACTGAAGAAAAAGTCAGACCTGGCTGTGGTATGTGCAGGAGAAGAGCAGAACTAGATAAAATAAATTTGGAAGGGTGATATTATGAAAATAGGAATACCTGTAAATGATAATAATAAGGAGTCTGGAGTTTGCATTTCTTTCGGGCGGGCACCTTGGTTCATGGTTTATGATACAGAAAAGAAATCGGAAGAATTTATAAAAAATACTGCAGCGGACAGTCCAGGTGGTGCAGGGATAAAAGCCGCTCAGATTTTGGTGGACAGTAAAATAAACGCATTGATCACACCCAGATGCGGTGAAAATGCTGCGGAAGTCATCAAAGGAGCAGGAATTGAAATATTTAAAAGCCAAGGCGAAAATATTGGCGAAAACATAGATCAATTTGAAAAAAATTCTTTGGATCTATTGGACGATATCCATCCGGGGTTTCACGGACATGAAAGCTGAAAAAGGCTTCAGACTAGCCGTTCTTAGTGGCAAGGGAGGAACCGGAAAAACTCTATTGTCAGTAAATCTGGCTGCAGTGATCAAAAATTCCGCTTATATCGATTGCGATGTAGAGGAACCTAACGGACATCTGTTTTTTAAGCCTGAAATCGAAAGCAGCAAAGAGGTGACAGTTAAAATTCCCCAAATAGACAATGAGCTTTGCGATGGGTGCAGAAAATGCGTTGAATTTTGCAGATTTAACGCACTGGCTTTTATCAAGGATCGAGTTAAGGTGTTCGATGAAATATGTCACTCCTGTGGTGGGTGTGAAATACTTTGCCCAAGAGACGCTATAAGCAACAGGGACGTATCAGTGGGCATAGTCCAAAAGGGAATGTCTCAAGGAGTAAAAACTCTGACAGGTACGCTCGAAGTGGGAAAGGCATCGGGTGTGCCCGTTATAAAAAATTTGTTGGATGAAGATTTAAGTGACAGGGAAACGATAGTTATCGATTGCCCTCCAGGAAGTGCCTGTGTAGTGATGGAAAGCATAAGGGACGCAGACTATTGCGTTTTAGTCGCTGAACCGACTATTTTCGGCACGCACAATTTGGCGATGGTCCACGAGCTGGTAACGTTATTTGAGATACCTTATGGTGTGTTATTGAATAAATGCACAGAAGGCGATAATCCATCAGAAAAGTTTTGTATTGAAAACAACATACCCATATTGGGAAGGATCGATTTTGACCCTGAACTTGGAAGGATAAACTCCGAGGGGGAAATATTGGCAAGACAAAGTGAGAAATATAAAAAAATGTTTGAAAGTATTTATTCGGACATTCTGAGGGAGGTCGCTCATGAAACAGTTGCTGATACTAAGCGGTAAAGGTGGTACCGGCAAAACCACCTTGGCAAGTGCATTTATTGAATTGTCCGAAGCCAAAGCGTATGCGGACTGTGACGTGGATGCCCCCAACCTTCATTTGATAATGAACATTAAAAGTCAACCGGAATCAAAGGACTATTTTGGACTTGGAAAAGCGGTGATAAATCAGGATCTATGCATCAGTTGCGGATTGTGTTACGAACACTGCAAATTTGACACCATAAATGAGACTGATGGAGTCTATGAAGTGTTTTCATACGCTTGCGAGGGTTGTGGAGTTTGCGAATACATTTGTCCCGTAGAAGCCGTAAAATTATACCCGGATGTGGCAGGGGAGCTTTACTTGTATAAGGAAAAAGGCAAAGTTTTCTCTACTGCCAAGTTAAAAATGGGAAGTGGGACTTCAGGGAAACTTGTAACCGAAGTAAAGAAACAAATGCGGTTGGCCGCACCAGATGAAAAATTTGCAATAATAGACGGTTCGCCTGGGATAGGATGCCCTGTAATTGCAAGCATCAGCGGAGTCAGCATGGTGCTGATCGTTACAGAGCCTTCCGTTTCAGGGATAAGCGATATGGAAAGGATTTTGCAGACGGCGGCAGCATTTCAGACAAAAACTGCGGTATGTATAAACAAGTCTGATACAAACACGGGGAAAACAAAAGAAATTGAGGAATACTGCAGGAAAAACAATATTGAAATGGTTGGAAAGATACCTTTTGACCCTGTTGCCGTAGAAACAATAAATGCAGGGAAAACCCTTGCCAACGTGGATTGTCCTTCGTCAAGAGCGATTGGTGCAACGTATCAAAATACCATGAAGTTGTTTCTGGGAAACGGAGAGTCGTCAAAATGATGGTCAGCATTTTATCAGAAAATGTTTCATTGGATGAAAAATTTGGTTGTGAACACGGACTCAGCATCCACGTAAACTTAAATGACAAGGAAATTCTTTTCGATACGGGAGCAAGTGATGTTTTTGCTAAAAATGCGAAAGTGCTGGATTTGGACTTGTCGAAGGTGGATCATCTGATTTTGAGTCATGGGCACTACGATCATGGCGGTGGATTGAAGCATTTTTTGGAATTGAACAATAAAGCAAAGATTTATGCCAGACCCGGTGTGTTTGATGATTTTGTATCTGTGGATGAGGATGGAAACACTCGTTCAATAGGGTTGAACAAAAACCTGAACTATGGTGACAGAATCGTATACACGGATAAAGAATTTCAATTGGATTTCGATATTGAACTTTTTACGGTAGAATCTAGAAAAGACTGCATGCCTCTAGGAAACAAGAGGCTGTTTGTCAATAAGGAAGGCCGACTGATACTGGATGATTTCAAACATGAACAAAATATGGTCATAAGAGAAGGCGGCAAAGCTGTTTTATTTTGCGGATGTGCACACAATGGGATCATGCATATAGTTAAAACATACCGGGATAAATTCGGATCCTATCCCGATGCCATAGTGGGAGGATTTCACTTTGGATCGAGATCTCAGGGAAGCACACTGGATGAAAAATTCATAGATCAAACAGCAGAATTTTTGATTGAAACCAAGGCGGAGTGTTATACGGGCCACTGTACGGGTGTTAAAGGCTATAAAATATTAAAATCTAAAATGGGTGACAAAGTCAGGTACATGTTTTCGGGGCTACAATTTAAAGTTTAATATAGACAAGGAGATTTAATAATGAATCAAGACAAAAAAAATGAATTTGCAGCGAATCTACACGAAAAGAGCAATGTTAAAAAAGTGATCGGAGTGGTCAGCGGAAAAGGAGGAGTAGGGAAATCCCTGGTAACTTCGCTTTTGGCGGTGACAATGAGGAGAAGGGACAAGAAAGTTGGGATTTTAGATGCGGACATCACCGGTCCATCCATCCCAAAGGCATTCGGTTTGGATGTGAAAGCGGGAGCTACTGAAGAAGGTTTGTATCCCGTTAAAACAAAATCGGGGATCGACGTCATGTCCATCAACTTGATCTTGGATAATAGCACCGACCCTGTAATATGGAGAGGCCCTATAATAGCGGGCACCGTAAAACAATTTTGGAGCGATGTCATATGGGAAGACATAGATTACATGTTTGTGGATCTGCCTCCTGGAACAGGAGACGTTCCGTTGACGGTATTCCAATCATTGCCCCTTGACGGCATAATAGTAGTGGCGTCTCCACAGGAACTGGTATCAATGATAGTGGCCAAAGCGGTAAAGATGGCTCAAATGATGAAAGTTCCTATCTTGGGACTGGTTGAAAACATGTCCTATTTTAAATGCCCGAGCTGCGGTGAAAAACACCAAATATTCGGGGAAAGCAAAATCGATGAGATCGCAAAAAAAGAAGGTCTTAAGGTAATTGCCAAGATTCCTATAGATCCAAATATCGCAAATCTATGCGACAAGGGAATTATAGAAATGTACAACGAACATTGGTTTGATGATTTTGTAGAAAGTATGGACAAATAATTTAACTATTAGGAGGAAGAATCATGAAAGTAGCAGTAGCAAGTGAAAACAAGCAGGTGACACAGCATTTTGGACATTGTGAAACCTTTGAAATTTTTGATGTGGTAGATGGATTGATCGTCAGCAACGAATCAGTTCCCAATCCGGGGCACAGACCAGGATTTTTGCCGAATTATTTGAATGATATTGGTGTAAACGTAATAATCTCCGGCGGAATGGGTGGAGGAGCAGTCGATATTTTCAATGAAAAAGGTATTACTGTAGTTACAGGCGCAAGAGGCGATTCAAAAGAAGTTGCCGAGGGTTATGTATGCGGTAATTTGAAATCAACAGGTTCTATTTGCAACGATCATGCCCATAGCGGAAATTGCTAAAATGGCAGTGCAACAAAATAAAGGACTCATCACCAGCTGGTGATGAGTCCTTTATTTTAAATTTCAGATTATTTGTTGCCGTTCTTTGCGCCATAACCGTTACCGGATCCGCCGCCTTCACTGTTGCCGTTTCTTTGTCCGTTACCGTCTCCGTTGCCATTGCCCTGTCCAAATCCCAGGCCATTTTCCTGACCCAATCTCATGTTGCTGCCTGTGCCGTCACAGTCTTCGCTGTTTTCCACCATATTTGCATAAATTTCGTCAGCTTCTTCTTGTGTGATTCTGCCTTCTTCAACTCTTTCTTGCAAGACGGTTTTTCTGTTTTCAAGCATTGAAGTTTTAAATGCCTCGAAATTTTCTGTTTCTGCAGCCATGGCTCCGAAAGTTTCGCCTTCTTCTCTTTCTTGATAAACCGCTTCTACAGTTTTGCCGGTAAGATCAGCCAGGATCTCGGCAGGGGTTTGAGCGCTTGCTGCAAATGCTGCTCCACCTCCAAGAACTGTAAGAACCAATGCGCCTGTAATAATTTTTTTAATATTCATTTTTTTATCCTCCTTGTGATATATTGTTTCTATGAGATGAGTATAAAACATCAATGTGTCACCAATGTGGCAAGAAAGGAGAAAAAATGGGTTTTGTAGAAAAAATAAAAATAAAAACGGTAAACAATAGAAGTCAGGAAGAAGTAGACGTAATTATGTTAAAAGAAGGTACGGGGATCTCAGGGTCTGCTTTTGAAGGTGGAGATGAAAAACTGCAGATCACTTTGATGGAATCAGAAGCACGAATTTCAGCGATTCCTGAAAAGAAAGATGGTTTTTGCATATCCAGGTTTAAAGAAAATATCTCTACTGCGGGATTTGACATAAAAGGGTTAAAGGAAGGCGATAGACTTGAAATAGGCAGTGCAGTGATTGAAATAACGATCCCAGGTAAAAAATGCTATGAAGAATGCCCTGTTTTTAAAAGACAAGGCAATTGCGGGCTTTGGAAAAGTGCCGCTTTTGCAAAAACTGTTAGAAACGGCGAAATCAGAGTCCATGATCGGATAAAAAAGATTTCTCAAAATGTTTAAAATATTTTAGGTAGGATATATTATTAGTAGAGTTGGCACTCTGTGTAAGCGAGTGCTAAAAATTAAGTGAAGGGAGTTGTTGATCATGACAGGATTGGTACCATTCAACAGAAAAGATGTAGATTTATTCGATACCGGATTCGGTAATGTCTACAACATGCTTGACGACTTTTTTGGAGGCCGCAGCTTACCAGGCAGGAGCTTGGCTTTTGACACATTTAAAGTAGACGTACAGGAAGACGAAAAGAATTACATCGTTGAGGCGGATATGCCCGGAATCAAGAAGGAAGAAGTGGAGATTTCTTTCGATCGAGGCAGACTTTCGATTTCTGTGAAAAGAGAAGAAAAGGTAGAGGAAGAAAAGAAAAACTACATTCACAAGGAAAGAAAGGTAAGCTCTATGTGCAGAAGCCTTTATCTTGAAAATGCATCAGGGGATGACATCAAGGCCAAATTGGATGATGGGGTCCTGAAGATCGAGGTTGCCAAAAAAGAAAAGTCGGAAGCTGAGAAACGAATTGAAATCGAGTAGTATGTCACAAGACTTTGAAACAAAAATTTAATACATATTTAGTTATGGTCCGGGAATCGTTGCCCGGATCTTCTTTTGCATGTCAAAGTCGACATTTTGCTGTTATTGTGGAGTTTTCCATTTTATGATATATTCAATTATTGAAAATAATCGAGGTGTAATTATGATATATTTGGATTACGGTGCTACAACCCCCGTAGATGAACTGGTTTTGGAAGAATTTGTAGATCTGACCAGAAAGTATCCTGCCAATCCCAACTCAGGGCATGATTTAGGCAGAGAATCTTTGAAAAGGATCGAGGAAGCTAAAGAAACCATACTTAAATCAACGGGTCTTGAAAAAAGGGAAATAGTTTTTACTTCCGGGGCCAGTGAAGCAAACAACTTGGCCATTTTGGGATATGCAGCTAAAAACAGCTACAGGGGCAAACACATAATAACTACTTATATGGAACATTCATCTGTGATAGGGCCTTTAATGAGCCTTAAAAATAGAGGCTTCGAAGTGGATTTTGTAGAAATAGGACGAGATGGAAGGGTCGATTTGGAAAATCTGGAAGAACTGATGGATAAGAATACGATAATGGTTTCCATCGGAGCAGTCGAAAGTGAAACCGGAGTGTTGCAGGATATCGACAAGATCAGTGAAATAATAAAAAGAAACCCAGATTGCATGTTCCATGTGGATGCAACCCAGGCCATGGGAAAGGTTGGCATAAGTCTTGACAAAGCGGACATGATAACCTTTTCCGCACATAAATTCTATGGAATAAACGGTTGTGGTGCTCTTGTAAAAAAAGATGAGATCATATTGGAACCCATGATATACGGGGGACTGAGCCTAAGTCCATATCGGAGCGGCACCCCTTCAACGGCTCTTATAGCCACAATGGCAAAAGCCTTGGAATTAAGCTGTGGTGGCATGGGTAAAAGGTTGGCTTATATCCGCTTACTTAATGAAGATTTAAGAAAATTTTTCAAGGGATACAAAGGTGTTTTAATAAATTCTACCGAAAATTCATTGCCCCATTTTCTGAATTTCAGCGTTGAAAATGTCAAAGGTGAGGACATGGTGGATCATTTCGGCAAAAGAGAGATATACTTTTCGGCAAAATCGGCTTGTTCAGCTCCCAATACACCATCCAAGTCTGTCTATGCTGTCTGGAAGGACAAAAAACGGGCGTTGTCGTCTGTCAGAATATGTTTGAGCCACCTAACCACAGAAAAAGAATTAAAAATATTCAAGAATAACTTTGACCTATGGTACAAAGATTTGAGATAATCGATGTAGAGGAGAAAATATGGAAAAACATCAGCTTGTAGAAAGAAGCATCATAAAAAAATATAGAAAAGAAATTTGGAACAGATTCATAAAAGGAGTCATTAGATACGACTTGATTTCTGAAGGAGACAAGATAGCCGTATGCATCTCCGGCGGGAAAGATTCCATGTTGATGGCCAAGGCCATGCAGATATTACAAAAACACGGGAAATACGATTTTGAATTGGTGTTTTTGGTAATGGATCCGGGATACAACAGTATAAACCGTCAGGTTATAGAGAATAACGCAAAAATCTTGGAAGTTCCTCTGACCATTTTCGAGTCTCAAATATATGACATCGTGGCAGACATGAATCAGTCCCCTTGTTATCTTTGCGCCAAAATGCGCAGAGGCCATCTCTACGCCAAAGCCAAGGAATTAGGGTGCAACAAGATAGCTTTAGGTCACCATTTTGATGATGTCATCGAGACTACCCTCATGAGCATGCTCTACAGTGCGGAAATCAAGACAATGATGCCAAAACTAAAAAGCAGTAATTTTGAAGGTATGGAACTTATAAGACCTTTGTATATGGTCAGAGAAGACGACATCATTGCATGGAGAAGGTACAACGAGCTTGAATTTATCAGATGTGCATGCAGGCTCACGGAAAAATGTGTCTTGGGCGACGATGGGATCGGGTCTAAAAGGCAGGAAATGAAAGCCCTTATTAAAAAGCTGAATAAAAATCACCCTGGAATTGATATGAATATATTTACCAGCATGCATAACGTAAATTTGGATACGGTGATCGAATATAGAAAACACGGAGAAAAACACAGTTTTTTGGAAGAATACGATATTTGACGGGAGGAGCGGACATGCCTTACATGGGATATTCGAGAAAGGTTAATTACTACGAGACGGATGCAATGGGGATAGTCCATCACTCAAATTATATTCGGTGGTTCGAGGAGGCCAGAATAGATTATTTGGAACATCTGGGTCTGCCCTATCATAAACTTGAAGAATTGGGGATAACGCTACCGGTTTTGCATGTAGATTGCACTTACAAGTCTCCAGCAAGGTTTGGGGATGAATTTGTCATAAAGCTTGGGGTTGAAGATTTTACAGGGCTGCGCATAAGCATGACTTATGTGGTGGAGGATCCAGACTCAAAAGAGATATTTGCCATGGGGAAAAGCAAGCACGCATTCCTGGATGAAAATCTTAAACCTTTAAGACTGAAACAGAACTTTCCGGAAGTATACAAAATTTTTTTCAACATAAAAAAGGAGGATGAAAAATGAGTTTTTTATGGTACACATTCAAGGTAGTGGATTTGGAAAAATCCTTGAAATTCTATACTGAAGTGGTAGGATTGAAGGTCCAGAGAAAATTTTCAGCTTCTCCCACAACGGAAATAGTATTTCTGGGGGATGAAGACGGTACTCACGTAGAATTGATATTCGACAGGGAGAACAAGGCCAAATTGGAATATCCCGACCATATGTCCATGGGATTTGCCGTAGATGACATCCAGGAGAAAATGGCCGAGGTCAGCCAAAAGGGTTTCGCCGTCCACAGTGGTCCATTCAAGCCAAATCCACATGTTGAATTCTTTTTTGTGCTTGATCCAAACGGCATGAAGGTCCAGTTTGTAAAACAAGGATGACAGCATACAATGCTGTCATCCTGAAGGAACGCGAAAGATCTGCATAAACTACGTCATCCTGAACGAACGGGAAGAATCTGCGCGAACTACGTCATCCTGAAGGAACGCGAAGGATTTACACAAACTTCGGCATTCTGAAGGAACGGGAAGGATCTACACAAACTTCGGCATTCTGAAGGAATGCGAAGAATCTGCGCGAACTTCGTCATCCTGAACGAATGTGAAGGATCTACTCAATAATCGACTTCTTCTAAAAACAGTCCGTGAGGCGGAACGGTAAACCCGGCGTCTTCACGGATTTTTTTCTCAAAAATGCGATTTATTGTAGAGGTTTTCCTTTTTCCCATGCCGATTTCCAAGATGGTTCCCATAATTATTCTTATGGAATTGTATAGGAATCCATCACCTTTAAAAATAAATTTAAGGTAAGGCCCGTTTTTTTCAAGAGTAATGGCATTTATAGTCCTGACGGTAGATTTCTTGCTCTTTCCAAGTGATGAAAATCCCAGAAAATCATGAGTACCCTCAAATTCGGCCATGGCTTGTTTCATAGCTTCCAGGTTTAGAGGATCTGGAACGTGGAAACTGTATTTCCTGTCGAAAACAGAATGGATCCTGTTGTTGTAAATGGTGTATGAATACGTCTTTTCCTTGGCGTTGTGTCTGCTGTGAAATCTTTCATCTACAAAATCCACACTCTTTACAGCTATGTCGCTTGGCAGGTACGAGTTGATGTATGTCAATATGTCGTAGGCGCTCATGTCGTTTTCAATAAAGAAATTTGCGACCTGTCCTCTGGCGTGCACGCCTGAATCGGTTCTCCCGGAACCGGTCACCGGTGTCCTTTTGCCGGTCATCTTCTCAAGGATGTCCTCAAGCTTTCCTTGGATGGTATTGGAACTGTCGCCTAATTTTTGCCACCCTTTGTATCTGGCACCGTCATATTCCAGTGTTATCTTTACATTTTTTTTCATGTTTTGATCCTTTCTAAAAACATTTTTGAGTAAACTTATCTAAATAGAATACTATCTCACTCCATTATACTTCTTTTAAGAAAAATATGATATAATCGGTATCTGTAAAATAAACCGCTGATATGATCGAAGCGGATGAAGAGGAAGATATAATGAATGAATTTTTGCCCGTATCACGGGAAGATATGAAAAAACGAGGATGGGATCAGCTTGATTTCATCATAATTTCAGGGGATGCATATGTTGACCACCCTTCTTTCGGAACGGCTGTAATAGGCAGGGTCCTTGAGAGCAGGGGTTATAAAGTTGGCATAATAGCTCAACCTGATTGGGAAAAGAAGGAATCCTTCAAAATTTTGGGTAGACCAAAACTGGGTTTTCTGATAACTTCAGGAAATATAGATTCCATGGTCAATCACTATACCACTGCAAAAAAGAAACGAAAAGACGATCTGTATTCGCCCGGTGGAAGATCCGGTCACAGACCGGACCGAGCTGTGATGGTCTACTCTCATAAAATAAAAGAATTGTACAGCGACGTACCTATAATTTTGGGAGGGATCGAGGCCAGTTTAAGAAGGTTTTCCCATTTTGATTATTGGTCCAATAAAGTCAGACGTTCCATTCTTTTAGACGCAAAGGCTGATCTGATCGTATATGGAATGGGAGAAAAACAGATTGTTGCCATCGCAGAAGCATTGGAAAGCGGACTTCCTGTTGGGGAGATAACATTTGTTCCCGGCACGGTTTACAAGACAAAAGACAAAACCAGACCTTACAAGCCTTTGTGGCTGCCACATTACGATGAGGTATTGAAAAGTAAAAAGACATATGCTGAAAGTTTTATGATCCAGTACAAAAATATGGATTCCATAGTTGGAAAGATACTAGTTGAACCTTATAGAGATTATTATGTGGTGCAGAATCCGCCGGCTGAAGCCATTTCAGGCATAGAGCTCGATGACATCTACAGCCTGCCTTACGTCAGGGACTATCATCCCATGTACCAGAAGGCTGGAGGGATTCCTGCCATCAAAGAAGTGAAACACAGTATAATAAGCAATCGTGGATGTTTTGGAAGCTGTAATTTTTGCGCATTGACTTTTCATCAAGGAAGAAAGGTGCAATCAAGAAGTCACGACTCAATAATAAACGAGGCAAAAAAAATCACCCAAGATTCGGAATTTAAAGGTTATATAAATGACGTGGGAGGCCCTACAGCCAATTTCAGGATAAGCGCATGCAAGAAACAGGAAAAACATGGAGTGTGTCCCGACAAGCAGTGTCTGTTTCCAAAGCCTTGCAATCAGTTGATCGTAGATCACAGCGATTATTTGGGTTTGCTGAAAAAATTGAGGGAACTTCCAGGTATAAAAAAAGTGTTTATACGTTCCGGATTGAGGTATGATTATCTTATATACGACAAGGACGATTCCTTTTTCAGGGAGCTTTGCGAGCATCACATAAGCGGTCAGTTGAAAATCGCACCGGAACATGTTTCGCCGAAAGTCTTGGAAAAAATGGGAAAGCCCGGAAGAAACGTATACGACAGATTTGTTGACAAGTATAAAAAAATAAATGAAGATTTGGGAAAGAATCAATTTTTGGTCCCGTATTTAATGTCGAGCCACCCCGGTTCCACTCTCAAGGAAGCTATAGAGCTGGCGGAATACATCCGCGACACTGGTTATATGCCGGAACAGGTCCAGGATTTCTATCCTACTCCGGGAACCATGTCAACCTGCATGTTTTACACCGGTTTGGATCCCAGGACGATGGAACAGGTTTATGTGCCTGTCGATCCCCACGAGAAGGCCATGCAGAGAGCGTTGATCCAGTACAGGAAACCTCAAAACCGCAAATTGGTGCTGGAAGCTCTTAGAAAAGAAGGCAGAACAGATTTGATAGGTTTTTCAAACAAAGCTCTGATCAGACCCGGATCTGATGAAGGATCCAGATCAAAAGAGGAAAAGGGAAAAAGAAATCCAAAATCCCAAAGTTGGAAGAAGAAATCAGAAAAGACTGGAAAGTCCGGTAAAAGCGGAAAAAGAAGAAAGTAACAAATAATTATATGGTACTGTTATCATGAGAGAAACTTAATGACGGTCTATATGATTAGATTCTTCACGATGTTCAGAATGACGGACCATGTTCATAATTGATTAGATTCTTCACGATGTTCAGAATGACGGACCATATTCATGATTGATTAGATTCTTCACGATGTTCAGAATGACGAACCATGTTCATGATCGATTGGATTCTTCACGATGTTCAGAATGACGATCCATAATTTGAGTCATCCTGAGCCTGTCGAAGGATCTCATCAAAAAACAAATGGTATACGATACCCCTTCAAGGAGGATGCTATATGAAAAATGTACCCAACATACTTACCATAATCAGAATGATCCTGCTGCCAGTATTTGTCTTGGTATTTTTTTCAGACATGGAAAACTCCAGGTACTGGGCTCTTGGAGTGTATGCGTTGGCTTCATTCACCGATTTGATAGACGGGCAGATCGCCCGAAAGTTCAATGTGGTGACTGAGCTTGGCAAGGTTTTGGACCCTCTGGCAGACAAATTGATGCTGATGACGGTTTTGATATGCTTCTATTTGGCGGGCTTCATACCTCCGCTCATACTTGGTGTAGTAATAGTCAAGGAACTTTTTATGATAGGTTCGGCCATGATATTGTACAACAGGGAAGACAGGATAGTTATTCCAGCCAATTACTTTGGTAAAAGCGCCACCGTTCTCTTTACCCTATCCATTATCTTGATGTTTTTCATGCCTGGAAATCCATGGGTCTTGTATCTGATGTATTTTTCCATAGCAGTAAAGATAAGTGCGTTGATCTCTTATTTCTTTACCTACAAAAAATTAAAAGGACAATGAAATTACATATAAAAATGACCTTCGATGATTTTCGAAGGTCATTTTGCTTTTAGTCAGTTGATTCGAACCAAGTCGCTGCCCAGTTCATAAAGTTTGGTGGAATATTTTTCAGCAAACTCCCTGTCGTGGGTGATTACTATTACTCCGGTATCTTTCTTTGCAATATCCACCAGTATTTGTCCCACGCTGTCCCGCAATTTTGAATCAAGTGCGGATGTGGGTTCGTCAAAACATAGGTATTCCGGATCCATGGCAAGTGCCCGGGCTATTGCCACCCGTTGCTGCTGTCCGCCGGATAACTGATAGGGATAGCTTTTTTCCAAGCCGGAAAGCCCCAATGAATCCAGGATCTCCTTGGCCTTGGTTTCCGCCTCTGACTTGCTCATGCCTTTTACCTTCATCAGTGGAAATGTGATATTGCCCATTGCGCTTAAATGAGGGTAAAGGTTGAAGTTTTGAAAAACCAATCCCACCGGATGCTCGTCAGTACTTCTTTCGGTGATTTCTATCGATCCGGAATCGTATGTCTCCAGTGAGGAAAGACATCTGATAAGTGTGGTTTTTCCTACACCTGAAGGCCCGGTTATTATAGCGATATCTCCCTTGGATACCTCAAAACTGATTTGATCCAAGACTTTTTTTGATCCGAAGCTTTTGGAGAGTTTTTCTACTTTTAACATTTTTTCACCTGCTTGCTTACCTATAGTAATCGAATTTTGTTTCGGCTCTTTTAAGACCGTATGTCACTATGCCCACCAGTACAAGATATATGAGTCCGGCCAGGAATAGCGGGACAAGTGAAGCCTGCTTGTTGGTAAGTGTCCTCGAAGCTCTCAGTACATCGCCCAAGCCAAGTATGTAGGCCAAAGAAGTGTCTTTCACCAACGTGATGAGTTCGTTGCCGCCAGGAGGTAAAACCCTTTTGACTACCTGGGGAAGTATGACACCAAAGAATGTTTGAGTTTTTGACAACCCCAACACCGTACTGGCTTCGTACTGACCTTGACTTATCGAAAGGATACCGCCCCTAAATATTTCGGCAAAGTAAGCGGCATAATTCAATATGAAGGCGAGCAAAGCTGCTGATTCCCGGTTAATGACTATCCCGATCACGGGCAAGCCGAAAAAAATAAAAATCAATTGAAGCAGCAGGGGCGTTCCCCTCATAAACAAAATATATAGTTGCATAGCCTTTTGCAGGGGCTTGTATCTGGAAAGTCTGAGTATGCAGACCACCATGCCCAAAGGGATGGAACCCAGTGCAGTAAAGACAAAAAGCCATAAAGTGGTTTTAAGTCCTTGGAGCATCAAGGGTGCCATGTCCATAAGATAATCCATATCTACACCCGTTTATTTAACGATGTTTTCGCTGAACCATTCTTCGGAAATTTCAGCTGCCGTACCGTCTGCTTTCATATCATCCAATGCATCATTCAACTTGCTTAACAAGGTTTCATCGCTCTTTCTGACGCCGATACCGTACTCTTCGTCGCCAAAATCATCTGCAAGAACAGCGTATTTATCTTCTCCTCTTTCAGATATGTAATATCTGGCAAGGATCTCGTCTGCAACTACTGCATGAACACGGCCGGCTTCAAGATCCATGAATGCATCGTTGTATGTGTCGAACAGGATAGGTTCACCGCCGTCAAAAGTTTCTCCTGCGCCTTCTGATTCGATAGCATCAAGAGCACTTGATGCATTTTGTGCCGCAACTACACGACCTTCAAGATCAGCCTTTGTCTCTATGTCAGAACCGCTTAAAACCACGATAACCTGTCTGTTGTCCAAGTAAGGATTTGTGAAATTGACCTTTTCTTTTCGTGCGTCGGTAATCGTGTATCCGTTCCATATAAGATCGATGTTTCCGGAGTTGAGTTCCGTTTCCTTAAGATTCCAGTCTATCGGCTGAAATTCCGCCTCAAGGCCCATTCTCGATATAGCTTCTTTTGCCAGATCAACGTCAAACCCAACGATTTCACCATTGCCGTCTTTAAAACCCATGGGCACGAAAGTATCGTCTAAACCTACTATGACCGTACCTCTTTCTTCAATGGCAGCCCACTTGTCTTCCGCCTTGTCTTCCCCGTCTCCGTTTGAAGAGCTGCATCCGAACATAAATGAACTGATAAATAAAACTGTTAATAATGCAATAATTGTTTTTTTCATCCCTTTTCCTCCTCGTGTCATATAACTGAATTTTAATTATTATGAGGTTTAATGTCAATACTTTATTCAGATAAAGTGTTTTGTTGACTGTATTTATTTCGCAAAATAGAGTAGAATATAGTTAAAATAGGATTTAAGGAGAATTTAAATGGAATTAGGTAAAATACAGGAACTGGAGATATTGAGAGAAACGTCCATAGGTGTGTATCTCAACGAACCTGAAGGTGGATTGGACGAAGACGTTCTCCTCCCAAAGAGTCAGGTTCCGGAGGATGCAAAGATCGGAGACAAGTTAGAAGTATTTTTGTACAGGGATTCTAAAGACAGGATCATTGCCACTGTCAGGAGACCAAAGATACTGTTGGGTGAAATGAAAATGCTTAGAGTGATCGAAGCTGGAAATATCGGTGCATTTTTGGATTGGGGCTTGGAAAAGGATCTGTTGTTGCCTTTCAAGGAGCAGATAGGTAAAGTCAAGAGCGGCGATGAATGTCTTGTAAGCCTTTATGTGGATAAGAGCGACAGGCTTTGTGCCACCATGAAGATACACAACACTTTGACCGATAATTCGCCATACAAGGAAAAAGATGTAGTCAAAGGGACAGTCTATGCCATAAATAGAGACATGGGCGTTTTTGTAGCAGTGGATGACAAGTATCACGGGATGATCCCTTTAAACGAGATGTATGGGATATTCGACGTCGGTGACCAGATCGAGGCAAGGGTCTTAAAGGTGAGACCCGACGGTAAACTCAATCTAAGCATAAGAAAGGAAGCACACGATGAAATCGAGGGAGATGCCGAATTGATCATGGCTCGCCTGGTAAAGAACAAAGGATTTCTGCCTTTCAATGACAAGAGTCAGGCCAGTGCCATAAAGTCGGAATTTGGAATGAGCAAAAGTGCATTCAAGAGGGCGGTAGGAAGACTTTTAAAGTTCAGCAAGATCGAGATCACAGACAAAGGGATAAAGAAGTTATAAATGACGACACATATTGATCCGTCATCCTGAGCTTGTCGAGGGATCTACTCAATTACTGAGATTCTGCAATTTTGTTCAGAATGACGATTCATATTGATTCGTCATCCTGAGCTTGTCGAAGGATCTACTCAAATATCCAAAGTTTGGGGAACTACCTTTATGGAGGAAATAAATGAATTATAAAAGCTTCAAAAACTACAGGTTGGGAATGCGAAACATCAAGACCGGTGTCGCAGTTTTGATCTCCCTGTTGTTGGGAAAATACCTTAGAATGGACAACTCATTTTTTATAGTCGTTGCGGCAATGCTTTCCATGGAGAGTTCTGTAATGAATTCCGTTGAAATAGGCAAAAACAGGATAATGGGCACGATTTTGGGCGCCACCCTCGGAATGGGACTGGCATATCTGAGTCCGGGGAGCCTGGTGCTGACCAGTTTGGGGATAATAGTCATCATCTATGTGAGCAATCTCTTGAAATGGAACAAGGCCATAATCATCGCTGCCTTTGTATTTCTGGGGATAATGCTGGATATGTCTGGAGAAGAGGTCTTTTGGTACTCCGTAAATAGGACCATAGATACATTGATCGGTATCGGCGTAGGGTTAGCAGTCAATTTCTTCATATTTCCCTACGACTTTCAGAAGACTCTCGACACCCGAACAAATAATCTTGTGGAGCTGATAAACGAAAACGTAGAGAAAGTATTCTGCTATGGAGAGAAAGCCGACTTGGAGAAACTTAAGGAAGAAATAGACGCTTTCAGCGATGAGATCTCAGACTACAGGACCGAAGTTGGCATGAGAAAGAAACACGAAAAGGATATCGAAAAAAGAAAAGCGGTCTTGGATAATTTTGACTCGATTTTTACTCACCTAAAGGTATTGACTAAAATTTCTGATAATCCCTTAGTCAACGAGGACAATGCCAAAAGATTTGCAGAGCTGGATTTCAACTTGAAAAAAGAGCGGATAATGACTGAAAAGGCAACGGACAGCGTGTACGATTATCATACAAGGGCCATGCTAAAGAAAATGGAAGAGATCGAAAGTTTTCATGCTGAATGCAAATCAAAGTGAATATGTAACATGCAATTGGGCTTCCCAAAAATATGGAGGCTCAATTTTTTATGCTTTTTATGACTAAACATAGGGGAATAGGGTATAAAAACAAAGTATAAGACTAAAAGAAAAGAAGGAAAATACATGAGCGAGACTTGTATAAACTGTGGTCACAGCCTGTGTGCCAGGAGAGTTCCCATATTTTCCAAGCTTGACGGCAAGGAAATAGAAAGTGTAGTGACCCTCATCAGAAGAAAACATTTTGACAAAGGGGAGAACCTGTTTTTTGAGGGGGGAGAATTACAAGGTCTGATAATTATCAACAGGGGAAGGGCAAAGGCCTATATCAACACTCCCGAAGGGAAGGAACAGATTTTGCATATTTTCTTTCCGGGAGATTTCTTCGGGGAAAAAAGTCTCTTTGTGGATAAAAAGACCGAGTACAACGTTAAGGCAGTTGAACCCGTGGATATCTGCATGATCAGCAAAAAAGACTTTCAGGAACTGATCAAAAAATATCCCGGCATCACTTCAAAAATACTTCAGGAACTGGTCAACAGGATAGACAGGCTGGAGTCCATGATCGAAAACATTGGCGCCAAAAGCGTGGATTCCAGAATAAATGCGGTTCTACTGGAGTTTGCACAAAAGTCTTTGGATGAAAACCAGATAGATTCCGCCGCCCAATTCGAGTTGCCCCTTAACAGGGAGGGAATAGCAAATTATATCGGAGTAACCAGGGAAACGGTAAGCAGAAAACTCAATCTTTTGCAGGAAGAGGGAGTGATCCAAATGATAGGTAATAAAAAAATCAAAATTTTGGATAAAAATCGATTAAAAAGCGAATGATTTTTAGAAATCATGATTTGAATCACAGTTTTATATTCACAATTCCCTTAAAATCAAGTCATAACAAAGGGAAGGAATGATATAAAAATGAGTAATATAACAATAAACAAGACAGACGCACTGGGAGATATAGTGGCAAAGTTTCCAAAAGCCGCAGAGGTTCTAAAAAGTTACAGGATCGATTTTTGCTGTGGAGGACACAGAAGCCTGGAAGAAGCGGCTCTTGAAAAATCCGTTGATGCAGATAAAGTAGTGGGGGCTATAAGGGCACTGGCTCAGGAATTGACGGAAAATCAGGAAGATTTTACTAAAATGAGTGATGAGAGACTGATCGATCACATCATAAACACTCATCACAGTTATTTAAATACAAACTTGCCGGAGATATCAAGATTGGCTTCCGCCGTATTGAGAGCCCACGGAGATGTTCATCCGGAGTTGTTTGAGATCTACAAGGATTTCCACGCACTGAAGGCTGATTTGGAGCAACACTTGATAAAAGAGGAAGTAACATTGTTTCCCGGGATCCTAAATTCCAGGGATGAAGGCAAAGTCTTGGAGGAAATCGAAGACGAGCACGAAGGTGCCGGAGAAATACTCAGAAATTTAAGAGATCTAAGCCAGGACTACACCGTGCCTGCTGACGGGTGTCCAAGTTATGAGAAGCTTTATCACAAGCTGGAAGAGTTGGAAGGAGACATATTCCAGCACGTACATTTAGAAAACAACATCCTGTTTAAAAGACTTTAAGGAGAATGGCAAAATGAATAAAATACTCGATATGAAGATGACAGTACATGAATTAAGCAAGCTATACCCCGAGTTCCCTCAGATAATGAGGGAGCTTGGGTTTGATAACATTGCGGATCCAAAGATGATAACTACAGTAGGACGATTTATGACAGTTGAAAAGGGAGCCGCCATGAAAAAAATCGATTTGCAGAAGATCAAGGAAACTTTTGAGAAACACGGTTTTAAAATCAAAGAATAAATAACGGAGGGATGGACTATGAGCGAACACATAAATAACAGGGAGTACAGGCAAAAACTTTTGAAAGAACTTATCATGCAGCTGCACGACGGAGCTGACTTTGACGAGGTAAAAAAGAAATTTGAGGAAAATTTTGAAGGCGTGTCCGCCACGGAAATAACCCAGATGGAAACTCAGTTGGTGGTAGAAGGCATGCCGGTAGAGGAGATCCAGCGACTTTGCGACGTACATGCATCGGTTTTCAAGGGAACCATCGAAGACATACATAAGATGACAGTTGACGAGAATACACCCGGTCATCCCGTTCATACATTCAGGGAAGAAAACAAGCTGATAGAAAAGCTTTTGGAAGAAAGGATCAAGCCCCATATTAAGGCGATGGAAGAAGACAACGACAAGGTGGTGGTGGATCTCGCAGATGACTTTGCAGATTTGTGGGAAATAGACAAGCACTATGGAAGAAAAGAAAATCTTCTGTTTCCTTACATGGAAAAATACGATATAACAGCTCCACCCAAAGTTATGTGGGGAGTCGATGATGACAACAGAAAGCTTATAAAAGACGTAAGGACCATATTAAAACATTATCAATACGATCATCCCAAAGAAGAACTCATAGAGAAGGCCAAGGCGGCCGTTACAGGTGTGGAAGAAATGATATTCAAGGAAGAAAACATCCTGTTTCCCATGGTAATAGACACTTTGAAAGACAGCGAATGGCAGAAAATACTTGAAGAAAGCGATGAATACGGATATTTCTTTTTCAAGCCGGACATTAAGTGGGAGCCCAAAGTTGATGAGGCTGAACAAGCTGATCCTGTAAGTGGGGTAGAGGGATATGTCAAATTCGATGCAGGTTTCATGCTTCCTGAAGAAGTGAATGCGATGCTCAACACTTTGCCAATAGATATAACTTTTGTAGACAAAGACGGCAGGGTCAAGTTTTTCTCTCAGGGAAAAGAGAGGATATTTGCCAGACCAAAGACCATTATCGGCAGAGAGGTCAGTAATTGCCATCCACCTGCAAGCGTTCATATTGTGGAACAGATCGTAGAGGATCTTAAGACTGGTAAGAAGGACCATGAAGATTTCTGGATCAACCTGGGAGAAAAATTCGTTCATATAAGATACTTTGCAGTAAGAAACGAACACGGACAATACCTTGGCGTGGTTGAAGTCAGCCAGGATATCAAACCGCTGAAAGCCCTTGAAGGGGAAAAAAGATTGGCAGATTAAAAGGAGGCTCAGGCCTCTTTTTTTATGCTGCAATTCCCCGTCATACCGAGTTGTCTTATCAAAAATTTAAAGCTAAGTAGATTCTTCTCTTCGCAATGCTCCGATCAGAATGACGATCCATAGTGGGTGTAATCCTGATCGAATTTAAAGGAACTCATCAAGTATCATAAACCGTCATCCTGAGCCTGCCGAAGTATATTATAAATCCCGTCAGAATGACGATCCATAGTGGTTGTCATCCTGAACGAATGTGAAGGATCTCCACAACAATAGAAAAAAGTCCCCGCTTCATGCGAGGACTCTTCTCCGTTTTGGTATATTTTAAATTAGAAATTTGAAAGGGCGTCTTATCTTGCTTCCAGTTCTTCCAGAAGCTTTATATATTTTTCCTGAGTTCCTTTTTCTTGTGCTTCTTTTTCAAAAATTTCGCATTCGGCATTTATCTGTGCCATGATCTCATCAGATAATCCGTTTTCGGCAAACTTGTACACTACCGCGTCTTCCTTGTCTATATGCCTGTGCAGAAGGTGAGTGTAGGATACTGCGTTAGCGATGATATCGAGTTTGGACTCATCGTCACCGTTTTTAACTCTTTCGATGGCAGCTTCCAGTTCCTGCATGTGCAGTCTTCCAAGATCGTGTTCTACAAGCATTCCATTTTTGACCAGCTTTTCTGCAGCCGGACCAAGATGTTCCACCATTCTGTTGAAAAGCATGTCTTCTTCTTTTCCATGGTGGTGCTTGTCAACGAAATTTCTTACAAAATCTATCATCTTGTGAAAATCGTCTAAATCGACGTTTTCGCCTTTTAACAATCTATAGCTGTACTTTCTTATAACGGCCAACATTCGTTTTGCATAAACATGTTCGTCTACCATAAGTTGAATACTGTTCATATTTTACTCTCCCTTCCGCTGAATAGCCTGGGTTTCTTCCGAGAGTCTGTTGTAGGTCATGTTGCTGCTCAAATTCTCTACAAAAGCTTTTGTCCATTCATCTCTTAATATATAGAAATTTTTAACGTCTCCGCCTGCATTGTTCCAGTGATCGTTGTGAAGACATACTGTCCTGACCCACTTTATTTCATTGTCTTCGGACACAGTTACTTCGTTTACTCTGTCGCAGGGCATTCCTTCAAGAAGAAAATCGTTAAGTGCGTTGAAAAGCGCTTCCGGATCATCGGTTTGTCCGTCGTATCTTGAAGCTGCTAGAGCGCCTTGCTTCTGGAATACATCTTTCAAACCTTCAAGGTTCTCGGCATTCTTTTCCAGAAGTCTGGTTATCAACGCCGCATGTCTGCCTTCAGCCCTGTGGATCTTGTCTTGAAGCCATCCGTGAATGTTGTTTGTGTCTATAACTTCTTCAAGAGGCTTGTTGCCTGCAGGATATCCGTAAGTTTCATAAAGCTCTTTAGCCCATTCATCTCCCGGAAGTCCTTTCTCATTGGCGAATTTTATCAATTCGACTTCCAATGCTTCAAACCAGTTGATTTTATCGTAAAGCCAGTAATGGATTTTTCCTAAAAATAAGCTCATATCGATTACTCCGCACTGTTCAATGCATCAACTAAAACATCTGCGTTGACACCGTGAACACTAGCAGCTTCCGCCAGGGTCTCAGCTTGAGCCGAAGGGCAACCTACACAACCCATTCCAAATTCCATCAACTTTGCTGCCAAAGTTCTGTCTACTTTCAATACTTCACCTATAGTCATATCTTTATTTATCATTTTACAATCCTCCAAAATAATTTTATTTTATCTTATGGTCTAATGATAATACTTATCAATAGAAATTTCCGTATCCCAGGATACAAAATTCAAAATAATATAAAAAACAGTTGTTTACTATGTTAAAATAAATTTAGGCAAAATAATGGCGGAGGGCCTTATGAAGAACGAAGATCCTGCCCGTGGGGCAAATAAGTTTTTAAGAAAAAATAACATGCATTGGGGAACTTCGGATTTTCAGGAGGAAAGCATAAAGTTTCTCAAAGAAATAGCCGCAGGTCTGAAAAGTGATGAAGGCTCGTCTTTAAAAATGATCCCTTCTTATCTGGATCCCGGGAAAATCCCGGTTTCTAGAAAACAAGTAATTGCAGCAGATGCAGGGGGGACAAATTTTAGAAAAGCCGTTGTAACTTTTGATGATGAAGCTATAACGATCGAGGAGCTTACCAGGCACAAAATGCCGGGAAGTAACGGAGCGGAGATCGAAAGGGACGAATTTTTCGGGATCATCGCAGGGTTTCTTGAACCTGTGATCTTAAAAAGCGACAGGATCGGTTTTTGTTTTTCATACCCGGCAAGGATCCTTCCTGATAAAGAAGCGGTCATGATATCCATGACAAAAGAAGTAAAGGTCAAAGACATAGAAGGTATAAAAGTTGCAGAAGCGCTGAATTATAAACTAAGAAAACCCAAAAATATAACCGTATTGAATGATACGGTGGCAGGATTATTGGGAGGTGTCGCAACTCATTGGGGAGCTGGTTACGACGATTTCATCTGTTTGATCCTTGGAACCGGAATGAATGTGTGCTATATAGAAAATAATTGTGAGATCTTAAAGGAAGATGACCTGAAAAATAAACCCGGTTTCACTATCATAAATTTGGAATCCGGAGCCTATGATAAATTCCCGAGAGGATCTGCGGATATGCGATTAGATGAAAAGACAGAAAATCCCGGAAAACAACTGACGGAAAAGATGCTTTCCGGAGCATATCTCGGAGACCTGGTTTTGGAAATCTTAAGGCTGGCCGCAGAGGAATCCTGCTTCAAATCCGTGTCAAAAGATGATCTTCGGGAGCTTGAAACTTTGCAGACAGCGGATGTCCTGGATTTTTTCGATTTCCCCGACAATGAGAAAGGAATTTTGAACAAATTTTTTAAGGATATCGAAGACAGACGGTTTGCCCATGAAGTGATAAAAAATCTTTTGGAAAGGTCGGCCAGGTATATAGCTGCAAGTATTTGTGCAATACTGATGAAGACTGGTAAAGGCAAAAATCCGCACAAACCGGTATGCCTTATAGTAGAAGGAACAACTTTTTACGCTTCTTCTAAATATCAGAAGATTTTTGACAATTACTTAAAAATGATCAAAGATGAATTCGGGTTTCATGTAAAGCGAGTTAAGGTCGAAAACGGAGCCTTGATAGGGGCGGCTTTCAGCACCCTGCTGTAAAACTATGGAACTCATCAAGTATCATAAACCGTCATACCGATCTTGTTGAAGGATCTTGTAAATGCCGTCATTCTGAGTGAAGCGAAGTAGCTTATCAAAAATCAAACTAAATAGATTCTTCCCTCGGTAAACTCTGGTCAGAATGGCGATCCATAGCGATTGTCACCCTGAACAAATGTGAAGAGGCTCATCAAGTATCATAAACCGTCATACTGATCTTGTCGAAGGATCTTGTAAATGCTGTCATACTGAGTGAAGCGAAGTAGCTTATCAAAAATCAAACTAAATAGATTCTTCCCTCGGTAAACTCTGATCAGAATGACGATTCATAGTGTTTGTCATCCTGAACGAATGTGAAGGATCTACTCAATTATTAAAACAAACGAAAGGGGCAACAAAATGGACGAAAGAATAAAAAAACTGGCTCACAACCTTGTAAACTACTCCTGCGAGGTAAAAGAAGGAGAAAAAGTACTCATTTGGGTAAATGGAGAAAGTGCGAAGCCTCTGGTTCGCCAACTCGTAAAAGAAGTCCACGCCAAAGGGGGCTACCCTTTTGTATCCATTGTGGACAGTTCAATAAACAGGGAGCTGTTGCTCGATGCAAAGGAAGAGCAGCTTAAAATATTGAATGATTATGAACTTTATCAGATGAAAATGATGGATGCCTACATAGGTGTAAGAGCATCTGACAACATAACTGAACTGGCCGACGTCCCGGCTGACAAGATGGCCATGTACAGCAAGCTGACAAGACCTGTTACGGATGAAAGGGTCAACAATACAAAATGGGTCGTTTTAAGATATCCAAACGCTTCCATGGCTCAACTTGCAGGATCGAGCATAGAATCCTTTGAAGATTTTTATTTCAAGGTGTGCAATCTGGATTACAACAAGATGTCCAAGGCCATGGATCCCTTGCTTGAAATGATGAATGAAACTGACAAGGTAAGGATAACCGGACCGGGAACAGACCTGGAATTTTCCATAAAAGACATACCAGCTGTAAAGTGCGACGGAAAACTCAACATTCCAGACGGAGAAGTTTATGCAGCTCCTGTCAAGGACTCGGTAAACGGAGTTCTATCATATAATGCACCATCCCAGTATCAGGGTTTTACTTATGAAAACGTGAAATTTACTTTCAAAGACGGTAAAATCATAGAAGCTACGGCCAACAACACAGAAAAGATAAATCAGGTATTGGATACCGATGAGGGCGCAAGATACATAGGAGAGTTTGCCATTGGGGTAAATCCGTACATACTGGGTCCAATGAACGACATTTTGTTCGATGAAAAGATAATGGGCAGTTTCCACTTTACTCCGGGAATGTGCTACGAAGATGCTTCAAATGGAAATCAATCTGCAGTGCACTGGGATCTCGTGTGCATACAGACAAAAGAGTACGGTGGCGGAGAAATTTATTTTGACGATGTTCTGATCAGAAAAGACGGATACTTCGTCCACCCAAGGTTGGAAGGTCTTAATCCCGAGAACCTTGTTTAAACAAAAAATGATAAAATGAGAGTTTGTTAAGATCTAGTTAAGCTATAACCTTTATAATGGTGTATAATGATAGTATGATCACTATACAAAGAGGTGAAGGATTTGGATAGCATTTTATTTTTGCTTGTTCCAAAAAGAGACGTGGTTTTTCTACCCAACAACTGCTCAGTACAATTTGCACTTGATGTCATGGAAGAAAATGCTTACAGCGCCATTCCCATTATAAACGAAAAGGGCAGGTATGTAGGGACGTTGACCGAAGGGGATCTCCTTTGGGAAATCAAGAATAACCCCGGTATGAATTTTGACAATACCCGCAAGTTTACCTTAAAGGACATAAAAAGAAAGCGCAAGGTACAATCGGCGGGAATAAACGAAGATCTGGGCATCATCATCGAACTTAGCAAAACCCAGAATTTTGTTCCCATAACTGATGATGACGGGGTCTTTATTGGCATCATCACCAGACAGGAAGTTATAGATTATTTGTTGAAAAAAGATAGCATCATAAAAGAAGAGGCTATATGAAACGTGCCCACTTTGATTTCGGCCAGTCCGCAAAAGAAGTGGGTTTTTGACCGTAAAAGGACATATAAGTTTCGAAGGAGGGAAAATGAAGATCTTATTCGAAATATTCAAATCGTTTTTTAAAATAGGTGCATTTACAGTAGGCGGGGGTTATGCCATGCTCCCACTCTTTGAGGATGAATTCATAAATAAAAAGAAATGGTTCACCGACCAGGATTTTTTGAACATGCTGACGGTGGCTACTGCTTCACCCGGACCACTTGCTGTCAACAGCGCCGTATACACGGGTTATCATGTGGCGGGAGTCAAAGGCATAATTGCCGCAGTTGTCGGCGTAATAATATCACCGGTGGTGATAATCCTGATACTGGCCGCAAATTATGAAAAGTTTCGGAGCTTGGAATTTGCAAATCCCATATTCAGTGGAATCAGACCGGCTGTAGTAGGTCTGATGTTTGCTGCGGTTTTCAATCTGGTCAAAAAAAACAGGCTCAGATGGACATGGTACACTTTATCCATCCTGTCTTTCGCTCTGATCAGTTTTATAAAAGTAGATCCGGTCATTGTCATAGGCGGGGCCGCACTTTTGGGGGTGCTGTTTCAGAAGTACCTCGAAAGGAGGCGCTAATTCATGTTCGATGCAATAATCGAAGTGTTCGTCACATTTTTTAAGATCGGTATGTTTACTTTCGGCGGCGGATACGCAATGATCCCCATCATGCAAAGGGAGATCATAAACGTTCAGGGCTGGATGTCTGCGGCGGAGTTTCTTGACATCGTCGGGGTGGCCGAGATGACTCCCGGAGTCATCGCCGTCAATATGGCCACATTTTTGGGTTATCGTTTAAGCGGAACGGCCTGGGGAGGTATAATTGCGACTTTGGGAGTGATACTGCCTTCATCGGTGATCGTGTATCTGTTGAGCCACTATTTTAATAAATTCAAAGATTCATTATATGTAAGAAGAGCGCTGGAGTTCATCAGACCGGTGGTAATAGGAATGATCGCATCGGCGGGATTTCTTTTGATCGAGGACGCAATCGTCGATTACATGGGGATAGCCATAGCAATAGTTACATTCTTGCTGTCGGCCATCAAAAGGGTCAATCCCATCATAATCCTTTTGACAATGGGAGCTTTTGGATACTTCTTCTACTAGCTATGTGATTGTATTGAAAGGCGAATAGTGGTATAATCCCAACGTGAAGTTAATTGGAGGATGAAAAAATGCTTGATAAATTGGAATTTATAGAATCAAAATACGAGGAACTTGGCGAAAAGCTGAGCGATCCGGATATAATAGCAGATCAGGACAATTGGAGAAAGTACGTCAAGGAGCACTCTCATCTTGAGCCCATAGTAAATCAGTACAAGGAGTACAAAAAGGTTGAAAAAGGCATAGAAGAGTCAAAAGAAATGCTTAGAGACAAACTGGACAAAGATTTTAAGGATATGGTGGAGTCGGAACTTTCCGAGCTTAACGAAAGAAAAGAAGAGCTTGAGGAAAGTCTCAGGATTTTGTTGTTGCCTAAAGACCCTAACGACGACAAGGGAGTAATGGTCGAAATCAGAGCAGGTGCAGGCGGAAGTGAAGCGGCTTTGTTTGCCGGCGAACTTTACAGGATGTACACCAGATACGCCGAGAGAAACGGCTGGAAATACGAAATAATGAGCTCCAACATTCCGGACATGGGCGGGATCAAGGAGATAATATTCTTGATAGATGCAGACGGAGCGTACAGCAGATTAAAATACGAAAGCGGCGTTCACAGGGTCCAAAGGATACCGGCCACGGAATCGGGGGGAAGGATACATACTTCCACCGCTACGGTTGCGGTACTGCCGGAAGCTGAAGACGTTGAAATTGAAATCAATCAGAATGACATAAGAGTTGATGTGTACAGATCTTCCGGAAATGGCGGTCAGAGCGTTAACACCACGGACTCTGCGGTAAGACTTACCCACGTTCCTACAGGATTGGTAGTTACCTGCCAGGATGAAAAAAGCCAACTCAAGAACAAGGAAAAGGCAATGAAGATCCTTAAAACCAGGCTTTATGAGATCGAGCAGGAAAAGCAAAATGCCGAACAGGCTCAAAACAGAAAAAGCCAGGTAGGAACAGGTGACAGAAGCGAGAGGATCAGAACGTACAACTATCCTCAGGGAAGGATAACCGACCATAGGATCGGACTTACCCTGTACAAGCTCGAAGAGTTTTTAGACGGTGCCTTGGATGAAATGATCGACGGACTTACTACGACTGATCAGGCTGAAAAACTGAAAATGCAGTAAACTTGACAGAGAAATTTCGAAAGGGATTTCTCTGTGATTATGTGGACCCGTCCCTACCGGCACCTGAGCTTGTCGAAGGATCGATTCAATTACGTCATATTGAGTAGATTCTTCTCTTCACTGCGTTTTGATCAGAATGACGATCTATGATGCTTGTCATCTTGAGCTTGTCGAAGGACCAATTCAATTACGTCATACTGAGTGAAATGAAGTATCTAATTAAAGACCTGAACTAAGTAGATTCTTCTCTTCACTGCGTTTTGATCAGAATGACGATCTATAATGCTTGTCATCCTGAGCTTGTCGAAGGATCTACTTAGCAATAGAATAATCAGCACTAAACGGAAGCAGGAATAATATGAATACAAAAATAATAAAAATAGAATCTGACGATCTTGCACGCAATGATGAACGGGAAAAAATCCAATACGCCGCAGAGGTCATAAAAGGCGGAGGAACCGTGGTTTTCCCTACCGAGACCGTATACGGCCTTGGCGCAGACGGCATGAGAGCCGACAGTGTCAAGAAGATATATACGGCAAAGGGCAGACCTTCAGACAATCCCATGATACTGCACATAAGCAATCTGGAAATGTTGAAGAAACTTACGGTCCACGTAAGCTCCAAAGCCAGAGCCTTGATGGAAGAATTTTGGCCCGGACCACTTACCCTGGTCATGAAAAAGACGCCGGAAGTTCCATTGGAAACGACCGGAGGGCTTGATACCGTAGCAGTAAGGATGCCCGATCACCCTGTCGCAATGGCTTTGATAGAAGCAGCAGGAGTTCCTTTGGCCGCTCCAAGTGCCAACCTGTCGGGAAAACCATCCCCTACAAGTGCGGCTCACGTAATAGAAGATTTAGACGGCAGGGTGGATGTGATCATTTCATCACAACGGTCAAGGATAGGGCTTGAATCGACGGTGGTGGACGTGACAGAAGAGGTGCCTGTACTTCTCAGACCGGGGGGCATAAGTCTTGCACAACTTCAGGATGTTGTTGGAGAAGTGAAAATCGACAAAGGTGTAAAAGAGAGTCTCAAGGAGGGGGAAACTCCAAAAGCTCCCGGAATGAAATACAGACATTATGCACCTGAAGGTAAAATGATTTTGGTTAAAGGACCCATCCAAGGGGTAATTTATAGGATGAAGAGTATCCTTGAAGACGAGAACTTCTCAGAAGAGAATCGAGTGGCATTGGTGCCCACGGAATTTTTAGATGAATTTGCAGGATATGCTGTCATCGACATGGGATCCATCAACAGCCCGCAAGAAATAATGGAGCGACTTTACAGTTCCCTGAGAAAGTGCAATCAAATCAAGGCGGATACAATACTTGCACCGCTTTTTGAAGATGAAGAAAAATTCTTGGCTGTAAACAACAGGCTGTCAAAAGCTGCCGGTTACAACATAGTGACCGTTTGAATTTAACAGCGGATACACAGGGGGAAAAGATGAAAAGAATACTTTTGGTTTGTACGGGAAATACATGCAGAAGCAGCATGGCAAAGGGTATTTTTGAGCAGATCATTGAAAAAGAGGGTCTTAAAGATCAAATATCCATTGATTCTGCAGGCACATCCGTATATTATAGTGAAGGGGCAAATCCCAAGGCCATCGAAGCCGTGGGAGAAATGGGGATAGACATTTCAGGCCACGTTTCCAAACAGATAGATGAAAAGCTGATTGCAGATGCAGACATGGTCTTGACCATGACCCGGACTCAAAAGTCCCATCTTCACCATCTGTTTCCCGGATATGCATTCAAGATCACTACCATCAAGGAACAGGCTGAAGAGAATTTCTACATAGATATTTCCGACCCCTTTGGGTCAGGACTCAGCACATACAGAAAAACCGCATATGAACTGCAAAAAACCATTAAAACTTTGGTTGAAAATAAAAAAATATAAATCAGGAGATGATAAGCATGAAAATCGCAATAGGATCAGATCACGGCGGATTCCAACTGAAAGAGACTGTAAAAGAATACCTGCTTGATAAAAACTACGAAGTTGAAGATTTTGGAGCATACGATACCGAATCGGTGGATTACCCTGAAATCGGCGAGAAAGTGGCGCTGTCCGTAAAGGACGGAGAATCCGAGAAGGGAATAATCGTCTGCGGCACAGGTCTTGGGATCTCTATTTCCGCCAACAAAATACCGGGAATAAGAGCGGCTTTGGTAAGCGATACATTCTCCGCAAAAATGTCTAGAGCACACAACGATGCGAACATTCTTGCCCTGGGCGGAAGGGTTCTTGGAACCGATCTTGCCTTGGAAATAGTCGATACCTGGCTTAAAACCGACTTTGAAGGCGGCAGACACGAAAGAAGAGTCAACAAGATAAAAGATTTGGAATCCAAATACAATAAATAAGAGGAGGCTAATATGTCAAAATTAATAGTAATGGACCATCCCCTGATCGTCCACAAAATCAGCATGATAAGGGACAAAAACACAGGAGCCAAGGAGTTTAGGGAACTGGTCAATGAAATCTCCATGTTGATGGCATACGAAGCAACCAGAGATCTTCAACTTGACGAAGTCGAAATTGAAACACCCATAACTACCATGAAAACCAAGGTTTTTTCCGGCAAGAAACTTGCCATCGTGCCCATTTTGAGAGCGGGCCTCGGCATGGTCGATGGACTTTTATCATTGATACCAGTCGCCAAGGTAGGCCACATCGGACTTTACAGGGATCCTGAGACTTTAGAACCAGTTGAATACTACTGCAAGCTTCCCACTGATATAGCAGACAGAGAGATCATTCTTGTGGATCCGATGCTTGCAACAGGAGGATCTGCATCTGCAGCCATCGATTTCTTGAAGGAAAGAGGAGCTGCAAACATCAGGTTCATGTGCCTGATCGCATCAAAAAAAGGCGTGGAAGTCCTTCAAAATGCCCATCCTGACGTTGACATTTACGCAGGAGCTGTGGACGAAGTACTAAATGACCACGCGTACATCGTGCCCGGTCTGGGAGATGCAGGAGACAGATTGTTCGGAACTAAATGATTTGATTGCAATGATAACGGACAGTGACCATTTTTATTGGTACACTGTCTTTTTTTTATATGATCCAAACCGTATCTCATGCAACGGACTGATTTTGATATTTCCACTATAATGGGATTGACGACAAAACGGCGATAGTGTGAAGAGATTGTTTTTAACATTGATACACGTTATAATAGGGATTATACTTAAGCCACAGTTTGTAATCGTGTCCACAGTACATTGTATACAATTGTTTGAATAATTTCGTCAGGAGATGTTTGAAATGGATAGACCCTCGTGGGATGAATATTTTTTAGAGATACTTCAGGTGGTCAAAAAAAGGTCCACATGCCTCAGAAGGCAGGTTGCCGCCATAATAGTCAAGGATAAGAGAATAATAGCCACCGGATACAACGGAGCTCCCAGCGGGATCGCACACTGCGGCGAAGTTGGGTGCCTGAGAGAAGAGATGAACATACCTTCCGGATCCAGACACGAACTTTGCAGGGGGATCCATGCAGAACAAAATGCCATCATACAATCCGCCATGCACGGCGTCAGCATCAAAGATTCAACAATATACATAACCCATTCTCCATGCATATTGTGCGCCAAGATGATAATAAACAGCGGAATAAAAAGAATAGTCTACAGTGGAGATTATCCCGATTACATGTCTCTGAGATTTCTTGCGGAAGCAAAAATAATTGTAGATAAGGCATAATAATTGTTGTAAATTTAACATTCATGTAGTAGAATAAAATAACTACTTGTATATACAGCAGTACAATCTGATCAAAAATGAATGCTTTTTCATCGTTTTACAATATAAATATCAAGCAAATGCAAAGTGGATTTACGCAATTCCAAATGGAATTGACATATAATTAACCAAAATCGAGGTGTAAGATGAATAAAAAGAACCCCTGGGCGAATTTGGCCTTGCTGACCCAACTGGGGATATCCATGTTCGTGCCCATAGCCGGATGTTTTTTCATAGGGAAATATTTGGACAGCCGCTTTGGAACGGGAAATCTGTTTTTATTCATAATGACGATAATGGGTGTCTTGGCTGCATTGAGAAATATGTTTGTAATTGGAACCAGAGCCTCAAGAAACAACGAAAAGGATAGTGAAGAGGATAATGGAAATGACTCAGAAAGCAAACTATGATTTTGAAGCAAGTACGGTAATCAAAGCAACTGTGATCGCCGGTGCTGTAATCGGCGCCGCCATGTTTTTACTAAGCGATGACGGTCCCAGTCTTCTTATGGGTCTGGTGTTCGGGATGGTATTCAGCATCCTTAATTTCAGGCTTCTGCAATTAACCATCAAAAAATCCATGTCAATGCCTGCATCCAAAGCTCAGGCATACGTCACCAGCAGATATTTCGTTAGATATCTTCTTGCAGGGGCGGTCCTTTATGTGTCCATAAACAATGAAACCATGAACGTACTCGGTACTGTAATCGGTCTTCTTCTTATAAAATTCGTGATATTCATACTAAATATATATACGGGAATCAAAAAGTAGGTGCCCTTTGCCGAAATAAAATTCGGCTTGAAATAAATGACAAAATACTTTTAATCGAGAGGTGAAAAAATGAGCGGTCCAAAGATTTACGCCGAAATACTCGGCTTTCCCATAACCGAAACCATGGTGAACACCTGGCTGGTAATGGGACTGATCATCATCTTTGCGTTTCTATCCACCAGGAACATGAAAAAAGTTCCCGGCAAGCTTCAGGTTGTGGCAGAGATGGTGGTAAGTGCAATCGACAACCTGACAGAAAACACAATGGGCAAAAAAAACATGGCTTTCGCTCCTTACATGCTGGCATTATTCATGTATCTGGGCATTGCCAATCTACTCGGTCTGGTGGCTTTGAGGCCTCCAACTGCAGATTTGACCATGACTTTTGGTTTGGCGCTGTTGACCTTCTTCATGACACAGTTCTTCGCGATCAAATCAAAGGGGATAGGCGGGTTTTTAAAAGGGTTCATCGAACCGATACCTTTGCTTCTTCCCATCAACATCATCGGCGAGTTTGCAAACCCCATATCATTGTCCTTCCGTTTGTTCGGAAACATGCTGGGTGGAGTCATTATCATGTCACTTATCTACAGCGGACTTACGAATCTGATGTTCTTCGCAGCCGGGATACCCATCCTTGCCCACCTGTACTTTGACATTTTCTCAGGATTGCTGCAGAGTTTTATTTTCGTAATGTTGTCCATGGTATTTATTTCCATGGCGATGGACTAAACGGATGATCAACAGGAAGGAGGTTTGATGATGGAAACCAATTTTATCCAATGGTTCTTTGACTTTATTATGGGATATGAGCCAAAAGTAATTATAGCCTGTGCATCCGTTCTAGGAGCCGGATTTGCAATGATTGCTGGTATTGGCCCGGGAATCGGTCAGGGTTATGCTGCCGGAAAAGGCGCAGAAGCCACAGGACACAGTCCCAAGGACAGCAAGAATATCATATCCACAATGCTTCTTGGAGCTGCAATAGCCGAGACTTCAGGCATACTGGCTCTTGTAGTAGCACTTATTCTGATTTTCGGAAATCCACTGGTAACTTCCACAGGGGGGATGGTAGTAATAGCCAGCTCCGCATTGGGAGCGGGTATTGCCGTTATAGCTGGAATGGGCCCGGCCATAGGTCAAGGTTACGCAGCAGGGAAAGCCACTGAAGCGGTAGGGATAAATCCAAGGAACTCAAAAGGTGTGACCCTTGTAATGCTGGTAGGCCAGGCAGTTGCTCAGACTACCGGTATCTTGGCTCTTGTTATATCACTTATTCTATTGTACGGTAACCCTTTTGCTTCCATGGAAGGTGCTTTTATAATAGTGGGTGCATCCGCTCTTGGAGCGGGGATCGCCATGATTGGCGGTATCGGACCGGGTATCGGCCAGGGCTATGCAGCGGGCAAGGCAGCTGAAGCCACGGGCAAGAGACCGGATCAGCAGAGCAATATAACCAAGATAATGTTTTTGGGCCAGGCAGTTGCCCAGACAACAGGTATATACGCTCTTATTGTATCTTTGATACTTATGTATTCGAATCCATTTGTATAAAATGCACTTTATCAAAAAATAATTGAATATGAAAACCCAATCAAAAACAGCACGAAACGTGCAATAACAAGAGGAGGATAATGATGATAACAGGTATAGAACTAATAAAAGCATGTTCCGCAATCGGCGCCGGATTGGCCATGATAGCAGGTATCGGACCTGGGATCGGCCAGGGATACGCAGCCGGCAAGGGAGCCGAAGCCGTCGGAAGACAGCCTGAAGCGCAGGGAGATGTTACAAGAACAATGCTTCTTGGAGCCGCAGTAGCAGAGACTACCGGTATCTACGGACTTATCGTAGCGATGATATTATTGTTTGCAAATCCATTTATTTAAGCACAGGGGAGGATAAAAAATGATAACAGGTATAGAACTAATAAAAGCATGTTCTGCAATAGGAGCAGGACTGGCAATGATAGCAGGTATCGGACCTGGGATCGGCCAGGGATACGCAGCCGGCAAGGGAGCCGAAGCCGTTGGAAGACAGCCTGAAGCTCAGGGAGATGTTACAAGAACAATGCTTCTTGGAGCCGCAGTAGCGGAGACTACCGGTATCTACGGACTTATCGTAGCAATGATACTGTTGTTTGCAAATCCGTTTATTTAAACGCGGTATGGTTGTTGAATCGTTCGATGCACCCTGGGTGCAAAATATAGACCTGAGAGGGGAGGTAACCTAATGGGAAACACTGGAATGGTAAATCTGGATTTTATGCAAATCGCAGCAAATATATTCAACTTTCTGGTACTGGTTTTCATCGTTAAAAAGTTCTTCTATGACAAGATAAAGGCATTCATGGAGTCCAGAGCTCTAGAGATAAGCTCTGAAATGACGGAGGCTGAAAAATTAAAGGCAGAGGCCGAAAAATACAAGGTGGAGTATCAGGAGAAACTAAGCAATATAGAAAACGAGTCAAGAGATATCATCAGAAGCGCCACAACTAAAGCCAACGAAAAAAGAAACGAGATCCTCAAGCACGCCGATATGGAAGCCGACAGAGTTTTTGAAAGAAATCAAATTGAGATCCGACGCGAGAAGGAGAAAGCGCTGGAAGAACTCAAGGGTGAGATCGTTGAATTGTCGATCCTGGCAGCTACAAAAGTCGTAGAATCGGAAATGGACAACGAGAAACACCGCAAACTTATCACAAACTTTATTGAAGAGGCGGGAGAGGCGCAATGAGTCTGGTAGGAAAAAAATATTCCCAGGCTTTGCTGGAAGTCGCTAAGGAACAGAAAATCGTCGATGAAATCTACGAGCAATTCAGGATGGTCATGAGAAGTTTCAGAGATAATCTGAAATTGTGGGAAATTCTTATATTGCCGAGCACTCAGACCGACGAAAAAAAGATTATCCTTGAAAAGATCTACAAGGATCAAATCAACGGGTACCTTTACAATTTCCTTATGTTGTCCGTGGACAAAAATCGAATCGAAGATATCAAGGATGTCTTTGACTCTTTCAGAGAGTTGTACTTTGCGGAGAACAACCTGGTCGAGGCAAACGTGGTAAGCGCCATCGAACTGGACGAAAAGGACAAAGAGCGACTGAAAGACAAGCTTGAGAAAAAATACAATAAAACAGTCATGTTGACCACTGAAATTGACAAGAGCATCATAGGCGGATTGATAGTATACATAGGCGACCAGGTAATCGACGGAAGCGTTAAGAGAAAAATATCTTTGCTCAAGAATGAGTTGAAAGAAATAAGACTACAAGAGTTAGGGGTGAATTAATTGAATCTCAGACCTGAAGAAATTAGCAAGGTGATCAAGGAACAGATTTTACAATATGAGCACAAGCTGGAAACAGCTGATGTAGGTACAGTGATTCAAGTAGGAGACGGTATTGCCCGTATCCACGGACTGGAAAATGCCATGGCCGGAGAGCTTTTGGAATTTCCCCAGGATGTATTTGGAATGGTATTGAACTTGGAAGAAGACAACGTCGGTTGTGTACTTTTAGGTGACGACACCAAGATAGTCGAAGGCGACAAGGTCAAGTGTACAGGAAAAATAGTAGAGGTTCCCGTAGGAGAGGCCATGATCGGAAGAGTTGTAAATTCTCTTGGACAACCTATCGACGGTAAAGGACCCGTTGTCACATCCAACACCAGACCGGTAGAAGTAAAGGCACCCGGCGTTATCGAAAGACAATCGGTCGATACTCCGCTTCAAACTGGTTACAAGGCCATTGACTCAATGATCCCAATAGGCAGAGGCCAAAGGGAACTTATCATCGGAGACAGACAGACCGGTAAAACAGCACTGGGAATAGACACCATCATCAATCAAAAGGGTGAGGACGTAATATGCATATACGTCGCCATCGGACAAAAGGCATCTACCGTAGCTCAAATCGTAAGCAAACTTACTGAAATGGGAGCAATGGATTACAGTATAGTAGTAGCATCTACAGCCAGCGAGCTGGCACCACTTCAATATCTGGCTCCTTACACCGGAGTCACCATAGGTGAATACTTCATGGCCCAGGGAAAAGACGTCCTTATAATTTACGACGATCTTTCCAAGCATGCGGTGGCATATCGTGCAATGAGTCTTCTTCTTAAAAGACCACCAGGAAGGGAAGCTTACCCTGGAGACGTATTCTACCTTCACTCCAGACTTTTGGAAAGAGCGGCCAAGCTGAAAAGCGGGGGTTCATTGACGGCTTTGCCTATAATCGAGACACAAGCCGGAGACGTATCCGCATATATCCCTACCAACGTAATATCGATAACAGACGGACAGATATTTTTGGAGTCGGAATTATTCTTCGCAGGTATCAGACCGGCCGTAAACCCAGGTATATCAGTATCCAGGGTAGGTGGCGCGGCTCAGATAAAAGCCATGAAGAAGGTTGCCGGACCGCTTAGGATAGAGTACGCCCAGTACAGGGAACTTGCCTCTTTCGCACAATTCGGTTCCGATCTTGACGAAGCCACCAAGGCGCAACTTGCCAAGGGAGAAAGAGTTGTTGAACTTCTTAAGCAGGATCAATACGCACCGATGAAAGTTGAACATCAAGTTTTGGTCATCTACGCCATAACCAATGATTTTGCAGCAAAAGTACCTGTTGACAAGATCAAGGAATACGAAAAAGGACTAGTCGAATACGCCGACTTGAACTATCCTGAAACCCTTAAGTTCATAAAGGACGAGGGAGCCCTTTCAGATCCTATAGTCGATCAGTTGACGGAGTTGTTGACTAAATTTACGGATTCGTTTGTAAAGGAACTGTAAAATGTCCATTAACGGAGGTGAATGACCATGGCGGAGAATATTCGTGATATTAAAAGAAGAATAAAAAGCGTCAACAGTACAAAGCAGATCACCCATGCCATGGAACTGGTTGCTTCTTCCAAGTTGAGAAAAGCCAGGATGAGAGCTGAAGCCAGAAAGTCATACTTTGAAACCATGCTTACCAGCATGCGTGAAATGGCAGCCCAGTGCGAGAGGATAAAGAGCGTTTATCTCGAGCAAAGGGAAATCAAAAAGACATTGTACATAGTCGTGACCGCTGACAGGGGACTTGCTGGAGGCTACAACGCCAACGTAATAAAGCTGGTGACCAATGCAGTCAAGGACAAGGAACAGGCGGCACTTATCACTTTGGGTTCCAAAGGAAGGGATTACTTTCAAAAGAGAGGTTACGACGTGATCCACGACGTGATCGGAGTTTCGGAACAACCTACCTACGCCCAGGCCTGTGAAATAGGCAAAATGGCAATGGACATGTATAAAAGTGGAGAAGTTGATCAAGTGGTACTCAGCTTCACAGAATTTGTGTCCACCATCACTCAAAGAGCAAACATGATACAACTTCTGCCTTTGAGCAGAGACGAGTTTGATGAAGTGGAGATGCCCCAAAAGGACGAAATTCCTTTGATAATGACTTTTGAGCCCTCTCCCGAGAGCCTTCTCAATTATCTTATGCCAAAGTATATCTGCACCACTATCTATGGCGCCATGATAGAAGGAAGCGCATCGGAGCAAGGTGCAAGAAGAATGGCCATGGAAACTGCTACTGACAACGCAAATGAAATGATAGACGTTTTGACACTTCACTATAATAGAGCTAGACAGGCACAGATCACTCAGGAATTGACTGAGATCATCGGTGGCGCCAACGCTCAGAAATAATTACCGATAAAAGAAGATTGGAGGCAATATAATGGCACAAAATGTAGGACAGATCGTGCAGATAATAGGCCCGGTTATAGACGTTAAGTTTAAAAGAGAACATCTGCCCAAGCTGTACAATGCGATAACCATTGACCATATGGGTGAAAAGCTCGTTGTTGAGGTTGCCCAGCACTTGGGAGATGACATAGTCAGATGTATAGCGATGGATTCAACAGACGGACTTAGAAGGGGAATGGATGCATTTGACACAGGACTTCCCATACAAGTTCCAGTTGGGAAAGACACCTTGGGAAGAATGTACAACGTACTTGGAGAGCCCATAGACGGCAAACCTGTACAGGAGGGTATCGAAAGACACCCTATCCACAGAAGCGCTCCTTCCTTTGACGAGCAGCAGACGGAACCTGAAATGTTCGAGACCGGCATCAAGGTCGTTGACCTTATTGCACCATACACAAAAGGTGGAAAGATCGGACTTTTTGGTGGTGCGGGTGTAGGAAAAACCGTACTTATCCAGGAACTTATAAACAACATTGCTACCGAGCACGGCGGACTTTCAGTATTTGCCGGAGTAGGAGAGAGAACGAGAGAAGGAAACGACCTTTACTACGAGATGATGGAGTCCGGAGTAATCAACAAGACGGCTCTATGCTTCGGTCAAATGAACGAGCCACCGGGAGCAAGGATGAGGATCGCCCTTACGGGTCTTACCATGGCCGAGTATTTCAGAGACGAAGAGGGACAGGACGTACTTCTTTTCATCGACAACATATTCAGATTTACCCAGGCGGGTTCGGAAGTATCCGCACTTCTGGGAAGGATGCCTAGTGCGGTAGGTTACCAACCTACTCTTGCAACTGAGATGGGTGCCCTTCAAGAAAGGATCACATCTACAAGCAAGGGTTCCATAACATCGGTACAAGCCGTATACGTACCTGCCGATGACCTTACCGACCCGGCCCCTGCAACAACATTTGCCCACCTTGACGCAACTACAGTACTTAACAGGGCAATATCCGAAAAAGGCATCTACCCTGCAGTAGATCCGCTGGACTCTACTTCAAGGATCTTAGATCCGCAGATAGTAGGTGAGGAACACTACAGAGTTGCAAGAAACGTTCAGGAAATTCTTCAGAGATACAAGGAACTTCAAGACATAATCGCCATACTGGGTATGGATGAGCTTTCTGATGAAGACAAGGTCATTGTAACCAGAGCGAGAAAAGTAGAGAGATTCCTGTCTCAGCCTTTCAGTGTTGCCGAGCAGTTTACCGGTATTGAAGGTAAATATGTACCTATCAATGAAACCATAAGAGGATTTAAGGAAATCATCGAAGGCAAGCACGACAACCTTCCTGAATCTGCCTTCCTTCTGGTTGGAACGATTGATGATGCCATTGAAAAAGCCGAGAGAATGAAAGCTAAAAATTAAGGAGGGTGATCTGATGTCCACGTACAGGCTGCGAATCATCACGCCCGATAGAGTGTTTTATGACGGTGAAATCGAAAAAATAGTACTTAAGGGAGCAGAAGGGGACATGGCTATCCTGGCCGATCACACACCCTTGATGACCACCCTTGCCTTGAGTGAACTCAAGGTTTTTACGGAACCAAAGAATTTCAAGATGGCGACCCTGCTGGGGGGATTCGCCAAGATAATGCCTGACAATGTGGTTATTTTGGCGGATGCCGCCGAATGGCCTGAAGAAATCGATGTTGAGCGTGCGGAACAGGCGAAAAAGAGAGCTGAAGAGAGACTTAAAAAGAGCGACCAGGATCTCATCAGGGCTCAAGCCGCATTGAGAAGGGCAATAGCAAGGATCAAGGTAAGCCAGTACAAGTAAACACAAAGGGATGCACTCGGATATTCAGATTCGGGTGCTTTTCTTTTATATTGATTGTCATCCTGAGCTTGTCGAAGGATCTCTACAAATACTTAGATTTTTCACATGTGTTCAGAATGACACCTTGTATTGATACGTCATCTTGAGCCTGTCGAAGGATCTCTACAAATACTTAGATTCTTCACATGCGTTCAGAATGACGCCTAGTATTGATTCGTCATCCTGAGCTTGCCGAAGGATCTCCTTTCTTAAAATTCCCTTAACTCCCGAAAATTTTATTCTCCAAAATCTCCTTCTATGTTACAATTAACCTGATTTTGCGATAATTATTTTACAACACCTATATGGTAATGTATTTTCCTTATGATATAATAAGTTGTTGTACAGTCGAACACAAAGATGGGAGTGAAAAGTTAACAATGGCATTTAGAAAAGATATTGGGATAGACCTGGGCACCGCAAACATACTTGTTTACGTAAAGGGTAAGGGGATAGTTTTGCAGGAACCTTCGGTTGTTGCTATTGATACAAATACAAATGAGATAAAAGCCATAGGCGCTGACGCCAGAGCGATGCTGGGAAGAACCCCGGGAAACATCCAGGCAATCAGACCTTTGAGAGACGGAGTCATCTCCGACTTTAAGATAACTGAAAGAATGTTGAAATACTTCATAGCAAAAGTAGCGGGCAATAGAAGGATATTCAGACCAAGAGTGGTAGTTGGTATCCCCAGTGGTGCTACGGAAGTTGAAAAAAGAGCTGTTGAACAAGCGGTCCTTTCTGCAGGTGGAACCAATCCTGTAATAGTTGAAGAGCCTGTAGCTGCAGCCATAGGGGCGGGGATCGACATCACCCAGCCTACGGGAAACATGGTAGTAGACATCGGTGGCGGTACTACTGACGTAGCCGTACTGTCATTGGGCGGAATAGTCGAGAGCACATCCATCAAAATTGCCGGAGACAAATTTGACGAATCCATAGTCAGGTACATGAGAAAGAATCACAACGTGCTTATCGGTGAAAGAACTGCCGAAGATCTTAAGATCAACATAGGAAGCGCATATCCCGGCGAAGAAGAGCAGACCATGGACATCAGGGGTCGAGACCTTCTCAGCGGTTTGCCTAAAACCATAACAGTTACATCCGAAGAGATAAGAGAAGCTTTGGCAGACAACATAGTTGCAGTGATCAATGCGATTCACGGCGTTTTGGAAAAAACTCCACCTGAATTGGCATCCGACATTAGCGACACCGGAATTTATCTTGCTGGCGGTGGAGCACTGCTGAAGGGATTAGACAAATTGATATCTGAAAGAATGGGCGTGCCCGTCAATATAGTTGAGAATGCAGAATCCTCTGTGGCTTTCGGAACAGGAAAGATACTGGATAACGTACATCTGCTTGGAGGCGGAAAAAGATCCTACGATTAAGGCGCTGATAACCGAGACACGGAGATTTCCGTGTCTTTGTCTTAATATGGATTAAAAATTTTAACATTATAAATATTTTAATGTTAAAATAAAATGGTACGCCTGATAAAAGATCGAAGGAGCTGTCACATGAAAAAACTGACAAAAAACAAAAAAATAGCAATCGTATCAATTTTGATAGTCGTACTCCTGGGAACGGCTTTTGGAGTTTATCAATACAATCAGATAAAAGACGCAAAGGCGGTTTTCTTAAAGCAGCAGGAAGCTGAGCGAAAATTGCAGGAAGAGCTGGATTCTCAGCAGGAGGCAAAAGACGGAGTTTCAACAATTTATCAGCAGGACAGGATAAACATCCTTCTTATGGGCTTTGACAAAAATGAGGCGAGAGACGAGTATTACAGGCTGTTCAGACCAGATGCCATAGTCCTGGTTTCCATGAATCTGAGCGACGACACCGTAGACCTCATATCTTTTCCCAGAGACAGCAAGGTATGGATAGCTCACAGACCAGGAATGGACAAGATAAACGCTTCATTTTATTACGGGCACGATCTTGGAGGCGGAAAAACGGATGAAGAAAAGGAGCTTATGGGCTATAAGTACGTAGTTGATACTGTAAGTGAATTTTTGGGAAATATCTATATAAACAATTACATAGCCATCGACATGGATGGGTTCATCAAGCTGATAGACGACATCGGAGGAGTAGAGGTATTTGTTGAGGAAGATGTTTATTACGCCAACTATGAGAATCGGTTGATTGCAGAAGCCGGACAGCAGACCATGATGGGTAAACAGTTTCTTGCGTATATAAATGATCGCGAAGGTGATGCCACCAAGGATGTGGACAGGGCTTCAAAAATGCAGGAAGCTTTTCAAATGGTGTACGATCAACTTAAAAAGCAAAACAAGATATCAATAATCCCCAAACTTATTTCCAATTACAATGAAAATATTGATACGGACCTTTCCCTTAAGGAAATGAGCGCTTTGGGATTGTATGTTCAAAAGATAAATATTTCAACCATGAACAAGTACGTGGTCAAAGGGGAGTATGAGTATATCGACAACAACATATACTACATTCCCGATCAAAACGAAAGATTTGAATTGGTGAAAAATGTATTCGGGTTTGAATTTACCCCCGAAAGATAAGAGGTCGTCAAATGATGGATTTTTTCAGGTATCCCTGGATAATGATCAAGGAAAATTTCATAAATACGGGAAGGACTGTGGAAATGTCCCTGAAGGAATTGAACAAGAGGTACAGCGGTGCGGCTCTCGGTGCTTTCTGGGCACTGGTTAAACCCCTTTTGTTCATCGGTGTCTACTGGTTTGCCGTCTCTGTGGGCATAAGGGGCGGAAAGGATATAAACGAACATCCCTACATCCTTTATCTGGTAGCTGGCATAATACCCTGGTTCTTCATATCCGAGACACTGGTCTATGCCGGAAAATCCCTGCGCAACAACAAGCATCTGGTAACTAAGATGGTCTACCCTGTATCCACCATACCCACATTCAGCGTTTTGTCCCAGTTGTACGTCCATCTGGTCATGACTTTTATCGTTGTGGTGATATTTGCCCTGGCGGGGCAGGCCCCAAACTTATATTACCTTCAACTGCTTTACTATAGTTTCGCCATGTTTGTATTCATGACGGTGTTGTCGTGGACCACGTCTGCACTCATCGTAGTTAGCAGGGATTTTGAACATTTGATAAAATCCGTAACGCAGATGCTATTTTGGCTGACCCCCATAATATGGCACATAGGCAACGTAACGGGGGTTTTAAAGCTGGTGGTGATGGCAAATCCCATCAACTATTTCGTCAGCGGTTATAGAGACAGCCTTTTAAATCAAAGGTGGTTTTACGACAACCTGGGATACACCTTTTATTTTTGGGGTGTTACGATCACTCTTGCACTTGTGGGAGCATTTTTGTTTGGCAAGCTCAAGGATGAATTTGCGGATATTCTGTAAGGAGCGCATATGGAAAATAGTATAGAGATAAAAAACCTCACAAAAATATATAAGATATACAAGAGATCCTGGCACAGGGTGGCGGACATTTTTTTAAAAAAGAAAAACTACTCTCAATTTCATGCCTTGGACGATCTTACCATTTCAATCCCCAAGGGAGAAGCTTTGGGAATATTGGGGAAAAACGGTGCTGGAAAATCCACGTTGCTTAAGATGATAACCGGAGTAACGTCGCCTACAAGTGGAAGTATAAGGATTAACGGTAAAATCAGTGCTCTGCTTGAACTTACAAGCGGGTTCGATCCGGAACTTACAGGTATGGAAAATATCTACCTTAAAGCTCTGGCCATGGGTATCCAGAAGAAGGAAATGGACAAGCAGATCCAAAACATCATCGATTTTGCAGATATAGGGGATTACATAAACCAACCTGTAAGGACCTATTCAAGCGGCATGAAATCCAGATTGGGATTTGCAATCAGCGTAAATGTGGATCCCGACATCCTCATAGTCGATGAGGCCTTGGCGGTTGGGGACGACGTATTCAAGCTTAAGTGCATCGAAAGAATGGAAGAGTTCAAGGAACAGGGCAAGACGATCCTGTTTGTAAGCCACTCCCTTTTTACGGTAAAATCATTTTGCAACAAATGTGCATGGATAAAGGACGGAAAACTCATGGATTACGGGGATACTGGTCCCGTAATGCTCAAATACGAAACCTTTTTAAAGGAAGAACGTGCAAAAGAAAAGGCTCAAAAGCTCATGAAATCCGAAAAGAAGCAGTCCATACTGGGTAAAGAAGACATCCTTGAGTACAAAAACTTCAGGATGATAGACAGCAACGGATCTGTCACCGACAGGTTTTCGTACATGGAGGACGTAAGATTCTCCGTGGATTATACGATCAAAAAACCCATGCAGAATCTCAGGTGGTGCTTTACAGTAAGAGATGCGGAGACCAATGAGATTTTCGGCAGCGACAAAAGAAGCGAAAATCATAAAATAGAAGACTCCTTGGGTACGCACACGTTGAAAGTTAGAATAAAGGATCTGAAACTATTGCCCGGGAAATACCTTCTATCTGGAGAGATAAGGGACAACAAAGGGGCTCTTCATTTCGGTTATTCCAACAAGACTCCCTTTTACGTGGATTCCGATGAATTCCACGGTACGGGTATCCTATACATGGATCACGAGTACGAAAACAATTGAAAGATATTTCGGAGGAATTAAAATTGTCATACGATCATATTTTAAACGACGGGATTTTTGCCGATGACATCAGTTGGGAAAGAATAAATTTAATATTACGTATCCAAGCGGATCTTGATGACCGTGAAAGATTTGATAAGATCCAAATCGTGTCAAAGGATGGAAAACGTTCTTTCGAACTTCCGTTGACAAAAGACGATAAAAATCTTGTGGCCAAAATCAATGTAATGAGCATCAACAAGGCATTCCCTTTAGCGGAAGGGATGTACAGGTTTGTATTAAAGGATCCCAAGGGAAAAAGCCTTCCCGTAAAGGGTAAGATCACTGTTGCAGAAGGGGCGCAAAAGGACTTTATATACGGTAAAAGCTGCTATTCTGTAAACCCCATGATAGGATCTGACAACGACCTGGTGGTGGAGATAATCGATCATGTAAACTTCAAGGTAAAACCAAAGTCGGACTTGAAGAATTTCATAAAGGCGACAAGAAAATATTTGTACGCCTTACTGTACAAGGTGTGCACATACACCACAAAAGTCAAGGAGAACAGGGTTTTGTTCGCAACGGATTCAAGGATCAGTCTTGGGGGGAATCTAAAGTTCGTCCATGACAGATTGGTCCAGAAGTATCCCGGTTACGAGATAAAATATTTGTTCAAGGAAAAAGTGAGCAAAAAAAGAGGACTGTCTGACAAATTCAAGATGCCCTGCTTGCTGGCCACTTCGAAATACATAATTATAGACGATTATTATCCTATGATATACGGACTTAAGCTAAGAAAAGGTGTGGAACTTGTACAATTGTGGCACGCAGTAGGGGCTTTTAAGACCTTCGGATACTCAAGGGTGGGCAAACCCGGGGGGCCAACCCCATTTTCAACACATCACAAAAATTATACAAAGGCCATCGTCAGCTCCAGAGAAGTTGCAAAATACTATGCGGAAGGCTTCGGTATAGAGGAATCAAAAGTACATGCAACAGGTGTGCCTCGGACGGACGTGTTCTTTGACGAGGATTATTTAAGAGACAAAAAAAGAGAAATATACCAGGCATTTCCCATATTTAAAAACAAAAAGGTCATAACCTTCGCTCCTACCTTCAGGGGAGCGGGAGCAAAATCGGCTTATTACGATTATGACAAGATAGATTTCAAGGAATTCTACGAAATGTGCAAGGACGAGTATGTTGTCATATTCAAGATGCACCCATTTGTAACAAAAGGTTTGAAGATCCCGGAAGAGTACAAAGACAAGTTTTTCGATCTTTCCGGCGAAAGGGACATAAATGACCTGCTTCTGGTTACTGATCTGCTTATTACGGATTATTCATCCACCTGCTTTGAATACTCCCTGCTGGGAGGACCCATGCTGTTTTATGCCTATGACCTGGATGAATATATTTCAGGCAGGGATTTCTACTACAAATACGAAGATTTTGTTCCAGGCAAGATCTGCAGGACATTTGAAGAGCTGTTGACATCCATAAGAGATGAGGACTATATGCAAAAAAAGGTGGAACCTTTCAGGGATAAATTCTTTGAATATGCCGACGGAGGAGCTACGGAGAGAGTGGTGGATCTGCTGTTTTCGAATGAAGGGGATATAAAGTGATAAATTCCATAAGAAAAAACATCATAAAATTTGCCTGGATATTTTTGTCCATGCTGCCGGTCAGAAACAAGATAACCCTGGCAAACCTTAGCACCGGAAAACTTGATGGAAATCTTAAATATATATACGAAGAACTTTTAAGGCAGGATACCGGTCACGAAGTCAAATTGTTTCTTCATAAATCTCAAGATGATTTTAATGGAAAGATCGTATACTTGATGAGGATGATCCAAGCTGCCTACCATATTGCAACAAGCAGTTTCTTTATCGTGGACGATTACTTATACCCACTGTATGTAGTCAAACCTAAAGATGAGACTACAGTAGTGCAGGTATGGCATGCCTGCGGGGCTTTTAAGAAATTTGGATACAGCGTTGTAGACAAAAGCTTCGGGGTCGGCAAAAGTTTTTTAGAAAAAGTGAAGATCCACTCCAATTATGACTGCGTTTTAGTCAGTTCAAAAGAAGTGGCCAAACATTATGCCGACGGATTTCACATGGATATAAACAAGATAATATCCATAGGGATTCCAAGAACGGATATATTTTTTGATGAAGAAAAAAAAGAACAGATAATAAAAAAGCTAAGAAACAAATATGACATATTCGGAGATAAAAAGTTGCTTCTTTACGCTTCTACATTCAGAGGAAACAGCAGATTCGATGCAAAAGGCGGTTGCAATCTGGATATGGAGGATCTAAAGAAGCAGTTGGGTGACGACCATGTGCTGATATTGAAACTTCATCCTTTTGTAAGCCAAGGATTCCAGATGGACGACAAGTACTCCGATTTTGCAATAGATTTGTCCAAAGACGAAGACATCAACGAGCTTATGATACTTTCAGACATCTTGATCACAGATTATTCTTCCGTGGTTTTTGAGTTTGCCCTGATGGAAAAACCTATGGTTTTCTATGCCTACGACCTTGAAAGCTACATGGATGAGAGGGACTTTTACTACAACTACGAAGATTTCATTCCCGGTCCTATAGCGAGAGATCAGGATGAGTTGGCAAAGATCATCAAAAATGATGTTTGGGATATGGATAAAATCAGGCAATTCAAGGATAAATTTTTCGATTACAAGGACTCGGGATCTACAAAAAGATTTATCGACAAGATAATCAAAGGGCGGGATTGATATGACCGGAACAGAATACGTATTGACCAAAATGTTTTTAAGATTTTTTTACATATTGTTCAAGCCGCTGATGGTGAACGAGAGAAAGATCCTCTTTGCAACGCCTAGAAATGATGTGTTGCAGGGAAATCTTAAATATATAAATGATGAAATAAAAAGGCAGGGCTTAAATTACAAGTCGGTCTTTCTAATAGATTCCTATGGATACAGTTTTTTTGAAAAGATAAGATATCTGTTTAAACTGGTAAGGGGACTTTACCACGTTCAGACCTCTGGTATAGTGTTTTTGGACAATGCATATTTGCCTGTCCATCTATTTCCACACAAGAAAGCAACAAAGGTAATACAGACCTGGCATGCCTGCGGATCCTTCAAGAAGTTTGGCCGAAGCACTCTGGGGCTTAAAGACGGCATAAAAGGCGTTGAGGCCGATTTTCTTCACAAGTACTACGACTACGCCGTATGTACTTCACAAAGCGTTGCTTGGGATTATTCTCAGGCTTTTGGGGTACCACTTGAAAATGTTATCCCCATAGGAGCACCCAGGACGGATTTCTTTTTTGATGAAAAGAAAGTTGAAAAGCAAAGAAAAAAAGTTTTAAAAGACTTTCCGGACATCAAAAACAAAAAAGTGATACTCTATGCTCCCACTTTTAGAGGAAGGGGAAAGGACAAGCATTCGGTATTTCCCATTGACACCGGTAAGTTTCTAAAAGAGTTGGGAGATGAGTATATTTTACTGGTAAAACCACATCCCCATGCAATCATGAAAAACCTTGAAAAAAATGGAGAAAATATTTTGATAGTTCCCTCAAAATATCCTCTTAATGGACTGCTTACGGCTACAGACGTTCTATTGACGGATTATTCGTCTGCTATATTTGAATTTGCACTGTTAAACAAACCCATGGTATTTTTTCCCTACGATCTGGAAGAATACGAGCAGAACTCGGCTTTTTACAAAGACTACAAGACTTTTGTCCCGGGACCCATAGCCTATAAGGAAGAGGATCTTATGCGGATAATAAAAAATGAAGAGTGGAAAGACTACGATATAGATAAGTTTGCCAGGGAGAATTTTGACCATCTAGACGGAAAGAGCTCCGAAAGACTGGTAAACAAGTTTTTAAAACCCTTGAATCTCTAACCCCTGTAATGAAAGGAGCACCAAAATGTCCAAAAAAACAACCGCATCCTGCATACTTCTTTCAGCCGGAAAAGGCGAAAGAATGGGATCTCAAATACCAAAACAATTCATTGAATTCGACTCTGTACCCCTTATCATCCACACCATGAGGGTGATAGATGCGTGCGAGAGAATAGACGATATCGTAATAGTAATGAATGAAGAATTCATGGACTATACCAGGGAACTTATATCCAAATACCACTTTAACAAACCCGTAATGGTGGTACAGGGTGCGGTCACCAGGCAGGGCTCCACTTACAACGGTTTAATGGCTCTTAAGGAAAAGAAACCTGAAGTGGTGGTGATCCATGAAGCTGTCCGGCCTTTCATCGGAGAAGACATGATTAACGAAACTATTGACGAGGCAATGATACACGGAGCAGTCGATACAGCCGTTAAAACAACGGATACGATGATCCAGGTGGAAAACGGAATGATAATCGGCATGCCAGACAGAAATCTTTTATACAACGGTTTAATGCCCCAGACGTTCAAATACGACCTTATCGTCATGGCCCATGACAAAGCCATAGAGGACAACTTTACGGAGACCACCGACGATGTACGATTGGTATACAGGCTGGGTCTTCCTGTAAAAGTGGTCATTGATACCTACGACAACAAGAAGCTCACTACGCAAGAAGATATTGAGCTTTTTAAAAAAATATATTATGCTAGAAACATGAAGAAAGAAGAATTGAAATGACAAAGATAATATCCGAAGTTACACAACTCATAAGTCCTTACAGGTTCGAGATTGTCGAAAAAGAATTGAATAAAAGAGACAGTGACCTTGTTATAAGACCTACCCTCGCCTGCATATGTGCCGCAGACCTAAGATACTACACTGGCAACAGGCGAAAGGAAGCCCTAAAGAAAAAGCTTCCCATGGCGCTCTTGCACGAAGGCATAGGAGTAGTATTAAAAGACAGCCAAAACGGCTATAGAAAAGGCGACAGGGTCGTTATAGTGCCTAATGTCCCCGGCTATATTTACGATGAGATCAAATACCCGACTCCGGAAGATTGCTGTGAAGCCTGTAAAAAGGGTGTCCACTTTGAAAACCACTGCAAGAACGTCCATTTCCTTTCCAGCGGATTTGACGGCATGACCCAGTCAAAAATGGTCCATCCCGGATTGTGTGCGGTAAAAATCCCTGACGAGGTGCCAGACAATGTGGCCGTTCTGTCAGAACTTGTAACAGTAGCATATAATGCTGCTTACAAAGCATATCAGGCTGAAAAGTTGAATTCAAAGACCAAGGTTCTCATATTTGGTGACGGACCTGTTGGATATAGCCTTTATACGGTACTGCACCACATTTTCAACCTGCCTAAAGAGATGATCCACGTGGTTGGGAAAAGCTCCGACAAACTGGCTCACTTCAAGCACGCTACAAAGTACATCTTTGGAGATGAGCTAAAAGATGATTTCTCCCTGTCCTTTGAGTGTGTAGGCGGAAAGGGCATAACTTCAGCCGTAGATCTGTCCATCAAAAAGATGGTTCCCGGAGGGATGATAGTTTTAATGGGCGTAAGCGAAGAAGATGTGCCAATAAATACCAGAGATATCCTTGAGAAGGGCCTGACTCTGGTGGGTAGCAGCAGAAGCAGCCGCATAAACTACAAAACAGTGCTTGAACACATGAAAGACCCTGATTTCCAAGAAAGTCTGAGAGAACTTGACAGAAGCGAGAATTTTATCATAGAACAACCCACAGATCTAAATCTGGCTTTTGATTTTGCAGCATCTAAGGATTACTGGGGCAAGATATATTTGAAACTCAATCAAAAAAATTATTAAACCAGGAGGAATGACATGAAAGTAAGAAAGGCGATAATACCGGCAGCGGGACTTGGCACCAGATTTTTACCAGCCACAAAGGCAATGCCCAAGGAGATGCTGCCTATAGTGGACAAACCTACCATACAGTACATAATAGAAGAGGCCATAGCTTCAGGGATCGAAGAGATCCTAATAGTAACTGGAAGAAGCAAGAGAGCCATAGAAGACCATTTTGATAAGTCCATAGAGCTTGAGCTCGAGCTTAAAGAAAAAAACAAGGATGAATTGTTAAAGTTGGTGCAAGACATTTCGGACATGGTAAATATAAATTACGTTAGACAAAAGGAACCTAAAGGTCTTGGACATGCAGTTCTTTGTGCAAAGACCTTCGTAGGCAATGAGCCATTTGCAGTCCTTCTGGGTGATGACGTGGTATACAATGATGAAAATCCTGCCTTAAAACAGCTTATGGATATCTTTGATGAAAAGCAGGCTTCAGTTTTGGGAGTCCAGACAGTAAAACCGGAAGACGTAAGCAAGTACGGGATAGTATCTGGAGATAAAATCGAAGACAGGGTGTATACTGTAAAAGACTTGGTAGAAAAACCAAAACCGGAAGATGCCCCAACAAATGTGGCTATACTTGGCAGGTACATAATAACTCCCGGAGTGTTCGAGATCCTGGAACATACTGAAAGAGGAGCAGGCGGAGAAATCCAACTGACAGATGCCCTTAAGGAGCTTGCTGACAAGGAAGAGATGTTTGCCTGTGATTTTGAAGGAAAAAGATATGATGTAGGAAACAAGCTTGGTTTTTTAGAGGCTACCGTAGAGTACGCCCTAAGAAGAGATGATTTAAAGGACGACTTCAGAAATTACCTGAAAAGCTTGGATATCTAACATCTATGTATAGTAAGTGGTCTATGGACTAAAATAACGGCCTTAGGCCATATAAGGAAAATGATATGAACCCATTGCTTATTTATATCACCTGCCTAGCCATCGCAATAGGACTGACACCGCTGGTGTCTAAGGTTGCCATTGCCGTTGGAGCGGTAGACAAACCCAATAAAAGAAAAGTTCATAAGGTGCTCATGCCTACTCTGGGTGGCCTGGCAATATTCGGGGCGTTCTATGCGGGACACTTGTTGTTCAGATACCCTCATTACCAGTTCAATGCAATTTTTATCGGGAGCTTGATTATCCTGGTTACAGGGATAATAGACGATATCTTCGATTTGAGCCCCAAGATAAAACTTTTGGCGCAGTTTACGGCTGCTTCCGTGGTAATATTTTACGGACAGCTTTATTTCAGGTCTTTCACATTTCCTTTTATTGGAGTTGTTGATCCCGGTTATTTGGGCTGTGTGGTTGCTTATCTTTGGATAATAGGAATGACCAATGCCATAAACCTTATAGACGGGCTTGACGGTCTGGCTTCAGGGGTTTCATCCATAACTTTCCTTACAATGTACTATCTTGCTGCGCAGATGAACGATTATTTTATCATGACTTACGCACTTATACTGGCCGGAAGCACTATGGGTTTTCTTATATATAATTTTCATCCCGCCAAGATTTTCATGGGAGATACGGGGGCTATGTTTCTCGGTTATATAATATCAGTAATGGCTTTGATGGGTTTTAGAAACGCAACCTTTATTTCCTTTGTTGTACCCGTGTTAATACTTGGGGTCCCTGTGTTTGACACACTTTTTGCCATAATAAGAAGAAAACTCAGTGGAAAATCCGTAATAGAGGCGGACAAGGGACATCTTCACCACGTATTGATGGCTCAAAACGCTTCTCAGACAAAATCCGTGTTGATAATTTATGGAATAAGCATCTTGTTTTCTTTGGTGGCAATAGTGTATAATACGATTTCGGCACAAATGGGTGTGGTGCTTGTTGTGTGCGTGTATCTGATGATCAGGATATTATCCAGAAAAATGTTTAAAAACAAGGAGGAGCCCAATGAATAATAAAACAAAAAAGATGATTACCGGAGGCTTGGCTTTGGTAATGGCACTAAGCATAATTTTAGTACCGTTGCTGGCCATGCTGTAATTTGAATCATATAAGCAAAGAGGGTAAGGCAGATAATATTATCGGCCTTACCCTCTTTCTATAAATCCAGTCATCCTAAGCTTATAAACCACGTCATCCTGAGGCTTGCCGAAGGATCTCCTCAAATACTAAGATTCTTCACATTCGTTCAGAATGACGTCCCGTATTGATTCGTCATCCTGAGGCTTGTCTAAGGATTTCCTCAAATACTAAGATTCTTCACATTCGTTCAGAATGACGTCCCGTATTGATACGCCATCCTGGGCTTGCCCGAAGGATCTCCTCAACTTTCCAACTTTTTACTCTTTTGTCTGTTTAGTAGTATACAAAAAGAATGCCTCTAAAAGCTTTTCAAGATGCTCTCTCTCGTCCACTTCTTTGGAAAAATAGTTTTTCTCTATCAATTTTGCATTTACATAACTTCTCTCCAGGCTCTTTAAAGATTGAGGGCTGAAAAGTTCAGTCGTGTCGTTGAATAGCACTTTGGATAATGATTCCTGATTGTCTGACTTTAGGATATTGTCGATAAACCGGATATTTGCGTAACCGTAAGAAGTTTCTCCTTGTAAAGGTATCCTTGTTTTGACTGGCATGAATATGATATCGCTTGAGATTGGTACCGTTGATAACGTTTTCTTTCGTGTAAATTCATAAACGCTGTCTCGAGCATAGCTCTCGTTTATGTTGTTGATCATGTAATACTTTTTCAATACCGTTTTAATATGGAAGTTCACCAAACTGCTGCTTGTAAGGGTTTTAATTAGGGTGCAGTTCCTTTGGCCCTCCGGATAAACCGGTATTATGTACATCGTCTCATTTGCTAAAATATTCCTTTTCTCAAAAAAGTCCACCTTCATAGAATCACTCCGATCGTCATTGTTGTATTTTGGTCCACTGGTAATTTATGGACACCATAATATTTTAACCGATTAAAAATAATAATTCCACAAAAAACATAAAAAAATTTAAAATATTAAAAATTATGGGTTTATATTTTTGAATAATGCCATTCTATTTAATGTAAAGGGTCGGAAAGCGTCATCTTGAGCTTATAAATTACGTCATCCTGAGTTTATCGAAGGATCTCCACATGGATCAATGACCCCGAACACGAAAGGAGGTGATTAAATGGCTGTTGAATCTTCAATCCTATCAACAAAAATGGTTCTTAAACTTAATGGTGGAACCGACGAGAAGGGAGAACCTATCGTAAGAAGCAAAACATATTCAAACGTAAATACCCAGGCTTTGGACCAGGATGTTTACGACGTGGCTGCCGGAATGGCGGCACTTCAAACCAATCCTTTTGAAGGAGTCCACAAAGTGGAAGAGACCATACTTGTAAACCTGTAAAAGGGTACAGGTAACTTGATCGGTGACAATTAAAAGTCGCTACCAGTTTAGAGAAATGACCTCTAACTGAAACATGCTTTAAACAAATATATTTGGAAAGGAGTAGCCCATGCCAGAATTTAAACTTGATATGAACTTTAAACGAGCTGACGGATACAATTCAAAATTGTCCGTTGCAGATGCCAGAACCGATTTGACCGGCGTAGAAGCCGCGGCATTTATGGATCTTGTGATCAGCAAGCAGATTTTCCACCCAAGTGGATCGCCAATTGCTGAAAAAGTCAGCGCACAGTTGATTTCAACTGATGTAACCGAACTTACATTGTAAAAATAGAAGCTCCTGCCGATTTTCTGGCAGGAGCTTTACTTAAGTATAGTCCATCATCCTGAGCTTATAAATTGCATCATCCTGGGATTGCCCGAAGGATCTCCACAAATACTTAGATTCTTCACATTCGTTCAGAATGACGTCCCGTATTGATTCGTCATCCTGAGCTTGCCCGAAGGATCTCCTCAATAATTTTTCCTTTCAAAATTCCAGGAATCCCTAACCATGTCTTCAATCGTCTTCTTGGTCTTCCACCCAAGTTCCTGCTCTGCTTTGGAAGCATCTGCGTAGCAGGAGGCTATGTCTCCCGGTCTGCGTCCTTTTATTTCATATGGCACGTCAATATCGTTTATCTTGATAAATGCATTTACAAGCTCCAGTACGGAAGTTCCTTTTCCCGTACCAAGATTGAACACATTCACGCCAGTATCCAGATTTTCAATGGCAGCAACGTGTCCTTCGGCAAGGTCGACTACGTGAATGTAGTCTCTAACCCCTGTTCCGTCAGGAGTGTCATAATCGTTGCCGAATACACTTAGTTTTTCAAGTTGGCCCGTGGCCACCTTTGAAACAAATGGCATTAAATTATTGGGTATTCCGTTTGGATCTTCTCCGATAAGACCGCTTTCGTGAGCCCCTATCGGATTAAAGTACCTTAACAGCGACACTGAAAAATCTGGATTTGCCTTTGCCGTGTCAGTCAGGATCCTTTCACTTATGGCTTTAGTTTCTCCGTAAGGATTGGTTGTGGGTAGAAGTTCCATAGTTTCTGTGAATGGGACTTGGTTTTCTCCATACACTGTGGCAGAAGACGAGAAAACAAATTTGTTCACTTTATATTTCAAACAAGCTTTAGCCAGGATCAGAGTACTTACAACGTTATTGTAGTAATACTCTAGAGGTTTTTCTACTGATTCACCAACGGCTTTTAATCCTGCAAAATGTATCAGACCGTCAAATGAATTCTCTGCAAATATTTTTTCTACTGAAACCTCGTTTGTCACATCAGCTTTATAAAATTTAAAATCCTTGCCGGAAATTTCCTTAATTCTATCCAAAACTTCTTTTTTGCTGTTTATGAAGTTGTCCACTATTGTTATATTATGACCTGCCTCCATAAGTGAAACGCAGGTGTGGCTGCCGATGTAACCGGCGCCACCTGTAACTAGTATGTTCATGTTGGGCCTCCTATAAAATTTCGTCATCCTGAGCTTGTCGAAGGATCTCCACAATGATTTAGATTCTTCACATTCGTTCAGAATGACGCCCCGTACTGATTCGCCATCCTGAGGCTTGCCCGAAGGATCCCCCAATTGCTTAGATTCTTCACATTCGTTCAGAATGACGACGCGTATTGATTCGTCATCCTAAGGCTTGTCCGAAGGATCTCCTCAATCATTCAGGTTTTTCAATTACTTTCCAATCTCCTCGCTGATTTCAAGCATTCTGCTGGTTGGCACATAATCCTCATTCTCGTATATGAAGCTATGCAGATATCTTACGTTGTCTTCCAAGGTGGAAGGTTTCAAATAATAAACGCCGTCTATCATTGCATCTTTACCGTGTCCATCGATGGGCAGCCTGCTGTCTTCCATGTTGGTGGCACCTGAAGTAACCAATTTTGTAGCAAGGCTTAAGATCTCTCCTCTGGAAAGACTTGTCTGCACGTACGGAAGAAGTGAATCTGCAAAGCTCATTATCTTGGTAATGGATCTATCTTTTAAGAGTTTGTTGATAACTTTCTCCAAAACTTCCCTTTGTCGCTCTGTTCTCGCAAAGTCGGTTCCTATTTTTCTGATTCTGCTGAATGCAACAGCTTGCTGGCCGTTAAGGGTGTAAGTGCCTGCTCCACTTATGCCGGGTATGGATTGGGATTCTCCTGCGGTAACAGTTATTTCCACACCGCCTACAGAATCAACAATTTTCTCCATGGCCTTAAAGTTTACTGTTGCAAAGTCTGTAATGTTCATGTCGTAATTGGTATTGATTGTCTTGATGGCTAGTGACGGGCCGCCATATGCATATGCATGACCAATCTTGTCATATTTTTCTCCGGGGATGCTTACATAAGTGTCTCTCATTAGAGAGGTCAGCTTGATTTTCTTGTGATCAAGATCTAAAGTTGCAATTATTATGCTGTCAGATCTGGATTCATCGTAGGTGTTATCCCTTGTATCTATGCCAAATAGTGCAAAATTTAGCACATTTTCATTTGACAGGTTTGTATCTTTTTCTTCATCAGTGACAACTCCCAGATCTTCTTCGTCTATCTCCACTTGGTCTACCTGACCAAGCAGACTGTTTAGGTAAAAATAACCGGATGCGGCAAGTATGCCCACTACCATCAAGGTTATTGTTATTATCTTTCTGACTTTTCTCTTTTTATCTCTTTTGTTTTTTCTTATTCTGGCTGCACTTGGCATGGCGACACCTTCCTGTATGTTAGAATTTATTCTTAATGAAATATAGACAGTACACCTTTGAATTATACCATTTAGAGTTATAATCGCAATGTTAAAATGTAAACATTGCCTCAAAAAGTTGTAAACTATATTCCAAATGATTATTATAGCCTTAAATCCCTTAAAATTGCCTTAAACTAAATTTTTATTTATGGTATAATTATTAATCGAATCAAGAAATAAAAAACGTGAAATTTAAAATGACGGAGGTACGAAGTGGAAGAAAAGCAATACGCAAACTATGAAGATGAAATAGAACTTAAAGAACTCATATCGATTTTGCTAAGTAAAAAGAAGTTTATTGTCAGGATAACTCTAATAGTAGGGTTGGTGGCCTTGCTTGCAAGCACTGTGATGTACTTTATTAAGCCACCTGTAAAACACTACATGGCTTATACAACCATAGAAGCTATAGCATCGGAAGAAAATCCCCAGCAGGTCAATGCTTATTTTGAGCTGGCTGGAAGCGTAACTACATCCAGCAGGGTCAAAGACAGATTGAAGCTTCAAGATGAAGCAACGGCGATAAATGAAAAGACTAATGTTGAAAAAGTGTCAGGTACCAATGAAATAAGGATTAAGTATACTGATGCCAGCGGAGACAGTGCCAAGGAAATCGTAGATATAATTGCAGAAGAATCTGTGAAATTTGCAAATGAAGTCATGACCATGGATACTCTTGAGGTAAGAGAAAACGCAGCATTATCGACTGAAATGGTGGAGATCAAGGAGCCTGTAAATATTGTATTAAACGTAGTAATAGGTTTGATACTGGGGCTAATGGCTTCCGTGTTTACAGTATTTATGATGAATTACTTCAATGACAACGTCAGGACAGTAAAAGATATTGAAGAAAAACTAGGAGTAAGGGTTTTAAGTTCCATACCCAAACACTCAACAAAATAAGAAAATATTTCTTGTAAAGGGGCAATTATGAGCAAGCAGAATATGAAACTATTTAAATCAGATGATTACGAAGTCGTCGAAGCATACAACATGTTGGTGGCCAATCTAAAAATATATGCAGAAAAGTCAAAAAAGATCCTTGTGACAAGTGCAAAAGAACTTGAGGGAAAGACCGAAGTGGCTTACAAGCTGGCAAAAGGTTTGAGCGAATCCGGTGAAAAAATATTACTTATAGATGCAGATATCAGAAAATCCAGGTTTGCGGAAACATACGGATTTGAAAGCCCAAAATTCGGCTTGGTTGAAATCCTCAGGGACAAAAGAACTGTCACGGAAGGCTTGTATAAAGACCTTGAGTCCGGTCTTACCATCTTGTTTGCCGGTGAAGCAAGTGGCAATGCAAATTTACTTCTTGCCGGTGAAGACTTTTCAAGACTTTTGGACTTCTGTGCAGAAAGATACGACAGGGTAATAGTAGATGCGCCTGCACTTTTGGGAATATCTGATGCCAGGCTTATAGCGGACAAGTGCGATAGCGCTGTGCTGGTTATTCAAGAAGACAGGGTTAGTACTGCGGAAGAGAGAAAAACATTGCAGGTTCTTAAAGACATGGACGTAGATATTATCGGAGCAGTTATGACCAAGGCCACAATGAAGGAAAATTTGAACAAGGAAATGGATTATTATAAACTGTAACCTTGATCATAGAGGTGACACATGAAAGGCATAATCCTGGCAGGTGGAAAGGGTACCAGGTTGTACCCAATGACAAAGGCGGTAAGCAAACAGCTATTACCCATATACGACAAACCTCTCATATATTACCCCATGTCAGTATTGATGCTTGGAGGTATAAAGGAAATACTTATAATATCCACTCCGGAAGACATAGGCTCTTATGAAAGACTTTTCGGAGACGGATCGGATATAGGTGTTTCTATATCCTATGCGATACAAGATGAACCCAGGGGTTTGGCCGATGCATTTATTATCGGAGAAGAATTCATCGGTAATGACAAGGTTTGTGTGATCTTGGGTGACAACATGTTTTACGGCCTGGATCTTACAAAAATTCTAAATGAAGCCCAAAAACACGATTCCGGTGCCGTGATATTTGGCTATCCCGTGAAGGATGCCAGAGCATTTGGAGTAGTGGAGTTTGACGATGAGGGTAGAGTCTTGTCCATCGAAGAAAAGCCTGAAAAACCAAAATCCAATTATGCGGTGCCAGGTCTTTATTTTTACGACAATAAAGTAGTTGAAATGGCTAAGAAGTTAAAACCCTCCCACAGGGGTGAAATAGAGATAACCGACATCAACAACGAATATTTAAGGCAGAAGGAGCTTCATGTCATAACCATGGGACGTGGTATGGCCTGGCTCGATACGGGAACGCCTCATGGTCTGATAAAAGCTGCTGAGTTTGTGGAGGCCGTTCAGGCACGACAAGGATTCTATATTGCTTGTCTGGAGGAGATCGCCTGGCGAAGGGGATTCATTGACAATTCCCAGCTTCAAAAAATAGGTGCAAGTCTGAAGATGACGGATTACGGCAAATACATACTCTCTTTGCTGGATGAAAGGTGATCGTATGAAAACCATTCTTGTTACCGGCGGAGCCGGATTCATAGGGAGCAATTTTATAAGGATGATGCTTAAAAAACATCCCCATTACAAAGTCATAAACATAGATGCCCTAACATATGCGGGAAATTTGGAGAATCTTAAAGATATAGCAAATAATAAAAACTACCGATTCATAAAAGCTGATATAAGTGACAAAATAAAAATCGAGAGAATATTCAAGGAATTTGAAATAGATTGGGTGGTCAACTTTGCCGCAGAATCTCACGTGGACAGAAGCATCACAGGCCCGGAAGTATTTGTTACAACAAACGTGCTGGGCACCCAGGTGCTTCTTGATGCTGCAAGAAAAAGCTGGCTTGTGGAAACAAGTGAGAAAGGTTTTAAATACAAAGGCGGGGTAAAATTCCTTCAGATTTCCACCGATGAGGTCTATGGAGACCTTGGGGGAAAAGGTAAGTTTACTGAAGACATGCCCCTACTTCCAAACAGCCCATACTCCGCATCAAAAGCGGCTGCAGATATGATGGTGAGAGCCTACTATAAAACTTACAACATGCCCATAAACATAACAAGATGCTCCAATAATTACGGTCCGTATCAGCATCCCGAGAAACTGATTCCCCTAATTATAAAAAATGCCTTTGAGGAAAAGGCACTGCCCGTATATGGCGATGGCATGCAGGTAAGGGACTGGCTTCACGTTAAAGATCATTGCTCTGCAATAGATACGGTGCTTCACAAAGGCCAAAACGGTGAAGTGTACAACGTTGGTGGAAACAATGAAAAAAGAAACATAGACATCGTAAGGCTGGTTCTTAAAACCTTGGGAAAACCTGAGGGTTTGATAATGTATGTAAAGGACAGGCCGGGGCACGACAGGAGATATGCCATTGACAACACAAAAATCACTACTTCTCTTGGATGGAAACCCGAATACGACTTTGATCAGGGTTTAGCCCAGACTATTGAGTGGTATAGAAACAATAGGGAGTGGATGGAGAGTGTTTATATTTATTAAATAAAGGATAAGTGTTATAATTCTTAAGGAACTTTATAAAAGAGTTTCCTTAAGGATTTTTTAGATTTCAGGAAAATTTAATGAAATAATGATACATTGTCTTTGGCCATCGAAGGGAGAATCACAATATTAAATTATGGAACACGATAATAAAATGAGTGAGTTTAACAATAAAAATAAAACCATATGGATCATAAATCAACACAATATGCCACCGGAATACGGTCACTTGAACCGGCACTACAACTTGGGTAAATTTCTCAAGAAAAACTTGCACGATCCGGTCGTTTTTGTGGGGAGTTTTCTTCACAATAAAAACAGGCAAGTGATCGAGGATGGTTCTCTTTATAAAGTATATGACAAAAGTGATTATCCCTACGTCTTCATTAAGACCATGGATTACTCCAAAAGCATGTTTAAGAGGGTACTGTCCATGTTCCAATTCTACCTTAACCTGATGAAGGCTGAAAAAGAATTTAAAAAGCCGGACGTGATTTTGGGATCTTCATCCCACCCCCTCTCAGCTTTTGCGGCAATAAAACTCGCAAGAAAATACAAATGCATGTCGGTGGTGGAAATAAGAGATCTTTGGCCGGAAAGTTTTTTTGCATACAACATAATAAAGAAATCAAATCCTCTGGCAAAACTCTTTTACAGAGGAGAAAGATGGCTCTACGATAATGCAGATAAAATTATCTTTACAATGGAGGGCGGCAGGGATTATATTTTAGAACAGAGATGGGATAAAGCCTCAGGCGGAACCGTGGATATAGATAAGGTGCATCACCTAAACAACGGTGTAGACTTGGCCCTGTTCGATAAAAACAAGGAAATATATAAATTCAACGATCCGGATTTGGACGATGAAACAACATTTAAAGTAATTTACACAGGCTCCATAAGACTTGTCAACAATGTTAAAGCCATAGTGGATGCAGCGGAATACCTTAAGAAGAACGGTCATGAAAAGATCCAGTTTCTTATTTACGGCGAAGGAGAAGACAGAAGAGATCTTGAAAAATATTGCACTGAAAATAGTGTGGACAATCTGATTTTCAAAGGTTATGCAGACAAAAACACCATACCATTCATCTTGAGCAGATCCGATCTTAACATTGTCCATTTTGAACAAAGCAATCTCAAAAAATACGGAGCCAGTCTAAACAAGTTGTTTGAATACTTCGCAAGTGGCAAGCCGACTGTTTCGGATTGTGAATTCGGCTATGATTTAATAAAAAGATATGACTGTGGGATAGTAATTGACAACGCTTCAGCCAGAGAGATAGGAGAGGCAGTGTTGAAATTCAAAAACATGGAAAAAGAAACTTACCAACGATACTGTAAAAATGCCAGAAAAGCCGCCGTTGACTACGATTATGAGATTCTGGCTAAAAAGTTTATAGAGATCATTGGCAGCAAGTAAAATACACTGAAAAATCGGAGGCATTTCTGATGGGAAACATCAAAGAAAAGATAATCAATAAAACTGCGGTTCTAGGAGTCATAGGTCTGGGATACGTGGGACTGCCCCTGGCAGTTGAAAAGGCCAAGGCAGGATTCAAGACCATCGGGTTTGATGTAAAGGAGTCAAAAGTAGAAATGGTCAATAATGGAGAAAACTATATAGGAGATGTGGTCAACGAGGATCTAAAAGAAATCGTAGTATCAGGTTACTTAAGCGCTACAACTGATTTTGCCAAAGTTGCCGGCGCTGACTGCGTGTGCATATGCGTGCCGACGCCGCTGGATAAGCATCAGCAACCCGACATCAGCTATGTGGAATCATCTGCTAGGAGCATACTTCCATATATGCACAAGGACATGATGATCATTCTGGAGTCCACAACATATCCCGGCACGACACAGGAGCTTCTAAAACCGATTTTGGAAGAGTCGGGTCTTGAATGCGGCATCGACTTTTACCTGGCTTTTTCCCCCGAGAGAGTAGATCCGGGAAATATAGCATACAAAACCAAAAATACCCCGAAAGTGGTGGGGGGAGTCACTGAGAATTGCACGGAAGTAGCAGCGCTACTCTATGAGAATATATTGAATGCTCCCATACACAGGGTATCATCTCCTTCAGTTGCGGAAATGGAGAAGATCCTCGAGAACATATACAGAAACGTAAACATTGGACTTGTAAATGAACTTGCCGTCTTGTGCAATAAAATGGGCATAGACATTTGGGAAGTCATTGAAGCAGCAAAGACCAAACCTTACGGATTTCAAGCCTTCTATCCAGGTCCCGGTCTTGGAGGGCACTGCATACCGCTAGATCCATATTACCTGTCCTGGAAGGCAAGGGAATTTGGATTTCATACATCTATGATAGAGTCATCCATGATGGTAAATGACCGGATGCCGGAATATTGCGCTGAGCGAGCAAGCAAAATTCTCAACAGATATAAAAAACCGCTTAACGGTTCAAAGATCCTTTTGCTGGGGATCGCCTATAAAAAAGATATTGCAGACTACAGGGAGAGTGCATCACTCAGAGTTTTCAGAGAACTGGAAAAGGAGGGTGCGATCCTTAAGTACCACGATCCATATGTGCCGCAATTCAACGATCGTGGAGTCATTTACACAGGAGAAAAGGTATTGTCAAAAGAATTATTGGAAGAGACCGACTTGGTAGTTATCACCACAGATCATTCAAACATAGATTACGCATATGTCCAAAGACACGCAAAAATGATATTTGACACAAAAAATGCGACAAAAGACGTCGAAATAAAAGAGAATATAGAACTTCTATAGGAGGGTACATTTTGAGTTTAAAATACGCTATTATCGGATGCGGAAGGATCTCACCAAACCATATCGCCGCAGCTTTGGAAAACGGTTTGGAGATCACAGCCCTTTGTGATATTGTGATCGAGAATATGGATGACAAGATCGTCAAATTTGAATTATCAGAAGAGACAAAAAAATATACCGACTACAAAACGATGCTAAAAGAAGTAAAACCCGACCTTGTGGCTATCTGCACTGAAAGTGGTCTGCACGGAAATATCGCACTTGACTGCATTGAGGAAGGATGTAATCTGATAATCGAAAAGCCCATCACCCTTTCTATAGAAGAAGCGGATAAAATTATCGAGAAAGCCAAACAAAAAAACGTTAAAGTTTGTGCATGTCATCAGAACAGATTCAACAAGTCCGTTCAAAAGATAAGGGAAGCAGTCGACAAAAACAGATTTGGCAAGCTTTTTTACGGTACCGCCCACATAAGGTGGAACAGGGGTTACGAATATTATTCCAGAGCCAAGTGGAGAGGAACCTGGGAGCAAGACGGAGGAGCCCTTATGAACCAGTGCATCCATAACATCGATCTGCTCAGGTGGATGATGGGAGATGAGATAACTGAAGTTGTCGGAATGACCGACAATTTGAGCCATGATTATATAGAAGCAGAAGATTTGGGTATCGCTTTGGTTAGATTTGCCAATGGAAGCTACGGAATAATCGAAGGGACTACGGACATCTATCCTCAGAACCTGGAAGAGACCTTATATATATTTGGAGAGAAAGGAACTGTAAAAGCGGGAGGCCAATCGGTAAATCTGATCGAAGAATGGCAGTTTGCAGATCTATTGGATGATCCAAACGAAGTCAAGGCAAAATATCATGAAAATCCACCCAATGTTTACGGGTTCGGGCACGTCCCACTTTATGCGGATGTGATGGATGCCATAAAAAATGACAGACAGCCATATGTAACGGCAGAAGATGGGAAGAGAGCACTTGAACTTGTCCTTGCCATATATAAATCAGCAGCAGAGGGAAAAAGCGTCAAGCTTCCCCTTGAAAAATGCTCCACTATGGATTTTAAGGGAAGGTTCGACAAATGAGTTATTTCGTACATGAAAGCAGTTATGTAGACGATGGATCCAAGATCGGTGAAGGCACAAAGATATGGCACTTTTGCCACGTGCAAAAGGGTGCGCTCATTGGGGAGAACTGTTCTTTGGGGCAAAATGTAAATGTCGCTGACAACGTAGTTATCGGAAACGGTGTCAAGATCCAAAACAACGTTTCCGTTTACCAGGGTGTGACTTTGGAAGACTACGTTTTCTGCGGTCCTTCCATGGTATTCACCAATGATTTGACACCAAGAAGCAAGTATCCTAAAGGTGTGGCAGGTTACAAGCCGACACTCGTTAAGTATGGTGCTTCCATAGGAGCTAATGCAACCATCGTATGCGGCAATACCATAGGCAGGTGGGCCATGATAGCTGCCGGAGCTGTGGTGACAGGCGATGTGAAGGATCATGCTTTAATGGCGGGTGTGCCTGCAAGACAGATCGGCTGGGTATGCGAATGCGGAGTGCCTTTAGGGGATGACTTGGAGTGCACGGATTGTGGTAGGATATACCATATGGAAGATGACCACCTGGTTGAGCATCCGCCCTTGTCCTGATATGCTACGTCATCCTGAGCCTGTCGAAGGATCTACATAGTCTACGTCATCCTGAACGAAGGTGAAGGATCTCCATAAACAATGACATATGAGTAGATTCTTCTCTTCGTTACACTTTGGTCAGAATGACGATTTTTAACATAGTCTACGTCATCCTGGCTTGTCGAAGGATCTCCATGTTTACGTCATCCTGAACGAAGGTGAAGGATCTCCATAAACAATGACATATGAGTAGATTCTTCTCTTCGTTACACTTCGATCAGAATGACGATTTTTAACATAGTCTACGCCATCCTGAGCTTGTCGAAGGATCTACTCAAATACCCTAAAATTTAACTCTTGGGAGTGATATCAGTGGAATTCAGAGATCTAAAATCTCAATACAATAGATATAAATCAGAAATAGACCAAGCGGTACAAGATGTAATGACTAAGGGCACCTTTATTGGTGGAGGCCCAGTCGCAGATCTGGAGATGGAACTATCCCGCTACGTGGGCACCAAACACGCCATAACCTGCGCCAACGGCACAGAAGCCATGACTCTTGCACTCATGGCCTGGGGCATAGGTGAAGGAGATGCAGTTTTTGTTCCTGACTTTACGTTTTTTTCTACGGGTGAGGTAGTCGCCTATAGTGGTGCCACTCCAATATTTGTAGACGTGGAAGAAGATACCTTCAACATGGATCCTAAAAAACTTGAATTGGCAATCCAAAATGCCATCAAAGAAGGCAAACTTAAGCCAAGAGTCATTATACCTGTAGACCTTTTTGGACTTCCGGCAGACCACCCGGCTATAGAAAAGATCGCAAAGAAACATCAGATGCTTATTTTGGAAGACGGCGCTCAAGGTTTCGGAGGAAACATAGACGGAAAAAAGGCTTGCAGTTTTGGCGATGCCGCAACCACGTCATTTTTTCCTGCCAAACCTCTGGGTTGTTACGGCGACGGGGGAGCTATTTTCACTGATGACGACCATTTGGCAAAACTATTGCAATCCCTCAAAGTTCACGGCAAAGGTGAAAACAAGTATGACAACGTGCGTATCGGTCTTAATTCAAGACTTGACACCATGCAGGCGGCCATACTAAAAGTAAAGTTGAAAGCTTTTGAAAATCACGAGCTTGAGGATGTAAATAGAGCCTATTGCAATTACAATGACATGCTGGGTGATTGGGTAAAAACACCAAAAATCCCCAAAGGATATTATTCCAGTTTTGCCCAGTATACTATCATTCTAAAGGATAAATCCGAACGGGATCATCTACAAAAGAAACTAAAAGATGAAGGCATCCCCACCATGATTTACTACATAAAGCCAATGCACAAGCAGGAAGCTTTTGAAGGAAATGCCTTTGAAGAAAATGATTTTGAAGTGACAAATACTCTATGCGATAGAGTCCTGTCGCTCCCAATGCATCCCTACCTTACAGAAGGTGATATCCACAAGGTTTGCACTAATATAATAAAAATCTTGAAAGAAGCAAGGTCCAACTGATATGACTTCAAACTCAAATGACAAGAACCGTAAAGTTTGCCACATTACCAGTGCACACCCCAGGTTTGATATAAGGATATTTCACAAGGAGTGTGTATCCTTATCAAATGCAGGATACGAGGTGTTTCTTCTGGTAAACGACAGCCAGCCTGATGAAACAAGAGACGGAGTAAATGTTGTTTCAACTGGCTTTAGCCCCAAAAACAGATTTGAGAGAATGATCCTTTCCCATAAAAAGATTCTTGAAAAAGCACTTTTGATAGATGCGAAAGTTTATCATCTTCACGATCCTGAACTTCTGGGAGTTGGAACCAAACTCAAAAAGGCAGGCAAGAAAGTCATATACGATTCTCATGAAGATGTTCCAAGACAAATTATGGCAAAGACCTGGATACATCCCGTATTAAGAAAGACCGTTTCAAAAGTATTTGAGATTTATGAGAACAAAAGAGTCAAAAAATTTGACATGATCGTGGTTCCAACGCCGCATATATATAAAAGATTCAACCATATCAACGAAAATGTTGTAGAATTGTGCAATTTCCCCATGCTCAAGGAATTCCGAAATATTCCTGAGCAGATCGAAAACAAAGTTGGAGTCTGCTACGTTGGTGCAATATCAAAGGTTAGAGGCATATATGAGATATCAAAGGCTACAAAAAAACTGGGTATCCCACTCAAGATATGCGGCAAATTTGTACCGGATAGCATCAAAGAAGAGATCCTAAGTGAAAATCCGCAGATAGAATATTTGGGTTTTCTAGACCGAAAAGGTGTGTCAAATGTCATAGCGCAGTCGGTTTTAGGCCTTGTAACGCTTCTTCCCACACCCAACCACGTAAATTCCTATCCCATAAAGATGTTTGAATATATGGCGGCAGGGATCCCGGTTGTAGCTTCGGATTTTGAGCTTTGGAGAAACATAGTAGAAAAATCCGATTGCGGCATTTGTGTGGACCCTTCAAATGTAGAAGAAATAATAACAGCGATAGATAAACTGATCAATGATCCTAAAAAAGCTGCGAAAATGGGTCAGAATGGAAGAAAAGCCGTTTGGGATATTTACAACTGGGAAAAGGAAGAGATAAAGCTGGTTGGAGCTTACAAAAATTTGATTTAGGGTGAAGCTGATGAAGATCATGATCTTGGCAAGGGGAATACCCACCAATAAAAGTAAAACCTACGGGATATTTGAATTCGACCAAGCCAAGGCCCTGCATAAAGCGGGGGTAGATGTAATATACGCAGCAGTCGACATTCGTTCGATCAGGCATTGGCGCAAATGGGGGTTAAGCAAGAAGGTTATTGATGGTATCAAAGTTTACACCATTAACATCCCTGGTGGAAATCTACCGGGTACTATGGTCAGATTTCTACGGAGATATGGTTTTGAAAAACTATTTAGGCACATCCAAAAACATGAAGGAACTCCGGATCTTATACATTCACATTTTTATTACATGAGTAGATCCGCGGGAGCTCTTTGCAGAGAGCTAAAAATACCCCTTGTTATAACCGAACACTCTTCCAAGTTAAATATGGATGTGGTTGACGGGTCGGTAAAAGACGAAGCTATTGAAGCTTACTCTTTAGCAGACAGGCTTATTGCAGTAAGTCCGGCTATAGGCGATTCCATCAAAAAACACCTTGGGATCGATCCATTGATAATTTCAAATGTAGTAGACACTGAAGAATTCAAGGTTTCAGAAAACCAGAATGAAGATATGTTTACAGTTGTCTCAACGGGAAATCTCATACCTCAAAAGCAGATGGATATGCTTATAAGGGCTTTCGGAAAGGTCTTTAGTAGTGAAAAACAGGCCAAGCTGATTATCTTTGGAGATGGGCCGGAAAAGGATAAGCTTTTAAAGATCACCAGGGAACTTGGACTGGAAAACATGATAGAGTTAAAAGGGATCAGGGAAAGATCCGAGATCGCCTCTGCCCTTCAAAGAGCAAACCTATTTGCCCTTGCATCAAAGTCTGAAACTTTTGGAGTTTCATACATCGAGGCACTGGCTTCTGGGGTACCGGTCATTGCCACCAGATGCGGCGGCCCCGAGTATTTTGTCAATGAACAAAATGGGATCCTCATAGAGCCAGATGATTTTGAAGGCCTTGTCAGTGCACTTGAGCTCATGAAGTTTCATTCAAATGATTACGACAGATCCAAGATAGCTAAAGAAATCGATGAAAGATTTTCTTCAAAAGCCGTTGCTTCAAGATTGATCGAATTATACAAAGATATTATTTGATCAATCTTCATTAAACAAGAAGGTGAATTATGAAAAGCAAAACAATAAACGTGAGGGAAATTATGCTGCCGGCGATAGCGGCTTTTATACTACTCACCCCCACCATAAAGCCCGGTAGATTGCCAGGCATCAGATTGGAGCAGGTGGTTTTGGTCTTGGTGACTCTTTACCTTGTGTACAGTTTGGTAAAAGGCAGAGACCAGTTAGTCCATAAATCCATTTTTCCCGTTGGATTGCTGTTTTTTTCCGTTTTCGTACTTGTTTCCATACTTAACGGTTATCTAAATGGCTACGATATTATTTTTAACGATTTCTTCGAGTTGTATAAAATATATATTTACGTCGGTATATTTACATTGACTGCATCTTTAGCTTTAGATGACGAGACCAAGTTCAGAGTGTTAAAGTTCATGCATTTGTATTTTATTATTACAGCGGTAGTAGCAGTTACCCAGTATTTTGATCCCTTTGGAATAAACGAATTGTATCTTCCCATTTTAGCACCCACCCATTCCATAACACTTATCAACGATTATCCATCACCCAGGGTGGTAGGACTCTCCGACAATCCAAATGTTTATTCCTTCATGATGGCGGTAGCCACAAATTTGTCCTACATGTTGTATTTAAAGTTTAGAAACAACAAATACATCGTTGGGATGGTCCTCAACTTCATAGTGCTTCTTATGACAAAATCCAGAACAGGGTTTGTCTTTTTTATAATAGCCTTTGTCATTTTGACGGCTCTTATGCTTAGAGGCAGGATGGAGAGAAAGAAAGTCAGGATAGTAAAAAGAATTGCCATTTTTATAGGGATCATAATGATCTCTCTTGTGGTATTCACACTGGCACTTTTCATACTTCCAGATGATCTTACTTGGAGGGTCAAGCAAATGGCTGATTTTACGAAGCAGACTTCTTGGGTAAACAGGATAAACAACTGGCAGGAGAATATTAGCTACATAAAAGAGCATCCAATCCTCGGCATCGGTCCCGGGAAGGCGGTGGAGTTCAAATACTCACCTGACAATGAATGGATATTTTTGCTTAGAAGGTACGGGGTGTTGGGAACCACATACCTCATAGCAATATTTGCAGTATCAATAAAGAAAAGGTGGGGTCATTTGTCCAATACCTACCCGGGAAGATTATACATTTCGTTGATCATCGGTTCAGTATTCTTTATGATAACTGCAGGCTTGTACCACTCATTTCAACTTATGGCCATGATGATGATGATTGCCGGTTTGGCATACGGTAGAAAAGAGGATTTGATGTCTGTAAAGGAAATACTTAAGATAAGGGGTAATCCATGAAGGTGATATTTATAACCTATGCCGATTTTGAGAATCTTGCTAGCGGTTCTTCAGTCAGGCCGTATAAAATTTATAAAACGTTTATTTCCCTTGGCTATGAAGTGATCCTGATTCAAGGGAACCTAAAATCCAGGCGAAAAAGCTACCTCGAATACAAGAAAAACGGTGAACTCAATAATGCAGATTACTGTTACATAGAACCTTCAACTTATCCAGTACATCCCTTGGACTATTTTATGTTTTATGACATCAACAAAAAGAATATCCCCATAGGGCTGTTTTATCGGGATATGTATTACAAATTTCCAGATCTCTTTCCAAAGAAGGGCTTTAAAAAGTGGATGCTTCTATTTAGATACAAGCTGGATTGGTTTGTATTTACAAAAATATCTGACACCATATTTTTTCCAAGTGAGACAATGGCTGGTTACTTTGATTTTAGCTCCAAAGCAGCTTTGCCCCCCGGAGGAGAAAAAATAGACTTGCCTCCAAAAGAACTTAAGAGATCTGTAGTCTACGTTGGTGGAGTAAGTGAAAGATACGGAACCGGCATATTGCTTGAGGCGTTTAAAATCATCAACGATAAAGGCGCCGAAATCAACTTGAACCTGGTTTGCAGAGAGCGAGAAAGTGATTTTCTCAAGGATTACAGGAAAGAAAAGTGGCTTAGTATAATCAGTGCAAAGGGTGACGAACTGGCTGATGTATACAACAAATCAGATTTGGCTGTGATACCCTTAAAGCGAAGTGAGTATAATGATTTGGCCGTATCTGTCAAACTGTTTGAATATATGTCTTATGGTCTTCCCGTTGTTTCTACAGATTGTACGGAAATGGCAAGGATCATAAATGAAAATAATATAGGAGTCGTGGTAGAGGCCGATCCAGACTCAATGGCAGATGCAATAATCAAGTTGTACGATGATAGGGACAAACTGGAAAGTTTAAAAAAACAAACGATAAGTGCACTTGCATCAAAGCATTTGTGGGAGCACAGGGTAAAATCCATAGAGGATTCCTTGTTGTAAAATGAGTCATAAGAGGAGATGTAAATGAAAAATAAATTGATTCTGATTACGGACAATTATCCCTTCGGAAGAGGAGAGGAATTTATCATCGATGAGATACCCTTTCTTGAAAGCCGCTTCGACTTGACCATTATAGCTTCCAACGTAACAGAAGAAAAGACAAAAGAGTTAAACCCAAGTGTTATAGTGCACAGGTATTCTCCATTTAAAAAAAGCTATCAAGCTTTAAAATATATTCCTCAAATGATCACGGATTTGGAATTTTGGAAAGAAGCTTTAAGGATCTTAAAGACTAAAAAACTTGTATCAAAAAGATTAAAGGACATATTTCTTTTTTATGCAAAAGGCCTGGATTTTAGAAAGTATTTGTTTGCTAGTGGTATTATAAATAAGAATTCTGAGTGCATCCTGTATTTTTACTGGATGAATTACAAGTTGTTGTCGGTACTTGCCAAAGGTTTAAATTTGTCAAACTGCAAGGTAGTTGCAAGGACTCACGGATATGATCTTTACGACTTCAGAAATATTTATGGCAGACAGCCCTTCAGAGAACTGATAGACAAAAAAATAGACAGAATATATTTTGTTTCAGATTATGGCAAGGGTTACTACCTGTCAAATCACAAAAAAACTGATGGCAAAAAATACACTGTAGCAAAATTGGGGATCATCAATGAGGGGAAAATAAATCCCATAGAAAAGCCACATACATTTACCATGGTCAGTTGTTCAAACATGATTCCACTCAAGAGGATCGATCTGATTATATGGGCTCTGTCCATGATAGAGGACTTTAGCCTAAACTGGATCCACTTTGGAGACGGCAGCGCAAGAGAAAATTTAGAAAAACTGGCAACGGAACTTTTGTCAAATAAACAAAACATAAAATATGAATTTAAAGGCCACGTGAATAATTCCGTGATACACGAATTTTATCAAACAACTCCGGTAGATAGTTTTATAACCACTTCCTCCACTGAGGGTGGTTGTCCTGTATCTATACAAGCTGCCATGTCATATGGAATACCGATCATAGGGACAAATGCAGGGGGTATCCCAGAGACTATATGTGGAAATGGATTTTTGTTGGAAGCAGACTCCACCCCGGAAGAAGTGGCAAAAGCCATAATGAAGATCGGCAACATGGATAAGGATTCCATTGCTTTTATGAGAGAAAAATCCCGAAGCAAGTGGGAAAAAGAGTTTGATGCAAACATCAACTTCGAAAAATTCGCAGATGATTTAAATGATATCTAAGTATTTAAAATGAGGGAAAGGAGCAGGTTATGTCCAGGATAGAAAACAGCATCAAAAACGTAAAATTTTCTCTTGGTGGGCAGATGATAAGCCTGCTCCTTAGCTTTGTTTCAAGAACTGTATTTGTCAGATATTTAAGTGCCGAGTACCTTGGACTTAATGGACTGTTCACAAATGTGCTTTCCATTCTTTCCCTGGCGGAACTTGGCGTTGGCACTGCCATTATTTACAGCCTGTACGAACCTTTGGCAAAAAATCAAGAGTACCGGCTAAAAGCCTTGATGAGGATATTTAGAAATGTATACATAACCGTAGGCATCTGGATGTTTGTTGCCGGTTTGGCCCTTACCCCATTTTTGGACTTTTTCATCAAGGACATGCCGGACATTCCGAATATCAATTTGATATACATCATGTTTGTAGCAAACTCTGCAACTTCGTATTTTTTCTCTTACAAGAGATCCCTTGTAATTGCAGACCAGAAGAAGTACATCGATTCCTTTTACCACTTCGTATCTTTGATACTGATCCACTTGATTCAAATAGTGGTTTTAGTTTTGACCAAAAATTACATCCTGTTTTTAACTGTAAGAATTGTAGGATCTTTTGCTGAAAATTATTTAATTACCCTTAAGGCAAACAAGCTGTATCCGTATTTAAAAAAATATAATGGGGAAAAGCTGGAAGCAGATGATAAAAAAACCATAGTAAAAAATATAAAGGCTCTGTTCTTTCACCGTATAGGCACCATAGCAGTTACTGGGACGGACAACCTTTTGATGTCCAAGTTCGTAAGTTTGATTTCAGTAGGACTATATTCAAACTACCTGATGATAACAGCCTCTTTGACCATGGTGTACAAGCTCATATTCCAGTCATTGATCGCCAGTGTAGGTAATCTTGGAGTCAGTGAAGATAAGAAAAGGTTGATAAGTGTATTTAAGTCAGTAGACTTTTTCGGATTTTGGATCTTTGGGTTTTCTTCCATAGCGCTGTTTATTCTATTTAATCCTTTCATAGAGCTGTGGCTTGGAGAAGAATATCTATTTGAAATGCCCATAGTGTTTTTGATTTCACTGAACTTCTACCTTAAAGGCATGCGGACAGGCGTGCTTACCTTTAAAGATGCCTTGGGCCTTTACTACCAAGACAGGTACAAGCCACTCATCGAAGCGGTGATCAACCTGAGTGCATCAATATTTCTAGCCATAAACTTCGGAGTGGCTGGAGTATTGATAGGTACCACCATCAGTACCCTGACCACTTCATTTTGGGTGGAACCGTATGTTTTATACAAGTACGGCTTTAATGACAAGATATACCATTACTTTAAGACGTATGTCTTAAGAAGTGCCCTGGCTTTCGGCATCGGATATGTTACTTACTTGGCAAGTCGGCTCGCAAATGGCGGTTCCTTAATGGAATTTGCGCTTAAGGCAGTGATAACTGCAGTCATACCAAATCTATTTTTCTTAATAATTTTTAGAAAAAAAGAAGAATTCAAATATATAATCAAAGCTTTGAAAAGATAGAGATCTTCATTTTCCGTATGTGGAAAATGAAGATTTTATTTATTTCGCCATCCGAAATAATCCGCATAATATTCTTGGCTATGGGTATACAAAAATGTAAGCAGTGAATTTAGGCGCGGAATATTTCAGGAGGTTATACAATGGAAAATCACGATCACGAGAAACACGATGATCATATGCAACATGAGAAACTCGAGCAGCACGAGCACGGAGAACATGACCATATGCAGCATGAACAACACAATAATCACCAAGGAGGTTCCCACCATGAGATGATGGTGGAAGATTTTAAGAAGAGATTCTTTGTATCATTGGTAATAACAGTTCCAATTTTGATCCTTTCGCCCATGATCCAGATGTTCTTAGGTGTAGATTGGAGATTTGTCGGAGACTCCTACATTCTTTTTGGACTGTCCACCATTCTTCTGATCTATGGGGGAAAACCCTTTTTAACGGGATCGGTCGATGAACTTAAAAAGAAAGAACCAGCAATGATGACTCTTATAGCTTTTGCTATATTGGTTGCTTATTTTTACAGCACACTTACCATTTTTGTTCTTAAAGGCAACGATTTCTTCTGGGAGCTTGCTACTCTTATCGTGGTAATGCTTCTTGGTCACTGGATAGAGATGAGATCTGTTATGGGAGCATCAAGGGCTCTTGATGAACTTATAAAACTAATGCCGGATATGGCTCATCTGGTAAAGGAAAATGACGAAGTTGTAGAAGTGCCTGTAGAGGAACTTAAGAAAGGGGATCTGGTTTTAGTTAAACCGGGAGAAAAAATACCAATTGACGGAATAATAGCCAAGGGAAGTTCATCGGTAGATGAATCCATGATAAGCGGAGAATCTGTTCCTGTAGAGAAAAATGTAGACGATGACCTTGTTGGAGGTTCCATTAACGGTGAAGGAGTTTTGACTTTTTCCGTAGAAAAGACCGGTGATGATACGTTCCTGTCTCAGGTGATAAAATTGGTTGAAGATGCCCAAAAATCTAAGTCAAACACCCAGAGACTGGCTGACAAGGCAGCAAAATGGCTGTTCTATATAGCAGTTTCCGCAGGAACAATAACATTTATTGCTTGGATGATTATCGGGGGGGATTTGAACTTTGCCGTTGAGAGGGCAGTTACGGTAATAGTAATATCCTGTCCCCATGCATTAGGCCTTGCCATACCCTTAGTGACTTCAATGTCCACAGGGATCGCCGCCAAGAGAGGACTTTTAATTAGAAACAGGTCTGCATTTGAAAATGCAAGAAAGTTAAGCACTGTAGTATTTGACAAGACCGGTACCCTGACAGAAGGAAGATTTGGTGTCAGCGATATGATCCCTTTGGATATTAGCAAGGAAGATCTGCTGCAAATAGCTTACTCCATAGAAAAAAACTCTGAACATCCCATAGCAAAGGGCATCATAGATGAAGCTGAAAAAATGGGGATCAAATCTATTGAAGTGGAAGATTACCAAAATCTCACCGGCAAAGGTTTACGAGCAACACTTGAAAACAAGGAAATGATGGCAGTAAGCCCAGGGTATTTAGATGAAAAAAATATAGAATACGACAAAGAAGACTATAAAAGACTGGCAGGTGAAGGAAAGACAGTAGTATTTATCTTGGAAGAGAGAAAACTTATTGGATATGTAGCTCTTTCAGACGTCATAAGAGAATCTTCCAAAGAAGCTATAAAAACTCTTAAAACCATGGACATAAAATCAGTGATCCTTACAGGGGACAATGAAAGCGTTGCCCGTGAAGTTGCAAAAACTTTAGGAATAGATGACTATATAGCAGAGGTGCTGCCTGAAGAGAAATCTTCAAAGATTGATGAAATAAAAAATAGTGGAGAGATAGTTGCCATGACAGGTGACGGCGTCAACGATGCTCCGTCTCTTGCCAAGGCAGACCTTGGTATAGCCATAGGAGCAGGTACTGATGTTGCCATTGAAACTGCAGATGTTATTCTAGTTAAAAGCGATCCAATGGATGTAGTCAGTTTGATTCAACTCTCAAAAGCGACTTACAAAAAAATGGTTCAAAACCTTATTTGGGCTACTGCCTATAATGCAATTGCTCTGCCTCTGGCAGCAGGTGTGCTGTACAACCAGGGCATAATGATAAGCCCTGCAGTAGGGGCTGTCTTGATGTCACTTAGCACCGTGATCGTATCAATCAATGCAAGGTTGTTAAGACTTTGAAAATGTAATCGGAAACAGGCTGTATTAAAGATTATATTTCCCCTATTTTATGTACAATTTTATTTACTTATGGTAAAATTATTTGACGTGAATACCAAGTATTTCGTCGGGCATGTGTTTATACTTGAATAAATACCGCCGTAAATTCTTGCTGCAAATATTATTGCATAGTACTGCAGCACCGAGGTTGTCTTAAATATGAATTTTATTACCTTCTACCATATAGAGTTGGAGTTCGCAATTGAATAAGATGTAAATTTTGATATCCTTGGAAATTTGGGTTGCCTCAGTTCCAAGGCTAGTTTTGTTTAAATAATATGAAAGTGGCAAGAGGAAAGAAAAAACTTTTAAACTTACTTGCCAGCCGACTTACAGACCAAATAGATTACAAATTCGGAGGGTTCACATATGTACATGAAAGTTAAAAGATTAATTGACATATTACTATCGGCGATCGGCCTAATTATCCTATCCCCGATATTTGCTATCCTAATCATCGCAATTAAGCTTGACTCAAAAGGGCCTGTCTATTTTAAACAGAAAAGAATAGGGATCCACAAGAGTCATTTCAATATTTTAAAGTTTAGAACTATGAGAATAGATACTCCCAAGGATACACCCACGCATCTTTTAGAGAATCCAGATCAGTGGATCACTAAGATGGGCAAGTTCCTAAGAAAGACCAGCCTCGATGAGTTGCCCCAGATATTTAATATTTTAAGAGGTGAAATGAGCATTATTGGGCCGAGACCGGCTCTTTGGAACCAGTATGATCTTATCGAAGAAAGAGATAAATACGGAGCAAACGATGTGCCCGTTGGCCTTACAGGTTGGGCTCAGATTAACGGTAGGGATGAATTGCCTATAGAAATAAAAGCTAAGTTAGATGGAGATTATGCAAAAAAAAGAAGTCTCAGGTTTGATTTTATATGCTTTATTGGGACCTTTACTGCTGTTCTTAAAAGTAAAGGAGTTATAGAAGGTGGAACTGGAGTTATTGCAAAGATGACAAAGGACAAAGAGGATTAAAGAATCTTTTCCTGGCTATTTTCTATTCTTGGATTTTACTACGAGGTGAATTGATGAAACAAGTACTAATAACAGGCGAAAACAGCTATATAGGTACATCTCTTGAGAATTGGCTTATGAGAGAACCTGATAAATATAAAGTAGATACCTTTGATATGAAAGACGGGTCATGGAAAGAGAAGGATTTTTCAGGTTATGATGTTGTATTTCACGTTGCTGGGATTGCTCATGTTTCATCTGATCCCAAAATGGAAGTGCTTTACTATAAAGTAAATAGAGACTTAACGATCGAAACTGCTGAAAAGGCCAAGGCTGAAGGTGTCAAACAGTTCGTTTTTATGAGCAGTATCATTGTTTATGGTGAAAGTAGCAGTAGAGAAAGAATCATTGATAGAAATACAATTCCTACACCTAGTAACTTCTATGGGAATAGTAAGCTGCAAGCAGAGGAAGGCATCAAGCATTTAGAGACAGATGATTTTAAGATTGTGGTGCTAAGGCCACCTATGATTTACGGTAAAGGATCCAAGGGAAACTATCCAAGGCTTGCAAAATTAGCCAAGAAGATACCGGTGTTCCCTGATATTGATAATAAGAGAAGCATGCTTCATATAGATAATCTTTGTGAATTCATCAAAGTTATAATCGATTACGAAGAATCAGGAGTATTCTTTCCACAGAATGCAGAGTATGTAAAGACCAGTGAACTTGTAAAAACTATTGCTGAAGTTCATGGGAAGAAGATTATAATGACTAGGATTTTTAATCCGATTTTAAAATTGATGTTTGGAATGGAAATTGTAATCAAGGTGTTCGGGAACTTAGTGTATGAAAAGTCTATGAGTGAGTACGATGAAGTAAACTACAGAATAAGAAACTTTAAAGAATCTATCGAGTTGACGGAGAGTGTAGATTAATGGATACAAAGTATAGTGTATTAATGTCAATATATATAAAAGAAAAGCCAGAATACTTTGTTCAAAGCTTAGAGAGTATGGTGAATCAAACGCTCATGCCAGACGAAATTGTGATTGTTAAAGATGGTGAGTTGACAAAAGAATTAGAAGAAGTAATAGATATGTATAAATGCAAGTATCCAGGCTTGTTTAATATTGTTCCACTTAAAAAGAACGTTGGATTAGGACGAGCATTAGATGAAGGCCTAAAACATAGTAAAAATAATTTAGTAGCAAGAATGGACACTGATGACATCTCATTGCCGAATAGATGCGAGTTACAAATTGATCAATTCAATAAAAATCCTGAACTTTGTATCGTAGGCACAATGATTGATGAGTTTTATGATAAACCTGATAATATAATTTCGTCTAGAGTTGTACCAACTACAAATGATGCTATATATAAATTTATGAAGCGTCGAAGTCCATTTAATCATCCAACAGTTATGTATAAAAAAACTGAAGTGATAAGATGTGGCGGATATGGAAAGATGAGGAGAAAACAAGACCTGGATCTGTTTTCTCGGATGATTAATAATGGGTGTTATGCCCAGAATATTAATCAATCTTTGCTATTGTTTAGATCAAATGAGGATAACTTTAAACGTAGAAAAAGCTGGTCATATTGTAAGAGCTATATCGATGTGCAGTATGAAATATGGAAGAGAGGTCATTGTAGTTTAAGTGATCTGGCTTTTGTTACTACAGGACAACTCGTAATGTTTTTAGCTCCTATGGGGCTGCTTAAGAAGATTTCTAACAAATATTTGAGAAACAATAAGATTTAAAATATTTTACGATTCGAGAGGTGCAAATATGCTACGAAAGTTAGAAGGTAGAATAAATGCAGCATTAATGAAATTTCCTATAATAAAAAAAGTTGTTAAACGAGCTTATCAAGTTTCAATGTATGCAATATCTCCTAAAATAAAGTCTGAAGGAGAAATCATTAGAATTACACCTCAAGATGATTATGAATACTTCTTCGGTTATTATGATAAATCCCCTTGGGATGCTTCTAATCGATACATGCTTTGTTTAAGAGTTAAGGATACAACCAAATCTGTCGCGCCTGAAGAACCCGCAGATATCATTCTTATAGATACTACTAATAATAATTCATTTGAAGTAATTTCTAAAACCAACACTTGGAATGTTCAGCAAGGGTGTATGCTTCAATGGTTAGGTCCAGATTACTCAGAGAGGATCATATTTAATGATTTTCGAGATGGGGAATATTGCTCAGTAATTTTGAATATCAAATCAAGAGAAGAAAGAGTAATTGACATGCCGGTTTATATCGTTTCAAGCGATGGAAAGTTTGCTCTAACACTCGATTTTTCAAGGCTACATAGACTTAGAAAAGGTTATGGGTATTCGAACTTGTCAGAGAAAACAGCCAATGAGAAACTGCCGAATGAGCCTTGTATATGGCACATTAATCTTGAAACTAATGAAACTAAACCAGTTTTAAAATATACAGACTTTGCAAACTTTGAACCTAGGACAGAGATGGATGGAGCTGAACATAAAGTCAATCATATAATGTTGAATCCATCAGGTGATCGATTCATGGTTCTGCATAGATGGTTCAACGGTACGAAGAAGTTCACAAGACTGGTGACAGCTAATATTGCAGGCGATGAGCTGTTCGATTTGAGTGATGATAATATGACTTCGCACTGTTATTGGAAGTCTGATAAAGAAGTATTAGCTTATGCCCGAAAGAAAGAAACGGGGAATGGCTATTATCTGATGAAAGATAAGACAAATGAGTATACCCAAATGTGGCCAGAGTTAATATCTGATGGACATCCTAGTTATTCTCCGGATGGTAGTATGGTTGTCACAGATACGTATCCTAATAGATCGAGAGTGGCTTCAGTTTATGTCATTGAGCAAAACAAAATACGAACGGTAGCAAGAGTTTTTGCTCCTTTCAAATACGATAATGATTTGAGGTGCGATTTGCACCCAAGATGGAATCGAACAGGAGATGAAGTTTGCTTCGATTCTGTGTTTGAAGGGAAAAGGGAACTATATTACGTTAAAATCAGCAAATAAAAAGGTGGTTGCCATAATGGGTAAGATTAAAGTATTGTATATTGTTTCAACATTAAGGAGTAGTGGACCAACAAATCAACTGCTAGGGAAAATAAGTAATTTGGATAAGAAGAAATTTGAGGCCAAGGTTTTAACTTTATCGCCAGATCCATCAAACAATAGAAGAGATGATTTTGTCGCTGCTAATATTGAATTGGATTCTCTTAACTTATCTAGGGTTCAATTTCAATTAAAAGGAAAAACACTTTTAAAACAATACATTAGTGCGTATAATCCTGATATTGTTCATACAACAGGAGTGAGAGCAGATATTGCAGTTTCGAAGTTGAAAGTTGAATCTAAACATTGTATGACTATTAGAAATTATGCTTTTGACGATTATGTTGCTAAGTATGGTAATTTTATTGGGAAAAAAGCAGCAAAAAGCAGCATTAAAGCGATGCAAAAATGTGAATATGTAATATGTTGTTCAAAATCACTTAAAGAAATGTACTCGAAAATATTACCTCAGGAATTGTTTGTAGTACAAAATGGTGTGGATACCATAAAGTATGCACCACTAGATAAAAAAGAAAGCAAAATCAATCTAAGAGAATCCCTTGCTTTGCCAATTGACAAAGTTATTCTAACTGCTGTAGGAAGCCTGATTAAAAGAAAGGATCCTATAACTATCATTAATGCTTTTAAAAATGCTAATAAAGAAAATAATGCTGTCTTACTTTTGTTAGGAGACGGTGATTTAATGGAAGAATGTAAGAAAATAGCTGATAACAA
>NZ_JADNRK010000049.1 GCF_015594845.1 Alkalibacter mobilis | reverse complement strand
ATATAAAATATGAAATAGTCGGTGCTATGCCCATAGGATGGGTGTGGTTTATAGCTTATAGTACAATAGTGGTTGCTAATCTATCAGCAGGATATACTTCATTATACTTGTATAAGAAGAATGGACACTAGGATGCAAAAAGATATAAAACTGATTAATCACCTTAAGGAGATAAGGCAATCCCGATCAGAATTAACTCAAGAATCTTTAGCAAATAGAGTTGATTGTACTAGACAGACAATAATAGCCTTAGAACAAAACAAGTATAATCCTTCGCTGATACTTGCATTGAGAATAGCAAAGGAGTTGAATGTTTCTGTTAACGATATTTTTGAAATTGAGATTATTGAAACAAAATGAACCTAATATATCTACTTTAGAATACAAATAGAATCAAGAGGTGTAGTGTATTGAAAAGCAGAAATACCATTGAGGAATATCATGAGTATCGAGACAAGATAGGCAATAGAACAGAACTCTACAGAATAGTTGCTAAGAGGTATGGCGTAGCAAGTGCTCTGTATCCAGGAAGCCATATTGATATTGCACCATCTTTGGTTATACCTAAGGTGATTTATGTTGATAACTTCAAAGGGGCGATTAATTTCTTTAAGAACATGGAAATGATAAAAAAATATATCGCAGAGAATAAAGAGTACGAGAAACCTTCTGACATAGTTTTTATGGGTCAAGATTATTCAGAAGAATTAGATGTTGAACCTGTTGATTTGATCATTTCTCAATATGCAGGCTTTGTAGGGCAAGAAACGAAAAAGTATTTAAATACAGGTGGCATTTTGTTATGTAATGATAGTCATGGAGATGCCACTTTATCCAGATTTGATGATGATTTTGAATTCCTTGGAGTCATTGGTAAGAATAATAGGATCATCGATACCAAGCTGGATGATTATTTTGTATTACCAAGAAGTAAAAATGTTGATTTAGTAAAAGTCAAAGAGAAGATGAAAGAGCCGAAGTATAAGCTAATAGCTGAAAACTATTTATTCCGCAAAATCAAATAACTGATTATGGGCTAACATACTTGACTTCTCAAGATTTCTATCGCATTACTAGATACCAATCAAAGGATTGGAGGTAATGCAAATGACCAATGAACAAAAAGAAAAAATCATTGAACTCAGGAAGTTAGGCATAGGCTATCGCAGCATAGCCACTGCCATGGATCTAAGTAGAGATAGTGTGAGGAATTTTTGTAAGAGTCGAGGGCTAGATGGCTTTGGGCAGGATTATAGTAATCCAAAGCCTGAAAAGGTAATCAGAGAACACTGTAAAAACTGTGGGAAGCCAATTAATCAGAAGAAACTGAAAGGGCGTCCTAAGACCTATTGTTCTACAGAATGTAAAAGAGAATGGGAACATAAGAATCCAATTATCTACCAGCATGTATGCAATTATTGTAGAACTGAGGTTGAGAACAAATCAAAGAGTGGGAATTACTGCTGCCGCAGATGTTACATTCGAGATAGGTTCTGGCGAGATGAAGACATAGAAGAAGTGATCAATCATCTTAAAGAAAGAAAGCCGCTACAAAATGTACCAGTATGGATTCGAGACTTGATGGCCGGTAAAGAAGCTCAAGAACCAGATGGAGATTTGAAGGAATATTACTAAATTTAGCACCCACATTGAGACTTTCAGAAGTAAAAAAGGGGGGGATAGGAAATGAGTATTTACCCCGGTTACAGTGTGATTTGCTATTTTATATAAAGGTTATGTTGTAACGCATGTTGAAACTGTTGCACTGCTGTGGAAGAAATAGGTGCATAGAATCCTTGGTTCTGGTGCAAAAAACATCAATCCCTTTCCCAATGTTCTCGATCTCTGATAAAATCCAAGTATTAAGGGTGAATCGAGGACGAAAAATGACGGAGAATCTTTTTAAATGGAAGCATTATGAGTCAGAGATTATTATTTTGTGCATCAGGTGGTATCTAAAATATCCTCTGACAATATTCCCCAATCCTTGACGAGAGAATCCGCACGCGGGCAAGAAAACAAACGATTCCTGGCGGATGGACGAAACATATTTGAAGATAAAGGGGAAGAATGCATATCTCTACCGGGCCGTGGATTCGGATACAATAGACTTCTATGTTTCAGAAAATCGTGATAAAAATACTGCTAGAAAGTTCTTCAAGAAATCGATAGAAGCATCTCACAATCAGCAGCCAAGAGTCATTACAACGGACAAATATGGAGCAACAGAAATCGCCATTCTTGAAGAGATCTATTATGGAAGTTTGAGCTGCAAAACCCAACACCGAATGACAAAATATTTGAATAATATTATAGAGCAGGATCATCGGTTCATAAAACGGAAGATCAATCCGATGCTTGGTTTTCATAGTTATGAAAGCACAGTGAAGACCATTTGCGGAATTGAAATCATGCATATGATACGGAAAGGGTAGGTTGAAGGAATTCAATGTGTCCATTCTGAAGTGAGCGTGATAAATGAAGTGCTTGGGATAGGGGCATAAGGATTCAAGAAATAAGGGTTGAGTTCTGTGCAGTTGAATTTTTTGCACCGGAACCGAAATGAACAGGAGCATGCAAGAATTTGGTATGAAGAGCTAGGACATCTTGCTAGTACTGCAGAAAACTTACTGGCGGCTGCTGAAGGCGAAAATTATGAATGGACAGACATGTATGATCGGACGCAGAAGAGGAAGGCTTCCCTGAGCTTGCTGCAAGATTTAGAAGGGTTGGAGAGATTGAAAAAGCCCATGAAGCTCGCTATCGTTATCTGCTGAACAACATCGAAATGCAGAAGGTTTTTGAAAAAAGCGAAGAGGTCATGTGGGAATGCCGTGTTTGCGGGCATCTTGTAATTGGCAAAAAAGCACCGGCAGTATGCCCGGTATGCAAATACTCTCAGGTCTATTTCGAAGTTAGAAAAGAAAACTATTAATCAAAAAGGAGTGTTTATTATGCCAGACTTTGGACATCCGTTTTCAGGACTTGCTAAGGAGAAGAAACTAACAGACGCTGAATTGATTAGGGCAATTCGATTCATGATATCTGCTGAATATGAGGCTATCCAGCTTTATATGCAACTTGCAGAATCTACCGATAATGAATTGGCTATCGAAGTACTCAAGGATATTGCCGATGAGGAAAGAGTGCACGCTGGCGAATTCCTTCGCCTTTTACATGAATTAGCACCTGACGAAGCAAAATTCTATCAGGAAGGTGCCGAGGAAGTAGAAGAAGAAATTGAGAAAATGAAGAAATAGGCTGAACTAAAGTAAGCGGTCAATAATCGCATGGATTTTAAAATTTACTTTAACATGAGACAATAGGTTACATCAAAGTACTTTTATAGTCAGTAAAGCAACTCTGTTGACTTTAAAAGTTGTGAAAGGATGATACCT
>NZ_JADNRK010000048.1 GCF_015594845.1 Alkalibacter mobilis | reverse complement strand
TTTACGAATTATTCTTTGAAAAACAACAGTCTGTCTCAATTTAATATGAGACAGACTGAAAAAGAGACATTTTCTAACGATAATTACTTTAAAAAAAAGAGACATTTTCTCAAGTTATTGACATATTTATATTCCAAATCACCAAATAAAAACAGGACTCCATGTCCTGTTTTTATTTAAACTATGCCAAGATCATCTGACCTCTTTGTTTCACTTCATCAATTGAACGAATACATCCACGATTTCCGGATCGAATTGGGTTCCGGCACATCTCATCAATTCGTTTATCGCTTCTTTTTTTGTTTTGGTTTTTTGATAAGGCCTGTTGGCAGTCATTGCTTCGTATACATCGGCAACTGCTATTATTCTTGATACAAGAGGAATTTTTTCTCCTTTCAAGCCTTCCGGATAGCCGTTGCCATCCCACCTTTCATGATGATGCAACACAGATTCAGCCATCGACGCGTACTCGTCAACTGTTTTAAGGATCTGATAACCAGTTTGAGGATGACGCTTGATTATTTCAAACTCTTCAAAAGTAAGTTTGGACGGCTTGTTCAAAAGCTCCGGCGGAACCATGATTTTTCCTATGTCGTGAAGGATCCCTGCTTTTGTGATTTCTTCAACTTCTCTCTCACTAAAACCCATTTTTTTTGCTATCTCTCCACAGTACAAGGAAACTCTCTCTGTGTGTATTTGTTCCTGATCGTACTTCAAATTGATGTTTTTCAAAACAGTCTCTATGGTTTTGCTTCTCATGGTTTTTCCAAACTTCAACTTGTCCTTGTACATCAAATTGTCTGCAATTTTTCTTATATCATCTATATCTTCGTCTACGGACTTTTTAACTGCATAACCAATGGACAAAGAGACTATGATAGACTCTATTTTGGATTTGGCAGCCTTACTCAAAATATTTTGCTTGATTTTTTCTGCTCTTTTTTCATCTGTATTCGGTAAAATAACGATGAATTCATCCCCACCGACGCGACCTACTATATCATCTTTTCTGCATTCGTTTTTGATTATCTTTCCTACAGATTTTAATAATTCGTCACCGACCTGATGACCGTAAGCATCATTTGTCAACTTTAATCCATTAACATCTATGGCTAAAACTGTTATGGGAAAATTCTTTTTTGTATTTATTCTTTTAATTGTATCCTCGATATACCTTCTATTGTACAAACCTGTCAAATAATCCCTGAAACTAAGGTATTCGATTTGATCCTGTTTTTCCTTCTTGTCGGTAAAGTCCCTGAACACCACAACAACTCCTGTTATCCTGCCGCTTTTATCTTTTATTGGTGCCGCACTATCCTCTATTGATACTTCTTCACCGGTTTTTGAAATAAGTATCGTATGGTTTGCCAGATAAACGATTTCTCCCGTTTTAAAAACTTTCTCAACTGGATTAACACAAGGTCTGCGTGTATATTCGTGAATTATATTGAAAACTTTTTCAAAGGGTTGACCAATGGCATCCGCTTCGCTCCAACCTGTAAGATCTTCTGCAATTTTGTTCATTACTGTTACATTTCCCTGAATATCTGTAGAAATCACTCCGTCGCCTATGGACATCAATGTGGTTTCATATTGTTCTTTTCTCCAAATCAATTCATTTCTGAAATTTTCCCTGGCTGTAACATCAAAAATAATAGAGTACAGCACTCTTTTGCCATTTATGTTAAGTGGCGCGGTATAAACATCTACAAGCTTGATTTCTCCATTTTTTAACCTGTGGGGAAAGATAAAATATCTTTGCCTTCCATCCTTTGCCTGTACGATCCGATTTTCCAGCTCGCTTTTATCAAGCATGTTGATATCACCGATCTTGATTTTGAGCAATTCATCCCTGGTATATCCGTAAAAATCGCTGGCCGCCGGATTTGAATCCAAAATACTGCCCGATTCGGGATCGAGCAAGATCATAACAGCAGTGTGATCATTGAACATGGCTTGATTTCTTTTAGACAATTCATTGATCTCTGTTTCAAATTTTTTTCTTTCCGTTATGTCCTTGCTTGCCCCCACAATATTCCTTATCCTGCCATTTTCATACACTGGAGTCAAACTTGTCAAAAATGTCAGCTCTTTATCTAAAAAACTCATGGTCTCTTCATATTCCGTTGTTTCCCCAGATTCCAAGCACCTGGTGTAGTTGGTACTTATCAACGCACCCAATTCTTCCCCGACCAACTCGCATGGGGTCTTGCCGCTTATCATTTCATGGGATAATCCCGTCAACTTTTGATGAGCTCTGTTGTTCCTTGCAAACCGGAATTCTTTACCTTCAACATTTATCAAAAACATTGCATCATGAGTGCTGTCAAATATAATGTCGAGGTCTTGAAGACGTTCTTCCTTTTCCTGTTGCTTTAATTTGTTTTGGGTTTCTTTCAACTCTGTTATATCAACATGGGTTCCTACAGTGAGATTATTTGGGCACCCCTCTCTGTCGGCTATGGTTCTTCCTCTGGATCTTATCCATGCCCAGCTTCCATCTTTGCGTTTCATTCTAAAGTGAACGTCAAAGGTATGATTTTGTTGATTTTCTACGTATTCCTTAAAATATTTATAAATTTCCGGTCTGTCTTCAGGATGCAATAATTCTGTCCAAACGCGATCCAAATCTCCTTTACACACCTTGAATTCTGAAGTTTCATACCCAAGCATTGTAAAGTACTCGGGACTGCACCACATAAGATTTTTACTTTTATCATATTCCCAAACTCCCGTACAAGATACTTCCAGGACAGACCTGTACCGTTCGAAATTATGTCGCTGCATTTCATTTTTTCCAATGTATTCTTTACTATAATTCACTTCCCGAACTTCTCCTTCCGACAAATCTTTGATCCTCTTTTGTATTTGAATATTCCAAAAAGCCGACTGAGATAGCCGGCTTAACAGATAAATAAACATATATTGCTTCGTGCATGCATCATATTTCAAATACTGCTTATTATCCCGCTTCTTTTATATCGGCGAGGCAGAAGAATGTTTAATAAGAAAAGATGAAAAAGTTTAAATACTGTAAGAATTTTGAATGAAATTGTTACTTCCAGACAAACTCTCCGCTCATATTGTCAATAATACGCTTATCACACTCTGATATGATCCTTATTTCATTTATATTCGAAAATGAAGTCGTGCTGCCATTTTTCTCAATGTCCAGTGTATAACTGACATCGTATGTCGTGTAATCAACCTCTTTGTTCTTATAACTGTCCGTATAAGTTCCTTCGTCTTTTTTAACTAAGACCTGATCTTTAATCGTTAGGGCTTCCATATCTAATTCTTTCATTTGAAGGTTTGGCAACAATCGATTACTGACCATCCTTTCGAGGCAAGGTTCCGACAATACGGTCTTGAATTCCTTTAGAAATTCCCAGTCTTTATAATCAGAGTCGGATCGCATTATCTCTTCCCATTCATTCCAATCGCTGGATGACATGGTAATTTGCCCAAAATATCTTTGTAAAAAACTTTCTACAACTTCTTTATCTTTATCTAACGAAACATTACTTGTGCACCCCAACATTGTTAAGCACGTAAATAAAACAAGTAAAAAGGTTACTCTTTTGATCATTCCTGCGCCCCTCCATTCGATGTTTTTAATTTTTAAATCGCTAATATTAGTATACTAATCTTGGAAATATAAATCAAAGACAGGACTACTTCTCCTGATTTTCATATTTCTATCGATTTTTTTGCTGAAATCATCTTTGGTCATCTTCACATTTTGAAGGTGCTTTATAGACACATTATTTTTAATTGGTTATAATTGTAATAAGTATCCTAACCGATAAAGTCTATATAATGGTGTAAATTCAAAAATTAAAAAAATTGAGCCAAAAGGGTTCAACCTCGGATAAAATAGAGTTGTCGAAAAACCATCAACCCGAGGAGGAAACCCAAATGACTCAGATT
>NZ_JADNRK010000047.1 GCF_015594845.1 Alkalibacter mobilis | reverse complement strand
TAAGCATGATGCTTGAGAGCTCAGGATTTACAATGATCGATCTTGGAGTTGACGTACCAGCAGAGAAGTTTGTAGAAGTGGCTAAAGAGAACAACGCAGTTATAGTAGCTGCATCAGGACTTCTTACAACTACAATGCCTGCACTTAAGCAGACATCGCTTGCACTTAAAGAAGCAGGATTCACTGTAATCGTAGGTGGAGCACCTGTAACACCTGAGTACGCAGCAGAGATCAAGGCAGACGGATACGCTCCTGACGCTGGCAGCGCTGTGACTAAAGCCAAAGAATTGGTAAAAGCATAATTATGATAAATGCTTTAGTAAAAGCATGATGATTCAAGCTTGAATGAGGTAGAAAATCTAGTATCATATAGGAAAATTCGATTTTCAAAAACATAATAAAAATTCACAATGTAAAAAAACCAAATAACAGATAAACAGACTAGTCTATAAATGGCTAGTCTGTTTAATTAAAAGATTACAGTAAATACTCTATTCAAGATGAAGTTTTAGTATACTAAGAGCATAATTATTTCATTGATCGTAGACATTGAATTCGATTTTACCGGTACCTAATGGTGCTGTTGTATAAAAGAAGGCTCGAACAAGAGTGAATGGATATTAAGGTTATCATCGAACGTGCTGAATGGTAGCATATATTAAAAAGCAGGAATGAGAAAATAGCTCATTTGAAAAAAACCTAAATTAGATGACAAATGGATAGATGATTGTATATACACGATTCTTAAAGAAGAGTGCTAGTTTCCATTGCAGCCCTTCATTACGAATATTTTTAAGAAAATAACTATTTTTTGTAACGAATCATGTTTTTTATGCTCTTATTAGTAGGAGGTGATTGAGTGCAGAGTATGGAAAAGCTTTATAACGATTATTTTCAAACGGTTTTCAAGTACTTATTCTGCATGTCTCATGACACCGACTTATCTGAAGAATTGGCACAGGAAACCTTCTATCAAGCAATAAAATCGTATGACAATTTTCGAGGAGACTGCAAAATATCCACCTGGCTTTGCCAGATTGCAAAACATTTATTATTTAAGGAACATGAAAAAAGAAAACGATACGATTCAAATCCTATTGATGAGATATCTGACGGCCTTCCTGCGAAAGAAAATGTTGAAAGTTTAATTTTGGTAAACGAATCTAAAGTTGAGTTATATCAAAAACTTCAGAGCTTGGATGAAAAGACCCGGGAGGTCATGTACTTAAGGCTTACTGGAGAACTAAGTTTTCGAGAAATAGGTGAAATATTAAAGAAAAATGAGACATGGGCACGCGTTACTTTTTATAGGGGAAAACAAAAATTAGTGAAGGAGGGATAGGAATGAAAAATGAGTTAAATTGCAACATTGTTCAGGATTTACTTCCCAACTATATTGAGAAACTGACCAGCGATGATACAAATCATGCAGTTGAACAGCATCTGGATACCTGTGAGGATTGTTATAAAGTATATGAACAGATGGCTGCAAATATCGGAAATACCGAAAAAGTGCCGGTGATTGAACTGAAATTCCTTAAGAAGGTCAAAAGGACTCGACTGTTGGCGGCAATGTTGTGCGTCATCCTGACATTGGTTTTGTCCTGGGTGATCTATACTTCGGAATATAATTTTGCCAATGACAAAAGTCATCTGGCAGCTGGTATAACAGAATTTATTGCTCCTTCTGAACCCTCAGTTAATGCTTATGTTTTGGAGACAAAAGAGGTTGATGGCTTGCTGTTTGCTACATTCAAGGATCAAGAAAGAACAAATATAAATGGGATAGCTATACTTGATAAAGGTTTTAATCAGAGATATCGAATACTTAGTGCTAGAATCAGGTCTTCAGATTATTCCTCGGTTTTGCAGATTCTTCCGATTACAATCAACAACGAGCCGTATTATGCTATAAGCGGATATAATCTTTCGGACGAAATCAAGTACTACGGATTGGATTTTTACGCCTATACTAAGCCGGGAGATCTTGCAAAGGATAGGGTAAGGAAAGTGATTAAATTCGATGTTGAAAATCAACAGTTTCTTGAGATCATTTCTGCGAAAGAGATAGAGATCAATTTCGAGAACTCAATAGCTGATACCTTTTATAATCCCCGTTTAGATACAACTTCCATGTACGATGCAGATGGGAAAGAAATCACTGACAATTTCAAAAACCAGGAGAACTCGGGCAACCAAGTAAGAACAAACTTGGAAAAAGCAGAACTATTCCTGCTTTATGTTTTCATTGCTATTGTTATGGGATTAGGCGTTATATTTACAAGATACTTTTTAACAGAATAGTTTTCTATTTAATTCAAGTCTTTTCTGTAAATGTCCATAAAAATATGAGCCAGTTGACCATGAATTTCTGAGCCACTTACTCTTTAGATTTGTTTAGTCTGTAGGATTCGCTGAATATTCCACTAAAAGAAACCAGCCTGTCCGGAGCCTGGTGCCAATGGCTCCGGACAGCGGTTCCAACGGTTCCGGCTAGGAACCAACATTGATTATTCTTTAATGCCGTACACTTCTCTCATAGATCGTCATGTTCTTTATTGATGTAGTGGATCTCAAGCATGTAAGAATCGTGAACAATTCTATCAAGAATAGCATCTGCTACCTGAGCCTCTGAAAATTTACTGTACCACCCAAGTGGTGCAAACTTAGAGCAGAAAATCGTGGAAGCTTTATGGTGGCGAGCATGGATTACTTCTAGAAGATCTCTGGCCTCCAGCTCCGTAAGATTGACAAGTAGCCATTCGTCAATAATTAGGATGCGCATTTCTGATACTGCTTGATCGTCGCTGTTTTTTCTCTGCCATTAATGCTCACTCTCCTATTGGGGATATTTTATCATTTAACGGCATTAGTTGCTAATGACTGCGATATTATTCAGATTAAAATATCGACTGCCTACTGTTTTAACAATAATAGTTGACAATAAAAGGAATAAGAATATAATTAAACTATACGTCGTACAATTTTGAACGACGTATAGTTTTTGTTTTTGAAAGGAGGTTTATTGATTATAAATGGAAAATCAACAGACAAGAACAACACGAAAAAAAGATAAAACCAGTGCACTAATCGTAAAAGTTGCAATAAAATTATTTAAAAAACAAGGAGTAGACAAAACGACAATGGAGCAAATCGCGAAGGAAGCAGATATTGCCAAAGGGACGCTATACAATCATTTTAGACAAAAAGAAGCAATAATCAGTGCGTACATGCAGCAAAGTATTAAAGAGCAATATGGTGCAAGGGTGATGAAATTTAAAGACCTGCCTGACACACGTTCTCGAATGGTACATGTTATTGCTGAATTATTAACGGGTATTTATGAAAATCAAGAAATATTTGAAAAATATTTGGTCTACCATATGAAACAAATGATTTCATTTGATTCTAATAAGAACCCCAAAGATGGTTTTTATCAGATTGGTGAAGCAATCATTAAATTGGGTCAAGAAGACGGTGAGATACGAAAGGATTTGCCAACGTGGGCACTAAGAGAGTTTTTTGAATATATTTTTATTGAGATTGTAAAGCAACAGTATACTCAGCCAGAGCAAAAGATTGATGAAGAAATTATTGAAAAATATGTAGATTTATTTATTAATGGAACAATTGTTCAAAAAGAAAGGAAAAAACAATGCAAAGTTTAAAGAGTAAAATGATAATTTCACTAATTAGGAACAGACATTTATTTAAATTCAAATTAAAACCTGAGGTGGTAGATGAAACTTTTTCTGTGACAGATTTTAGAGAGGGTATTGCAAAAGCCTCAGTTAGAATGAATAAAATTCCCGATGATATGCAAGTAAAAGCGGTTGATGTTGACGGGATGACTGGCGAATGGATAATTCCAGAAAATGCCCCACAAGATAAAGTATTATTTTATATTCATGGTGGTGGGTTTATATCGGGCGATTGTGACTCTCACCGTATGCACGTGATGAAATTTACAAAAGGGACTGGAATCAAAACGTTGCACATTAATTATCGATTAGCACCAGAGTACCCGTTCCCTGGAGCGATTGATGATTGTGTTAAAGCGTATGAGTGGTTATTAAGTGAAGGATATAAAGCAAACAATATTGTGGTTGGTGGTGAGTCGGCTGGTGGAACATTAACATTATCACTGTTAATGGCATTAAAGCAAAAGGGGATTCAATATCCTAAAGCGGCATTTTCTATTTCCCCAGTGACCGATTTATCCTGTCAAGCGAATTCATTTAAATATAATTTTAAGAAGGACATCGCACCATTAAATTCTTGGATAATATGGACACAATATTATATCGGTGATAGCGATATAACCGACCCACTGTTATCTCCCCAATATGGAGATCCGACTGGGTTCCCACCGTTGTTTATTGTTATAGGTTCGAATGAAATTCATTTAGACGATGCAACTAGTTTTGCTCAAAAAGCAAAAGAACATGGGGTTGAGGTTGATTTTAAGGTTTGGGATGGTATGGTACATGCGTTCCCATTGTTAGCTCCGATATTTAAAGAAGCAACCGAAGCCATGCTAGAAATTTGTGAATTTATTCATTCGAAGTTAGCGGAATAGTAAAGATTACAGCACGCATAGGAGACGTTTTAGTTTACGTCACAATTGCTTTGGCGCTATCATTTTTATGAGATTAGATAAACGAAAAAATATTTAGCAAAAACGTCCCCAATGCGTCTCTGGTGAAACCCATGACGAATCTTTATGAATAGATTGGTTGTGTGTTTACTTATGCAATATTCCATATATTCACAAGCATAATTGTGTTATACAAGCAAGATATTGGGTGAATTATGGAAAATATACTCTTTGCCCCCAAGCAAGCACGAAGGGGATATATTGCCGAAAACGCAAAGTCACCGACCACTGGTAAACTCATTGATGAAGCCATTGAAAAAGAAAACAAGCAACTAAAAAATATCTTGCCAATGAACTATGCACGGCCCGAACTGGATAAAATTAAACTGGGCGAAGTGGTCGATATTTTCACCAATCTTAAACTAAAGGGAAAAGAAGAACAAGATTTATTAGGACGAGCCTATAAATATTGCTTGACCATGTTTGACGAACAAGAAGGAAAACGTTGGGGCGAGTTCTATACGTCGAGTTGTGTGGTTAAAACCTTGGTCGAAGTCATAAAGCCCTATTAGGGCAGAGTGTTTGACCCTGGATGGGGTACTGGAGCATAAAAGATTGACTTGTTTCCACTAACGGATAAAAAGTATAATAGTGGTATAGATATGTTTCCGCGCGCGGAGACTGTCCCCCTGAGAGTTTATGTGTATAGTAAAGGAGGTTGCGTTTTGAAGTTCAAGATTGGAGAAGTATCAAAAATCCTTGACATCCCTATGCAGACACTAAGATTTTATGAATCAAAAAATATTGTGAAACCTAGCAAAGATCACATAAATAAATATCGTTATTATGATGAGTGGGATATTAATTTTCTTGCTGAATGCAAAAAATATAAATGCTTTGATTTCAAACTCGCAGAAGTGGAAGAGATTATTCATAATGATAGTTTAAGTACATTAATTGAAAGAATGGATGAAAGGTAAGCGGTCAATAATCGCATGGATTTTAAAATTTACTTTAACATGAGACAATAGGTTACATCAAAGTACTTTTATAGTCAGTAAAGCAACTCTGTTGACTTTAAAAGTTGTGAAAGGATGATACCT
>NZ_JADNRK010000046.1 GCF_015594845.1 Alkalibacter mobilis | reverse complement strand
GGTCTTATGACCGAGGGTTTTTTCTTTTTTTGAAGAAGACAACTGCTGCGTCATCCTGGCCTGCTGAAAGGATCACCTCAAATATGCAGATTCATCACATTCCTTCAGAATGGCGGATGATAAATTCCGCTATCTTGAGCCTGTCAAAGGATCTTCTTAATTAACATGCCTCGTCATCCTGAGCCTGTCGAAGGATCTCATCAATCATATTCTCCTCCAACTATTCTTTTATATATTCAAAATTTAGTTGAAACAAGTTGTTCAATTGATACAGATTGACTAAAGATACAAATCGTGATAAAATTAACGAAAATAGAGCACAGAAGTGCTTTTGATATTAATACTTTTGAACTTTATCAATGCATGTATTTTGACGCGAAGTTAAAATAAGAGCTAGAAAGCCTAAAGGGCTTTCTTTTTTTGTGAAAGGGGAGAAAAAATGAGTGAATTGCTAACAGGTACAAACTGGCAAAAAAGAAAAACAATAAAACAAGCGAACATTGATCTATGGGATTCTATGGCACAAAGTTTTATGGACAAAATGCTTCCGAATTTTGAAGAAGATTCTTTTCTTCAACTACTTCAAACGAATAATATGATCCATGATGACTTGTCAATTTTAGATGTAGGATGCGGTGCAGGGACTTATAGCGTGGTTTTAGCGAAGTATTGTAAAAATGTTGTTGGTGTGGATCTCTCACCTAAAATGATCGAATTGGCAAATAAAAGAGCAATAGAGAGTAGATTAGAAAACGTTGAATTTCACTGTATGGACTGGCACGAGTTGGACTTGGAAAAGGAAGATTTTATAAAAAAATTTGATTTGGTTATCGCCCATAATACGCCGGCGATACAATGTGAAGATACGTTTATAAAATTGTCAGAAGCAAGCAAAAAATGGTGCGTATTGTCGAAACCAACTCATAGAAAGGATCCCTTGTCTGATGAAATCAAGAAATTGGCAGGGATAGAAGAAAGAACAGAAATCAGTGACAAAATGATTGCAAATGCCTTTCATATACTATGGGATCTAGGTGTGTTGCCCTGCTTTCACTATGAAAAGCAAAATTGGAATCTTAAAAAAACAAAAGAAGAAGCATATGGCTTATATATAAATAGAGTAAAAACTTACCGAGAGATAACGGAGTTGGAGGAAAAACAGTTGCGTGATTATATCGATTCGATGGAAAAGGATGGTTTTATCGAAGAATCTGTAAACACGACGATTACTACATTATATTGGGATATGGAGGAAAAAGACAATGAATCAGAAATTATGGGATAAGGCGGTTGACTTTCATGGCCACGTTTGCCCGGGATTGGCCATTGGTTTTAGGGCTTGCGAAATCGCCATGGAAAAGATGAACATTGGAGTTTCAGAGGATGAGCAAATTGTATGCATCACTGAAAATGATGCATGTGGAGTAGATGCGGTTCAAGCGTTGTTCTCCTGCACCATTGGCAAGGGGAATTTGTTGCATCGCAAGACGGGAAAGCAAGCATATTCTTTTTATAATAGAAAGACCGGAGAAAAACTCCGATTGTATTTTAAAGCTAAAAACATTAGCGGAATGGATAGGGAAAAATGGAGAAAGCACATCTTGGAAACACCTGCCGAAGAAGTCTTTCAACTCTCTCAACCAAAGTATGAATTGCCTGAAGAGGCTAGAATTTTCAAAACTTTGTATTGTGAAACATGCGGAGAAGGGGCACCTGATCACAAGATGCGCCATCAGGATGGAAAGACGGTATGTCTGGATTGCTTTAGTGAATATAATAGAGGGTGGTAGAAAGGAATGAATATAAGAAAAGTAAGTGAGATTCGCATTGTATGTTTGATTTTAGTTGTCTTATTTGTATTCGCAGGGTGCACAGCTGCTTCTGGAGAAAGCAGTGATGGAAATGATTCCAATAATGATGAAGAATCAGGAACTAGAGTCGTTACCGACATATTTGGAAGGTCTGTGGTAATTCCAAGTGAAGTTAAAACGGTAGCCGCCGTAGGAGGTGCTGCTAGGATCCTGACATACGTAGGTTGTGCAGATAAACTGGTAGGAGTAACTGATATGGACAAACAAAACGTATCGGCCATGCCCTATAGCGTAATCAATGCTGAACACTTTAAAAATTTAGCATCTGTGGAAGTGGAGGTGCCAATGATGTTCCATATATGGAAGAGTTGATTGGCTTGAATCCCGATGTGATCATCGGATTGACCGATGAAGAAACATTGACGGACATTGCGGAAAAAACAGAGATACCTACTATTGGTATTTATCCTGATGGAATGTTTGATGAAAGCTTCTATACCTCCTTGCAGTTGGTCGGTGACATCTTGGGTGAAGGAGAACATGTTAATTCAGTTATTGACTCAATAAAGGGATGGGAGGAGGAACTGAATCTTTTGGCCGGTAATATACCGGAAGACGAGAAACCGTCGGTTTATACTGGAGCGGTAAGTTATCGAGGAGCTCATGGCTTTGAAGGAACATACTCTCAGTATCCTCCGTTCATGGCTATTAATGCTGTTAATGTTGTGGACGAAACCGGTGAAGAAGGAGCTTTTATAGTAGATTTAGAAAAAGTAACAATGTGGGATCCGGATATAATTTTTCTAAACCCGGCCAATATGAATCTTGTTAACGATGATTATGAAAAAAACAAAGCATTCTATAAGAATTTAACTGCAGTGAAAAACAAGCAAATTCACACGCAGATCCCTTACAATTACAATTGGACAAACATGGAATTGGCGATTGCCAATGCTTTTTATGCAGGCAAAGTCATTTACCCCCAGCAGTTTTCTGAAATCGATCCTGTTGAAAAAGCGGATGAAATTTTTACTATTATGCTCGGACAGCCTTTTTACGATCGAATGGCCGCTGACGGATATGAATTTCGAAGAATTGCCATTGGGGAGTGAAATCAGTGGAGAATGCTAGAACATATGAGAGATATTTGCGAAACAAATGGGTATTTATGATTGGTCTGATTGTCTGCGTTGTTTTGTTTTCGGTGTTTGCAATTTGTGTTGGTTCTGCAGGTTTGAATTTAAATCAGATTTTTCGCACGATAGTGGGAATGGGTAGCAATCAATCTGAAATAATTCTTTTTAACATTCGTTTGCCGCGAGTTGTAACTGCCGTAGTAGCAGGAATAGGTTTGGCTGGGGTAGGATGTGTAATGCAAGCTCTACTGAAGAATCCCCTTGCCTCTGCATCCACCTTAGGCATTGCACAAGGAGCCGCATTTGGGGCCTCCTTTGCAATCATTGTTTTGGGAGCCGGTTTGCAGAGTCAAACCATAGATAGCATAACAATTTCCAATCCATATACTGTTTCTCTGTGTGCATTTGTCAGCGCAATGATAAGCACCATTATGATTCTGGGTTTATCCCAGTTTCGAAAAGTTACTCCGGAATCCATGATACTTTCCGGAGTAGCCCTTAGTACCATGTTTGGGGGAGCTACCACATTGTTGCAGTATTTTGCAGCGGATGTCAAAGTAGCGGCGGTTGTTTTTTGGACATTTGGAGATTTGGGTCGTACAGGATGGAGAGAAATCCTTGTTATGAGTGTTGTTGTTGCGGTAGCGCTGATTTTTTTCTTGTTGAATAGGTGGAATTTCAATGCATTGCAACACGGCGAAGAAACTGCAAAAAGTTTGGGAGTGCACGTGAAACGGTTGCGAATGGCGGGAATGTTCGTCTCATCACTAACTGCAGCCACCATCGTTTCATACATTGGCATCATAAATTTCATAGGATTGATAGCACCGCACTTGGTTCGTCGATTTGTGGGAAATGATTATCGATATTTGCTGCCGGCCTCAGCACTGACCGGTGCATTGCTTTTGTTGGTGAGCGATGTTATTGCAAGGTTAGTTGTAGCTCCAATCATTTTGCCCATAGGAGCGATTACTTCCTTTCTAGGAGCACCTTTGTTTCTATATCTTTTGTTTAAGGGAGTGGGAAGTCGATGATTTTTGTAAAAGATCTTGAATTTTATTATAATAAGAAAAATCATGTATTAAATGAGATCTCATTTCAAGCGGAGCCTGGCTTGTGTACGGCGGTACTGGGTAACAATGGAGCTGGTAAAAGTACGTTGATAAAATGTTTGAATAGGATACTGGAACCACAAGATGGACAAATATTGGTGGAAGGTAAAAATGTGAATGCGCTCAGCCGCAACGACATTGCCAAGTCAATGGCTTATGTTTCACAAAAAAATCCTTCTGAGCGGGTGACCGTGTATGATACTGTACTACTGGGGAGGAAACCCTATATTGCTTTTGAACCAACTAAGAAAGATCATCAATTGGTAAAACAGGTCTTGAAAAGAATGAGTTTGACATCTTTTGAAACGCGATATGTTGATGAACTGTCTGGAGGAGAAGTGCAAAAAGTTATGCTGGCCAGAGCCTTAGTGCAACAACCTAAAGTGCTTTTATTGGACGAACCGACAAGCAGTCTGGATTTGAACAATCAGTACGAAGTATTGGAGAGAGTCAGAGAGATTGCAAAAGAAGAGCAAATTTCTGTGATAATAGTTATACATGATTTGAACTTGGCTTTACGCTATTGCGATCGATTTCTCTTTGTCAAAAATCGAAAAATCCTTGCTTATGGAGATAAGAAAGTAGTAACACCTGAGATAATGAAAATAGTCTATGGAATGGAAGTAGCTGTGGAAGTAGTGCGTGGCGTACCTGTTATTATACCAATGCCTCTTCTGTAAAAAAAAGTTTTCCATTCACACACACTCCGTGATCCTGCGAGTAGAAAAGGATTTTCTCAATATATTATTGGAAAACTTATACGACTAAGTTATAATATTACGTGTCCAAGCAGACATCGTCATCTTGAGACTAATTTGAAAGATCTACATAATATAGAACAATTTTATCCAAGAAAGCAGGCAGATAAATGCAGATTCATGAACTCTCAACTGGAGACAAAGTTCATCGATACAACAAGGCCATAATCGTTGAATTTATTGACAAAAGAAAGGTGTTGTCAACCGCGCATTTAAATGGAGGTTTCAGAGAAGACTTAAAGGCGATATTGAACTTTGATTCTAACCCTGAAGATGGTTCGACGTACTGCCAACGATCGGACACCTATGAAGATGATTTAAGATTTATAGCTAAGGAGTTAAATGTGGATCCGGATAAGACAGCGGCGATTTCAACTACAGTGCCAATGATAAATGTCTCCATAAAGTCTTCGATATACGAAGATTTACAGGTAACTGCGATAGTTACTGCCGGAATTGATGGAAATGCAGGCAGAGTTGGCGATCCAGCTTACTTCCATGAACGAAAGGGAGAAGTAGTTGTAATTCAACCTGGTACGATAAACATTATTTTACTTGTTGATGCAGACTTGCCAAATGGAACTATGACAAGGGCAATTGTGACGGCGACTGAAGCTAAAACGGCTGCACTGCAAGAGCTTCAGGCTCGAAGCGTGTATTCCAGTGGGCTTGCAACCGGAACTGGCACAGATGAGACGATTTTGATTTGCAACCCAAAATCTGAAAGCATAATGAAGTTTGCAGGCAAGCACAGCAAACTCGGAGAGCTTATCGGAATAACGGTCAAAGAAGCAGTCAGTGAAGCGTTGGATCTATATGCTGGACTAACATCCCAAAAACAGCATAGCGTGCTCAGAAAGATCGAACGTTTCGGTCTTGGAAGGGAAAGACTGGCCGATGAAATCAAAAAAATGGTTCCTGAGTCTACTGGATTGGAAATCACAAGCAGGATATCAGAGTTGGATAATGACCCCGAACTTATCTCAATAGCATCCTTATTTGTTCATCTTATGGATCAATTAAGTTGGGGATTACTTTCAAGTGCTGAAGTTATAAATGAATGCAATATTTTATTGAGAAGGGTGAACCCGAAATCTATTGGAATCAATACTGAAATAAAAGCAGACCAAGGATCATTGATAAAAAAAATGGTAGACTTGTTTTGTGAAGGCCTTGTAACTCGAGCCTCATATTGATGCTCATCCTGAACAAAACGAAGAGAAGTAAAAGGCTTTATGCTGAACAAAGCAAAGAGACAATATAAAGTTTGTCATCTTGAGCTTGTCGAAGGATCTGTTCATATAGTATGAAATGTCATCTTGAGTTTGTCGAAGGATCTACATAGTTTACGTCATCCTGAACGAATGTGAAGGATCTCCATAACCAATGACACATGAGTAGAATCTTCTCTTCGTTACACTTCGGTCAGAATGACGATTTTTAATATAGTCTACGTCATCCTGAGCCTGTCGAAGGATCTAATTAATAATAGAACAAAAATGTATTTTTATGTTTAAATACTCGCAAACCCGGGTACTTATAAAGTTACACGGCACACCAAACAAAACAGATTGCTCAT
>NZ_JADNRK010000045.1 GCF_015594845.1 Alkalibacter mobilis | reverse complement strand
AGCTTCCTTCAGATTTCACCTCACGATAAACACCCTTGCTGTTTAGCTATGCACTTCCTCGTTACCTAGGTGTGCTCGGGACTTGCACCCGTTAGAGCGCGCCCATGGCGCGCAAACATAAAAAAAGACCGCAAATATGCGATCTTCGGATTTATTTAAAACTTTTATATTACCTTGATATCAAACTCCACCAGCATCTCTCCAAGCAAGCTTACGGGCAAACCCATTGCATTTGTGTAGCAACCTTCGATGTCTTCGACCAGCAAAGCTCCTTTTCCTTGAATTGAATATGCTCCTGCTTTTCTCCAAGTATCACCGTAATTGATGTATTTTCTAATGAAGTCATCCTTAAGTTTTACAAATCTGATTTTGGTCTTTTTGTGGGTAAACATTCCTCTGTTTTCATTTGTATCGAAAACACACACTCCTGTGATTATTTCGTGGACTTTTCCTGACAACCTTTTCAATATGTCGAAAGCTTCCTGTTCAGTGGAAGGCATACCGATTAGAGTCTCGTGAATCAACATGGTATGAGCAGCAATTATCAGGGCATCGTCATCTTTCAATTGCTCGGATACATCCAATGCTTTTTCCAGGGCTATTCTCTCCACGTTTTCCTCAAAGGAAAGGTATTTGTCGACTTTCTCTTCGACATTACTGTGTACAATATCAAAATCCAAGCCTAAGTTCTCTAATATTTCTTTTCTTCTGGAGGAAGTTGACGCCAGTACGATCCTTTTCTTTTTTCTCATATTCATAACCCCTTTACTTTTTATAGAATAAGATAAAACTCAAGATGATAAAAACAAAGCTACCCAGGTTCAATTTAACGATCATGCCTAAATCAATCTTAATGAAATTAAAATTTATCAACCAGGATCCTGTTCCCCTGTCAAATAATGAAATTTCAAATCCTCTGGCCAACACTGGAATAAATTCTCCCAATAGTTCTCCGAAGAATGTTCCGGCCACCAGAGAAAAAACCATTATTAAAAAAAAAGTCCCCTTGCTACTGCTAACTTTCATAAAATCCCCCTTATCGGAATTTATATATATTATAAGGTAAATGTCACTTTAAGTAAACAGTGTACCGGAAATTATACATTGTACATGACTAGTTTTTTATTGGCAATAAAAAATCTTCGGATAAAGATCCGAAGATTTTGAATTTTATCTAATTTTCAGATGATGCTTCTCTAAGTTTTTCCAGTTGTCCGCTGATTGCCTTTGTTGGACACTTTTGGACGCATATCTGACATTCGGTACAGCCTTCATAATTAATAAATGCTAGATTATTTTCGAAACCAATCGTTTTTTCAGGGCAAGCCTTAACGCAGATCTGGCAGCCGATACAGCCAACTTTGCAATTGGCCTTTACGTCTTTTCCCTTATCAACGGAATTGCAATCTACATGGACACCCTTTGAAGCTGGTACCAGTTTAATTACATTTTTAGGACACGCCACTATGCATTTGTTGCAGGCAGTACATTTTTCGGAATCAACTACTGCAACTCCACTTTCATTTACATGTATGGCATCAAAGGGGCATACCATTTCACAAGTACCCAGACCCATACATCCATACTGGCAGCCTTTGCTTCCGCCCGAAGCGATGTTGGCTTCTCTACAATCCATAACGCCGTAGTACTTAGCTCTCTCAACGGCATTTTCAAAAGTTCCGTTGCAGATTACCCTGGCCACCATTCTCTCGCCCGTTTCAGCTTTTGCTCCCAAAATTTCTGCAACTTTCTCAGCGACAGCTGCACCACCGACTGGACAACCATTGGCAGGGGCTTCACCTGCAGCCAATGCCACTGCAAAGGCATCGCAACCGGGATAACCGCAACCACCACAATTCGCACCCGGTAGTGCATCTTTCAACAATGGTACTTTTGGATCCACTTCAACTGCAAACACTTTGGAAGCAAACGCCAGTCCGCCTCCAAAAAGAAGTCCGAAAGCACCCAACCATAAAACAGGAGTCAATAATTCGCCTATCAATTCATGCACCTCCTACAGTAATCCTTGAAATCCGAGAAACGCCATGGACATAAGGCTTGCAGTAATTAGGGCTATTGGGAAACCTTCAAGAGGTTTTGGCACATCAGACATGACCAATCTTTCTCTTATTCCCGCAAATAAAACTATGGCAAGCGTAAATCCAACAGCGGCTCCGACACCATGGAACAAAGTCTCTATAAAGTTATATTTTTCTTGAATATTCAGCAATGCAACACCCAAAACCGCACAGTTTGTAGTTATCAATGGAAGGTATACTCCCAATGCCTGGTAAAGAGTCGGGCTGGATTTTTGTATGATCATCTCTACTAATTGAACCAGCGCAGCAATAACAAGTATGAATGCTATTGTCTGAAGATATTCCAATCCGAATCGTTCCAATACAGCGTACTGAATAACATAGGTTATTGCTGATGCCAGGGTCATTACAAAAGTAACGGCAGCACCCATTCCGACAGCTGTTTCAACTTGCTTTGAAACTCCCAGAAAAGGACATATTCCCAAAAACCTGGATAACACAAAGTTGTTTACAAGTATGGCACTCAATAAAATTACAAATAATTTAACCATTTTTTATCCTCCTTTACTTGGTTGCGGTCACTTTATTCAAAAGTGCCAGCAACAATCCCAGGGTAAGAAAAGCACCCGGAGGAAGAATCATCATTATTGCAGGTTCAAATCCTGCGCCAAACAGGGAAATCCCGAATATGCTCCCTGCACCGAACAATTCCCTGATCGAAGCGATGATGGTCAAGGCCAGTGTAAAGCCCAGTCCCATTCCCAGACCGTCGGCCAGTGAATTCATAACATTGTTCTTTGATGCAAAGGACTCAGCCCTTGCCAATATAATGCAGTTTACAACTATCAATGGTATAAACAAACCTAAAGACTTATCCAAACTAGGTATGTAAGCTTTAAGCAGCATGCCTACGATAGTAACGAAAGAAGCGATGATTACAACGAAAGCCGGTATCCTGATTTTTTCAGGTATGACATTTTTCAGCAACGCAATAACCACATTCGATCCTACCAAAACCACAGTTGTGGCCAATCCCATGCCCAATCCGTTAACGGCGGCTGTGGTTACAGCCAATGTAGGGCACATTCCCAACATTAATCTGAAAATTGGGTTTTCGGGAATAATTCCATTAAATAAATTCTTTCCAAATTCCATGATTATTACACCTCCACCCTACTTATTCAATTCATTGAACATTTTTATAGAATAATTAACACCGTCAGCAATAGCCTGCGAAGTTATTGTAGCACCGGTTATTGCATTGATTTGATTGTTTTGTGCCGTACCGCTTTTGATTACTTCCACATCAGACTGGGCATTCAATCCGCTGAATTGGTCCATAAAATCCTTTTCTGTGGATTTTGCGCCAAGTCCGGGAGTTTCATTGTGACTTACAACCCTCATTCCTGTGACTGTTCCGTCCATTGATATGCCTGTCAGCACTGTGATGCTGCCACCATATCCCTTTGGAAGAGATTTGAAAGTGTATCCGACTGTATCGGAACCGGCTTTGCCCTCATAAACTTCTTCAATTACAGTGTTGTCAATTCCCAAGGAATCAGCCAGTCCGGTGATCGTTGCCTGATCCATTTGCTCAAACGAGTCTGCGTCACTTAACACTTCCATTCTGGCATTTTCGTTTTCGATCCTTATTTGCTCTGCAATTACATCTTTTGTAACATAATTTGTAGCACCCAGCAAAAGGGCGGCTACTGCAGTTATTACAAACAAAACTAATGAAAGTCTAGCTATCTCACGCATCGCCCTTCACCTCCCCGTATATTCTCGGCATAGAAAATCTTTCTATCAATGGAGTGGCAACGTTCATCAACAAGATGGAGTAAGAAACACCTTCAGGATAACCACCCCAAAGTCTGATAACACTCGTAATGATCCCACATCCCAAAGCATATATGATCTGCCCTTTCACTGTAACAGGTGAAGAAGAGTAGTCGGTCGCCATGAAAAAAGCTCCCAACATAAGTCCGCCCGCCATGAGATGATAAAGGGGATCTTGACCGGCGATAAAAGTTATCACCATCACTGTTCCGATAAATACGACCGGTATCCTCCAACTTATAACCTGTCTGACTATCAGGTAAACACCACCTATAAGAAGTGCAAAAGCTGAAATCTCACCAATTGAGCCTGCGATGTTTCCCATGAACAGATCCATGTAGCTGGGAAGTGCAGTTGCAGCTTCCCCGCCTTCTTTGAGCAGTGCCAAAGGAGTAGCGGCTGTATATGAATCAGTCAGAAAAGCACTTGATGTCATTCTTGTAGGCCACGATGCCAACAAGAATGCTCTTGCAGCCAATGCGGGATTGATGAAGTTTTGACCAATACCGCCGAAGCATTGTTTCACTATTGCAATTGCAAAAACCGATCCTATCACCGCCATCCACCAAGGGGCAGAAATCGGAAGGTTGAACGCCAAAAGTATTCCTGTCACCACTGCGCTCCAATCGTTGATGGTGACGGTTCTTTTCATAACATATTTTTGCATCAGTGCTTCAGTAACCACACTGGTGACTACGCACAACAAAGTTATAAGTGCTGAATTGATTCCTAAAAATATAATTCCCGCAACAAAAGCCGGCATCAAAGCAATGACCACGTCTCTCATTACCGTGGCAGTACTGTGCGAGGCTCTGATGTGAGGTGATGATGATACTGTTAAAAATTCATTGTTCATAATCAGTGATCCCCCCTAGTTTCCTTTTCTGCTGCTAGCTATTATTTCTCTTTTGGCAACTCTGATCGAAGATACCAATGTGCGTTTCGCAGGACAGATGAAAGAACAGCTGCCACATTCTACGCAATCAAGAGCATTATAGCTTTTACATTTGTCAAAATCTCTTCTAAGAGAATATTCTGAGATGTATAAAGGCAACAATTTTACCGGACAGACACTGACACATTTCCCGCATCTGATACACTGGGAAGGTTCAGGAACATATGCATCTTTTTCATTCAAGCAAAGAATGCCTGAAGTAGCCTTTATAACCGGTATATCAGTTGAAAACTGTGCTATACCCATCATCGGACCACCATTGATCACCTTGGCCGGCGGCTCTGAAAACCCTCCGCACGCTTCTATAAGATGATTTACAGAAGTACCTATTTTTACGATCATTGTCTGTGGATCTGTTATTGCGCTTCCAGTGACCGTTACGACCCTTTCGATCAAAGGCATACCCAATCGAATTGCATCGCTGACTGCCAAAGCCGTACCTACATTCGATACGACCACACCCGCATCCATAGGCAAAGCGCCCGACGGCACTTCTCTTCCGGTAACAGCTGCTATAAGCTGTTTTTCAGAACCTTGCGGATACTTGGTATGCAAAGAATAAATCTCGATATTGTCTTTCTCGTCGACAGCTTTGAACATGGCTTCGATGGCTTCGGGTTTATTGTCTTCGATCCCTATGAATCCCTTGTCCACACCAAGAACTTTCATCATGGCTTTCAATCCGTAAACTATTTTTTCTGGAAAGTCTCTCATCAGATGATCATCTGTGGTCAGGTAAGGCTCGCACTCTGCCGCATTGATAATAACGCAGTCGATATTTTTGTCCGGAGGTGGGGAGAGTTTGACGTGGGTAGGAAATGTTGCTCCACCCAATCCAACGATTCCCGCATTAAGGATAATATCCTTGATTTCCTGCGGTGACAAGTTTTCCAGCTCTCCACGAGAGATGATGTCTTCGTGCAGGGATTCTTCCATGTCGTTTTCGATAACGACCGACATGACCTTCTGGCCGTTTGGATGCAGCCTTGGTTCAACTGCCTTCACTTCTCCGGATACGCTGGCATGAATCGGAACTGATACGAAACCGTTGGCTTCACCAATCAACTGTCCTTTTTTCACCTTGTCGCCCTTTTTAACAACTGGTTTACATGGGGCTCCGATATGTAAAGACATTGGTATTACAACAACTTCCGGCGCAGCAACCGTTATCAGCGGTTTGTCTTTTGTCAACTCTTTTCGGTATGGAGGATGAATTCCACCCTTGAAAGTCGAATGTTTAATGTCCATGATTTAACACCTCGCATTGTTTGAATATTGTATACACAATTTAACCTCACTCATTATATCATATAAGCCACCGGTTTTGCTTGTTAATAATAAGACAGATACAATAAGTCGATTGTTTTAATTTTAATACAATTATCTGTATAAATAAAGCTTTATTTACCTTTTTTTATGTATTTTTAAATATTTATGCTGATTTTTATATTATTCTTTAATTTGGATTTGATAAATACTGTTAAATTTAAAATATTATTGACATTTTTTAAACAATTATCTATGTTCTTCGTACAATTCATTTAAATTTTCTTTAACATACTCTTTTAGCCAGCTTACCACCTTTATACTGTTTAAAGGTACTTTTTCCCCCAACATCTCTCGCAGTTCTCTTGTGTCCAAATTAAAAACTTTTCCATTGTATATGTGCCGGTATAAGAAATTCCCATCTCCCAGTCCCATTACTACAGATGATATGGTATTGGCCATATTGCCCAAAGGCGCCCTGTCTATGTCACTGATTTTAAGAGTCACTTTGACGACAGTTCCCAGGTTTTCCTTCGAAAGTATTTTCATTTCACCCCCACTTCTGTTTGCAGCAGCTTCAAATAAAGACAGACCCAATCCTACGGGTCTGGTTTTCCTGCTCGTAGTAAAAGGATCTCTAACACTCTTTAAAGTTTCTTTGGGAATGCCTTTTCCATTGTCAGATATTTTTATTGTCATGAGATCTTTTTTTAAATCTTCAATGATCATGAGTTTTATAAGCGTTGCTTCTGCCTTTTGAGAATTTTCAATTATGTCGAGTATGTGCATTGACAATTCTTTCATTGACCACGCTCCTCGTATTATAAGAGTATAGCTAATAATCACAGCTATATTCTTATTTATTTTTGTTAAAGAATATCCTAATGCTACAATAACCATATAGGTTGTTAGCGAAGGTTTGAGCTTACGCTCCTTGC
>NZ_JADNRK010000044.1 GCF_015594845.1 Alkalibacter mobilis | reverse complement strand
GGTATTAAATAACAGGCTTGGGCTGTCACATCTGTGATGGCCCTGCCAAGAAAATCATGGCTCTATTTGATGGATGAAGTGGCTCTATTCTATGAAAAAGGGTGCTCTATCCGATGACTATATGCATTTAACGCAAATTGACTATGTGGTCAATATTTTGATGCCAGTTCTATAAATAAAAATCGTCTCAAAAAAAGTACACCGTTATCAGAATAATATTGACATCATTCCGATAACAGTATAATTAAAATTTCATCGTTTCTTATTAATACAGCAGAAATTTCTAAAAGATTAGGAGTTGTTTTTTATTGTATGCTATGCTTTATCTGATGTAACCACTGGTTTCCCATCACCATCTAATAAGGGTGTTATTCCACCAGCATACCCGTCCCAACTAAATAGGTAGTGAACCCCTGTTTCTTTATCTACAATTATTTTATTACCTGACAGATTACCCTCTTTAAGGATAATATCAAATCTTTTATTTGAATCTTTTCCAAACATTTTAGCGTCTCCTTTATTCACTTATTTCTCATTTAACTTACTTGAGTTTATATCTGACTTTTATTGTCGAACTGTACTTTTCCTTTCATAAAATCGATCTCCGGAAGCACAATGCGGATCTCATTCTCAGAATCTTCCTTATTCCAATTAATGACGTAACTTACCCGCGCATTTTCATATTCGTAACCCTGAGCTTTTAATTTGTCTAACTCCCCTTTGAATTTACTTGAAAACATCAGAATCCTTCGTCTATTGTTATCCAAACATCCCTGATCGTCAATAATAATTTCGTCTCCACTCATTAAATTTTTGATTAGCTGTTGTTTAGTTATAAAATAATCCAAGTAAACATCCCTGTGATTCAATTGTAGGGAAAGAAAGTCAGATGGTGCATAAATTCTAGTATCTTTTCTGTATTGCAATGCTTCAATCTTTCCATAAGCATTATTTGAACTTTTGCTCAAATAATTATCGTTGTAGTGAATTTCCAAGCTTTCCTTCGCTCTTGTCATTCCAACATAAAGCTGTCGCTTTGCTTCTTCTGTTTCTACCCTAAAATCAACAAGCATTAAAATTACATGCTCAAATTCCCTGCCCTTCGCTTTATGAATGGTTGAAATACTAATGGATCCTCGACTTTCATTGTGAAAATCTTCCTCCTGTGATTCCCGTAAGAAAATCAATAAATCAGATTTATACTTATACTTGTTGTTTATTTCCTCAAAATCTTCAATAATTTTATTGCACAAAGATAAATTTTTGCTCCTCAAAAAATGAGTATTCAATTGTTTTTTAGCTTTATTCCATATATCGTTTTGAATCACATACGTATCGTCGTATAAGTTTAACTGATCTACAAAGTACCTAACTTCATCCAAATCATACAAATTATAATGTTCATTGCTTTGAATCAATTTTGCATGTATTCCGTTTTTCTTTAGAAGTCCGGCAATCTGGAAAGCCTCTTCATTTGTTTTTGTCATGATGCATGTAGACCCACTCATGCCCTTCTCCATCAATTTGTTGATAACAGGTTCGATCAAATTCTTGCTGGCGTATCGAATCACTTGGATAGAACCCAGACCTAATTGAGCTGACATGATAGGTGTACTTTTCATACGATTTGGAACTGTATCCACAAAAACGTTAGTAAATTCCACCAGATTTGATTTGCTTCTGTAATTCTCCACCAGCTCGTATAAATTCGATCTCTCGAATTCTAGTAAAGATTGCATGTATTTTGAATCGGATCCGCGGAATCCATAAATATTCTGGTCGTCATCCCCAACTGCAATCACTCGCATATCATCATTTTTTTCTATAAGTGTTTTTACAAGATGAAATTCATGAACATCCATATCCTGGGCTTCATCTATTACCAATACAGCTTTTGTGATCTTGGACAATTCCACGTCACTATTTTCTATATAGTTAGTCGCTTCTTTGATTATATTTGAAGAATTTTCAATGCTCCCTACTCTTCCCATTATATCAAAACAATAGGAGTGAAACGTTTTGATCTCAATATAGTGGGCAGCATTGCCAATAAGATCCATTAATCGCTTTTTGAATTCCGTCGCTGCGGAACGCGAAAAGGTGATCATAAGGAGCTGCTCGTGTTTAATATCCTCCATCAATAACAATGACGCTAATTTATGAACTAAAATTCGTGTTTTACCGCTGCCTGGTCCTGCTGCAACAACAATATATTTTGAATCCTTGTCATTAATTATTTTCAATTGTGCAGGAGATAACTCGCCAAATAATCTCATAAATTTTTCTGGAGTAATATTTTTCTTGATCTCAGCATTGCGTTGACCCTTGAAGTACTTTCTCAAAAAAGAACTGTCCTCTAATTGAAAATAATCGTCTACAAACTGCAACGCGGATTGATAGTCCGATAACACTTTTCTGGCGTATTCTCCAACAATGTGTATCATCTGAGTCTTTTGTTCATAAAACTGTTGAAGTTGCTTGTAATCATCCACTTTATATTGGATTTTGTTGTCTGTCTCCAACCGTTCGATACTAAGCCCATTATACGTAACTAAAAATCCACCTTCCAGCTTCAGCCCACCGATTTTATTTAAGTAGATCAGGGCATTTTCCACTTCTTCCGTGGTGACTTTTCTATTCAACATCTGCAATCGCAACTGGCATTCTTCCTTCAGCTCAAGAACAGAAAATTCGACATAATCCTCGTTTTCTTCACAGATATCACTTAAATACTCCAATATATAATATGCCATTTGACCCAGGCTCTCAACGATCTTTAAAAAATCTTCTTTATCCTGCAGAAATGTAATTCTCATATTGTTGGGCGAACGTCTTGATCTATCTCGGTGAATATAACCTTTTGTCTCCCAGAAATTCAAAATCTTTCTGATTTTTTCCGGGGATGATTTTTTTATGGAATTGGTCTCCGCCGCTTCGTTTAAAATTTTTATATTGACCATTGATTTTTCTTCAGTTATTTCTTGAATCAGAAACTCTTCCAATTGGCGATTTACAATCAAGGTGTTAAAGGATTTTGAAACATTGCCTCCCGCTTCTAAATATGCAGTTATATCTTTTGCATCAGCTAATACTCTCGCTTCTCGTAGCAATTGTACGATGTAAATAACTTGTTTCTTTTCAATTCCTAAATCATCTGAAATGTAGTCGACTCTAGATTCTGGCGTTTCATTTTGAGCATGCTTTCGACTTCGGCTCGATATTAATTTTTTTATGATCCTTATCGCTTGCTCTTCTTCTTTCCCTGCGAACAACCCTGACTTCCTTATCTTATTTATTGCATCTATTACGGAACGTGCCATGATGCTGTTTGCATAAACTTTAGGCATATTTTGCCCTCGTTTTATGTATCCAGCATTTTCAAGTGCCGCAATTGCGGTAGTTACTCTGGTTTCAATTTGCATGATCGTATCGTCCCAGCCTGCTTCTCGAGCAATTTCCAACGCAGAGCTGGACATTCTATTTCTTGTTCTGGTTGTACTTTTGATAGCCTTCCATACTTGTTGAATTTCTTCTTTGCTTATTTTTGTCTGATTGAGCAATATGAAATGCTTGTTAAGATCTTCGTCATTAAAGAGAATATAACAATCAGCTTTAATGTTTTGATCGCGTCCTGCTCTACCGGCTTCTTGAACGTAATTTTCAAGAGAATCTGAAATGTCATGATGAATCACCATTCCAACGTCGCTTTTATCGACGCCCATTCCAAAAGCTGAGGTGGCAACCATTATCTGAACGTCTCCATGTATAAAAGCATCTTGATTATCACTTTTTTCCTTCTTATCCATCTTCCCATGGAATGCTTTCGCAGAATATCCATCATTTGTTAGCCGCAATGCCAGATCATCAGCTTTTTTTGTTCTGGATACGTAGATGATCGTAGGGCAATCCTTACGCTCCAACAGCATTCTTACTTCGTCATATTTTTCATCATCATTTTTTTCAATAACTTTGTAAACTAAGTTCTTTCGGGAAACTTTAGTTGAAAAAATCTCCAGGTCAAGATTTAAATTCTTTTTGAAATAAGTCACGATATCATCGATGACATTTTGTTTTGCTGTCGCAGTAAAACAAGAAACCGGTATCATTTCTTCCAAATTCTTTTTATTGCAGATATTTTTGATAAACTCACCGATATAGAGATAATCCACACGAAAGTCATGTCCCCAAGAAGAAAAACAGTGGGCTTCATCGATAACAAAACGACAAATTTTTCGGTTTAGAACCAATCTCTCAATGGTTTTTGAGCGCAAAGACTCCGGAGCAATATACAACATAGTGGCATCGCCATTTTCCACTCTTCGTATAGACTCCATGCGTTCTATGGGATCTAAGAGTCCGTTGATAGTTACTGCCTGAGTGATGCTCTTTTCTTCAAGGTTATCTACCTGATCCTTCATTAGGGATTGCAAGGGCGAAATGACCACTGTCAACCCTTTCGTAGCTTTCCCTAGTACCAGTGCCGGCACCTGAAATTTAATGGATTTCCCGCCACCAGTGGGGAAAATAACCAGCTGAGATTTATTCTCGATTGCTGACCTGGCTGCAGTTTCTTGCAACGGTATCCCTTCAAAAGTACGATAAGAATCATAATTAAAGTATTCCCTTAAACCTATTACAGCATCTAGTTGCTCATTGCAGTAGGCACAACCCTGCAAGCATGGTTTTCCTCTCAGCTTATGCATCAGCGGATCAACTTCAGGAAATGTCTTCAATATCCATGGTGGCATGATTGAATATTCATCATTGGCATGAATGAGAGCGATACAGTATGCAAGCTCAACAGGAAAATCGATCACAAACTGTTGTATATTCGCATATTCACAGATAGATCCTTTAAATTTTTCTTTGATTCCCACATCGATAGACTGATATTCGCTTTCGAAATCGAGGAATTGAAAGAAGCCACAAAACTCTTTTTTATCTTTCAATAACCCATAGTAAATATTCTGCAAATATCTCGGCATTTTTTTAAATTCTTCCAACTCATCGTAAAAAAGGTTCATGGCATTTCTTGCATCATTCAAAGGATTGTTTAATTCTTCCGTCTGCAGTTTATCATCTTTTACAAGAGCATGGTACGGTCGCTGGGGAAAGAGGAGCGACGAGAGGTAGAGGGTGTCGATTATTTTTTCTTTATGGTTGATCGAGTATTGTAAATCAGTTCCTAATGATTCTCTAAGATATTTAAGGTCATGGTTAATAATGTTGTGACCACATAGAAAATCAGAGTCCTGGATAAATGAAACAAACTTTTTCAAATTTGGTTCATGATATATTTCTCCACGATCATTGATTGCACCGAAATCATTTATTCTTTTCGACTCTACAGAAACTTCTGTATCAATAAATGCAATAGATTTCATAATATACCTTTCATTTCTCTGTATTGATTAACGTACCTCTTAGTACAAGCCAAAATACTAAGGTCAAGCAGTACCTTCACCTGACAGGTAACGAGTCCTACATAGGAAAGTTACTATTTTTTCCAAGACAACCCATCAAGTGTTACTCAATATCGTCAATAGTAGTAAATAAATCCAGTTCCTCTTTTTCCAATATTTCTTTAAAATCCGGGTTCAAACCGGATTCATAATCAAAATCACTGTCAAACTCCCCATTAATGTTGCGTATCAAGGTGTCTACTAATTTATTACCCAGTGGTTTGAATGTAACATATGTCAGCCCTCCGGAAACGACTCCACCTATAACTGGAACTGCCTTATTAATAGTTTTGGCTACAGTTTGTTTTGTTATTTTATAACCGACAATAGAACCAACTTTTTTGACCATGGGATACCAAGCCGTTTTGGTAAGAGCCTTGCTCGCCACCTTGTTTCCTATTGTTTTACCGGCCATAACTGAAGTTTTGTTGACCAGCACAGCTGCTCCGCTTGCACCATACATCGCACCCAAATAACCAATGATCCTGATTTTTGCTCTTTCTGATAAATCATCACCGTTATTTTCAAATAAATTGTCCTCACCATAGAGATATGCGATCTTTTGAGCCATATTGATTGCGAACCCAAAATACTGCACGATATCCAAACTTCCTGCTCCAATCATAAGCGCGGGATTTGAAGGCAGTCCTGATGCGAAGGATGCAAAAGATGTTTTGTTCGTAGTAGAGGTTATAATCTCGTCCGCTTTTTTTCTTAATACTTCTGGATTATATACGGATGTAGGATCCTCTTTTAGTATGTGGTCCAGATAAGGTGATTTTGAAAATTCCGACTTTAAGAATTCGTCTCGATCCACTCTTACAATAGGAAAAGTTGCCGCTTTTCCTATGATAAAAAGTGTGGAATCATACATTTTATCTGGAGATAAGTCAGGTTTATATCTTGTTATCACGGTATTGACCGTCGATCCAAAGGATTTATTGCTCGACAAAACCCCCACCTCATCCGATTCACCATTCACTTCAATTACTTCAAGTACATCCTCTACATGATCTTTTTTTTGTTGCGTATTTTTCTTATGATTAGTGATGTTCGATAATCCGTCGTTTATCTTGGAAGAAACCGCATTGGTGATTTTAGAAACATTTTTATCATCCAAAACATCTGAAGCAATTTTAGATGCTTTCATCTTAAGGTTTTCAGAAAAATTTTTCATTTTATTCTCCTTTATGGTGGACACAAATTATTCATTTTTCAGTGAGTTTAACTTTTATTCATAATTGGATATATTTTTCTTAAAATAAGTTAAAACTGGTCGATTCAATAATAAAAAAGTGATCTCTGATCACAAAAACAAATAGTCTTTAATCCGATAATTAGATAAATCATCTTATTTTAAATTATAAAATATTTCCAATTATTTATCAATTTAATCCCAATTTATATTTTAAATGCTCAAATTTTAAATACACTTATCTACTGAATTCTGAAGCTACAATTTATGTGTGCTACTATTATTACAGCTTTGTACACGGTACCGTCAAGATTCTTTCGCAAAATTAATTAGCCATTTGGTTTGAATATATTTAAAGAGCAACTGACTCTGGGTTGTCAAGCTCCATTCTTTCCAGGTGTTTCATGTTTAAATACCGCTTGCATC
>NZ_JADNRK010000043.1 GCF_015594845.1 Alkalibacter mobilis | reverse complement strand
ATCTGAGTCATTTGGGTTTCCTCCTCGGGTTGATGGTTTTTCGACAACTCTATTTTATCCGAGGTTGAACCCTTTTGGCTCAATTTTTTTAATTTTTGAATTTACACCATTATATAGACTTTATCAGGAGTCTATCGCTTAATAGTTAATTATATACTTAGAATCAAAATTTATGAGAACTCACAAGGAACATAAATCTCTCAAAGATTTATGAGCCAAGTGGGTTCTTTTTTGTTTGATATAATAGTAGTTGAGATCTGGCTTAATATCAACTCGTAGGTTTTAATAAGTGAGTAACTTCACTTGTTGACAAATTCATTGAGTGAAGGTGTTGTCAAGAACAGACAAAGTGAAATTTAATGATGAATAGAAAAATATTATAAAAAACAATATTTTTTACAATAGGTACTTGACCTTGAAGTACTTGTAGGGTTTATCCTAAGGGTGATCAAATAAGCGACAAAAATCAATTTGTTGAGAACATCTAAACAAATGTCTTGACAATTGAAATATTTATTTAGAGGAGGATTCAAATGCAAAGAACAGTAAATGCAAAAATGACTGAACGATTGCAAAACATTAAAGACACTCTGGATTTTAAAGAACCAAAGAAAGTGCCAACTCAAATTCAATTTACGACATGGCCTTTCTCCTACTCAGGAGTAAAAACGAAAGCTGTGATTGATGATCCTGTACGAACAGCAGAAGTCTTCTATAAAGTACTGGATGAAATCGAATTTGACTTATCAATGTTTGGGATATATATGATACCGATTCGAGTATTCGAGGCTCTCAAATCAGATAAATATGTTTGGGGAGACGATGACACTGCAATAACCCATTCACAAGGAACTGCAGAGTTTCTTGGACCTGAGTGGTACCCGGAAATCATTAAGGATCCATTTCACGTGCAGACAGAAACTTTGTTGAAATTACAAGTGCCAGTTTTTGCAGGTCCAAAAGAAGAAGCGATGAATGCTTTAAAAGCTGCGGTTAAACCATTTCTTGACCATAACGCTACAGTCAAAATGGTTACTGATAGAATGGATGAAATGGGAATAGTAAGAGTAGCAAATTCAGATTATACATGCGATGCACCATTCTTTCTTGGACCATTTAGTAGTATCTTAGACTTTTTTAGAGGTATGGCAGGTTCTCTTACAGATCTGCGGCGAAGACCCAAAGAAGTTAAGGCAGCTTGTGATGCAATTATGAGGCAAGCCGCGGAATCCGGCAACTATCTCACAGATGTAGAGGAAATTAAGAAAAGTTTTGGGGATGCTATCGTACCTTTTGGATTAAACATTATCAATGCAGAGTGTTTCTTAAGTCCTAAAAACTTTGAAGAGTACTACTTGAGTTATTGGAAGCAGTATATTGGACCTTATCTAGAGGCAGGGGCAAAGTACTACATACTCGGAGAAGGCAAGTTACTCCCAGTATTAGAACAATTTAAAGAATTACCAAAGGGTTCACTATTTATTCAAATTGATGAAGATGATCCGTTCGAAGCTTATAAAAAGATTGGCGGCTATCATACAATTTGTACTGGAATTCCATTATCAATGCTGAAGTACAGTAATAAACAAGAGTGCATCGATTATGTTAAGAAATGTTTCGACACATTTGCTCCTGGTGGCGGTTTTATATTTGAGCATAACAAAGTCTTAATAGCAGAACAAGACGTTAATATGGACAACTTGCGTGCTGTTTATGAGTTTGCAAATGAATATGGAAAAAAATAAAGGAGGAAGAACGTAATGACTGAAAATACTAATAATAATGAATATACAGTTATGGAGCTTATCCAGGAGTTTGCAAATGATCCATCATGGGAGCCTGATCCAGAAAAGAGATTGCAGATTGCATATGGAATCTTATATTCAATCTTGTACTAATAAGAAAAAGGAATTTAATTGACATGTGACTTATTTATAATGAGCCTAATGTGAAATTGTATAATAGGCGGTTTTATTTTAAAGCAACAAACCGCCTTGTTCTAATATATTTAACGAAAATTTTTGTGCTGATTTAAAGTTTTGATTCTTATTTTAATTAAGGAGATGAAACATGAAAAATAATAAAGTCATTAAAATCGCAGTATTATCAATCTATTTTGTTTTGATGTCGGCAGGTGCTGTGAATCCTGCTTTAGCGAGTATCGCTGCAGCATTCCCAGATGTTTCTTTCACTACAATATTACTGATTTCAACTCTACCACAATTACTTAGCGTACCTGCTACACTTGCAGCAGGGAGACTTGCAGGAAGTATAATAAAATATAAAACTTTACTAACATGGGGTATGATTTTATTTGTTGTTGGTGGCGTTGCTCCATATTTCATTAAAGATATTACGAATATAATTGTGATGAGGGCAGTTTATGGAATAGGTTTAGGATTAGTAATGCCTATGGGGATGGCGCTAGCTATAGCCTATTTTGATGGAGAAGAACGAGAAAAAATGATAGGTAGTGGTACTCTAATGCAGAATGTAGGAGGAATCTTTTTTACATTGATTGCGGGTCTGATGGCTTCTGTAACATGGAATCTAACTTTCCTTGTTCACACATTCGGTATTTTCACGATTATATTAACACTATTTCTACCCGAACCAGATAAGGTTCAAGTGGGACAAAATGCAGAAGGTGTACCCAGAATGCCGATAATCGTATACGGATTAACACTATTTATTTTTGTAGTTATGGTATTGTTTATGCCAATGATGCTCAATATGTCATCTGTTATTTTAGAAAGAGGTATGGGCAATGCAGCATCATCTGGCTTAGTGTTGACAGTATTTACTGTTGGAGGCATGATTGCAGGGGCGTTATTTGCAAAAGTGTACAAAGTATTTAATACCACTACATTTTCTATAGGACTCGGATCGGCCGCCATTGGTTTAGCTGCCATGGCTTATGGTAACACGATATTATTTATGTACGTAGCAACTTTCTTTTCTGGTTTTGGAACGGGTTTAATTATCCCTGCAATTTTTGTGACTATCGGTATGAAAGTTCATCCTACACAAATTTCTATGGCGACTGGAATTGTTTTAGCAGCTTTGAACAGTGCTGCATTTCCTACACCTTATATAATTGCATTCATATCAGGTTTATTAGGTCAATCGAATAATTCTCAGTTCCCATATATATTTGGGATGATAGGCTACTTATCATTGGCAGTATTAGCTGTATTGTTTCTTTCTAGGAATAAAAAACTGGTACAGGTGAAAGAACAGTGAATGGATCTGGAAAACCAATACAATTTTAAGTCAATGTATGCAACTTAGCGGGTGAAGTAAACAGAAGCAGAAATAAAGAAACATAGATATACGAAAATGTAAATATATAATTTAAAAAGGAAGGAAGAAATAAATGATCAATTTAAAAGAAGTAACTACAGCAATAGGAGAATTGGAAGAAGAAAAGGTGTTAAAAATGCTACATGACTTTATAGCAACAAACCCATCGGAAGAAGAAGCGCATAAAGTTGTTGCTGCCTGCCAAGAAGGAATGGCAGTTGTAGGAGATATGTTTGAAAGTGGAGAGTACTTTGTAGGAGACTTGATATTTGCAGGAGAACTTTTAACTGAGGCTATTGATACTTTAAAGCCAGCAATTGGATCAGGTGCTTCCACTAAAGCTGGAACGATCGTCCTTGGTACTGTTCATGGAGACCTTCATGATATTGGAAAAAACATTTTCAAAAGCATGTCTGAAGCAGCCGGATTTGAAATTGTCGACTTGGGAATTGATGTGCCGGTACAGGCATTTATTGACAAAATAAAAGAAGTCAATCCAGATATTGTTGGCATGAGTGGAGTTTTGACCTTAGCGTTGGAATCCATGAAAGATACTTTGGATTCTTTGAAAGAAGCTGGAGTTCGTGATTCTGTCAAAATTATTATTGGAGGAAACCCTGTAACAAAAGAAGCTTGTGATCATATTGGTGCTGACGCTTTCACTACAAATGCTGCGGAAGGAGTGAAAATGGTTCAAGCCTGGGTGAAAGGGTAAACGCTGATTTGATATAGAAAAAAGTTGATATCACAAACCTTGAATAAAAAATGAACAAACCTTGAATAATGAATGATAAAAGACAGACTAGCCAGTAAAAAGCTAGTCTGTCTTTGCGTTTCAAATACCTCTTGACTTATGAGCTTTCCAGAGGCATAGATACAAGAAAAAGTAATTGTCCAATAATCGCATGAATATCAAAATTTACTTTAACGTGTGATGATAGGTTACATCAAAGTACTTTTATAGTCAGTAAAGCAACTCTGTTGACTTTAAAAGTTGTGAAAGGATGATACCTATTACTATGAGAAATCCTCAACACGAAATACAAAAATCGAGATGGCGTGAGCTTGTATGTGAATGCAAACAAAGTGGCGAATCTGTTTAAACTGCTCCCAAAGTCAAGGACAAATTTAATTGTCCAACGATTACTCAAATATTCAACGATTATAGTTGAAAATTTCCACACCATTTCAAACTTCAATCTTGATATCTAATAAAAATAGCGGCTAGAATTCGAACTGAAATTCTTTTAAAATCTCTCTGATCCTTTGATATCAAGCCTTTTCAGCACAAATAAAAAAACACCTAATGATAAATAGTTTTATCAAAAGATGGTGAATTATCTGGCGAATCTACTACAAAATGATACAATGCACACCCCTTGACTAAAGCACAACGATTTGAGAAAGAGGGGGTGTGCATTTTTAGGTTCCGGTGCAAAAACGTCACCTGCACAGAACTCAGCCATTGTTTCTCTTAACCTTATGCACCTATCCCAAGCACTTCATTTATCACGCTCACTTCAGAGTGGACACATTGAATTCCTTCAACCTGTCCTTTTCGAATCATATGCATGATTTCAATTCCGCAAATGGTCTTCACTGCACTTTCGTAACTATGAAAACCAAGCATCGGATTGATCTTCTTTTTTATGAACCGATGATCCTGTTCTATAATATTATTCAAATATTTTGTCATCCGGTGTTGCGTTTTGCAGCTTAAACTTCCATAATAAATCTCTTCAAGAATGGCAATTTCAGTGGCTCCATATTTGTCGGTCGTAATCACCCTAGGTTGCTGGTTATGTGCTGCTTCCACCGATTTCTTGAAGAACTTTCTTGCAGCATGCTTGTCACGGGATTCTGAAACGTAGAAGTCTACCGTGCTCCCATCCGAATCTACGGCACGGTACAGATATGCATTCTTTCCCTTTATCTTCAAATATGTTTCGTCCATCCTCCAGGAATCGTTTGTTTTCTTGAGACGTTTTCGCAATCTTTCATTGATTATCGGAGAATATTGATGCACCCATCTCATAATGGTAGTGTGGGTTACATGCAAACCTCTCTCAGCCATCAGCTCTTCCAGCATTATATAACTCAAAGGATATTTTAGATACCACCTGATGCACAAAATAATAATCTCTGACTCATAATGCTTCCATTTAAAAAGATTCTCTGTCATTTTTCGTCCTCGATTCGCTGTTGATGGATTAATCCTATCAGATATTTCCAGAATTAAGTATATGAATTTTCTGCTCAGAGATTTTTGCACCAGAACCTTGTCGAAACGGCAAAAGCCAATGGCTTAAATCCTTACAAATATTTAGAGCATCTCTTGACTGAAATTCCTTCAATGGATATTCAGAAGAATCTAGAATCGCTGGACGATTTGCTTCCTTGGAATAGTTCAATACAAGCGGCTTGTGCCGTAAAAAAATAATAGATGACATGATGGCGGCCTTCTGATGAACCGGCCGCTTGTTTTATTGTTTACATGCGATTATTGACCGCTTACGCTTAAAGTGCTGAATTTAGCCACCAAAGATTCTACAAAAAAATAGACTTCAAGGCAAAAAAATGGGGTATAATCCCGTCTTTGACAGTTAGAGAGCAAATGAAGCTCGGAAACCCATGCGTATCAATGGGTTCCGAGCTTTTGTCTGTTTTAAAAAGTGCGTACTTTTTTCTATTTTTTCGTCAGTTTGAATATTTTTTTCATCTCTGTACTCTTCATGATCTGATAATCCGTACGAAACCCGAAGGATTCATGCAAGGCATCGGTGAAATCGGTGCGGGTGTAGGTTGGAACGTAACCCTCTTTATCGATCTCGAGGAAGTTCATCTCTCTTAATCCGGTGGTGATCTCACTGCAGGTAAAATTCCCTTCAAGTCGTTTCTCCAAGAATCTGTAGATGATCAAGGACATGAAACAGGTGGTAAAATGGGCCTTGATCCGGTCATCCCGACTCAGATAGACTGGTCTGGCCTTGTACTCGCTTTTCATAATCCGAAAACATTCTTCAATCTTCCACCGTCTCTTGTTGATCTTGATGATCTTTGCCGCTTCGTCCTCCAGGTTGGTACAAACTCCATAGAAACCATCATACATTTCTTCCGCTTCGATTATCTTTTCATCGACAGAAAACAAGTCTCTTTCGGCCACTTCTCCTTCAGGAGTACAGGAAGTCGTCTTGATGAATCGTTTGTAGTCATTGGGTCCTGCTTTTTTGAGCTTGCCCGGCCTGGTGTCGATGGTTTTCTGAGCCCGCTGGATCTGTGCGCTGCGAATGGTTCTCTGGTAGTTACGGTACTTGAAGGAGAAGGTGACGATGAGTTTTTGCTCCAAGCCCTTTTCTTTAATCCATCGCTCTTTGTAGAAGGTGCTCTCGCTAAATACGTCTTCATCGATTTCCCGAAGGTCATGGAGTTTGCTGCTTGTGGGAAGCAGCCAGCCCGTGGGATCAAGAGCCCACTCTTTCAGGTGTTTTTTAAGCATCTTAATAGACTGAGTGGTGATGAAAGCTCGCTGTGCCTTATCGTTGAAAAGCCTGTTTTGATGGGAGGCCAGCCCTGCATCGGTGCAGACGATGAACTTCGAGTGGTCAAAGTCGGCGAGGATCTTCTCTTCCAAAGGGATCAGGGTGGTCTGCTCATTGGTGTTTCCCTTGTTGATGCCAAAAGCCAAGGGGATGCCGTCTCCATCCATGAACAGACCCATTTGTACGATGGGGTTGGGGCGGTGCTCCTTGGAGTATCCGTATTGTTTAAGACCCTCTTCCTGTTCGATTTCAAAGAAGTAGTTGGTGCAGTCGTAGAAGAGAATCTGGTCGTTTCTTTTGGCTACCTTCAGGCTGTTGGCATAAAGCTCTGCCTGGATGAAATCCATTTCCTGGGCGATGACCTCCAAGGCCCGATAAACGTGCTGCAGATCGAAGTTAGCCGGTTCCAAAAACTTTTGGGCATGCTCATAGGTGGCCAGCTTGGAGGAAGGGTACAGGATCCTTGCATACAGGAGCCGGGAGAGGATGCTGTCCAGGTTGAAGGTGAAGCGGTGGCGTTTGGAGATCTCCTTGGTGATCTTTTCGAGCCCCAGTTCATGGTAGATCTTTTGCAGAAATAAATAACCTCCGTTGTAAAAACGCTGCTCGTTGGCAGCAATGAGCTTGTTTGGCGCATAAGGCACCATAATCGTTCGCGTGTTTTCTTTTTCTTTACGATTAAGCTCTTCGATGTATTCCTTGGCCCACTCATAAGGGTCACGTCCTTGAAGTTTTTCACGCAGTTGAGCTTCTGTCCCGAGTTTTTCAACGACTACAGAAGTATTGGATTGAGTTTGGCTGTTATAGATGGACTTGATGACATAAAGTGATGCTGCATTCTTGGATTTCGTGACCTTGAGCCTCATATGAAAATCGCCTCCTAGTATAGTAATTATATCACATTACGAGACATTACGATACTATTATTTCATAAAAAATGAAAAAAAATAAGCCCTATCAAGGCTTTCAGCGTTTTCTTATTGATGAAACTGTCAAACTCCCGCTCAGAGATTTTTGCACCAGAACCTTGTCGAAACGGCAAAAGCCAATGGCTTAAATCCTTACAAATATTTAGAGCATCTCTTGACTGAAATTCCTTCAATGGATATTCAGAAGAATCTAGAATCGCTGGACGATTTGCTTCCTTGGAATAG
>NZ_JADNRK010000042.1 GCF_015594845.1 Alkalibacter mobilis | reverse complement strand
ATGACCTTATAGGTCTTTAACTGCTCTTGCGACAAAGTGATCCATCCTTTTTTCATATTTTCAGTTTAATAGAATGTGACATTTTATCAAGTGAATCTAAAGGTGACATTATCACAAGTTAACAACAGAATATTATCAAATTTATTTACAACTGTTAAAATTTATTGTACACTTATTAAGGAATTTACCTTTAAGTTGGTCCTGTGAGGCTGGTAAGGTGATGCATATCAGTGTATCTAGAATCTTTTTACCTTGCCGTAAAAAGATTTTTTTTTGTGCGGATTACCGGTACTCCGATACTTTGGTGGAAGGGAGGCAACCATGGCTGAAATAATAGAAATCATGGATGAAAATGCGTTGAACAGGGCTATAACGCGAATTTCCCACGAAATCGTGGAAAAAAACAAAGGGACCGAAAATCTGGTCATAGTCGGGATAAAAACCAGGGGAATGCCCATCGCTCGAAGGATCGCAGAAAATATTCGGTCGTTTGAAAGCGGGGATGTCGTATTGGGATCCGTAGACATAACGGATTACAGGGACGACAAGAAAAAAGACGGCAAATGCAGGACAGAAAACATAATAGACATTGACGTTCAGGATAAAAATGTTGTGTTGGTAGATGATGTGATCTATACCGGCAGGACATGCAGAGCGGCTATCAATGCTGTCATGGACAAAGGAAGACCTCAGAAGATACAGTTGGCGGTCATCGTAGACAGAGGTCACAGGGAACTTCCGATACGTCCTGATTATGCAGGGAAAAACGTGCCTACATCCAGAGATGAAACCATCAGAGTTTTATTGAAAGAGCAAGATGATAGAGACGGTGTTTTGTTAACTAAAAAAGGAGGAGCAAAATGAACACATTAACCGGGGGTAAAAAAGCGATTTTAGGATTTCAACATCTTTTGGCCATGTTCGGAGCTACGGTGCTTGTTCCGATATTGACTGGAATGGATACTTCAGTAGCGCTATTGAGTGCTGGTCTGGGAACTTTGATTTTTCACTTGGTCACAGGCAGAAAGGTCCCGGTCTTCCTGGGCTCAAGTTTTGCTTTCATAGGAGCTTTGGCAATGACTCTTTCCCAATATGGGATAGGAGCGGTAAAGGGAGGCGTTATCGGAGCCGGTTTAGTATATATTATTATGGCAATTATTATTCAATTGGCCGGTGCTGAAAAAGTAAGATCATTCTTTCCGCCCATCGTTACAGGGCCTGTAATAATAGTAATCGGACTAAGACTAAGTCCGGTCGCCTTAAGCATGGCAGGATACTCTTTTGACGGGGCAACATCCATGGGTCACGTGGATGCCGAGTCGATAATAGTCGCATCAGTAGTAATACTTACCATGGTGGCAATTTCGATATTTGCCAAAGGCTTTTTCAAGCTGGTACCTATTCTGATTTCAGTTATTGTAGGTTACGTGACTGCAGCTCTTATGGGAATGGTTGACACAACGGGAATCATGGATGCAGCCTGGCTGGGAATGGCGGGTGTTTCCTGGGAAACGGTAACGACCCTTCCTGAATTCAACATTTCAGCAATAACGGCAATAGCGCCAATAGCAATGGTTATTTTCATAGAGCATTTTGGGGATATAACTACAAATGGAGCTGTTGTAGGCAAAGATTTTTTCAAAGATCCAGGCGTACATAGAACAATGTTGGGCGATGGACTTGCTACTGTAATTGCCGGATTTTTAGGCGGACCTGCTAATACCACCTACAGTGAAAATACCGGTGTTCTGGCCGTTACGAAGGTATATGATCCTTCTGTTCTGAGACTGGCCGCAATTTTTGCAGTAATTCTAAGCATGATCGGAAAATTCGGGGCACTGATAAACAGCATTCCAACTGCTGTTATGGGCGGTGTAAGCATCATATTGTTCGGAATGATAGCAAGCGTGGGAGTCAGAACAATGGTAGAAGCCCAGTTGGACTTTGCTCACAGCAGAAATCTGATTATATCATCATTGATTCTTGTAACTGGAATAGCCATCGACAATATATTTGTCTGGGGAACATTGTCTCTTTCAGGGTTGGCAATTGCAGCGTTTTTGGGTATAGTCCTGAACAAGCTGCTTCCGTCTGATATTTAAACAGCATAAATAAAAAATTTCCCGGGGTGTTATACCTCGGGAAATTTATTTTACATTGAAAAATTCGTCTCATTTCGTTGAATGCCCAAACTTATTAATAGTAAAATTACTTAACTGCTTCGTTAAGGGCTTCAATTAAAATGTCAACGTCGATTCCGTGAGCTGATGCACCTTGCTCGATGTTTTCAAATCTTGCGGCCATACAACCAAAGCAATGCATACCGAATCTTTGAAAAACGTCAACAGTTTCCGGGTAGTTGTCAACTGCGGACATTATATCCATTTCTTTTGTGATTTTCATAGATGTTCACCTCCAAATTACATATATTATATCACAGAGTCTTTAAAATGGAATATCAGCCAATAATTTTTGACTAAAATATTTGATAAATTTTAAATAACATGTATAATTAAATGAAGTGGGCAATAAGTTTGAAGGGGTGTTGTAATGGTTTTCAAGGCTGTAAAAATCAATAACAGACAGGGGCTGCACGCCAGACCAGCAGCAAAATTTGTTGAGATGGCAAACAGATTCAAAAGCGATATATATATCAAAAAAGATACTGCCACCGTCAGTGCCAAAAGTATCATGGGGGTAATGGTCCTGGGGGTAGATAAAGGCACGGAAATAACTATCGAAGCATCCGGATCGGATGAACAGGAAGCATTGGATGCTTTGGTTAAACTGTTGGAATCAGATTTGGATGACGAATAGAAAAGATAATGAGAATTATCTTTTTTTTTGTCCGGAATCAAAATGCCGTCAAAGATTACATTTATTATAAAATATGATATGATAATGTATTAGATAGATTTGGAGGTAAAAAATGTTAAGTGAAGAAAAAATCAAGAGGATAAATGAATTGGCTCAAAAAAAGAAAACGGCTGGATTGACCGACGAGGAAGCAGCCGAACAAAAGAAATTAAGAGAAGAATATCTGGAAAGCTTTAGAAAAAATTTCAGATCTCAACTTGATAACATAGAAATAGTTGATTAGGAGGAGGTTGCAGCAATGACGGAAAATTTATCAAGAACAAAAGCCAACGTATGGGATGCAAATGAAAATACAAAAAGAGAAGTTTTTGAATTTTCAGAAGGATATAAGAAATTCCTGGATAAGGGGAAAACTGAGAGAGAATCCGTTGAAGCAATCATAACACTGGCAGAACGTGAGGGATTCAAAAATTTGGATCACTTTGTTGAGAACCATATTAAAATCAAGCCCGGTGACAAAGTATACGCGCAATTCAAAGGGAAACAGGCTATTCTTTTCAAAATGGGATCCACAGATCCGGAAAAAGGATTTTTAGTGGTAGGATCACACATAGATGCTCCCAGGCTGGATCTTAAGCAGTCACCGTTGTATGAAGATGGAAAGCTTGCTTTTTTCAAGACTCATTATTACGGTGGTATAAAAAAGTATCAATGGATCACCATGCCACTTGCATTACATGGTGTGGTTGTTAAGGAAGACGGTACTAAAATCAATGTATCTGTAGGAGAAGAAGACGGGGATCCGGTTTTCTTTATTACAGATTTGTTGCCCCATTTGTCAAAAGAACAAAATGAAAAGAAAATCAGTGAAGCAATAGAAGGAGAAATGCTCAACGTTCTGATGGGAAGCATGCCTCATGAAGACAAGGGAAAAAAGGAAAGGTTTAAAGATGCGATACTTTCTCTATTAAATGAGAAATATAATATTGTAGAAGAAGATTTCATTTCATCAGAATTTGAAATCGTTCCGGCTGGAAAGGCCAGAGATGCTGGATTGGACCGTAGCATGATTGGAGCTTATGGACAGGATGACAGGGTTTGCGCATATGCATCTCTAATGGCAGCTTTTCATGCGGAAAACAGCGGAAAATCCATAATGGCTGTTTTTGCCGACAAGGAAGAGATCGGCAGTGTAGGTGATACCAGCATGAGCTCAAAATTCTTCGAGAACTTTATCTATGAAGTTCTTCAAAATTCGGCTGAAGGAAACATAGAATTGATTTTTAGAAGATCTTTGCAAAGATCGAAGTTTTTATCTGCAGATGTTAATGCAGCCATGGATCCAAACTTTCCCAATACACATGACAAGTACAATGGTGCCTGTCTGGGAGAAGGCGTGGTGATCACAAAGTACACCGGATCCAGGGGGAAATCATCAAGCAATGATGCACACCCGGAATTTTTAGCCGAGATAAGAGGCCTTTTCAATAAAAACAAGATTATATGGCAAATTGGTGAACTGGGAAAGATAGACCTCGGTGGCGGGGGGACCATTGCGTTTATTCCTGCGGTTTACGGAATGGATGTTTTGGATTGCGGCATAGCGCTATTGAGTATGCATTCTCCTTGGGAGTTGGCTTCAAAAGGCGATGTGCATATGCTTTACAAAGCCTTTAAAGCCTTTTTTGAAAGCAATTTGTAGGTACGAAGATGTTTATTATGGGTTTGACCGGAGGGATCGGATCCGGGAAAAGTGAGATATCAAAAATCTTCAGCAAAAATATAAAAATCTCAGTGATAGATGCGGATTTATTGGCAAGAAAGGCTGTTGAAACCGGGTCTGAAGGGGAAAAACAAATATTCAAATTCTTTGGTGACTCTGTGATCGATGAAGGTGGTCGATTGGACAGAAAAGTCCTGGGGAGTATCGTGTTCAACGATAGATCCAAATTGGAGATCCTTAACACCATCGTACATCCCATAGTGGAGAAGTTGTTTTATGAAAAAGTGAAACATCTGACGGAAAAAGGTGAAAAATTTGTGCTTTACGATTGTCCGCTTTTGATAGAAGAAAATTTATTTCATCAGGTCAACAAGGTTTTACTTGTACGCGCTCCTATTGAAGACAGGATATACAGGATCATTCAAAGAAACAATATTAGCAGAGAAGAAGCTTTAAAGCGCATAAAGGCTCAATTGGACGACGAGACAAAGGAAAAACATGCAGATTATATCTTTTGGAATGATGGCACATTGGATGAATTGAAAGCTTCTGTAATTCATTTGTGGGAAAAAGTGTCCAAAATCTACTTGTAAATTGTATAGATAGGGTTTATAATATCTTTTGTGCAACAGTTGACAAAAGATATTATAAACATCGTGCGAGGGTGGCGGAACCGGCAGACGCGCATGCTTGAGGGGCATGTGGAAGAAATTCCGTGGGGGTTCAAGTCCCCCCCTTCGCACCATTTTTTTACCCTTTTGCTGGTAAAAAATGTAAAATAGCTTAGTTTAAGCAGATTATAATCTGTAAAGCACCTTTCATAGGACAAAATGCATGATTTTTATGATAAAATGGATTTATAAAAAGGCCTTTGATATGCGATCCATAATTTTTGGCATCAAAGTCTCAACTTGAATTTGGGCGGTATATCCGATATTATGTATTCAGACCGGTCAATGAGGAGGAAGTTTATGAAATTGAGTCAAATCAAGGAAATAATCGAAGCTGAAGTGCTTTGCGGTGAAGACAAGCTGGATCGCGAAGTTTCAAAAGCCTGTGGTTGCGATTTAATGAGTGAAGTTTTAAGATTGGTCGAGGAAGACATGATCCTGATGACAGGCTTGACCAACATCCATGTTTTGAAAACAGCTGAAATGGCAAATATTCAGTACTTGATTTTCGTATGGGACAAAATTCCCGATGAAAGGTTCATAGAGGAAGCAGACGAACTGGATATGGTAGTCATGAAAACACCCTTGTCGCTTTATGAGTGTTGCGGCAGATTGTATAAAGAAGGACTTGGAGAGATAAAATAGAAATGACTAATATATATGAAATGGAATACAATGTTGACAATAGAGATTTTGTAGTTGCTGGTGACGTTTCGAGAATTATCAAAAGAACACTTCAACGGATTGGGGTGGATCCCAAGATAATCAGAAGAATAGCTATTGCATCATACGAAGCTGAAATGAATATAGCGATACATTCCCAGGGTGGAAAGATATCAGCAAAAATTGACAGCGATAAAGTAGTCGTTTGCACTCAGGACTACGGCCCAGGAATAGAAGATATTGCGCTAGCCATGACTGAAGGTTGGTCAACGGCTTCTGCTGAAATCAGAGAGATGGGATTCGGTGCGGGGATGGGGCTCCCAAACATGAAAAAATGCTCCGATGTTTTTGAAATCGAATCCATAGTACCTCAGGGGACCAAAATCAAGATGACATTTTGGTTGTGAGGTTAATAAGGCGGTGAACGATATGAGTAAACATTCGGTTTATTTGGATGAGGAAAAGTGCAACGGCTGTACTACATGTCTGAGGCATTGTCCTACTGAGGCGTGCAGGATCAGAGACGGGAAAGCAGTAATAATCTCAGACAGATGCATTGATTGCGGCGAATGTATAAGAGTATGTCCTAACGGTGCTAGAAAAGCGGTAACAGATACGGTAGACATTCTTAAAAAGTACAAATACAAGGTTGCCATACCTTCTCCAACACTGATATCCCAGTTTAAAACCGAGTTCAGTATCAACCGGATCCTATCGGCACTAAAAAGCATAGGTTTCGATGAAGTCCAAGAGATGGCTTACGGTGCTGAAATCCTTGGAGAGGCAATAAAGTATGAACTTAGAAACGCAAATGTTCAAAAGCCTTTGATATCAACCGCTTGTCCTGCTGTAGTTAGAATGATCCAAGTTAGGTTTCCGGAATTGGTCAACAATCTGATGACTCTTGATCTTCCAATGGAAATAACAGCCAGGATCGTTAGAAAACGTTTAACTGAAGTCGTTCATATGAAGGACGAGGATATAGGTATCATATTTATAACTCCATGCGCTGCAAAAACCACGACTATCCACCATTACATATCCTGGGACAATTCAAAGTCCAGTGTTGATGCGGCTATTGCGATATCGGATATTTATCCTGATATTTTGCACAGGTTAAAATGCATAAAAGAAGAAGAGCTACAGCATTCGACTTCTAGAGGTTTACAGTGGGCACAGAGTGGGGGAGAGTCAAGTTTTATTTCCGACAAGCAGATAATCAGTGTCGACGGGATCCACAATGTCATAGATGTCCTGGATGAAATAGAGGGGGGAAGGCTACCTGAATTGGACTTCTTTGAAGGGATGTCATGCATAGGAGGCTGCGTCGGTGGATGTTTTACTGTTGAAAACGCATATATAGCAAAAAAGAGGATCTACGACAGAGCAAGGGAAAATATAAACAGCAAGAACGACATTACAGATGAAATGATAAGATATTATTATGAATCCGGATTTCTTGACCGATATGAAGAAATCAAACCAATGCCGGAAAAACCGATACATAAAGATTTTAAAAAGGCGATCAAAATGATGGATGATATTTCCAAGGTTGAAAAAGCTTTGCCTGGAATAAATTGCGGGTCTTGTGGCTCGCCTAACTGCAAGGCATTTGCTGAAGATGTGGTCAGGGGATTTGCAAAAGAAGAAGATTGCATATTTGTAATGAGAGAGGCAATAAAAAACTTAAGAAACAATATGGACTTGTCGGACAAGTCTTGTTGGCTTTGGAAGGAGTAACTCGATGAGTGGATTAACTGTAAAAAATCTGTTGGAAGATCAGCGCTTCATCTTGTCAAACAGTGTTGAAGAATTGGACAAGCAGATAGAAAATGTCTACATTGGTGACTTGTTAAGCTGGGTAATGTCCCATTCGGACAGCAACTGTGCCTGGATAACCGTTCAAACCCATATCAATATTGTGGCTGTCGCAGTGTTGCTGGAAATGTCATGCATAATTCTTCCAGAAGGACTGGAACCTGATGAGAACACCAAGTCCAAATCCGAATCGGAAGGTATTCCCATAATCACCACTGAATTAGATGCGTTCAGTATTGCCTGCGTCCTTAAGGAAAAAATCGATAAATGAAATTGAAACCTTTTGCAGTGGACCTTCATATCCATTCGTGTCTCTCACCTTGCGGAGATGTTGACATGACACCCAACAACATAGTCAATATGGCAGTTTTGAAAGGTTTGGATGTAATTGCAGTTGCTGACCACAATAGCGCAAAAAATCTACCTGCAGTCCAAAAGGTGGCAAAGGCGGCGGGGATCGGGCTTTTGCCTGCAATTGAGGTAAACACAAAGGAAGAGATCCACGCCCTTGCTTATTTTGACAAGGTTGAGAAAGCCATGCAACTGGACGAGATCATTTACGCATCTTTGCCTGAAATAGTCAATGATGAAAAATATTTTGGAGCTCAAAATATCTTGGATCAAGATGATGAAATAATTGGAAATGTAAGAAAACTTTTGATTTCAGCTGCAGACATTTCTATATCGGACTTACAAAAAATTTGTACTGAAATAGGCGGAGTTGTGGTTCCTGCCCATCTGGACAGAAAGAGCTTTAGTTTGGTTTCCAACCTGGGTTTTATTCCACATGACATGGACATCAAATATGTGGAATTATCCCGCAGGTACAAATTGGGTGAAAATCTGCTGCTGGACAAGATGATACAAAAGTACAAGACGATAAGATCTTCCGATGCCCATTATCTTCACGACATATTTGAAAGAGAATTTTTTATGCATCTGGATGAACCATCCGCAAGCTGCATCATTGAAAAATTGAGAGTTTGATTGGAGTTTATTTCAAATCGAAAGCAATCTGGTAATATGTCAATCGATAAATAATAAGAAACTTCGACAGAATCAATAAAAAAGTGCATGACAAATAGACCTTGAGATTTGAAAGAAAAAATCAAGGCAAAGTTGAAGTTATGAGT
>NZ_JADNRK010000041.1 GCF_015594845.1 Alkalibacter mobilis | reverse complement strand
ACTGACAAGTGGGTCAATTCTCAGTGTTAAAATAGATTTCACAGGTAAAGTTGATCCGCTATTTATCAAAACTAAGGTGGGTCAGATTTAAACGAAAAAGTGGGTCAATTTTACTTGACAATCAACACACGTTCTTCATTGCTCATCAGAAACATTTCACCGGTGGTGCCGCAAGGGTACAACCCGTGTACACCGTTTTCAATCAAGAACTCGGTTTGCTTTTCGAGTGCTGCGACATCAACTTTACCGTCTTCTCCAAACGGTGTTGTCATAGGCACAACTACTCCATTCATTTTTTTCATTGGAACACTCCTTCGTTTGTCTTATTGCAATTTAAATTTAAAATGCTGTTCATCATTAGGAAATCTTGTATCTTATACAATAATGTTATTCTGTTTAATGGCTTTTGTCAAGACATATAATAAAAAAAGAGTGGATAAATATATTATCCACTCTGATCTATATTGTCACTTATAAAGCCGCTGTTTCATCCTATAAATTTCTTCTCCAAGGAGTTTTGAATGCTCAGCAAGTTTTTCATCCGTCATCGAATCGATGGGACCGGATATGCTGATGGCCGCCACCAGCTTGCCTGCCATGTTGTAGACGGGCATGCCCACACATCTTATGTGAGGTTCTCTCTCTGCGTTATCTATGCTGTAGCCTCTGGCTTTTGTTTCTTTAAGTTCTTTTATTATCTCGTCGTAATCCAGTATGGTATTTTCAGTAAAAGCCTTGCGATCCTTGGTTATCCTGTCGTCCCACTCCTCTTCCGGCAAAAATGCCAATATGGCCTTTCCTATGCCCGTGCAAAAGAGAGGTGCAGTCTCACCAAGTATTTCCCGGTATGGCATCATTTGGAGCCTGGACATGGGATGAGCCACATATAGATAGAGGACCTTGTCCCTGTAAGGGATACCAAAATAGACTATCTCACCGCTACGCTGAGATATGTCATTTATAATATCGTATACCGCCCTTGCATAGCCCAAATGCTCGTTTACCACAAAAGAAAATTCCAGAACTTTAAACCCCATACTGTACTTCCCGTTAGGCTGTTGCTCCAAATATCCCATCTGTGCAAAGGTGCTGACTATGTTGTGGACGTTGCTTTTGCTAAGATCAAGCTTCTCAGCTATCTGAGTAATGCCAAGCTCAGGAGTATTGACAGAAAAACACTCCAAAATTTTCATTGCCTTTTCCAGCGACTTAACTTTTACATCTGAATTTTTATCCATATTTTTCTCCTATTAAGAACATCGTTCATATATTATCATTGTAGCCCTTAATGTAAAATATGTCAATTAATAGAATTCTGAAAACAAAATACTAAATCATATTCATTCGCTAAAATGTAGTTAGTCATTAATTTGCGATAATACTATTTGACTAAAAATCTCAATCAGACATCTTAGTCTCGACTAAATAAATCTCTCGTATACACTTTGTCTACTACATCTTTAATCTCATCAGAAAGCCGATTTGCTACAATGACATCAGAAATCTTCTTGAATTCATCAAAGTCTTTAATAACTCTTGAATGGTAGAACTCATCTTCCTGAAGAGCAGGTTCAAATACCACTACCTCGATACCTTTAGCTTTGATTCGCTTCATGACCCCTTGAATCGCAGATTGCCTAAAATTATCTGAATCGGTTTTCATTGTAAGTCTATATATTCCTACAATCTTTGGATCTCTCTTGATGATCATGTCTGCAATATGATCTTTTCTAGTCCTATTTGCATCAACAATTGCAGTCATAATATTTTGTGGGACTTCTTGGTAATTAGCCAATAATTGTTTTGTATCCTTTGGCAAACAATAACCACCATATCCAAATGACGGATTATTGTAGTGACTCCCAATTCGTGGGTCTAGGCCTACACCCTCAATTATTTGTTGTGCATTTAATCCTCTAACCTCAGCATAGGAATCAAGTTCATTAAAATAAGCTACTCTCATCGCCAGATAAGTATTGGCAAAAAGCTTGATCGCCTCTGCCTCGGTAGAATCAGTAAACAACATTGGGACATCCTTCTTAATAGCACCTTCCGCTAAAAGTTCAGCAAATACCTTAGCTCGTTCAGATTGTTCTCCTACAACTATTCTAGAAGGGTAAAGATTATCATATAGAGCTTTCCCCTCTCTTAAAAATTCAGGGCTGAATATAACATTCTCAGTTCCATATTTCTCTCTAACTTCCTTAGTATATCCAACAGGCACAGTAGATTTGATAATCATTACCGCCTCTGGGTTAATGGCTATTACATTTTGAATTACATTTTCTACTGTTGAAGTGTCGAAATAGTTTTTTTCCGGATCATAATTTGTTGGCGTAGAGATGATTACATATTCAGCTTCCTTCAAAGCCTCTTCATTATCTGTTGTAGCTTTTAAATTTAATTTTCTAGTTGCCAAATATTCCTCAAGTTCCGTATCAGCAATAGGTGATCTTTTGTTGTTAATCATTTCTACTTTCTCTTGAATTATATCTAAAGCAATGACCTCGTTATGTTGTGCCAGTAATACAGCATTTGAAAGACCAACATAGCCTGTTCCGGCTATTGTTATTTTCATAAGTTTTCCCCCTCGTTTTGCAAAGCCATTCCTTATAAGACGTCTTTGCACTTATCATTTAATAATACTTTTCGCAATTATGCATCTTTTATTTCATTTCATTAGATTCTCAATTTTTATAATAATCAAGATACCAGTCAACAAACTTTTTTAGCCCATCCTCGATGCTAGTAGATGGCTTGAAGTTAATATCTCTCTCAAGATCAGATACATCAGCATAGGTTCTGAGAACATCTCCAGGCTGCATATCCATATATACTTTTTCGGCTTCTTTTCCAAGCGCTGATTCCAATGCATTTATAAATCTCATAAGCTGCACCGGATTGTTGTTCCCAATGTTGTATATTTTATAGGGTGCAAAGCTTGTGCTTAAATCGTCTTTGCTTTCATCCCACTCTTCATTAGCTACAGGAACTTTTTCAATCAGCTTCACGATACCTGCCACTATGTCATCGATATATGTAAAGTCCCTCTCCATCTTTCCATGATTAAAGACTTTTATAGGCTTTCCAGCTAAGATGTCCTTCGTGAATGAGAAGTAAGCCATATCAGGTCTTCCATAAGGACCATAAACAGTAAAGAATCTTAGTCCTGTAGTTGGAATTCCATAAAGATGGCTATAAGTATGAGCCATCAACTCATTAGACTTTTTTGTAGCTGCGTAGAGTGAGACTGGATGATCAACATTATGATTTGTAGAAAATGGCGCTACCTTGTTGCCACCATAAACAGAACTTGAAGATGCATAAAGTAAATGCTCCACAGGAAAGTTTCTACAAGCCTCTAGGATATTCATAAACCCAGTAAGGTTAGAATCCACATAGGCATAGGGGTTCTCGATGGAGTACCGCACTCCTGCTTGAGCCGCTAAATTTATGACGTGAGTTGGCTGGTAGGTTTCAAAAATATTATCTACTGCAGCTTTATCCTTTAGATCTATTTTATGGAAATTGAAGTTATTGTATTTGTCTAATATTTCAAGCCTAGACTGCTTAAGGCTTGGATCATAGTAGTCGTTCAAGTTGTCAATTCCTATTATCTGATAGGATTGATCTAGTAATTTCTTTGAAAGGTGAAATCCGATAAATCCGGCTGCACCTGTTATTAGTATTTTCATTTAATTGCACTCCTTCAATTAGCCGTTCTGTATGACAAAAAGACAACCAACTCTTAATCTCCGGTTGCCTTTCTGATTCCTATTTCTTTGATGATGCAACTTCATCTATACTTGAATACATCTTATTATAATAGTTCGCATAATCACCGGAAATGATATTCTCGATCCACTTGGCGTTCTCAAGATTCCACTGAATTGTTTCTTTCATTCCTTGTTCAAAAGTATATGCCGGTTCCCAGCCAAGTTCTGTTGTAATCTTTGTGTTATCAATAGCATATCTTCTATCATGACCTGGTCGATCTTTTACATATTTAATCAGTCTCTCTGATTTACCAATAGTACTAATAATAAGTTTTACAATCTCAATATTTGCCTTCTCGTTATTTCCACCGATATTATACACTTCTCCATCTCTTCCTTTATGAAGAACAGAATCAATTGCAGAACAATGATCAGAGACATGAAGCCAGTCTCTGACTTGCATTCCGTCACCGTAAACAGGAAGGTCTTTCTCTTTTAGGCAATTGTTGATCATAAGTGGAATTAATTTTTCGGGGAATTGATATGGGCCGTAGTTGTTACTACATCTAGTGATATTCACAGGCATACCAAAGGTTTCATTATATGCTCTTACTATCATATCAGCACTTGCTTTTGATGCTGAGTATGGACTGTTTGGCATAAGTGGCATAGTTTCTACAAACATACCCGTTTCACCAAGCGCACCATAGACTTCATCAGTTGAAACCTGCAGAAATTTCACTCCCGGCTTGTACTCCTTGCAATATTTATCATTCGGATTCACTTTCCAATATTTCTTTGCTGTATCTAAAAGAACTTGAGTACCTATGATATTTGTAGTTAGGAATACTTCTGGTTCTTCGATGCTTCTGTCCACATGAGATTCTGCTGCAAAGTTTACGACTGAAGTGATTTCATTGTTTATGAAAATTTCTTCAATCTTTTCTCTATCTCTAATATCGACTTTGATGAAGTCATAATTAGCATTGTCATCGACATCTTTTAGATTTTCTAAGTTCCCCGCATATGTTAGGGCATCAATGTTGATAATCTTATATTCTGGATGCTTTTCGAGCATTAACTTCACAAAGTTACTGCCGATAAATCCTGCTCCGCCTGTTACTAAAATAGTTTTCATTTGATTCACCTCACATTTCTATTGCTTTGCAATACTCAAAATATATTTACCATATTCTGTTTTACTATATGCCTCTCCTAAATCTATCAATTGTTCCTTCGTTATCCATTTATTACGATAAGCAATTTCTTCTAAACAAGATATATACAGCCCTGTCCTTTTTTGAATAGTCTTTACAAAATCCGAGGCATCAGCAAGTCCATCATACGTTCCTGTGTCTAGCCATGCAAATCCACGACCAAGTAATTCTACTTTTAATTTACCCTCATTTAAGTATTCTCTATTTAAATCCGTAATTTCAATCTCACCCCTACTTGAAGGTTTTAAATTCTTAGCTCTCTCTATAACAGAGTTGTCATAATAATATAATCCAGGAATTGCATAATGAGATTTGGGATTTTCCGGCTTTTCTTCTAGTGATAGCACCTTACTTTCAGCATCGAATTCTACAACACCAAATTCCTTAGGGTCATTAACATAGTACCCAAATATTACAGCGCCTTCATCAACTGAAGCTGCAACATTCAATCGAGGTCCAAAACCTTGTCCGTAAAATATGTTATCTCCTAAAATTAAACATACGCTATCATTACCAATAAAGTCTTCCCCAACAATAAAAGCATCAGCTAAACCTCTTGGATGCTCTTGAATCTTGTATTCTATTTTCATGCCTATATCAGAACCATCTCCGAGCAAATTTTTATAAAAACCAATATATTCTGGATTAGTAATAATAAGAACTTCTTTTATTTTAGATAACATTAAAACGCTAAGCGGGTAGTAAATCATTGGCTTATCATAAATAGGGATTAACTGTTTGCTTATACCTTTTGTAATTGGATACAATCTTGACCCGCTTCCTCCTGCTAGAATTATTCCTTTCATATCTTAATTCTCCTTATCATCTTTTTTCTTAAAAATACAATACCAGTTCAAATCCTCATATTTGCCTTCAACGTAAACATGTCTTTTAAATGTACCTTCAAAATTAAAACCCATTTTTTGATAGAATTTATTGGCTCTCGTATTAGAAGTGAGAACATTCAAGTATATTTTTTCTAAGTTAAGTGTGTTAAATCCATATTTTATGATATGATTTGTAGCTTCTTTAGCAATTCCAGTGCCCCAAAATTTTTTGCGAACTACTATAGCATATTCAGCTGTTCTATCAATTTTATTAATATTTTTTAAACTGATTGTACCTGCGTATTCATCTGCCTCAATTGCAAAATGAATGTTTGTATTATCAGACCAACTCTTTTCTATGAAATTACTAAAACCTTCTTGTGAAAATGGATACCTAGTAAATTTGAAGTTACTAGAAATCTCATCATCATTAATATATTCCATCATAAAATTTGAGTCTTCTGCTCTTAAAGCTCTTAGCAAAATCATTGTTTCACCTCATTTATTTGTTTAACAACTTTGGCTGGATTACCACCAATAATACTATTTGAAGGATAATCCCCCTTTAATACAACACTACCAGCAGCAATAATACAGTTATCTCCTACTCGCACATTTTTAAGTATGATTACATTATTTCCAATCCAAACATTACGACCAATTAATATCTCCCCAAATTCACCGACAAGGTTTCTTTTTTCAGGATGTGTTCCATGAGCTTCAAAGTCCATCATTGTTACATTAGCTCCAATACGGCAATAAGAACCTATCTCAATTTTATTAGCTGCTACAATAAAATTCGAGTTATTAATTGCTGTATTGCTGTGAACCATAATTATACTTTTGTCGTATCTTGCTTGAAGTTCACTAACTCTATTATGATAATTGCCTCCTAACTTATAGCCAATTGAAACTTCATCATTTAAAACTATTGTACCCTTTCCAGATAAAACTGTATTTTGGTAGAACCTCACACTTTTGCTTATAATAATCTTTTTATTTAACACTTTGTATTTCAGTCTTATTCTATAATTTTTCATTATAATATTGACTACTTGAAATGCAATATGAGGTTTCTTAATTCCTTTAAATAATTTTTCAAGAATTGTCATTTCCCCTCCTTGAATTTCTCTTTGTTTTTCAAATTCGATATTAAAATTATTATTTCTTTTAGATATAAGATTATGATGAAAATTATTACTAATATTGAAGTAATTAGACTAAATAAGAACGTATTATTAAGGTAGTATCTGTTTAATAGTAAGTAACTTATCGCTAATAAATAAACAAAAATTATTTTCCCTCGAATAAAAAGAAGATCTCTACGCTTAGCTAAAACAGATACTAATAAAACACTAATGACATACCCTACCAATGTTGCTACAGCAGCTCCTTCTATTCCAATACGTCTAATTAGAATATAGTTCAGGATAACATTTACCATAGCACCAATTGCTAAAGTTAGTGACGTGAAATAACTTTTCTTAATGACAATAAATTGACTTCCTACCACTTGGAATAGCATCAACAATAAAGGTGAAAGAAATAGGTATGGAGCAACTATGTAGCCGTCAACATAAACTCCATCAAATAACAACTCGAAAACAATGGGAAATATAGGGTATGTCACTATAAAAACAACTGCTGATACCAACCCTAAGTATTCAAATAACTTCGAATTCATTGCCACCTGATCTATATCTTTCATTGTTGAATATTTAAAGTATGAATATCCCCCAGCAAATCCTGCATAAATAAGCTGACTAATTTGAGCCATTTTTGAACCAATAGAATAAATACCAAGTTCAAATGTACCTAACATATTAGTTATCATAATTTTATCCATAGAATTATATATCCAATAAATCAAAAATGTTGGTAATAGAGGTAACCCAATTTTAAATAATTCTTTAGCAATACTCCAATCAAATGACCCCTTGATAAAAAAAGCTTTATTTCTACTCCAAAAAAATATTAATAATACAAAAGTTGCAATAATACTAGAATAAATTAATCCAAAATATGAAAATCCATGATAAATTAAAACTAGTGCTAAGATGTAAGTCACCAAAGAGGAGATTAATCCAGATACAACAAAAGTTTTTCTCTGGTTCTGCATTCTTGTAGGTGCTTGTATTGGACTCATAATACCACCTAAAAACACTCCAATTGCTGCTAAAATTATGATTTTCCCAAAATCAATACTACCAAAGAATAAGTTTGAAAAACTTTTATTAAATAGTATTAGTATGCTTAAAATTATTAAAGAAGATAACATAATCAATCTTTGTGTCGTCGTTGTTACATTGTACCTATACTCCAAATCTTCCTTCTCGTAGTACTCCCTAAACATAGCATCATTAAGTCCTAAAATCGCTAAAGGCGTTCCAAACCCTACTATTGTTGTGTACATGCTGTATACACCGAAATCTGATGCATCTGGTAGCATTCTAGTTATAACAGGTAGTAGTAAAAATGGAACTATTTTGTTAAGAATACTTATAAAACCATAAGCGAAGATATTTTCTATAAATAATTTTTTTCTACTCATTGGATAATCACTTAATACTCATTTATTATATCTATCACATATTGTATTTCTTCATCCGATATACCATCAAATAAAGGCAAACTGACTAATGTATCAGCATAATTTTCAGTTATTGGAAAGTCACCCTTCTTAAATCCTAAATACTTATAAGCATTAGATAAGTGGGGTGGGATTGGATAATGAATCTGAGTATTGACTCCATGTTCGTCCATATATTTTTGAAATCTATCTCTTTCATTTGTTCTGATGACAAATAAATGCCAAACCGATTCTGCATTTTCTCTTACTGTTGGCAATTCCAACTTAGAATTATTGATTCCATCTAAGTATTTATCAGCCATGCGCGCTCTTTCTTCTCTTAACTCCTCATAATGCGATAGTTTTACTAACAATAGTGCAGCTTGAATCTCATCTAATCTAGAATTAACTCCGAGGATTTCATTCTGATATTTTATTTTTGAACCATAGTTTCTTAGCATACGAATTTTATCGCAGATTTCTTTATTGTTAGTTATAACCGCTCCACCGTCTCCGAAAGCTCCCACATTCTTAGTTGGATAAAAACTGAAGCAACCAATATCCCCCCAAGTTCCAGTCATCATCTCTTGATGTTTGGCCCCGTGACTTTGTGCACAATCCTCAACTAGGTATAGATTATACTTTTCTGAAATCTGTTTTATTGCACTTAAATTTGCTGCTTGTCCATATAAATGCACAACTAGAATTGCTTTAGTTTTATCAGAAATTTTTTCTTCAATTTTATTTGCATCTAGATTATAAAATTCATCTGGCTCAACAAAAACAGGAGTAGCACCATTTTCAGTAATACCTATTACTGATGCAATATAAGTATTGGCAGGAACTATCACTTCATCTCCTTTCCCAACTCCTAATGCTCGAAATGCTAGAATAAGTGCATCGAGACCCGAATTAAGACCTACACAATATTCTGCCCCAATAAAATTAGCAAACTCTTCTTCAAATTTTTCGCCCTGTTTCCCCATAATATACCAACCGGATTCAAGGGTTTGAATTGCAGCTTTGTCATATTCATCTTTATATTTAAAGTATCCTCTATCTAATTGATTTGCGTTAATTTTCATCATTCCAATACCCCTCTTTTACATATTTAAGAAATTCATCATAATCTCTAATATAATCTTCTTCATTATAATAATCTGAGGCTGCTACACAGAGAACTGATCCTTCTTTTTTCCAATACATATCATGCCAATATCCCCTTAAAACAAGCAATGCTTTTTCTGGTGAATCTAATAGATAGCTCTTCTTTTCTTTACCATCATCTAGTAACACTTCAACTTCTCCATTTGGGCACCATAGCACTTGTTGAAGCTTTTTATGAGTGTGCATACCTCTTTTGCTCTCTATAGGAACATCAAAAATATAATAAATCCGCTTGATTTCAAAGGGAATATCTTTATTAGATTCAAAAAAGGACAAATACCCTTGTTGTGCATTTCCGTTTGTTTTAAAATTAATCAATAAGTTTTTCATATTATTCTTTCACCTCATCCACTTCCCAAGCATCAATATACTGTTGTGCAATTTTTACATGGTGATGAAATTCTTCAACAAATAATCTCGATTTTTCCCCAATACTGATTACACTTTTTTTATTTAAAATCAATTTCTCTAACTTAGAATAAATATCTTCTACTGAAGGTTCGATATTAATTACTGGAATGTCATACCTAGCGAATTCTTGTTGACATTCCGGTTCATTTCCACTGAGGACTACTTTCCCCATCGCCATAGAATAAATAGCATTCATTCCATACTCATAGGATAATGCTTGATCAATAACAACATTTGTTTCGCTTAAAACTTTAAGATATTGTTCTAATGGCATTTTCCCGTCGATTATTATTTCAACATCATTTGGGTAATTCTGTTTTATTCTTTCCATAGCCTCGCGAATAAACTTGGTACCCTTAGATTCTTCTCTATTCAAACCGTGAAAAATTGTCAGCTTTCCGTTTTTAATCTCTTGTGGTATATATTGAATCTTATCAACATTTAAAGGTAATGGGATTGTTCTTAATAATTTCTCATGGGTTCTATATGCTTCTGCATATGTAAACATAACAGGAATTATTCCATCAACAAGTTTCAAAACTTCCTCATTATTATGAATATACTTGCTATTTGTGTATTTATTATCCTTCATATCTAATCCTGTAAAGTAGTTATAACGTAGGTTTTGAGCAATTTTGTATATATAATAATGATCACCTGCTACAGATAGAAATACCTTATTATTATTCTTTTTAAGATTCTCTAATAGTCTAATATTTCTATTAAATGGAAGTCCAAAAATAATTGGTTGCACAATCTGAACAACATCATAATCTGATAATTTGTTAATATTCTTGGCCTGCATATAGAAATTTTCTACATATCTGAGATATTTATTGTCATGCTCTGAAAAAAGCTTAAAATCACTATTACCTATCGATTTCCAGCCGTCCCCAGAAGAAACAGCATCTACTTCATGACCTAATTCTTGCAGTCCTTCTTTTAAATTTTTATAGAACCCACTGAACTCTCCTAATAATAATATTCTCATAGTTCCTCCTAAATTTTTACTCTATTTATGACTTTCATCTCTGATAAAGTCTATATAATGGTGTAAATTCAAAAATTAAAAAAATTGAGCCAAAAGGGTTCAACCTCGGATAAAATAGAGTTGTCGAAAAACCATCAACCCGAGGAGGAAACCCAAATGACTCAGATT
>NZ_JADNRK010000040.1 GCF_015594845.1 Alkalibacter mobilis | reverse complement strand
AACTCATAACTTCAACTTTGCCTTGATTTTTTCTTTCAAATCTCAAGGTCTATTTGTCATGCACTTTTTTATTGATTCTGTCGAAGTTTCTTATTATTTATCGATTGACATATTACCAGATTGCTTTCAAGGTACTTAATACAAGATCATTGATTTTGCGGGTACTTACAGTTATACGGAAACAATTTTCCAAAGAAGGTTTTTGACCGTAATACTTCAAGAATATGCTTTCTTCAAGAAGGGCCTTGTTTGTTTTTTCTCCATCAGGGACTCTGATAAGTATAAAGTTAGCTTGACTGTCGAACACCTGTATGTTTGGAATTTTCTTAAGTTCAGACATCATGTAATCCCTTTCCGAGGCTATCAGGGATATGTTGTCCTTAAGCAGGTCGAAATTATCCAGAGCCGTGGATGCGATCAATTGGGACAAGGAATTCAGATTGTAGGGTTGTTTCACCTTGTTGAGGATATCGATCATCTTCTGTTGGCCCAAAGCATACCCCACCCTCAGGCCTGCCATCCCCAAAGCTTTTGAAAGTGTTCGCAGTATGATGAGACGCTCGTGCTTTTCGATCAGATCGAGACAATTGTATTTAGAAAAATCAACGTAAGCTTCATCCAGGACTACAATGGAGTTGGTTTCGTTTATGATCCTCTCCACTTGTGATTTTTCCAGAAAGTATCCGGTGGGATTGTTTGGAACACAGACGAATATGATTTTTGCACTTTGCTCATTTGCAGTTTTGATCATTGAGTCAACGTCTATGGAGTGATCGGCCAGATCATTGATTGGGAAAAACCTTCCCCGGGCTATTTGGGTACCGACTTTGTACATGTCGAAAGAAGGATAGTGGGACACTACCGCCTCTCCGGGATTCAGGAAACAATTGAATATCATGGGTATCAATTCGTCGGAACCGTTTCCGCAGATGATGGAATCGGCCGGAACACCCGTATAATTTGATATGCTGTTTCTCAAGACCCTGCTGGTCCCTTCAGGATAAAGATTGCTGTTGTAGTTTTTTATTTTTTCCAGAAGAATATCTTTCAATACCGGAATGTCGAAAAGGCTGAAAGGGCTCTCATTGGCATTAAGAACGTATTTGTAATCATTGTCCGGTACTATGTAATTGGTAAATTCCTTCAAATGTTCTCGCATCATGTTTTCAATCATCAAATCTTCTCCTAACTGCATTTGCATGAGATGAAAATCCTTCTCTTTCCGCAAAATCTGCAACTTTTTTATAAACTTTTTCCAGGTTTTTTTTGTCATAGTACAAAATGCTGCTTCTTTTTACAAAGTCGTAGACGCCCAAAGGGGAAGAAAACTTTGCCGTTCCCGAGGTGGGCAGTGTGTGGTTTGGACCTGCAAAATAATCTCCTATGGGTTCTGGAGTGTAGGATCCCAAAAATACTGCGCCCGCATTGGTGATCTTGTTAAGGGCTGATTCCGGATCGGGAATCATCACTTCCAAGTGTTCAGGTGCTATCATGTTGGAGAGGCTTATGGCTTGGTCAAGATCGGACACTATAAAAATTTTACCGTTGTCTCTGATTGATTTTTCCATTATCTCTCTGCGAGACAGTTTTGCCATCTGAGCAAATACCGACCTTGTTACTTTCTCTGCAAGATCTTCGCTCCAGGTTATCAGCATGGAAGAGGCCATCTCATCGTGTTCGGCCTGGCTAAGCAAGTCGGCGGCTATGAAATCGGGATTTGAATCGGGAGAAGCTATGATGCATATTTCACTTGGACCTGCTATCATGTCGATGTCAACTTTTCCAAACACCTGTTTTTTAGCGGTCGCCACATAAATGTTTCCGGGACCTACGATTTTGTTTACTGCTGGTATGGTGTCAGTTCCGTAGGCAAGGGCCGCGATTCCATGGGCTCCACCGATCCTGTAAATTTCGTCGATACCAGCTATCTTCGCAGCTGCCAATATGTATGGATCGATCTTTCCGTCTTTTCCGGGAGGAGTTATCAGGGCTATGGATTTTACTCCTGCCACCTTGGCAGGGACAGCGTCCATTAGAACTGTAGAAGGATAACCACCTTTGCCTCCGGGAACGTAAAGACCCACCCTGTCTATGGGAGTAACCAGTTGTCCCAGTTTTATTCCTTGAGAAAAATCTTTTATCCAGGTATTGGAAATCTGTTCTTTATGATAGGTTTCTATATTATTTTTTGCTTCTTTCAACGTTTCTATAAATTCGGCAGAGACTTTCAAGTAACCTTCATCGATTTCTTGAGCGCTGACCTTGAGGGAATCCAGCTTGACACCGTCAAACATTTCTGTGTAATCGTAAAGAGCCGCATCTCCGTGGGAACGAACTCTTGATATTATTTCAGAAACTGAAGATTCAACTTCTGAAACGTCGTTGTCAGTTCTATTCAAGAGCCGATCGATGTTTTTCTGATTGATTTCATCTATCGTCATTCTGATGGTTTTCATTTAAATACCGTCCTTTTCTACGAGTGATTCCAAAGAATCGATCACCCATTGAATTTCATCGAATTTGGTTTTAAGGCTTACCTTGTTGGTTATCAGTCTGGCACTTATGGGAAGAAACTTTTCGTGGACGACGAGGCCGTTTTCTTCAAGGGTCTTACCGCTTTCGACAATATCCACGATGATGTCGGATAGACCGATTATAGGTGCCAGTTCCACCGAACCGTTAAGTTTGATTATATCCGTCAAGACTCCTCTTTTATTGAAAAGATCCCTGGTTATGTTGGGATACTTGGTACCTACAGTGATTTTTTTGCTGTAGTCGGGAATTTTATCTGCGAATCCCGCTATGCACATGTCACATTTTCCGATATTCAGATTTACGAGTTCGTAGACATCGGCTTTTTCTTCCAGTAGAATGTCTTTACCTACTATACCTGCATCTGCAGCGCCTTTTTCCACGTAGACCGGCACGTCCGGAGACTTGACGAGGGTGACCTTTATATTGTTCTTCTTGTCGTGAAAAATGAGCTTTCGGCTCTCTTTGCTGTAATCGTCGAACTCGCATCCGCAGTCGATCAACAGCTTTATGGCGGCGTTTGCCACCCTACCTTTTGCAAGGGCTATATTGAGATCTTTCATAGGCTAATATCTCCTTTAAGTATATCCATGAATTTCTCGATGCTCGTTGGTATCTTGTCGTCTTTGTCAGATATAAAGATTCCATTTTTCTCCACCATCAATACAAACCTGTAATTTTCCTCCGAATAAATGTACTTGTTGTCGATGATGTCCGTACTGAACTCAAGATCCCTCAGAAGAGATGCAGTGGACAAGGCATCCGAAAGCATGGAATTCTCGTATCGTATAAGTACGTCGAAATAATCCTGACTATTTTCCTCCCTGCCTATGATTTCCATGAGCAGGCTGATATTTATACCAAATCCCGTTGCTGGCCTGTCGACACCAAATGTTTTGGACAAGTTGTCGTATCGGCCGCCGGAAAGGATGGAATCACCCCAGTTTTCCGCATATCCCTTGAATATCAAACCGCTGTAGTAGTCGAGTTGATTTGTAAAGCCAAAATCCAGGTTGATATAATTTTCAAGTCCGTAAATGGACAATATTTCATAAACGGATTCCACATGGTCCAAAGCTGCTTCCATAGAACCATTCAAACAGAGCTCTCTGGCTTTTTTCATGACATCTTCGTAGGAACCGAACAACATGGGTATCTTGAGCATGGTTTCATAAATTTCATCCGTTATGTTCAATTGTCCGAGGTAAAGTTTTAAATCTCCGAGATTCTTGTTTTCAATAAGTTCGTTTATTCGTTCCTTTTCCGAAAAAGTCAAATCGATACCGTCAAAAAGTCCGTCTAAAAATGCAGCCTGACCAACATCTATGTGGATTTTTTCAAGTCCCAGATTCAAAAGCATGGTTATGGCCACGGCAATGATTTCACCGTCGCATTCAGGACCGCTGTTGCCGAAGTACTCCACACCGCCCTGTATGAAATCTTTCCGGTAATTTGTTTTGCTGTTGTCTTCTCTGAAAATAGTTGTTATATAGGAAAATTTAAGCACTTCTTCCGGGTTTTTAAAAGTATTTGCGGCCATTCTGCAAATGGGGATCGTGGCATCCGGTCTTAGGACCATCACTTTTCCGTTTTTATCGATGAGCTTGAACATTTTATCCCTTGAAAGAGACTTGTCCATGGCATACATGTCATAATACTCGAAGTTTGGAGTAAGTATAGGTTTATAACCAAAACGGCGCATTACTTGCTCTATTTCGTCATTTATTCGCTGGTACCCAAGCAATTCCTGAAAATGAAGATCATTTACTCCATCTATATAATAGTTTATCATGGCTCATTACCTCCGCTTTATTACTTTAGTGTGATAAAGTATAGGGAAATTATATAGTTTAAAAATATAAAAGTCAATAAAAAAAGCGTTATTTTACTTAAACTATATTATAATAATAATATTCTAAATGAGTGAGAAGGAAAATATATGAAATACAAATGCGTGATATTTGATTTTGACGGCACCCTGGCAGATACAGAGGATGCCGCTCTTAAAATATACAACGGACTTGCAGAAAAATACGAGTATTCAAAAATCAGCAAACAGGACCTGCACCGGTTCAAGAGATTGAACTTGATGGAAATCCTGGATCTGACTAAAATTCCCCTGACAAAACTTCCAAAAATAATCAAAAACGGCCAGAAGCTTCTTAAAAGGGAAATGGAGCACATCAGGCCCTTTGACAAAAATATAAAAGAGATACTTATGGAAATAAAAATGGAAGCCGGCTGCTTGGGGATCATCACATCAAATTCCAAAAAGAACGTCAAAGCCTTTATGAAGGAAATGGACATCGGTTTTTTTGACTTTATCGTTTCATCGCCTTTGATGACAAAGGAAAGCAGGATAAATTCCATTGCAAGAAAATATGGACTTCAAAAAAGTGATATACTGTATGTTGGAGACGAAACTCGCGATATTTTGGCATGTAAAAAAGCAGGAGTAAGTTGTGCGGCGGTAACTTGGGGGTACAACTACCCTGAAATTTTAATTAAGGAAAATCCTGATTATATGATAGAGGACCTTGGGGAACTTCTGGATATAATCCGTTAGCGGTGATAATATGAATCTACCTGACAATGTATACGATCTAATGGAATATATAGAATTAAAAGGGTACAAGGCATATCTTGTGGGTGGTGCCGTAAGGGACATACTTTCCAATAAAAAGCCCAAGGACTTTGACTTTACAACCGATGCTAAACCTCAGGAGATAAAGGAAATATTTGAAAAGCATATCGAAACGGGTATAGACTTTGGAACCATAACGGTGGAGTTCAACAAAGAGTACTATGAGATAACCACATTCAGGTTGGAACACAGGTATTCTGACGGTAGAAGACCGGATATGGTATTTTATTCAGATTCCCTTTTGTCGGATTTAAGTCGAAGGGATTTCACCATGAATGCCATAGCTTTGGACAAGGATCTCAACGTTTACGACTACTTCAATGGGATAGAAGATTTAAAAAACAAGCTTTTAAGGACTATCGGAAGAGCAAAGGTAAGGTTTAAGGAAGACAAGCTCAGAAAGTTGAGAGCCGTCAGGATAGCCTGCGAGAACGGGTATCTGATCCATGAAGAGATTGTAAGATCTGTAATGAACGATCCAGGTCTCGAGGGCGTCAGCATGGAAAGGATCAAAACGGAACTCGACAGGATCCTCTTGTGCGAGAATGCAAAGAGAGGCGTGGAATTGTTGTTCAGGCTCCATTTGATGGACAACATCGTACCCGGTTTAAGAGAATACACGTATCCGGACATGGAAAATTGGGAGGATTATACCACGGACATCGAGATAGCTCCCAAAGAGCTGTCTTTAAGAGTTTACCTGATGCTAAGACCAATTGGGGACGGGGACAAAATATTTCATGCGCTGAAGTCCCTTAAATATCAGCGAAAAGTAATTGAGCATTGCATGGATATGTGGGAATATGAAAAAATAACTTCTACTGAGGAGTTTTTATCAAAATTATCCAAGTATTCAGATTCAAAATTATATTTGTTTAAAGATCTGGACAGGGTACTGGGAAGATTTCCCTCATGGGATGAACACATCGATCGGGCCTTGGAAAACAAGATGCCCAGAAAAGTGACGGATCTTGAGATTTCAGGAGACGATTTAAAATCCTTGGGATTAAAAGGCAGAAAGATCGGCGAGGTACTCAACGATCTTTTGCATAGAGCCATGTACGATCCCGAGATAAACAAAAAAAGGATATTAATGAGCATGGTCGAAAAAGAAATAATAGACAAGGAATGAAAAAATGACTGGTTTCGTATTAATGAGCACGGCGGTTGCTCTATCCATGGATGCATTTGCAGTGGCGGCATCATGTGGGATTTCAAATAAAGCACAAACATTTGACTTACAAGTAAAGATAGCGTTGTACTTTGGTTTTTTTCAGGGATTGATGCCTTTTATAGGGTATTTTTTAGCTCACGGGTTTGCAGACAAGATCCATTTTATCAGCCATTGGATAGCATTTTTTCTCTTGGGCATCCTTGGAATAAAAATGATTTTGGAAGCCAGGGAAGATGAGAAATGCAGCAGGGAAGCTCTGACAAACAAATATCTTTTTACTCTGGCAGTTGCAACCAGCATAGATGCCATGGTCAGCGGAGTAGGTTTTGCATTGTTGAATGTAAATATTATTTTTGTAACTGCAGTCATAGGATCGACTACCGCAGTGATCTCTTTCCTGGGTGCGAGATTTGGACATAGCCTGGGACACAAGTTTCAAGTCGGTTCTGAAATATTTGGAGGAACCGTGCTGATCCTCATAGGAGCTAAGATTTTATTGGAAGGACTAATCAAATAATTGAAAAATAATATTAAAGAATTAATTGTTGTAGAGGGAAAAGACGATATTTCCGCAGTAAAAAATGCAGTGGAGGCCCAGGTGATACAGACCAGCGGACTGGGTTTGGAAGAAAAAACTTTCAACATAATTGAAAAGGCCGTCAATACCACGGGTGTTATCATTCTTACGGATCCCGATTATGCCGGAGAAAAAATCAGAAGAATGATAAACGAAAGGGTACCAGGATGCAAAAATGCATTCATCCCCAAAAAAGAGGGAACAAAAAATGGCAACGTGGGAGTTGAAAATGCATCGCCTCAAGCGATCCGAGAAGCTATCGACAACGTAAAAGTGACGGCAACTGCAGCTAAAGCAGAACATACAATGGAGAGCATCATGCATTTGGGACTTCTTTTTGGAGAGGGATCCAAAGAGCGGAGACAGATAGTTGGAGACAGGTTGGGCATAGGGCCCGTAAACGGAAAACAATTCTTGAACAGGATCAACTCATTCGGAATTAGTTTAAGAGAACTGGAAGATGCCATGGAAGACCTGAAGAAAGAGAGTTGATAGAATGGAAAGACTTACATCACCCAGAACTATAGAGGAAATACTAAAAAGACATGGATTTACCATGAATAAAAGGTTTGGCCAAAATTTTTTGACGGATGAAAACATAGTGAATAAGATAATCGATTCGGGGGAAATAACCAAAGAAGACACGGTTTTGGAAATCGGACCGGGAATCGGGACCATGACCAGACCTCTTTGCGACAGGGCAAAATCAGTAATAGCTGTAGAGATCGACAGGATGCTAATACCCATACTGAAGGAAAACCTGTCCGACAAAACAAATTTGATTTTGTTGAACGAGGACATAATGAAGCTGGACATAAAAAACGAAATCGAAAAACTGGGCGTCAAGAGCTTCAAGGTAGTGGCAAACCTGCCTTATTACATCACAACGCCCATAATAATGGGATTGTTGGAAAAAAATTTGCCAATTGAAAGTATTACCGTAATGATCCAAAAGGAAGTGGCAGAGCGGATAACCGCAAAACCCGGAGGAAAGGATTACGGGGCTTTGACAGTGGCATGCGGATATTATACAGATCCAACATTGGCATTCGTCGTTCCATCAACGGTCTTTTTTCCCAGACCAAAAGTGGATTCGGCAGTGATAAACATGAAAGTCCGCAAAGAGGAAATGATGGAACCGTTGGAAAAAAAGGTGTTTTTTTCCGTGGTAAAGGCAGCATTTGCAAACAGAAGAAAAACCCTCTTGAATTCACTTTCAAATAATCTTCCCATTGGAAAAGACAAGGTGAAGGAAATTCTTGAAGTTTCAGAAATACAAGAAAACCGAAGAGCCGAGACCTTGGATTTTGACGACTTTAGCAGGTTGGCAAAAGCCTATATAAATATAACAGTTTAAACAAAAATACCGCCCATGTCCGGGCGGTATTTTGCATCAACGCTCTATGTAGTTTACCAGTGTTCCTATCCCTTCTATTTCACATTCGATCTCGTCTCCGGGTTTTAAAGTTTTTGGAGGATCGAAACCAAATCCCACCCCGGCAGGTGTGCCTGTCAAGATAATATCTCCCGGGTAAAGGGTGATTCCGTTGGAAAGATCCGAAATAATATAATCCAAGTCAAATATAAGCATGGAAGTTCTTGAATCTTGTCTAATTTCTCCGTTCACTCTTGAAAGGATCCTTAGATCCGGAGGGTAGGATATCTCATCGGCTGTCGTTATGACCGGCCCCAGCGGACAGCAGGTATCAAAGCTTTTTCCCTTGAACCACTGTGTGTGCTTCATTTGAATGTTTCTAACGGATATATCGTTGCCTATGGTGTATCCGAAAATATGTTCCCTGGCTTTGTCCGGGGGGATGTTGGTGCCTTTTTTACCGATGATCACCGCAAGTTCGACTTCATAGTCAAGGCTGTCAGTAATATTTTTAAAATTCAGTATTTCGTCCTCGTTGCCGATGGTTGGATAAGCTACTTTTGTGAAGTAAATAGGATTGGTTGGAACCTGGGAAGATGCTCCCGGTATGGACTTTATCTCTTCGGCATGGTCGAGATAATTTTTTCCAAGACAAAAGACATTGCGTTTGGGATACGGTATGGGAGATTCAATTTTGATCTCATTTGTCGGTATGAAGATTAAATCATCCTGGGAGAGTGCAATTTTAAGAAGTGGGCCCACACGATCAAAATCTTCGATAAGTTCTATCATGTTCTTGGGATAATTGTCAGGAGTAAGTCCTAACTTTTCATAGTCCACCATGCCCATGTCCGTCAGGACACCCAATCTGGCTTCGTTTGATCCTTTAACTTTATAATTGGCTAATTTCATATATTCTCCTCATTTCTTGATAGTAATTGCTATAATTGCCCTTTGTTTTGGATGCAGCGCGCATCGGAATCGGAGAGATAATCCGTTTTATTTATGATATAATAAATTCGTAATTTAATAAACACATACTGGAGGAAAAATTATGAAACACACATCCATTAGAGAATTTTATGAAAACAAGGAAATTTATGCAGATAAAGAAGTGGAAGTGGGAGGTTGGATCAGAACGAACAGGGCTTCCAGTCATTTCGGTTTTATAGAGTTGAATGATGGAACTGCATTCAAAGGAGTGCAGATAGTATACGACGAAGAACTCGAAAATTTTGGAGAGATCGGTAAATTTGGAGTTGCTACGGCCATAAGGGTCATCGGCACATTTGTGTTAACGCCCCAGAGCAAGCAACCTTTTGAAATAAAAGCAACACAAGTGATTTTGGAGGCATCCTCTGACAGTAAATATCCTCTTCAAAAAAAGAGGCATACTTTGGAATATTTGAGAACCATCGCACATCTACGTCCCAGGAGCAATACGTTTTCCGCCGTTTTCAGAGTCAGAAGCCTGGTGTCCTATGCAGTTCACAAGTTTTTTCAGGAAAAAGGATTTGTCAATGTACATACTCCTATAATAACTGCAAGTGATGCAGAAGGGGCCGGCGAAATGTTTAAAGTTACCACCATGGATCTCCAGGCTATACCCTTGGATGATGAAGGCAAGGTGGATTTTAAAAAAGATTTTTTTGAAAAACCGGCAAACCTCACTGTCAGCGGCCAATTGGAAGGAGAGATATTTGCCTTGGCATTCAAGGACATATATACATTTGGCCCTACCTTCAGAGCAGAAAATTCAAATACCCCCAGACATGCAGCGGAATTTTGGATGATAGAACCGGAAATTGCTTTTGCAGACCTTAACGACGACATGGATTTAGCTGAAGAGATGATTAAATACCTGATAACTTATGTTTTGGAGAATGCACCCCAGGAGATGGAATTCTTCAACAGTTTCATTGACAAGGGGCTGATGGAAAGATTGAATTCGATTCTGAAATCTGAGTTCGAAAGAATAACTTATACCAGAGCAATAGAGCTTTTGCAGGAAAGCGATAAAGATTTTGAATATCCAGTGGAATGGGGGCTGGATCTGCAAACCGAGCATGAAAGGTATTTGACTGAAGAGATATTTAAAAAGCCGGTATTTGTTACTGATTACCCAAAGGAAATAAAAGCATTTTACATGAGGCTCAATGATGACGGTAAAACCGTTGCGGCCATGGATCTTCTGGTGCCCGGAGTCGGAGAAATAATAGGAGGCAGCCAAAGAGAGGAACGCCATGACGTTTTAAAGGATAGGATCTTGTCAAACGGTCTTTCCGAGGAAGATTATTGGTGGTATCTGGAGCTTAGACAATACGGCGGAGTGAAACACGCCGGATTTGGTTTGGGATTTGAAAGAGCGATAATGTATCTAACTGGAATGAGCAACATAAGAGACGTGATCCCGTTTCCACGAACGGCGGGAAGCGCAGAATTTTAAATAAATCCAATATTGGAGACATCTCAGGATAATGTATTGAATCGGATGCGTTCATGGGGTGTCTTCTGATATTATACGAGTATAAATTTATGCATTGAATTGACTGTGGAAAATGATTTGTTCAAATATTTTTCAGATATTCTAGATGTGTATAAAATATATTTTGTGGAAAAATACTGTACTGATATATAAATGATTAAAAGATTTACCAATAATTATAAAGAGGTTGACAAGTGCAATATCCTATTTTATAATTAAAATGATTTTGCAGGACATACTATTTATATACATATAATATTATGACTGTATAACTTATACGAAACAAACAGCGTTATGCAATTTTAAAAATCATAGTGTAGAACGCTGCTTTTATTTGACCCTGTAATCGATGACAACAAAAAAATTTGAGGAGGTAACAAATATGATCATTATCGGAGAAAAAATCAACGGATCCATACCTTCAGTAGCGAAGGCCATTGCAGCGAAGGATGCTGATTTCATCAGAAATCTTGCAAAGATCCAAACAGAAGCGGGAGCAACTTTTATTG
>NZ_JADNRK010000003.1 GCF_015594845.1 Alkalibacter mobilis | reverse complement strand
GAGCAAGCTTTCTAAGCAACAGCATATGCTTTGCAAGGAGCGTAAGCTCAAACCTTCGCTAACAACCTATATGGTTATTGTAGCATTAGGATATTCTTTAACAAAAATAAATAAGAATATAGCTGTGATTATTAGCTATACTCTTATAATACGAGGAGCCTTATGATGAGAAGTTCAACGATCGAAAGAACTACAGGTGAAACAACCATAGACTGCACCCTGGATATTGACGGTAAAGGAGGCTTTGCCGGTAACACAGGTATCGGTTTTTTTGACCACATGCTCAATCTTTTTGCAAAACACGGGGATTTAAGCCTTGAAATGACTTGCAGCGGAGATTTATATGTGGATACCCACCACTCCGTTGAAGATATGGGGATAGTCCTGGGTACCTGCCTTAAAACCGCTTTGGGAGACAAGAGGGGGATCAAGCGCTACGGAAATTTTTATTGTCCCATGGATGAAGCTCTCACCAGGACCACCCTTGACTTGAGCGGCAGAGGTTATCTGGTTTTCAACGTGGATCTTACCCGGGAGAAGGTGGGGGATTTCGAAACGGAGATGCTTAAAGAATTTTTGTACGCTTTTGCAATCAACTCCGGCACCACTCTTCATGTAAATACTTTGTACGGATCAAATGATCACCACATAATAGAATCTATTTTCAAGTCTTTGGGCCGAGCCCTGAAAGAAGCAGTATCCATCGACAAGGATTCAAATGAAATTCCATCAACAAAAGGAATGCTTTAGAGGAGGAATAGCATGATAGCAATAATAGATTACGGTGTCGGAAATCTCATGAATGTGTACAATGCACTGAAACATCTTGATATGGATGCCATCATCACCGGCGCCAAAGACGAGATTGACAATAGCGATGCCATCATCCTTCCCGGAGTCGGGGCATTCAACGATGCCATGCTGCATTTGAAAGAAACAGGCCTCGACAAGGTCATAATTGAAAATGTGAAAAAAGGCAAACCCATACTGGGCATCTGCCTTGGAATGCAACTTCTATTTGAGAAAAGCCATGAAGATGGCGAATGGGAAGGTTTAGGTCTTCTAAAAGGTGAGATCGTCAAATTCAAAGAGGGATTGAAAGTTCCGCACATGGGATGGAACGAGCTTCACATAAACAAGGTTCATCCACTTGTCAAAAACATAAATGAAGGTGAATACGTATATTTCGTACACTCATACCACCTGGATCCCAAATTTTTTGAAGACGTCCTACTCTATACTGACTACGGCGTACGCGTACCGGCCGTAGTTTGCAGAGACAACATAATTGGTATGCAGTTTCACCCGGAAAAAAGCAGTACAACGGGCATAAAACTTTTAGAAAATTTTAAGGAGCTGATCAAATGATTGTTTTGCCAGCTATCGATATAAAAAATGGCAAATGCGTAAGGCTGAAACAAGGCCTTATCGACCAAGAAACCGCTTATTACGACGATCCGGTCTTTGTTGCCAAGATGTGGGAAGAGAAAGGTGCCAAGTATCTTCACGTAGTGGATCTGGATGGTGCCTTTACCGGACAGCAGACTAACATGGATCTTGTCAAAAACATTGTCGAAAGCATAAAAATACCTGTGGAAATCGGCGGTGGTATTAGGACTCTTGAGACGGTTGAAAAATACCTTGAATCCGGAGTCGACAGAGTAATACTCGGAACCAGTGCAGTAGAAAATATAGACTTTGTAAGGGACCTATGCGAAAAATTTCCCGGAAAGATCGCTGTATCCGTCGATGCCAAGGGAGACTACGTTGCAATAAAGGGTTGGGTTGAAACAAGCGACACAAAAGTGATGCCCTTTTGCGAAAGTCTCAAAAATGCTGGAGTAAAGACGATCGTATATACGGATATTTCACGAGACGGCATGCTCAGCGGACCAAATTTGGAAATGCTGGATCTTCTCAACAAGTCACTTGGGATCGACATTATCGCTTCTGGAGGCGTGGCAAGCATAAAAAATATAGAAGATCTTTCAAATCTCGGTCTCTACGGAGCCATCACGGGAAAGGCTCTTTATGAAGGAACCCTTACTATGGAAGAAATAAACGCCTTGTCGGGAAAGGCCAGGTAAAACCATGCTTACGAAACGAATAATCCCATGTCTCGACGTGGACAAAGGTAGAGTTGTAAAAGGAAAAAAGTTCGAAGGGATAAAAGATGTGGCAGATCCTGTAGAACTGGGCAAGTTTTATTCAAAAGAATGTGCTGATGAACTGGTTTTTTACGATATAACTGCATCACATGAGAACCGTGATATTTTCATACACATAGTTGAGAGTGTTGCGGCTAATGTAAATATACCATTTACCATCGGCGGTGGTATCAGGACAACTGAAGATTTTAGAAAAGTTCTTCTGGCAGGTGCAGACAAGGTTTCCGTCAATTCAGCCGCTGTTGCCAACCCTGATTTGATAAAGGAAGCCGCACTAAGATTCGGAAGCCAATGTGTGGTTCTTTCCATAGACGCTAAAAGAAATTCCAAGGGTTCCTGGGATGTGTACGTAAAGGGCGGAAGAGAAAATACCGGGATAGATGCCATAGAATGGGCTAAAAGAGGTCAACAGCTGGGAGCAGGCGAGATCTGCATCAATTCCATCGATGCGGACGGAGTCAAAGAAGGATTTGATATCAAATTGAATCAGCTTCTTTCAAAGACCCTGACCATACCCGTAATTGCTTCCGGTGGTGCAGGAAAAATGGAGGATTTCAGTGAAGTACTCAAATGCGGAGCCGATGCAGCCCTGGCCGCTTCAGTCTTTCATTACAGAGAAATTGCCATATCCGATCTTAAGGAATACCTGTTTAAAGAAAATATACCTGTTAGGAGATGCTTGATATGAATATCGATTCGCTTAAATTCGATGAAAAGGGGCTTATCCCTGCCATAGTTCAAGACGCCAAGACATCGGAAGTCTTGATGATGGCGTATATGAATCAAGAGTCATTGGAAAAGACTCTCGAAACAAAAACCACCTGGTTTTACAGCAGGAGCAGACAAAAATTATGGAACAAAGGTGAAACATCGGGAAACGTGCAAAATGTAGTTTCCATAGATTACGATTGCGACGAGGACACGCTCTTAGTGAAAGTTGATCCGACAGGCCCCAGTTGCCATACCGGTAACTACAGCTGTTTTTACAGAAATCTCTCTGGAGAAGGCAATATGGCAGATCGAAACATGCTGTATAAATTATATGAAATCATCATGGACAGAAAGAAAAATCCCAAGGAAGGTTCATACACCCAATATCTGTTCGAAAAAGGCGTGGACAAAATCCTGAAAAAAGTGGGAGAAGAGTCCGCAGAAACTATCATCGCAGCTAAAAATGATTCAAAAGAAGAACTGGTATATGAAGCTTCCGATCTTTTGTATCATTTGACAGTTCTATTGGTGGAGTGTGGTGTCACCATGGATGACATTATGAAAGAACTGGAAAATCGTCACAAATAGATCCCATTCAAAAAAATGCCCGGCTATTGTCTAGATAGCCGGTTTCTATTTCCCGTAAATCTCAAGGATTTGACTTGTATATCCGCCATCGGCATTGTATACAACAATATCTTCTTCCATCAGTATTCCCGGCCCTGCTTCTTTTATTCCCTCGATCAAGATCATATTTGGAAGCTTGTTGGCGTGGGGCTTGACCATTATAAGTCTTTTAGGTTCAATTTTATTGTTTCTCATGGCACAAAAGATACCCACCATCCGCTGAGGCCTATGCACCATAAAAAACCTTCCCTTAGTCTTAAGAAGTCCCTTGGCTGCTGCCAAAACATCCTCCAAGGAACAAAACATCTCATGTCTCGAGATCGTTTTTTCAATGTTTTTGTTTTTCAGCCCTCCCTGGCCAGTCATATAGGGAGGGTTCGTGACAACAATGTCATAAGTGTGTTTTTGCATTTCGATGGGTGGATTTTTTATATCGCCTTCAAATATTTTTATTTTATCCACAAGTCCGTTGAGCTTGATGCTTCTTTGTGCCATATCTGCTACGTTCTCTTGTAATTCCAATCCGTGGACCATTACATTCTTTGATCCGGCCAACAAAATGGGTATTATTCCACTGCCGGTGCCCAAGTCAGCTATCTTTGCACCATCTGATATCTTATTGCCTGCCATCCAGGACAAAAGGACGGCATCCGTCCCATATCTAAAAAAATTTTCATTTTGAATTATTTTTAATCCACAGATATGCAGGTTATCCACTCTTTCATGCTCTTTGACCAAGAACTTTTCCACAATATCCTCTGCTTTCGTACGTATTTTAGTTTATATCTTGTATGTAACATATGTTCTATACCAAATATGGTCGTCTATCCACATTTAACTCTGTTTTGTTAACACTTTGTGGATAAGTTTTAAGGTTTTTACCCTGTTTTTCAACAAAAAACCTTCACTTATCAACATATATACACAAACTGTGTTGATATGTTGATAAGATTTTTCTAAAATAAAAAAACCCCTGAACAGAGGTTTTTTAAATTTCTTATTCCGGTTGTGGAGCGTCTACCGGACAAACATCCGCACAAGCCCCACAGTCTATACATAGACTTCCGTCAATTACGTATATTCCATCACCTTCGCTTATAGCGTCTACTGGACATTCTGGCTCGCAAGCACCGCATGAAATGCAATCATTATTGATAACATATGCCATAATTTTCACCTCCTAATATGTGATTGGTTGACAAAAACATTATATACCAAATAACAATAACAATAAACTATTTTTTTAACAATTATTATTTTTCATCAAGCTGTCTTAATTCTCTTTTTTCCTCATCCGTCAGGCTTTCAGTTTCGCTGGCGCTACTTTTGTTTTTATGTTTGCCGCAATTTTTTTTGCATCCGTTTTGAGGAAGTTTTATTTCTTCAAGATGATATTCTTTCAAAACCGGCTCGTCCTCGCCTTCCAACTTTACTGTTACAGTCTCCCTCAGCACATTCACTTTAAATACGATGCCCTTGCCCTCTTTGGTGATCACAGACTGCCCCTGAGAGGGAAGTTTATTATTGATCTCTTCATAAAAATCCTGTTCATATTTAAGGCAGCACAAAAGTCTTCCGCAGATCCCTGAAATCTTGGTCGGATTTAAAGAGAGATTCTGTTCTTTTGCCATTTTGATCGAAACCGGCTGAAAATCTCCCAACCATTTTGAGCAACACAGGCCTATGCCACAAGGACCCAGGCCGCCCAGCATTTTTGCTTCATCACGCACACCGATTTGTCTAAGCTCTATCCTTATTTTGAAAATAGCAGCCAAATCCTTGACCAGATCTCTGAAATCTACTCTTCCGTCAGCCGTAAAATAAAATATCACCTTGTTGTTGTCAAAAGTATATTCTACGTCGATGAGCTTCATGTCCAATTTGTGCTCTTCCACTTTTTGTTTGCATATTTCCAAAGCTTCAGCAGCTTTTTCCTTATTCTTTTCGAAAATAAGGTCGTCCTTTGGTGTAGCCTTTCTTATGACAGGTTTTATTGGAGATACTATTTCGTGATCCTCAACATTTTTATCGTTTAATACCACAAGACCGTACTCAAGACCTCTGGCCGTTTCGACTATTACATTGTCGTCTTTTTCCAACTTTAAATTGTGTGGATCGAAGTAGTATATTTTACCGGCTTTTTTAAATCTGACGCCTACTACATTTACCATTCTATTCCTCCTGTATTCTCAAAAGCAGATTTTCGATCTGCAATGACATATTCAAATTTATTTTTGTATTCGACTGAAAGTCGATTATCTTCTCTATTATATCATTAATCTTCTCTATGTTTAAATAATCCGTATTTGCGCAAGCCTCATTTTTGAGTATTTCCTCCAATTTATTTCTAAAATAAATCAAAAGATAATCCGTAACGGCAATATCTGCCATCTTTCTTTCCTTGACAAACTTGGAAAGATTAAAAATATTCTCAAAATTGCCATTGGCGATCTTATCCATTATTGAAACGATCATTTTGTAGTTCTCCTGTTTTTCAGGGTTTTCAACGGCATCCAGGGCTTCTCCAATTTTGCCCTGAGTCAGATGAAATAAAAATCTGCTGTCTTCTTCGTTTAAATTCTTTACTTTCTTCATGGTTTTAATAAAGCTCTCTTGTGGCATGGGGGCAAAATTTAAAATTTGACACCTTGAAAGGATCGTAGGGAGTATGCTGCTTTTACTGTTTGCCACAAGTATTATTACCGTTCCTGATTCCGGCTCCTCCAAAACCTTCAATATTGAATTCTGGGCCGGATCTCCCATGGTTTCGCATTGATTTATTATGTATAATTTCATATCCCCTTCATAGGGTTTCAGAGAAATATTTTTCTGCATTCCCCTTATCTGGCTTATCTTGATGGAAGTGGCGTCTTCCAGTGTCTCGATTATATGTACATCAGGATGATTCCCTTTTATTATTTTGATGCATTGAGAACATTTTCTGCAAGGCTTATCAGTTTCCTCCCTGCAAAACATGGACATGGCAAATTCCAATGCGGTCTTCATCTTTTGAGTTCCCTTTGGACCGGCAAAAAGGTAAGCATGACTAAACTTTTTTTCTTCAACGCTCTTTGCTAAGATCTCCTTATTAATTTCGTTGCCGTAAATTTCTTCAAACATTTCAATCACCATAAATCTGTTAATTTTTTGTATATCTCTTCATTGATTTCTTCGATTGTTCTGTTATATCCGCCTTCCAGGCAAAATATCTCATCCCATCCATAACGCTTCGAAATCTCACAGGCAACATTGTAAGCATTTATTATATGCTCTTCATTTTGTTCATGGATGTCCTTCGTATCCATCTGCGTTATCTTGTTTTTTCTATTTTTAATTCTATCCATACTGTCTTTTGGGGGCAGATTCAAAAAAAACACTTTGTCGGGAACAGGTATCTTATAAAGATTGAATTCGTAGTCCCACAACCAACTTAAAAATTCGTTTCTTTCATCAGGATCTTTTATCTTTCCGCCTTGATGCATCATGTTTGAAGTTGTATATCTGTCTGCAATGACTATTCCTCCGTTGTTGTAAAACTCTTCATATTCCGTCTTGAATGACGCATATCTATCTGCTGCAAAAAAAGTTGACGAAATATACGGACTCACACTGTCTGGATCTTTCCCAAAGTCTCCCCTCAGATACATTTTCACCAACGCTGAACTTTCCTTTTCATACCTTGGATACGACAGCCTCATTACGGAATAATTTTTTTTGATTAATTTTTCAAACAGCAATTTGCTCTGAGTCTCCTTGCCGCTTCCGTCTACTCCCTCTATCACAATCAGTTTTCCCTTATTCATCGAATCTACTCCTCGCAAATATCTACTCTTCCTTGACTATCCATTCCCATTATCTGATCTTGCCTTAATGATCGTATGAATTCCACCGCCTCATCCGTGATTATTTCTCCGGGACACACCAATGGTATTCCTGGTGGATAAGGCGTTATGAAATCAGCAGATATTTTCCCTGCTGCTTCCACGATCCTGATTTTATTTCTTTTTTCCACTTCCCACAATTCCATGGCCTTTTTCCCGTAAGGTGGATAAGATACGGATTCAGGGATGCATTTTGGTCTTGTAAAAATGTTGCAGTTTTCGTCGGCAATGCTCTTTAATGCTTCCAGCAACCTTTTACCGTCTTCCATTTCCGTCCCCATTCCCGCCATGGCCAGTATAGACCTGGCGTCATCAAATTCAACTTCTATGTGGTGATTTTTGGTCAATAGACTTCCTAAATTTTTCAGTCCTCCAGTACTCAACCAAATTTTGCTCTTGTCCCAACCAAAAACTTCTGGTTCTATGTGATCCCTGATCATTTCAAAGGGACTTGATTTAAGGGAAGATCGCAATTCGTCGTACATCATCTGAATTTGATTAAGTTTCTCCTTCCCATGCATCTTCATCCAGTTTATCGACGATGCCACTGAAAGAATGATGGGGTAGGATGGGCTGCTGGTTTGTAACATTGACAAATGTTTTCTGATCCTTTTTTCACTGACTCTACGTGAATTTATATGAACTACTGCACCTTGATTAAGCGACGGCAATGTCTTGTGTGTGCTGTGCACCACGATATCTGACAAAACATCTACTGCTGAAATCGGGTAAGATCCGCTAAATTTCAGATGAGCTCCATGAGCTTCATCTACTATCAATATTACATCGTGTTTTTGACAGATATCCGATAGCCTTGTCAAGTCATCACAGGTCCCATAGTAGGTAGGATAGGTCACTACCATCCCCTTTATATCTTTGATGCAACCAAGCCTTTCATCCAATTTGTCCAGGTTCAGCCCTATGGGAAATCCAAAGATCCCGTCAAACGATGGATCAAAGTATTCAGGGTTCAATCTCCCGTAATATAAGGCGCTGTATACGCTTTTATGGGCATTTCTCGGTATCAGGATCTTGTCTCCGGGATCAAATGCACCCATGATCGATGCCATTATTCCGCATGTACTTCCATTTATTGTTATTAAACTCTTCTCGACCCCATAAGTTTTTGCAATATCTTCTTCCAATACCAAAATTTCTGATCTCGGATCATTTAGATTGTCCGTTCCCCATATCTCGGTAGTATCGTACCTCTCCCATCCCAGCCTGCTAAAGGACTTTCCCTTGTGCCCAGGCATGTGAAATTTTACGTAATTTTCCTTTTCCTCGATATTTTTCATTAATTGATTTTTCATGGTACTCTCCAAAAGTTATTTAACACAAAGGTTTTAGTCTACCTTCAATTTTTATGATATAATTCATAATTGCCCTTAAAATATATATGATTATCGCATGTTTATCAGGGTAATAAATACATTAACAATACGAAAGGGGTTTGAGTTATGTCAGATAACTACGTAGTTATTTTGGATGAAGAAAATTTTGAAGAGGAAGTAATCAATTCCAAAATTCCCGTGATGATCGACTTTTGGGCTGAATGGTGCGGACCTTGCCAAATGGTTATACCCATAGTCAACGAACTTGCCGAAGAATTTGAGGGAGTGGCCAAAGTTGCCAAGCTTAATGTAGATGACAACCGTTCTCTTGCCATGAAGTACCGGGTGATGAGCATTCCTACCATCTTGTTCTTTAAAGACGGCGAAGAGGTAAAAAGAGAAGTTGGCGCAAAAAGCAAGGAAGAATACGTAGCGCTTATAGATGCGCTTATATAGATTCTTCTGATCTGGCAAAAGAGAGGGTCACCCTCTCTTTTTATTTTTTTACCTTTTTGGTTCTTTCGATCTCTTTGTTTACTTTGTTTAAAAATCCTTCACTCAGTTGAAGCATCACCAAAGTATTTTTCCCTTTATTATTCCATACTATGAAGTATTTGGACTTTTCCTTGATCCCGAATATGGTGTAATCTATTTTTTTTCCTTTCAGGCTCTCGATCTCATTTATGGTTTTGATCTCTACGATTTCAGATACTGGTATCTCTCTGATTTTTCTCGGTTTAACGAACATCGATTTGGAAACAACCAGTTTTTTGTCTACCAATTCGACTTGATACCAAGGTACTATTTTTCTTATAATAACAAAGGTTATAGCCAGGCTTATGGCAGTTGCCGCTCCGGTTATCCATGTCAAGTAACTCTCATCCGCCCTCTCGATTATAAATGCATACCCGTACTGGAATCCTATCAACAATGCCATTATAAATAGCAAAGCCTTCACACTCATTGAATCTCTTCTTATAACTTCTTTTGCTTTTATCCCCAATTTCGATCCTCCGTAGATTTTCTATATTTTGATTTCTCTGTTTCGTAAAGATTGTTTCCTTTTGAATCGATAATTACCACTGCAGGAAAATCTTTTACTTCCAACTTTCTTATGGCTTCAGTGCCCAAATCTTCGTAGGCTACGATTTCAACGGAAACGACGCTCTCCTTCAAAAGGGCCCCAGCACCTCCAACTGCACCGAAATATACGGCCTTGTTCTTGATTATTGCATCTATTACAGTTTTGTCCCTGTAACCTTTGCCTATCATCCCTTTAAGCCCTTTGTCCAAAAGGATCGGAGCGTATGCGTCCATCCTGCCTGATGTTGTAGGTCCTATGGATCCGATTATGTCTCCGGGTTTTGGCGGACATGGACCTGCATAATAAATGGTCTGATTTTTCAGATCGACTGGCAAAGTTTTCCCTTCATTAAGTTCTTCGATCATTCTTTTATGGGCTGCATCTCTTGCAGTATAGATAGTACCACTTATGAGCACACTGTCTCCTGACTTTAGATTTGCTATTTTTTCTACATCTAGAGGAAGGTCTATCCTGATCTTAGTCATATATCTCCCCCCTTATAACTGTTTTTGCATGCCTGTTTACATGGCAACACATATTGACTGCAACAGGCAATCCTGCTATGTGGGTTGGAAATACTTCTATATTCAACCCGAGGACGGTTGAAGTTCCACCAAGGCCCATGGGTCCTATACCCAAACCATTCAATGTCTTTATAAGATCTTTTTCCAATTTTTCGTAAAAGGGGTCGGCATTTCTCTTTGATACGTCTCTCATCAGAGCCTGTTTTGACATTAGAGCACATTTTTCCATAGTTCCACCTATTCCCACTCCTATAAAAAAGGGCGGACAAGCATTGGGTCCAGCATTTGTCACCGTTTCAACAATGAAGTCAATGACACCCTTCAATCCGTCAGACGGCTTTAGCATCTTCAAAGAGCTCATGTTTTCACTTCCAAATCCTTTGGCGCTGACGATTATCTCCACATGATTTCCCTCTACGATTTCATAATGTATCACAGCCGGGGTGTTGTCTTTGGTGTTTATCCTGTTCAACGGATCAGAAACTATGGAATTTCTGAAATAGCCGTCTTTATAGGCCTCTCTCACGCCCTGATTGATGGCATCGTTCAAATTCCCTCCCACCAGCGCAACTTCTTGGCCTGCCTTTACCCATACTACGGCCATTCCCGTATCCTGACAGATCGGAATTTGCTTTTCCAAAGCAATGGAGTTGTTCTTTAAAATATCGTCAAAAATAGCTCTGCCTATGGGAGACTCTTCACTTTCAAACCCTGTACAGATCGCCTCTGTAACATCTTGCGACAGCTTGCAGTTGATTTCTAAAAAACTGTCATACACAGCCTGTTTAATCTTTTCCACATTGATTCTAACCATAATATCTTCCTTTGCAACATGATAAGTCATTATACCATTTTTACGGGGCATATTGAATCTTAACGTAAAAAAACCCCTTGCGGGGTTTATAACCAATTAATCAACTGGTTGAAAATCATCTTTAGTTGCTCCGCACAAAGGGCATACCCAATCATTTGGGATATCTTCAAAAGCGGTACCTGGAGCTACTCCATTGTCCGGGTCTCCCTCGGCCGGATCGTAAATATAACCACAGATTGTACATTCGTATTTTTGCATAATAATTTCCTCCTTAAATTAAATATATTTAAAGGGTTTCCCCTTTAATTGCTTGCTAGATGCTCAAAATGCATTTTTTTACTTCATCCCCATGATTTTTTACTTTAACATTCAAAAATTTTTCTGCAATATAACCTTGTTCATCAATGACAAATGTGCTTCTTACTATTCCGTAATACTCTTTTCCATACATTTTTTTAAGTTTCCAGACATCGTATCCTTTAATGGCTTCAAGCTCAGGGTCGCTGAGAAGTATAAAAGGCAGGTCATATTTGTCTATGAAATTCCGGTGAGATTTTTCGGAATCCTTGCTGATTCCTATAATAACCGTGTTGTTGTCCTTAAACTCGTCGTACAGATCTTTGAATTGCAAAGCTTCATCGGTACATCCAGAAGTATTGTCCTTTGGATAAAAATAAAGAACAACCTTTTTTCCCAAGTAGTCGTCAAGTTTGTGAAGTTGTCCCTCTGCATCCTTTAAACTAAAACCCGGTGCCTTTTCCCTGCTTTGATCTACCATTCATCCACCCCCTTCGATTTACTCTAATATAATACCCCCTTAAATTTGATTCAATCTAATTTTTTTGTATTTAAATAATTTCTTAGTTTGTTCAGTTCAGTATTGGAAATCTATCTCAAAATAAAACGAGTCCCTTCGATCGATCCAAGGACTCGTTTTTAATTATAGAATTTTTTTAAGAAATGATTTAGTTCTATCCTCTTTTGGAGAATCGAAAATCACCTTGGGATCTCCTTCTTCGATGATTCTTCCCTCATCCATGAAAATGACTCTGGTTCCAACCTCTTTTGCAAAACCCATTTCGTGGGTCACAACTATCATCGTCATTCCGTCTTTGGCCAGTTTCTTCATAACTTCAAGAACTTCCCCTACAAGTTCAGGATCCAACGCTGATGTAGGTTCATCAAACAACATGATCTTTGGTTGCATTGCAAGAGCTCTGGCTATTGCCACTCTCTGCTGCTGACCGCCTGAAAGTCTTGAAGGATATTCATCCTTTTTATCTTCCAATCCAACAAGCTTCAAAAGATCCAAAGCAATCTTTTTGATTTCGGATTCTTGTTTTTTTCTTACTATCTTGGGAGCGATGGTAATGTTTTCCAAAACAGTCAGATGTGGAAAGAGATTGAACCTCTGAAATACCATTCCCAGCTCAGTACACAATTCCTGTACTTTCTCAGGGGGGATTTCCTTCAAGTCTTTTCCCATTTCTCTTTCATCGGCCAATTCCCCGTCTATGTATATCTTTCCGCTTGTGATCCTCTCCAATTGGTTCAAACATCTGAGCATGGTGCTTTTTCCAGAACCACTTGGACCAATTACGCAAACTACCTCGCCGGACTTGACTTCCAGATTTATATCCTTTAAAACTTCCAAATCACCAAAAGATTTATAAACATTTTCTAACTTTATCATAAAAGACACTCCTAATCGTAAATCGAATACTTCTTCTCTACCTTGTCAAAAACTACTTGAATTATGGTAGTGAAGAACAAGTATATGATCGCTGCATAAATATAGTAAAATGCTTTACCTGTGGCATTTGTCATCTGACTTGTGGTACGCAATACATCGAATAATCCTATGGATGCCACCAAAGAGGTATCCTTCAAAAGCATTATAAGCTCGTTTCCAACAGGCGGTATCAATCTTCGATAAGCCTGAGGAATAATTATCTTGAACATCGCCTGATAGTAACTCATTCCCAGGGCTTTTGATGCTTCCATCTGACCCTTGTCGATGGATTGTATTCCCGCTCTTATTATCTCCGCCAGATATGCAGCCGAGTTCAAAGAGTAGGCAACTGCAGCAGCAGCCAATATGGGTAATCTTAACGGAAAGCCGAATAAGTCCAAAGTAAACAACGGAACTGCATAAACTATTATAAACAGCTGCATCAACAATGGAGTTCCTCTGAATGCCCATACATAAACCCAAGTAATTCCATTGAGTATCCGGCTTTTAGATATCCTGCCCAATGCAAGAAGCACCCCTAAAACTATTCCTGCGGTTATGCCGATCAATGTAAGTTGCATGGTCAATATAGTACCATCTACAAGCGCCATCACCTGAGGTATTGTCAACAATTCAATCTTCCTTCCCTTTACTGATTTAAATAAGCTTGCAAGGCGAAGCCAATACAAGCTTATGATCATTTCTATTCTATGACATTAAGTTCTGTGTCTATGTTTGAAGTATAATCGTCTTTCAACCATTCGATGGAAATTTCTTTTAGAGTTCCTTCTTCTCTAAGTTCAGCCAATGCTGCGTTGATTTTGCTTTGAAGTTCAGTGTCGTCTTTTCTGATGCACACACCGATAGGCTCGTTTGTTAATTGAGTGGATGAAATTTCAAAACTATCCGGATCATTTCCAACGTACTCGATGGCAACAGGGTAATCAACTACGATGTAGTCCACATAACCAGCTTTCATGGCAGAAAAAGTCTGTATTATTTCGTCGTATTTTATAAGATTGATTTCGATGTCTTCCATGTATTTTTCAACAGCAGTATCCGCAGTAGTTCCTATTTGCACACCAACACTCTTGCCTTCAAGATCTTCAGGCTTTTGAACGGATGCATCACCAGGTTTTACAACTATTACCTGACCGTTTGCCAAGTAAGGATCAGAAAATATAAAAGTTTCCATACGCTTTGGCGTTATACTTACTGACGAAATGATAACGTCGTAACTCTGGGTTTCAAGTCCTTGAAAAATCCCATCCCAAGCGGTGGATTTAAACTCGATGTCCATGTCCATTTTTTCAACCAATGCTTTTGCCATCGCAACGTCAAAACCAACCAATTCATTGTTTTCATCTCTGTATTCCATCGGCGGATAAGAATCGTCCACACCTACAACTAGAGTTTCGTTTGAAGATGCCGAACTGGCACCACATCCTGCGAACATAAATAGTGCTGATAGTAACAACGCAACTAAAATCAAAATATTTTTTTTCATTTTTAAACCCCCTAAATTATTGATCCAACTCTTTCCCATTTCCCAAAAGTTTTATCAGTTTTTCATTATACCATAACCTATAGAATAAATATACATTTTTGAACCTTATAATCTTGATTTTTCGTAATTTATCAAGATTATAGTTAATATTTATCCATGATTTTATAACCACTGGAAAGATATCAAATTTTTACACTTTCTCTGAGCATACGGATATTTTCACTTACATCTCCCTTGAAAGTGAAAGATCCGGCAACCAGTACATTTGCCCCGGCTTCAACCACCTTTGGCGCAGTTTCAAGGTTGATCCCACCGTCCACTTGAATATCTATGTCCAATCCTTTTGTCATTTCACTCAGATCCCTTATCTTGTCCAGGCTCTTGGGTATAAAAGATTGACCACCATAACCCGGATTTACAGTCATCAAAAGGATCATGTCCACTTCATCCAGAACGTACCTCAGGGTTTCTATGGAAGTTGCCGGCGTAAGGGACACTCCCGCTTTTATTCCAAAAGACTGGATCAGCTTCAAAGTCCTGTGCAGATGAACGGTAGCCTCCTGATGCACCACAATTATGTCTGAACCTGCTTCTGCAAACCTTGGTATCAGCAGATCGGGATTATTTATCATAAGGTGTACGTCAAAGGGTAGATCGGATACTTTTCTTAGCATTTTAACCTGGTCTGGGCCAAAAGCAATGTTTGGCACAAAATTGCCGTCCATTACATCAATATGCAACATCTCCACATTACAAGCCTCAACCTCTCTTATCTGACTTTCAAGATTCCCAAAATCCGCCCCAAGGATCGACGGTGATATTTTTACGTTCATTGTCATGACCTCCGTTTTTAAAATTCAAATTCCATTTTTTCAATTTCTTTGGATATAATATCATAAACTTCTTTCGGATCTTTTTCATTTGCTATTTGATCAACAAGTGTTTCATTTTGTATCAAGTTCACTATGACTTGCAACATCTCAAGTTGAGACTTGGAATTTTTCATTATGGGAATGAAAAGTATCCTTACTTTTACCGTGTTTCTTGAATTGCCCATTTCTTTAAAGTATACGGGTTTATTAAGAACAGAAACAAAAAAACTTTCAACATTCACGAATTCCCCGTCGGTATGGGGCATTGCTACGCCCTGACCCTTTGTTGGAAGGCCCGTGGGATAAGTTTTTTCCCTGCCTATTATTGCATCCTTATACTCAGGTCCTACTATTTTTTTCTCGATTATCTGATCGACGGTTTTTTCAATTGCGTCCAAGTCGCTAAGTCCATGGATTCCAACAATTACAAAATCCGGAGAAAATTCATAGGTTCTACTACCCATATTTTATATGCTCCTTTGGCATTTTTGATTAAAGACAATTCTATCATTTGAATAAACTAAAATCAATCAAACCATGACCCAAAATAAAATCTCCACCATAAAAGGTGGAGATAATGTATTATATTTCTATTTCTTCGATTTCCTCTTCACTAATAACCTGGGTGATGGTGACAATTTTTTCCGTTTTGTCAAGTTTCATCAATCTTACACCCTGAGTACTTCTTCCCATAACGGATATTCCGGATATCTCAAGCCTTATGACGATCCCCTGATTGTTGATCATCATTACTTCCTGATCTTTCCTGCAAACCATTATTCCAACCAGCTGTCCGGTTTTTGAAGTTATTTTGTAAGTTTGAATCCCTTTTCCGCCACGATTTTGAAGTCTATATTCTGATTCCGGTGTTATCTTTCCGTAACCATTTTCCGAAACGGTCAATACGAATAAATTCTCGTCCACCAGATCCATACCTACAACTTCGTCTTCTTCTCTCAAGAATATGCCCCTGACTCCTATGGCGGTCCTTCCTACTGCCCTTACATCATTTTCCGAGAACCTTATGGCATAACCATCTTTTGTTCCCATTATGATCTCCTTGGTACCGTCAGTCAGTTTGACCCCTATCAATTCGTCGTCTTCGTTAAGATTTATGGCCAAAAGTCCGGATTTTCTTGAGCTGTCGTAATCCTTCAAATCGGTTTTCTTGATTATACCCTTTTTTGTTGCCATTGTAAGGTACCAGTTTTCACTGAATTCCTTGATCGGAATTACGGTGGTTACTTTTTCGTCTTCATCCAATTGGATTATATTGACGATGGCGGTACCTCTGGCAGTTCTTGAGGCATCAGGTATTTCATAAGCCTTTAGCCTGTAAACCTTGCCCTTGTTGGTGAAGAACAGGATGTAATGATGTGTCGTTGTCGTGAACAGATGCTTTACAAAGTCATTGTCTCTGGTTGAAAGGGCTGTTATTCCTTTTCCACCTCTTTTTTGAGCCGTATAGGTATCTGCCGATATTCTCTTTACATATCCCACGTGGGTCATGGTGATGACCACGTCTTCTTCTTCTATGAGATCCTCCATGCTTATGTCATCGTAATCAACTTCGAAAGAAGTTCTTCTTTCGTCATTGTATTTTTCTTTTATTTCTGTGATTTCCTCTTTTATTACGCCTATAATTTTTTCTTCACTGGCAAGAATTTCTTTCAACTCTGCAATTCTCAACAAAAGCTCCTGATATTCAGCTTCTATTTTTTCTCTTTCAAGTCCGGTAAGTCTTTGAAGTCTCATATCCAGTATGGCCTGAGCCTGTTTTTCGGAAAGAGCGAATTCCTGTATCAAGGCCACCTTCGCTTCTTCGCCATTCTTCGATGCTCTTATTATCTTTATGACCCGGTCTATATTATCAAGCGCAATTACCAAACCTTCCAGTATGTGAGCCCGATCTTCGGCTTTATTCAGATCGAACTGGGTCCTTCTGATTATTACTTCCTTTTGATGATCTATGTATTTTGAAAGAATTTCTTTCAGATTCATGACCTTGGGCTGATTTTTGTCCAAAGCCAATAAAATCACACCGAAAGTTTCCTGCATTTGTGTGTGTTTGTATAATTGATTCAAGATGATTTCTGCATTTACATCTCTCTTCAAATCTATGGCAACTCTAATTCCGTTTCTGTCAGATTCGTCTCTAAGATCGGAAATTCCTTCGATCTTTTTCTCTTTTACCAAATCGGCAATTTTTTCAACAAGCTTTGATTTGTTGACCATGTAAGGAATTTCAGTTATTACTATTCTTTGTTTTGACGAAGAAATTTCCTCAACATTGACTTTTGCCCTGACTTTGATCCTGCCCCGTCCCGTAAGGTATGCGGATTTCAATCCATCCTTGCCCAGTATTGTTCCACCGGTAGGAAAATCAGGACCTTTGATGAAATTCATAAGTTCATTTACGTGGCAATCGGGATTTTCCATCTGATATACAGTCGCATCTATAACTTCCCCAAGGTTGTGGGGAGGAATGTTTGTTGCCATTCCTACAGCTATACCGGATGATCCGTTTACCAGCAAGTTCGGGTATCTTGCCGGAAGCACCACCGGTTCCTTTTGAGTCTCATCAAAGTTCAAAGTAAAATCTACAGTGTCCTTGTTGATGTCTCTCAGAAGTTCCATGGATATCTTGCTCATTTTGGATTCCGTATACCTCATTGCCGCCGCACCGTCTCCGTCAATGGATCCGAAGTTTCCATGTCCGTTAACAAGAGGGTATCTTGTAGAGAAATCCTGTGCCAGTCTTACCATAGCGTCATATACCGCAGTATCCCCGTGAGGATGATACTTACCCAGAACGTCACCGACCAACCTTGCACATTTCCTGTAAGGTTTTTCAGGTGTCATTCCCAACTCACTCATTGCATAAAGTATCCTTCTGTGTACGGGTTTCAATCCATCCCTGACATCTGGAAGGGCTCTACCTACAATAACGCTCATAGAATAATCGATGTAGGATTTTTTCATTTCGTCTTCGATATTAATCGGTAATACTTTATTGTACTCGTCGCTCACTTGATAACCTCCTATATGTCAAGGTTCTTAACCTTTTTGGCATTTCTTTCTATAAATTCTTTTCTCGGCTGTACCTTGTCCCCCATCAGGATCGTAAAAATTTCATCTGCCTGTATAGCATCTTCCACCTCTACCTTCAACAAGGTCCTGGTCTCCGGGTTCATGGTAGTTTCCCATAACTGTTCTGGATTCATCTCACCCAAACCCTTGTATCTTTGGATGCCTATGTTGGAATCTCTTCCCATGTCATCCATCAAAGCGTTCATTTCCTTGTCGGAATAAGCGTATTCCACTCTTTTTCCCTTTTGAAGCTTGTAAAGAGGCGGCTGTGCGATGTAAACAAATCCTTCATCTATCAAACCCCTCATGTATCTGTAAAAAAATGTAAGAAGCAGCGTTCTTATATGGGCACCGTCAACATCGGCATCCGTCATAATGATTATTTTGTGATACCTTGCAGAATCCCTGTCAAAATCTTCTCCGATCCCGCAACCGAAAGCAGTTATCATGGATCGTATGGTTTCTGTATTTAAAATTCTGTCCAGTCTTGCTTTTTCAACATTTAAAATCTTTCCCCTCAAAGGGAGTATCGCTTGGTTTTTAGGGTCTCTTCCCTGCTTTGCCGAACCCCCTGCAGAGTCGCCCTCCACTATGTATATCTCCGAAAGAGAAGGATCCTTTTCCCGGCAATCAGCTAATTTTCCAGGCAATGCGGTGTTGTCTAGAAGACTTTTTCTTCTTGTCAGTTCCCTGGCTTTTCTTGCGGCATTTCTCGCCCTGGCTGCAGTTAGCGCCTTTTCAATGACTGTCTTTGAGACATTTGGATTTTCTTCCAGGAATGCGAAGAAATTGTCGTTTACTATGCTTTCAACTATTCCTTTTACTTCTGTATTGCCCAGTTTGGTTTTAGTTTGACCTTCAAACTGAGGGTCTGTAATCTTAACGCTGACGATAGCTGTAAGACCTTCCCTCACGTCTTCTCCTGAAAGATTTTTGTCAGATCCCTTCAGAAAATTATACTTTTTGGCATAAGCGTTGATAGTACGGGTCAATGCAGATTTAAAACCATTTAAGTGGGTTCCGCCTTCTGTGGTGTTAATGTTGTTCGCAAAAGCGTAAATATTTTCAGAGTACCCATCAGTGTACTGCATGGCAATATCGACTATTATGTCGTCTTTTATTTTTTCAAATCCAATTATTTGATCGTGAAGCGGATCCTTGTTTTTGTTAAGATATTCTACAAAAGATACTATTCCGCCGTCATAGCAGTACTTTTCAGTCCTTTTCTCTTCTCTTTCATCTTTTAATACTATGCTGATACCCTTATTCAAGAATGCCAATTCTCTCAGTCTGTGTTCCAGTATGTCGAAATCATATTCCAGATCTTCAAAAATTTCGTGATCAGGTTTAAAGGTTATGGTAGTTCCGGTACGGTTTGTATCCCCGGTGATTTTCAATTCGTGAAGGGGTTTTCCCCTCTCAAAATTCTGTTCGTATACATGACCGTTTTGCTTGACTTCAACTGTCAATGTTTCGGAAAGTGCATTAACAACGGAAACACCTACTCCGTGCAGACCTCCTGAAACCTTATATCCTCCACCACCGAACTTTCCTCCTGCGTGGAGCATGGTCAAGGCAACTTCAACGGCTGATTTTTTTAATTTTGGATGAATCCCAGTGGGGATACCCCTACCGTTGTCAACTACCGTTATGGAGTTGTCCTTGTTGATCGTCACTTTAATATTGTCGCAATGCCCTTGCAAAGCTTCATCTATGCTATTGTCTACAATTTCATAAACTAAATGATGCAGACCCCTTGTACCGGTACTTCCAATGTACATACCGGGTCTTTTTCTTACAGCCTCAAGACCCTCTAAAACCTGAATCTGTTCGGCACCGTATTTATTGCTATCTGACATATCAATGTCCTCCAGTCTTAAAATTTTCATGAGCGGATGGATTAAATCACTTTACCGCCTTTAACAGTATATATTTTTTTCGATTTATTTTGTAGTTTATCTAAAAAATTAATTTCGGTCGATGTAATTACCACCTGATTGTCTTTGAAATGCTCCATTATTCTCTGTTGCCTTCCTGGATCAAGCTCGGACATTACATCATCCAAAAGAATGATCGGATCCTCATGGGTTTCTTCTTTTATTATCCTTGTTTGCGACAGTTTTAGAGACAATGCGCAAGTCCTCTTCTGTCCTTGAGATCCATATGTCTTGACATCCATATCGTTTATGTTGATTTTTATGTCGTCCAAATGTGGACCGATGGATGTGTACCCTTTTTTTAAGTCTTCTTTGAAATTTTCCTCAAGCTTTTCCCTGAATATTTTTTCCAAATTCTCGATGTCGTCATTGTTTCTGATAAGATTTGAATAATAATAAAGTTTAAGATTCTCTTTATCATCTGTTAGATTGGTATGTATTTCTTTAGATATCCTGTTTAATTTCTGCATGAATACTATCCTGTTGACAATGACCCTTATACCAAGCTCAACCAATTTTTCGTCCCATATGAAAGCAGTTTTCTTCAGGGACTGATCTCTTGATATGTTTTTCAAAAGCTCATTTCTCTGTCTTAAAACCTTGTTATAGTCTTTAAGCAGACTACCGTGCACAGGTTTTATATTTAGCATCTCATTATCTATGAATCGTCTTCTTTTTTCAGGACCCTCACGTATTATGGAAAGATCCTCTGGAGTAAAATCGACAATAAAAAACTTTCCTGCGAGATCATTTTTTGATTTTACCTTGTTTCTGTTTATTGAAATTCCCGTGGTTTCACTGGAAGAATTCTTGTCTATTGAAATTCTCACAGTGTCTGAATTATTCAATCTTTCCCTGAAAAAAAATCCTTCCGCAAAGGATTTTTCAGATTCAAAATTTACAAGATCCCTGTTTTGATTTCTGAAGGATTTGCCCCTGGCTAAAAAATAAATACCTTCAAGAAGATTTGTTTTGCCCTGACCATTCTCTCCCAAAATCAAGTTTAGATCGGGATCCAATTCTATTTCCAGATCCGTATAATTTCTAAAGTTGGAAAATTTTAACTTTTTAAGGTACATTTTATTCCTCTTCTTTTTTAACGACAAAGATTTCTTCCGTATCTTTTACTGTCACCTTGCATCCCGGGTATAATTTTTTTCCTCTTTGAAGGCATACTTCACCGTCTACGAGTACTTCTCCGTCTTTTATCAACATTTTTGCAAACGATCCGCTATCAGCCAAACCCGTATACTTCAAAAATTGATCCAATTTTATATAATCCGTATTTATAGAAACAGGTATTTCTTTCATTTTACTCCCCGTCCTCAAAATTATTTAATGCTCTATGTATCTTACCGGCAGGATAAGATATGTGAAGTAGTCCCCGTCAGTTGGCTTTATAACACATGGACTTACCGCAGTGGTAAATTCAAGCATGATCTCTTCTTCACTTATAGCTTTCAATGCATCTATGAAATAATTGCAATTAAAAGCAATTTTAAGTGGATCTCCATCCATCTCGATGTCTATCTTTTCATTTAGGTTTCCCATATCTGAATTTGATTGGATTTCCAAAATGCCGTCATAAAAATTCATCTTGATCAGGTTGTTTTTTCCATCTCTTGCCATCAGTGATGCTCTTTCGCAACTCGATAGAAGCTCGCTGGTGTTTACTTTTACATTTGTAGTGCTGTTTGCAGGTATTATCTGTTTGTAGTTGATATACTCACCCTGAAGAAGGTTGGATACCATGCTGGTTTCACCTATGGTGAATAATGCCTGATTTTTTGTTGTGGATATGTAAACATCCTCATCCTTCATTGACAAAAGCCTGTAAATTTCCATCATTGTCCTTTCAGGAATGACTTCCTTTATATCTATCCCTTGGTCGATCTGTCCTTTTCTAAGAGCAAGCCTGTATCCATCAAGGGCTACAAGTCTTAATTCTCCATTTTCGATTTCAAGGAGCTCACCCGTCAAAATAGGAATATTCTCGCTTTTGGCAACTGAAAACAAGGTTTCTTTTATAAGGCTCCTGAAAAGCTCCTTCGGTATAAGAGCATTTTTTTCACCTATTATATCCGGCATTTTAGGATAATCTTCTCCCGATTCACCCTGAATATTGAATTTGGATTTTTGACATGTGATATTAGTTATATTGTTGTCTTTGATTTCAAGGGTCACTTGGTCGTCCGGAAGTTTTCTGGCAATTTCACTGATCAACCTGGCTGACAATACAGTGCTGCCTTCTTTTATTACGGAACCTTCAAGTTTTGTTTTAATTCCCAATTCCATGTCGGTGCCCATCAAGAAAATCTCACCGTCTGAAGCCTCAAAATAAATTCCTTCCAGTATGGGAAGTGTAGTTTTGTTTGATACAGCTTTTTGGACTGTGTTTACAGCGTTGACCAAAGACGTTTTATCAGTTGAAAAAAGCATTGAAAATCATCCCCTTCTTTATATATATCTATATATTTAAATAGTAATAGTAGTAGTAGGAGCTGTGGATTTGTTGGTAAGTAGGTAATCCACATGGTAATGTTGAAAAGTGGAGGTTGACAAGCTGTGGATAAAGCTGGTGTCAAATCTCTGAAAACCGCAATGTTGTCCACAGGCAAAAATCAATTGGTTCCTCGGATGTCTTTCATTATTCTGTTGATAAGATTTTTAAAATCGAAATTTTCTTCCATTTCCTTCGTTATTTTGTCAACTGCGTGAATGACTGTGGAATGATCCCTTCCGCCAAATTCTTCTCCTATTTTAGGAAGTGACAGATCAGTCATGTCCCTGGAAATGTACATTGCAACCTGCCTTGGATAAGCTATGGATTTAGTTCTCTTTTTAAGATTAAAATCCTCAACTTCGATATTAAAGTATTTGGCTGTAACTTCCTTGATAAGGTCAACAGTTATAATATCGGGTTTTTTGGCGGAAATTATGTCTTTGAGTGCTTCAGCAGCCAAGTCTACGGATATGGATTGACTTGTCAATCTGGAAAATGCATTTACTCGGATCAAAGCACCTTCAAGTTCCCTTATGTTGGACTGGATCTTGTTTGCTATGAAACCCAGAACTTCGTTGTTTATATCGATTTTTTCGGTATTTGCCTTCTTTTTCAGGATAGCTATCCTAGTTTCAAGATCTGGCGCTTGAATGTCTGTTATAAGACCCCATTCAAATCTGGATCTGAGTCTTTCTTCCAGTGTCGGGATCTCTTTGGGAGGCCTGTCGCTTGAAATAACTATTTGCTTGTTTGCATCGTGCAAAGCATTAAATGTATGGAAGAATTCCTCCTGGGTACCTTCCTTACCCGCAATGAATTGAATATCGTCTATGAGAAGAACATCCACATTACGGTATTTGTTTCTAAAAGAAATATTGTTTTTGTTTTGAATCGAATCTATAAAGTCATTGGTGAATTTTTCGCATGAAACATAAACTACCTTTTTATTGGGCCACTGCTCGAGGGTATAATGTCCTATAGCATGCATCAAGTGAGTTTTACCAAGTCCTACCCCTCCATATATGAACAAAGGGTTGTATCTTTGAGCAGGAGCCTCTGCGACTGCAACAGAAGCGGCGTGGGCAAACCTGTTGCTTTCTCCTATAACGAATGTGTCGAATGTATACTTTGGGTTGAGATTGCTGCTGTTTTCAAGATTTACACCATTTGATGATAAATCATTGTTGTAGCTGTTTGGTGAAGGATTGTTTTGAGAAGGATTTTCCATCTTGTTTGATGAAGGTATAACAAAATCTACGCTAACATTTTTACCGGTAACGTGTTTGAGTGAGTTACCTATCAAAATTGCATATCTTGCTTCAAGGATTCCTTTTGTAAAATCATTCTCAACACCTAAAACTATGGTGTTGTCGTTATAGGAAAGTGGCTCGATCCGTTTAAGCCAGGTTTCAAAACTGACCTGGGTAAGTTCGTCTTCGATTATTTCCAGTGTTTTGTTCCAGAGATGTTGTAGATTGTTATCCATAAAATGCCTCCTAATTAGGAAAATAAGTGTTTATATCTTGTATACAATCCATCAAAACAAATAACAACATCCATTTAACAAACAGATGTTGATAAAATTTATTAACACGCAAAATGCGATAAATATAGGCTGGATGATCTTTTTATAAACAAATTAGTGCTACATATCCACAAGTTATCAATATATTGTGGATATGTTCATAATAATAACTTGAAGTTATCAACACTTGTTTATATAATAGCAGATAGAGGAGTGATTTATCAACAATTATATTGAGTCAAACTTTAAAAATATTTTCTATTGAAACTCAAAACGTGGATAATTCTTGACATGCAATCTCATTGCATATATAATTTTATGGTAAATCCATTATAGGGAAAGTACTGTTTAATATAAATATCAGGTGTTGGGAGGTGTTGGTAATGAAGATGACTTATCAGCCAAAAGTAAGACAAAGATCCAAAGTGCATGGTTTTAGACAAAGAATGAAAACTGCTTCCGGAAGAAAAGTTTTGAGCAATAGAAGAAGAAAAGGAAGAAAGCGTTTATCAGCTTAAGGCCGCGTTTGAGTGGCCTTTTTCTAACATTGAGGGAAGGCCGGTAAATGAATGAAAAACACTTCATTTAATAATAGAAGATTCAGAGTGATATATGAGAAGGGAAAATCTACTGCAAACAGGAACCTTGTAATGTATTACATCGAAAATCAACTGAAAATGAATAGATTGGGAATTACAGTAAGTAAAAAGATTGGAAACAGTGTTACCCGTAATAGAGTTAAGCGATTGATAAAGGAATCATACAGATTGAACCAATCGATGGTAAAAGAAGGATATGACATAATCTTCATTGCAAGAAAGGGATGTGAGGCACTGGACTTTCACACTATTGAGGGTTCGGTCAAACATCTTCTAAGAAAATTGAAGTGAAATTATGTTTATTAGGTAAATAAATGAAAACAATATTTATTTTAATGATAAAATTTTATCAGAAGGCCATATCTCCGTTGCTGCCTAAAACTTGTCGTTTTTATCCGACATGCTCGGAGTACTGCCTTAAGGCGATAGAAAAGTATGGGGCCATCAAAGGTTTGTTCCTTTGCGTCAAAAGAGTTGGAAGGTGTCACCCATTCAATCCAGGGGGATATGACCCTTTGAAATAGAGTCCTTTTAGCATAATAATAAAGGTAAGAAAAATAAATTTCCAGGAGGAAAGAGATGTCGATTTTATATACCTTTTTTGGAAGTATTCTGCATACGATATACACTATAGTACAGGATTACGGTGTAGCGATCGTTGTGTTTTCGATATTTGCAAAGCTGATGCTTTTGCCTATAACGATAAAGCAAAACAAATCAATGCAGGAAATGAACAAATTACAGCCTGAGATCCAAGCTTTGCAAAAGAAATATGCAAATGACAAACAAAAATTAAACGATGAAACTATCAAGTTGTATCAAAAACATAATTATAATCCAATGGGTGGTTGTCTCCCCATGCTCATCCAATTTCCGATAATCATAGGATTGTTCGGTGTTATGAGAGAACCCGCAAAATACGTGTTTACGCCGGAAGTTTTTGCGACCATAGACAAATCTTTTTTGTGGCTGGCTGATTTGAGTGTATCGGATCCATTGCATATAATACCTATTTTGGCAGCTGCGACTACATATGCAAGCATGTCCAATCTGGGAGGTCAGTCAAAAGGTGCAGGAGGGAACAATCAGGCACAGGCTATGACTCAATCCATGAAAATAATATCTCCTCTTATGATAGGATTTGTTTCATGGACATTGCCGTCAGGTTTGGGACTGTACTGGATAATTCAAAATATTTTAACGTACGTACAACAGCTGATAATGCAGAAGGGTATCGGTTTTAAAAAGGGGGAATAGTAAATGAGAAGTGTTGTCACCGAAGGCAATTCCATTGAAGAAGCTATTGATAAAGCACTTTTAGAACTAAAAGCCACCAGAAACCAAGTTGAGACAAAAGTTTTGGAAATTCCTTCAAGAGGTATTATGGGAATCTTTGGAGCAAAAAAGGCAAAAGTTGAAGTTTTTGTTAAAGAAGAAGATTTTGTTGAGAAAGCGGTAAATTTTTTAAAGCAGATTTTTGATAAATTTGGCGTGGAAGCAACCTGCAAGGTAAAGTTGGAGCAAAGAAATCTTAGTATTACATTGGAAGGCGAAGACATGGGAATATTGATCGGAAGAAGAGGTCAGACTCTGGATGCGATCCAATATTTGACGAGTCTCGTCGTGAATAAGGATACTCAAGAGTATGTACGAGTCGTTATAGATACTGAAAATTACAGAGAAAAGCGCGAACAGACTTTGGTGGAGTTAGCAAAAAAATTAGCCAAAAAAGTTGAGAGAAACAAAGAAAAAGTTGTTTTGGAACCTATGAATCCTTATGAGAGAAGAATAATCCATGCAACTCTGCAAAATAATAGCAAGGTTTACACATATAGCGAAGGTGAAGAACCTTTTAGAAAAGTAGTTATCGATTTGAAGAAGACCAGCTAAAAGGCTGGTCTTTAATGATATTAAGAAGGTGAAACAATGAATTATTTGGAAGATACTATAGTTGCCATATCTACACCGGTTGGATTTTCAGGCATAGGCATAGTCAGAATGAGTGGAGAAAATTCCGTTGAAATAACAAAGGAAATTTTTAAGACAAAAACAAAGAAAGATTTTGACGACTATGATAACAGGTCCATCATATACGGACACATAATAGATGGAAGCGGCGAAGTTATTGATGAAGTCCTGGTTTCAAAAATGCTAGGTCCAAATACTTATACAAAAGAGGATGTTATAGAAATCAATTGTCATGGAGGCATGATATCTGTGCGAAAGATCCTGGAATTGATCGTAGAAAAGGGAGCCAGAATAGCGGAGCCCGGCGAATTTACAAAGAGAGCATTTTTAAACGGTAGATTGGATCTTTCACAAGCAGAAGCTGTAATAGACGTGATCAATGCCAAAACTGAAAAAAGTCTTCAGATGTCGGTCAAACAACTGGAAGGAAGCCTTTCTTACAAAGTAAAGACCATTAGAAATCAGTTGATAGAGATATTGGCATATATCGAGGCGGGAATAGACTATCCTGAGTACGACATAGAAGAAATGTCGTATGAAATAATAAGGGAAAAGACAAATCTTATTAAAGAGAGCATAGACAAGATGATACTTTCATCTGAGAGCGGGAAGATAATCCGTGAGGGAATAAAAACTGCAATCGTAGGAAAACCCAATGTGGGCAAATCGTCCTTGTTAAACATGCTTTTGGGGGAAGAGAGAGCCATCGTGACTGAAATCGAAGGAACGACCAGGGATACCATCGAAGAATATATAAGTATAAAAGGCATACCCTTAAAAATTATAGACACAGCTGGCATTAGAGAAACGGAAAATATAATTGAAAAGATAGGAATTACAAAGACAAAGGAAATTCTTGCCCAGAGTGATTTTGCAATTCTTTTACTGGATGGACAAAGACCTCTGGATGCGGAAGATGAAATGCTCCTCGAATTGGCAAAAGATAAAAAGGGTATCGTTGCAATAAACAAAGTCGAGAAAAATGTCATAATATCCAAAAAAGAAGTGGAAGAAAAATCACACATGGAAGTCGTGGAAATATCGGTAATAGAAGAATTAGGCATAGACAACCTGAGGAACAAAATATATGAAAATATAACCAAATCTCAGATAGATTCCGAATCTTACGATATGGTTTCCAACATAAGACATATAAATCTCTTAAAAGAGGCATCAAAATCTTTGGAAGAAGGTTTGGAAGGAATAAAGGCAAATATTCCGGTGGAGATGTTGTCGGTAGACATAAAGAATGCCTGGGATAAAATGGGAAGAATAACCGGCGAAACTGTAGCAGATGACATAGTGGATGAGATATTCAGTAAATTTTGTATTGGAAAGTAGGTGCTGATATGAATTATATAGCAGGTGATTACGAGATAATCGTTGTTGGTGGAGGTCATGCAGGTTGTGAAAGTGCATTGTCAGCCGCCAGATTGGGCCATAAGACATTGCTATTGACGTTGAATTTGGATTCTGTAGCACTAATGCCCTGCAATCCGTCCATAGGAGGTACGGGAAAAGGGCATCTGGTAAGAGAAATCGATGCTTTAGGCGGAGAAATGGGTAAAAACATCGACAAGACGATGATACAATGCAGGATGCTAAACACTGCCAAAGGTCCGGCTGTACACTCTTTAAGAGCTCAAGCAGACAAGTTGATGTATCAAAAGGAAATGAAGATGACATTGGAAAAGCAGGATAATCTTCATATAAAGCAACATGAGGTTGTAAGTCTTCAAGTAGAAGATGGGAAGGTGACAGGAGTCGTCGTAAAGACTGGAGCCATTTTCAAATCAAAAATAGTCGTACTGACCACTGGAACTTACCTCAAATCCAGGATCGTTATCGGAAATACCAGCTACGACGGTGGTCCCAACGGATTATTTGGAGCAAATGAATTATCGGACAGCTTGTTTGAAAACGGAGTCAAGCTCCTTAGATTCAAGACCGGCACTCCGGCTAGAGTAGATAAAAGAAGTGTAGATTTTTCAAAGATGATAATCCAGGAAGGTGACAAAAATATAGTACCATTCTCATTTGAAACAGACGAGTTGGAAATAGACCAAATACCATGTTATCTTACGTATACCAATGAAGAGACCCACCAGGTGATCAAGGACAATTTACATCTCTCACCTCTTTTCAGCGGAGACATACAGGGAGTGGGACCAAGGTATTGTCCTTCTATAGAAGACAAGGTAGTCAGGTTTTCAGATAAACCCAAACACCAAATTTTTGTCGAACCCGAAGGCAGGGATACCTATGAATTATACGTACAGGGTATGTCTTCAAGTTTACCTGAAGAAGTGCAGCTAAAGATGTTGAGAACTGTAGAAGGAATGGAAAATGTAGAAATCATGCGTTTGGCATATGCGATTGAATACGACAATATCGACCCTTTACAGTTAAAACCTTCACTTGAATTTAAAACTATCGAAAACTTGTTTTTTGCGGGTCAGATAAATGGAACATCAGGTTACGAAGAGGCGGCGGCACAGGGGTTGATGGCAGGGATCAATGCTTCCCGCAAACTAAAGGGAAGTGAACCGTTGATATTGGACAGGTCTCAAGCATATATTGGAGTTCTGATCGATGACATAGTAACCAAGGGTACATTGGAGCCGTATAGAATGATGACATCACGAGCAGAGTACAGATTGATATTGCGACAAGATAATGCAGATATAAGATTGACAGACATCGGAAGAAAGATTGGATTGATCGGAGAAGAAAGATATCTTAAATTTACCACTAAAGTAAAAATGATCGAAAATGAAATAGAGCGCATTAAAAAAGTATCAATAAAACCAAATTCGGATTTAGAGGCGCTTTTTGCTGCCAAAAGCAGTACTTTTTCAAATAAGGGCTTTACCCTTTACGAATTATTAAAAAGACCCGAAATGAGCTATTTTGAGCTCGAAAAATTTGATCCTGACAGACCAGAATTACCAAAAAATGTAATTGAACAAGTTGAGATACAAATCAAGTACGAGGGTTATATTAAAAAGCAAATGAATCAGGTCGAACAGTTTAAAAAACTTGAAAAGAAGAAAATTCCTGAAAGTATCGATTATGAAAAAATTAATGGACTGCGATTGGAAGCCAGACAGAAGCTATCCAAGATCCAACCGATTTCCATAGGTCACGCTTCAAGGATTTCCGGAGTATCACCTGCGGACATTTCAGTTCTTTTAGTTTATATGGAAAATTTCAGAAGGAAGGAATCTTCAAAAGCCAATGAATGAAAAAGAGATGTTGATAAGCGAATTGATCCAAAAAGACATTAACGTGACAGACGACCAAGCAGAAAAGTTGATTTCATATATGAATATGGTGCTGGAAGAAAACAAGGTCATGAATTTGACGGCTATAACCGATCCTGTTGAATTTATTTATAAACATATAATAGATTCGATAATGATGTATAAAGACGACCATAGAGAACTCAAAGTTCTGGATCTTGGAACAGGAGGCGGTTTTCCTGGGATTCCATTAAAAATAATCCATCCTGAATGGAAAATGACCATGCTGGATTCTACAGAAAAAAAGATAAGATTCATAGAGAGAGCTTCAAAAACTTTAGAATTATCGGGTGTTGAATTCGTACACGGTAGAGCTGAAGATTTGGGACAAGAGGCTTCAAACAGAGAAAATTACGATTTGGTTTTTTCCAGAGCTGTCGCTTCTTTGAATGTACTGGCTGAATATTGTATTCCTTTTGTCAAAAAAGGAGGCCATTTTATAGCTTCAAAAGGGCCCAAGTACGAGGAAGAGGTAGAAACGGCTAAAAAGGCAGTAGCAATATTGGGCGGTAAAATGGTAGAAATTAAAACTGTAGAAGTATTAAAAGATCAAATAGTAAGATATATTATAGATATTGAAAAAGTCAAAGAGACACCGAAGAAATATCCCAGAAGACAGGGAATTCCTGCAAAAAAGCCATTGTGAGGGGGAAATGAAGTATGGAAGACATGAAAGTAGAGTATGTGCCCTTAGAATATATCAAGCCTAATCCATATCAACCCAGAAATAAGTTTACGACTACTACCTTGGAAGGATTGGCTCAATCAATAGAGAGTTACGGAGTACTTCAGCCAATAACAGTTAGAAAGTTCAGCGAAACTAATTATGAATTGATTGCAGGTGAGAGAAGATTACGGGCGGCAAAAATAGCCGGACTGGAGAAAATTCCAGTAATAGTAACAGATATTGTCGATTCTGATTCTGCAACTATAGCGTTGATTGAAAATATACAGAGAGAAAATCTTGATTTCATAGAAGAAGCTGAAAGTTACAAGCAACTTATGGAACTGCATGGTTTGACGCAAGAGCAAATTGCCGGAAAAGTGGGGAAGACCCAGTCAACTATCGCAAATAAGTTAAGATTATTAAAGTTGAGCCAGCCGGTAAGGGATAAAATACTGAGTACCGAACTCACAGAAAGACATGCAAGAGCTTTATTGAAAATACCGGATGAAGAGTTGCAAATGGAAGCTCTCAAGAAGATCGTTGGTCACGATTTAAACGTAAAAAAGACAGAAGAACTTGTTGATGGGATTAGAGAAAAGGTTTTAACCAACAATTATGATGAAAAGCTAACGCCGGAAAAAAAAGCGAGGATCAAAAGCTTTATAAATCTTAAAATCTACACTAATACCATAAAAAGGGCATACGATGAGATCTTAAAGACGGGAATCGATGCTTCATATGATGAAAAGGATATGGATGAGTATTTGGAAGTTAAAATCAAAATCAAAAAAAACAGGTAGAGATACCTGTTTTTTTAATGTTTCACGTGAAACAATCAAATCTTCGTTGATATTGCATGGATAAATGTTAAAATAGTATTATGAATCATTGGAGGGTAAAAATGACTAAAACCATATCAATATTTAATCAAAAGGGTGGGGTCGGCAAAACTACCACTAACGTTAACCTCAGTACCAGTCTAGCCAGTCTTGGCAAAAAAATTCTTGTAGTGGATGCAGATCCCCAAGGAAATACAACAAGCGGATTTGGAATCGACAAGGACATGCTCGAATATTCTTTATATGACGGGATGATAAACGGCGTTGACTTCAGTGAAGTCAAAATAGAAACCAGATTTAAAAATCTTGACTTGATTCCATCCAAACCGGAACTGGCAGGATCTGAAATAGAAATGACCGGTATTAAAGATAGAGAATTATTAATGAGCAGGTTTCTAGGTGAAATTAAAAATGAGTACGATTATATATTTATAGATTGCCCTCCTTCATTGGGTTTAATATCGTTAAATGCGCTGGCAGCATCAGATTCAGTGCTTGTGCCAATACAATGTGAATTTTACGCTTTAGAGGGTGTCAGCCAATTGATGAACACTATAAATCTCGTGAAAAGAGGATTGAACAACAAGCTGCACATAGAAGGGATCTTGTTGACCATGTTTGACGGGAGAACGAACCTGTCATTGCAGGTGGTTGATGAAGTTTGCAGTTATTTTGGCGATAAGGTTTATAAAACCGTAATACCTAGAAATGTAAGGCTTGCCGAAGCTCCAAGTCATGGAATGTCCATACTTGAGTACGATGACAAGTCTAAAGGAGCGCAGGCGTATTTGGAACTCGCACAAGAATTCATTAAGAGAGCAGGTGATACTCTTTGAAAAGTAAAAGAGGACTTGGGAAGGGACTTCAAGCTCTGATCCCGGAAGAAAAAGAATCGGAAAACAAGGACATCAACAAATTGGATATAAACAAAGTTTTTCCCAACAAAAACCAACCAAGAACCAAGTTTGACAAGGAAAAACTTGAGGAACTTTCCGTATCTGTAAAAGAACATGGAATAATACAGCCAATTGTGGTTACGGCCCATGAAAAGGGATATCAAATAGTAGCCGGTGAAAGAAGATGGAGAGCAGCAAAAATGGCAGGACTTAAGGAAGTGCCTGTCATAATTATGGAGTTGGACGACAAGGAGATCATGGAGCTTGCGCTTATTGAGAATTTGCAACGTGAAGATCTGAATGAAATCGAAGCTGCAATTGCATATAGAGATTTGATCGACAAGTATGACCTGACGCAACAAGAGATTTCTGAAAGAATAGGAAAGAGCAGGGCTTCTATCGCCAACACCTTGAGATTGTTAAATCTCTCCGTCAAGATAAGAAAAATGATAGTGGACGAGACGATATCACCTGGACACGGAAGATGCCTGTTGTCAGTTGAAGGAGAGGACAGAGAAGTATTGCTCGATGCCATTATTAAAAGTAGCCTTTCAGTTAGAGAAGCGGAAAAAATGGCGCAAAAACTGAAGTTAAAAAAGCCTGAAGACAAACATAAAAAGAATGAAGACCCCCGAAGAATAATACTCTTAAGGGATCTTCAGGAAAAGATACAGTCAAATTTGGGTACTAAAGTTAGAATCAATGAAAAGGATGATAAAGGAAAAATCGAAATTGAGTTTTACAATTCCGATGATCTGGAGAGGTTGACAGAAATTCTATTAAAATAATGTTTCACGTGAAACATATCGGAGGGAAGCATGAAAGAAAAAGCAAACACTATTTTGAAGTGGGCTGTAATAGGCAATACGGCACATTTGATCATCGCAGTCTTAAATACGTACGTTGAAAAGAACAGCCTGGGGATAATGGCTTTAATGACAGCTGTTTCACTTCTGATGTGGCTGTTTATAGGATTTAAAATGGGTGAATCATCTGCAAAATCAAAAGAGACAGACTTTTTGCTCTTCGGCATCATATGTATCTTACCTGTATTTCTGTATATACTTATAGCACAATTGACGCAAGGGATTTCAGGGGAACTGACAACGTTGCAAAACTACAATATGTTTTACTTTTTGGGAGCGCCAATCTTGTTTTGGAATACACCATTCTATCCAATCATGAATTTGTTTTCCGACAGTAACATATATGTACAAATGAATATAAATTTATTGCTTGTTTTGCTTGTTGTATTTATTGGAGCATACGTGGGCAAAGAAGTGAAAATAATAAAAATTAAAAAAAATAGGAAAAAAATGGCATATAATGAAAACTGAGTTGAAAGGGCGGAGATGTTTTTGTCTTGGATAGATATAATGATATTTGGCATTTTCTTATTCTACTTTATCATGGACTTCAATAGGGGTCTTGTAGATTCACTGGCATCGGTTTTTTCGTTTTTAATATCTCTTGTGGCGGCAACAGCACTGTACAAGACTATTTATGCTTATATAGTGGAGAATACTGAAATTTACGAAAATCTGTATGGCTTTATAAAGGAGAGTTTTAATAAAGGAGATTCCATTGGCCAAAACGGGATCGAAAAAATAGATATCAGTAAATTACCGGCTGGAGCCCGGGAGTATATTGAAAACTTGGCTGTTGAAGCAGGAAATATGGATATGGGATTCGACTTTGTTGCATCCATAGCGGACATGATTTTGTATTTAATGTGTTTTGTAGGAGTGTTTTTAATAGTTAGAGTTGTAATATTCATGGTTGCGGGTATCTTCGATTTCATAGCAAAACTCCCGGTGCTCAATGTGATGAACAAGCTCGGTGGTGCGGCCATGGGGATAATAGAAGGTGGGATCGTGAGCTTGATCGTGGTGAACTCAATATACACCCTGGCCATACTGTTCAGTATGGATGGAATGACCAATGCGTTGAACAACTCAAATCTCGCACAGTATTTTTATATAGGGTATCTTTTTCTTTAAGCATTGGAGGCGTTTAAATGGAAATAAATGTAGGGGACCGAGTGGAAACCAAAAAAAAGCATCCATGCGGGAGCAGTGTCTGGACAGTTATCAGAACCGGCATGGACTATAAGATCAAATGTGATGGATGCGGAAGGATCGTTATGTTGGATAGAGAAAAATTTTTAAAGCGAATAAAAAGAATTTTGGATAAAAAAGATTAAAAGAGTTGTATGATTTTTCAAATGTGATATAATAAAAATACTGCGTGCATCCTTGCCCTTTTTTAAAGGGCCTAAAGTCCAAAGGGAGGTGAAAAAATGAACAGTTATGAAGCTATGATTATCTTTAATCCTGAACTTACAGCAGAGCAACTGACTGAAAACATTGAAAAAGTAAAAGGAATGATTTCAGCCAAAGGTGAAGTTGAGTCAGTAGATGAATGGGGTAAAAGAAAATTAGCGTACAAAATCAAAAACAAGTTTACAGAAGGTTTTTATGTTCTGATCAATTTCAAAGGAACTAATGAGCTTTTGGCAGATTTGGATCACGGTTTTAAAATTTCCGAGAATTTTGTGCGTCACATGATAATTAAAAAAGATGCTTAATCGGAGTGATAAATAATGAACAAAGTCGTACTCGTAGGTCGTTTAACAAGAGACATTGAACTCAGATATACACAAAAGGGCACAGCAGTTGCTTCTTTTACGATTGCCATAAACAGAAGGTTTAAAAATCAGAACGGTGAAAATGAAACTGATTTTATAAATTGTGTTGCATTTGGTCCTGCAGGAGAAAATGCCTCAAAGTATGTTGGCAAGGGAAGTCAAATAGGTATATCTGGTAGAATTCAAAGCCGTTCCTATGAAGCAAACGACGGCGGAAAGAGATACGTCACAGAAGTTGTTTGCGACGAAGTCGAATTTTTGGATTCACGATCCGGCCAGACCAGGCAGGGTGGAAATTACTCTCCGGCCAAACAGGATCAGAGAAGAGATGACAATGACTTCGGAGTGCCAATGGATGATTTCCAACCATTGGAGGATGAAGATGACGATCTTCCATTTTAAGTAAGGAGGTATAGAAATGGCAAAACCTTTTAGAAGAAGCAGAAAAAAAGTTTGTAACTTTTGCGAGAACAAATCTGCTGAGATAGATTATAAAGACCTGAAAACTTTAAGTAAATATGTCTCTGAAAGAGGCAAGATATTACCAAGAAGAGTGACTGGAAACTGTGCAAAACATCAGAGAGAACTTACTGTTGCAATAAAAAGAGCAAGAAGCATAGCTTTGTTGCCTTATACAGCAGAATAATGAAGATTCCCGCAAGGGAATCTTTTTTAATTGTGCGCCCTAAAAGAGGGTTATGGTATAATGTTCTTATGACTGCGTAAAGGAGGGATAGTTCTGGATAATAAGAAAATCAGCAGTTTTTTTATTCCGAATTCCAATATATATCTTTGGATTATCGGTGTATTGGTGTTTGTCCTTTATAAATACAATCTAATGCTGGCCATATTTGGAACTTTCGTTCTGATTTATTTGATATTTTACAAGTATAGATCTGCAAATCAGAGTGAGGAAAGATGGAGAGAACTGGTTGAGAATTTGCAATTGGACATGGACACAGTTTCTCAAAACACTTTGATGGACTTGCCTTTTCCGCTTTTGATATTAAAAAGCGACAGTGATGTTGTATGGTACAACAGCGGGCTGCGCGAAATGCTGCCCAAGGGAAGAAATATTCTAAACAAAAGGATTTCAGATGAATTTGAAAATTTTGACATAAAAAAATTAAACGGTGACAAGAAAGAATTTCTGGAATACAAGCTTAATGACAAAAATTATCGGATTTATTCGAGCTGTGTGAAAAATTCCAAGGGAGAAAAGTTGAACATGCTTTATTGGGTAGAAAACACAGAGTTTTACGAACTCGAAAAGAAATACCTGGATGAAATGCCGTCCCTTGCTTTTATCCAAGTTGATAATTACGATGAAATAATGAAAAGCAGCAACGAAAGTTACAAGCCGTTGATAAATGCAGTTATTGATCAAAAGATAAATTCATGGGCAAAAGAGAACAATGCATTTTTGAACAAATACGAACAAGATCAATATGTAATGTTTTTTGAATTCAAAGACTTGAAGCGCATCGAAGAGAAAAAATTTGACATTCTCGATGTGATGCGTGAGACGCAAAGCGGAAACAAATTGCCCATAACTCTCAGTATAGGCATAGGGATCTCGGATGAAAAGAAGTCCTTTTTCAATCTTAAGGAGTTGTCGAAATCGGCTCTGGACATAGCGCTTGCAAGAGGTGGAGATCAGGCGGTTATAAGAAAAGACGGCAAGATTTCATATTATGGAGGAAAAACTCAAGCTGTGGAAAAGAGGACTAAAGTCAAAGCAAGGCTCAAAGCCCACGGAATAAAAGAGTTGATCGAAAACTCCAGCAAGGTTTTTATCATGGGTCATAGCGTACCCGACATAGACGCTCTGGGAGCAGCACTGGGGATTTACAGAACAGCAGTATTTCTCGGGAAGGAAGCATACATCATAGCTGATGGATCGAATCCTTCCATAGATGTGTTATATGGAGAACTTAAAAAAGAAAATTACGGCAATATTTTGATCACATCCGATACTGCAAGAAAATCAGTGGGAGATAATAGTTTGCTTGTCATAGTGGATGTCCATCGAAAAAGCCTTGTTCAAGATCCGGCTATGGTGGACAAGGTCGACAAGGTCATCATAATCGATCATCATATAAGAGCATCGGAGTTCATTGAAGATACCGCACTTACGTATATAGAACCTTACGCATCTTCCACTTGCGAGTTGGTTACCGAGATCATAGAATACGTTGACGACAGGATAGAACTTACGGAATTGGAAGCTACAGCCCTGTTGGCGGGCATTCACATGGATACAAAGGGGTTCTCCATCAAGACGGGGGCCAGGACTTTTGAAGCAGCATCTTTTTTAAGAAAAAAAGGAGCTGACACTTTAAAAGCAAAAGAATTATTGAAGGATGACATGAGTATAATAATGGCCAAGGCGGAGGCACTTAAAAGATCCGAATTTATAAGGGATAAAATTGCGGTCACGTTTATTGACAACAAGACGGACAAAATCAATTTGATAACTGCACAGACTGCAGATGCACTGTTGAACATTCAAGGTGTCGAAGCGTCATTTGTAATTGCCCAAGGGGATGAAGGATCCATAATAAGTGGACGATCCTATGGGAAAATAAATGTCCAAAGAATTTTGGAGGAGTTGGGCGGTGGAGGCCACATGAACGTTGCAGGAGCCCAGCTGCCAGGAAATAACGGGGAAGAAGCGAAAAAAATGCTGGAAAAAGCAATAGATGAATATTTTGAGGAAGGTGAATTGAAATGAAAGTTATTTTATTGGAAGATGTTAAAGGAATGGGAAAAAAGGGGGATATAGTCAACGCCAAGGATGGCTATTTCAGAAATTTTTTGGCGCCTAAAAATTTGGCTGAAGAAGCTACAAAAGAAAACTTGAGAAAAAATGATGAAGAAAAGCAAAGGCAACAAGAAATTTTAGAACAGGAAATAAGCGATGCAAAAGAATTGGCAAAAAAATTGTCTGATTCTACGTTAAATATAAAAGAAAAAACTTCCGATGACGGAAGATTGTTCGGGTCCATCACAAGCAAGGATTTGGCTGAAGCGATCAAAACCGAGTTGGGTCTTGAAGTGGATAAAAGAAAAATAATGTTGTCTGATCCCATAAGAAATATTGGAAGATATAAAGTTACAATCAAAACATATGCGGGTATAACCGGAGACTTAACAGTCAATGTGGATAGCAAATAAAATCAGGAGTGAATGCAATGTCTGAGAGGATATCAAAAATCCCACCACACAATATAGAAGCGGAACAATCGATTCTGGGAGCCATGCTGGTAAATAAAGATGCCATAGCAACGGCAACAGAGTTGATCCCTGATTCGGAAGTTTTTTACAATGCGCAACATCAAGCTATATTCGATGGCATAGTGGAATTGTTTAAAGAAGACCTGCCTGTGGATCTGATTACTCTGTCAAACAAGTTGAGAGACACCAAGGTGTTGGAAAAAGTCGGCGGCAGAGTTTATTTGACCGAGTTGATCGAAAGCGTTCCAGTAAGCACAAATGTAAAGACCTATTGTGAGATAGTCAAAGAAAAAGCACTTTTAAGAAGTTTGATAAAGTCTTCCATGGAAGTCATCCAGGAATGCTACAGCAATGAAGAAGAGGCGGACAATGTTTTGGAGTTCGCCGAAAAGAATATTTTCGAGCTGTCACAAAAACAAAAGACCGGCGATTTTGTACATATTAAAGAAGCTTTGGTCGGAACACTTGAAAGCATCGAAGAGGTTCAGAAGAACAATAATAGAATTACAGGAGTAGCCACTGGATTTGTAGATCTGGATCATATGACAGCCGGAATGCAAAAGGCGGATTTAGTGCTGATCGCCGCCAGGCCGTCCATGGGAAAAACTGCTTTTGCCCTTAATATGGCTCAACATGCAGCTGTCAAAGAAAAAAAATCTGTTGCCATATTCAGTTTGGAAATGTCCAAAGAGCTTTTGACTCAAAGGATGCTTTGCAGTGAGGCTCACATCAACAGCCAAAGTCTAAGAACAGGCAATTTAACGGATAAAGACTGGCAGAAACTGGCATACGCCACCTCGGTTTTATCCAACAGTAAAATATACATAGACGATACTCCAGGCGTAACAGTTATGGAAATGAGATCCAAATCCAGACGTCTCAAACTAGAACACGGACTGGACATGATTCTGATAGATTATCTTCAATTAATGGAAGGATCAAAAAGAAGCGAAAACAGGCAACAAGAAATTTCTGCCATATCAAGGTCTTTAAAAGCCTTGGCACGTGAGATGCAGTGTCCTGTGGTGGCACTTTCACAGTTAAGTAGAGCGCCTGATGCCAGAACAGATCATCGTCCCATTCTTTCTGACCTGAGAGAGTCGGGTGCAATAGAGCAGGATGCGGATGTGGTAATGATGTTGTTTAGAAACTACTATTACTCCAAAGATCCTGAAGAGAGAAATATTGCAGAACTGAACATAGCAAAACAAAGAAATGGATCTACTGGAGTGATAAAACTTTCCTGGCACGAGGAATACACGCAATTTGGTAATTTGGAAGAGTACAGGGAAGCATAATATTACGAACAATATTTAAGTTAATTCAAATAAAGTTCGTTTAAATCTTGATATAAGGTGGATTATCTGATAATATCTATAGTGGATTTGGATGTCCAATTTATTCAGCCGTAAATTTTTATTGCGGTACACATATAAGGAAGTGAAAAATGAAAAAGTACGATGTCATAATAGTAGGCGCGGGTCCGGCGGGTATATTTTGCGCCATGGAACTTGTTAAACAAAATCCTGATACCAAAATACTCATGTTGGAAAAAGGCAATTCCATCGAAAAGAGGATTTGTCCCAAAAGACGTACCAACAAATGCGTAGGGTGCAAGCCATGCAACATAACTACGGGCTTTGCAGGCGCCGGCGCATATTCTGACGGAAAGTTGTCATTGTCACCGGAAGTGGGCGGTGAACTGCCTGAATACATAGGTTATGAAACCACAGAAGAACTTATAAAATATGTGGATGAAATATATTTGGATTTTGGCGCAGACAACAAGATATATGGAATCGATGATTTGGATAAAATTTCAAATATACGAAGAAAAGCGATTCAGAGCAATCTTAAACTGATCGAATGTCCCATAAGACATGTAGGGACTGAAGTAGGATACGAAATATATACCAAACTTCAGAATTACCTTTTGGACAATGGGGTTGAAATTAAATTTCGCAATCCTGCAAAGGAAATTATAATCGATAATGGCAAAGCTGTCGGGATCGAAGCGGATCACGATTATTATGGCGAACGAGTGATAATAAGTGTAGGAAGAGACGGTTCCGAATGGTTCGATCAAATATGTACAAAAAACAGGATCGAAACGGAAGTCGGAAAAGTCGACATAGGCGTCAGAATCGAATGCAGAAACGAAATAATGAAAGAAATCAATGATGTGATGTACGAAGGTAAGCTTGTCTATTATACGGAAACTTTTGATGACAAGGTAAGGACTTTTTGTTCAAATCCTGGTGGAGTAGTCGCTACCGAATACTACGATGACAATTTGGCGGTAGTAAACGGGCACAGTTACAAGGCAGACAGCTTGAAAACCAACAATACGAACTTTGCACTTTTGGTTTCCAAGGGATTTACAGAGCCTTTTAAATCACCCATAGCTTATGGAAAATACATAGCAGGGCTTGGGAACATGCTCTCCGGAAACAAAATTATTGTACAGAGATACGGCGATTTTAGAAGAGGAAGAAGAACCACTGAAAACAGACTTGTGAGAAACAATATACAACCTACTCTTAAGGATGCGGTTCCAGGAGATTTGTGTCTGGTACTTCCTTATAGAATAATGAAAGACATAGAAGAGATGATAATTGCTCTCGATAACGTTACTCCCGGGCTCGCCAGCGATGAGACCTTGATATACGGAGTTGAAGTTAAATTCTACTCCAATCGAATAAAGGTGGATGAGGATTTCCAGACGAATATTGAGAATCTTCATGTCATGGGAGACGGAGCAGGAGTCACCAGGGGTTTGATGCAAGCTTCGGTAAATGGTGTATACACAGCTAGAAAAATCTTAAAGCGATCTTGAAAGGAGATTAATGCATGAGTAGTGTTGTAGTTATAGGAGCCCAATGGGGCGATGAAGGAAAAGGTAAAATAACGGATTATTTGGCGCAGCAAGCGGAAGTAGTAGTAAGATATCAAGGTGGAAACAACGCCGGACACACAGTTGAAGTAGGGGATAAACAATATAAGCTCCATTTGGTTCCTTCCGGGATAATAAACCCTGAAAAGCCATGCATTATTGGTAATGGAGTAGTTATTGATCCGAAAGTATTTCTTGAAGAAATAGATTATCTGGAAGAAGACGGTCTTTCAACAGAACATTTGACTATAAGTGACAGAGCTCACGTGATCATGCCTTACCATAAAGTGTTGGATGAACTCTCAGAAGAAACTCTGGGAGATAAAAAAATAGGAACGACAAAAAAAGGTGTGGGGCCTGCGTATATGGACAAAACCAGCAGAGCCGGCATCAGGATATGCGATCTGATGGACAGGGAACTTTTTGCAGACAAGCTGAAAACCCTGTTAGAGGAAAAAAACAAGTTGATAACCTTGATATATGGCCATGAACCCTTGGAGTATGATGAAATTTATTCAGATTATTGCAAATATGCAGACAGGCTTAGAAAGTATGTGTCAGATACATCGGTAGAGGTCTACGACTGGGTGAACAAAGACAAGAAAGTACTTTTTGAAGGAGCGCAGGGAACTTTGCTGGATCTGGATTTTGGGACATATCCTTATGTAACTTCCTCTCATCCTGGATCAGGCGGGGTGTGCATTGGATCCGGTGTAGGACCAAAAGCTGTAAATGAAGTATTGGGTGTGGTAAAGGCGTATACTACCAGGGTAGGAGAAGGCCCTTTTCCGACAGAACTTTTTGACAAGACCGGGGATTACATCAGGCAAGTAGGAAGAGAGTACGGGACTACAACAGGAAGAGCTAGACGATGCGGTTGGTTCGACGGAATAATCCTTAAATTTGCAGCCAGAGTAAATGGCCTTACATCTTTAGCCATAACAAAACTTGATACTCTTACTGGAATTGAAAAAATTAAAGTTTGCGTGGGGTATGAAAAAGACGGTAAGATAATAACGGATTTTCCTGCTTCATTGAAGGATTTGGCAAAATGCAAACCTGTTTATGAAGAGCTTGACGGCTGGGAAGAAGATATTACCATGTGCAAGAGCTTCAGTGAACTACCGGCGACTGCCAAGAAATATGTAGAAAAAATAGAAGAGATCAGCGGAGTGCCTGCAAAAATTATTTCTGTAGGCCCAAATAGATCTGAGACTATGATTAGAAGCGACTTGTTTTAGGTTGTGAAATGATGGAAAATACCGGGGGAATTTTATATATAGTATCTACACCTATTGGAAATCTTGAAGATATTAGCTTGAGAGCATTAAGAATACTCAAAGAAGTCGGACTGATAGCTGCTGAAGATACTCGTCATTCCAAAAAACTGTTAAATCATTACGAAATCAACACAAAAATCGTTAGCTATCATCAACACAATGAAAGAGATAGAACTGAAGAATTGATAAAAGTTCTCAAAAACGGAGAAAGTGTTGCGCTGATTTCGGATGCAGGGACCCCGGGGATATCTGATCCGGGACATGAAATAGTAAAGAGATGTATCGAAGAAGGCATCGATGTGACCGGAGTGCCCGGTCCTTGTGCTGCTATAGACGCACTGGTGATTTCCGGTCTGGATACGTCGAAGTTTACCTTTTATGGCTTTTTATCCAAAGATAAAAAGGAAAGGAAGCGCCAAATCGAAGAGATGGGCACCCAACGCTCAACGGTGATCTTATACGAATCCCCACACAGGATCGAAAAAACTTTGGCATTGATCAAAGAGATATTAGGGGATATAAATATTGCCATGGTAAAAGAACTAACAAAGATCCATGAAAAAGTTTGGAGTGGAAATATTTCCCGGGCAATAATTTATTTTGCTGAAGAAAAACCCAGGGGTGAATATGTATTGCTGTTGGAAGTTAAGGATGCTTTTGAACAGAAAGAATTCTGGGCAGGGATGACTTTAGACATGCATATGGACTATTATTTAGTTCAGGGAACAAGCAAAAAAGATGCTGTAAAACTCGTGGCAAAAGACAGAGGACTTCCTAAAAGAGAAGTTTACGAATACTTTATGAAGTAAGGCGAGTCTTTAGAACATAAGATCTTAATAAAATACGCCGCACGTGTACGTGCGGCGTATGTATGTGCAAGGATGTGAATTTCCTCGCCAGTAATTATTTTTTTATGTCGTTCAAGCAGTCCTGGCAAACGTTTTTTCCTTTGAAGTTTGTTACGTCTTTGGCATTTCCGCAAAAGATACAAGCCGGTTCATATTTTTTCAAGACAACGTAATTGCCATCGACAAAAATTTCCAGTGAGTCTTTGATGTTGATATCCAGTGTTCTGCGCAGTTCAATTGGGATAACGATTCTTCCCAGCTCATCGACTTTCCTTACTATACCTGTGGATTTCATAAAATATCTCTCCCTTTCAAAAAAAGATTAAAACTGTTATTCAATGACATTATATCAGATAAATGTCACTGGAACAACGAAGGAAAATGAATTAAACATATAAGCTTACTAATTGAAAGTTGGGGATTTAATTCAAAATCATCCATAAAATTTACATTTCATATTATATGTAAAGGCTTGAAATAAGTAAATAGACTTAATCTTATTTTAAGGAAAATGATCTAAATTTTAACAAAATTATTAGAAGCTTGTATGAATTGAGAACAAAAGTATTGAAATTAGATAATACTTGTATATAATAATAAGTGATAAACTACATATTTAAAGATGCTGAAGGGAAGAGTACATCGAATTCATTATACACAGAGAGTCGGATCAGGTGGGAACCGATTGTAATAGCCGATGGAAGATGGTCCTGGAATCGATCGAATGAAAGCTAAGTAGTTCGGTACGCGCAAGCGTTATTCTGGGTGTATTTTACACACAAAGTGATGGATTCTGTGAAGAATTCATAAAAAAGGTGGTACCGCGTAAGTTTACTTTCGTCCTTTCTGTCAGGATGGAAGTTTTTTTATTACAAATGAATTGAAGAATATATATTTATTTCAAGGAGGAAAAATTGGATATGAAGCCTACTTATTATATCACGACACCTATTTATTATCCGAGTGACAAACTGCATGTTGGTCACACATATACCACGGTAGCAGCAGATGCACTTTCTCGTTTTAAAAAAATGAAAGGTTATGATGTGTTTTTTTTGACAGGTACCGACGAGCATGGGCAAAAAATCGAAGAAAAAGCAAAAGAAAGTGGAGTTGCCCCTATAGAGTATGTTGACAAGATAGTAAAGGATATTAAGGATCTTTGGGATCTTATGGATATCGATTACGACTTTTTCATCAGGACAACAGATCCTGAACATGAAAAATCAGTGCAAAGAATTTTTAAAAAATTGTACGAAAACGGAGATATCTACAAATCTTTTTATGAAGGTTGGTACTGCACACCCTGTGAGGCATTTTGGACCGAAACTCAGTTGAAGGAAGGAAAATGTCCTGATTGCGGAAGGGAAGTCAAACAAGAAAAAGAAGAGGCGTATTTCTTTAAAATGTCCAAATATGCCGACAGGCTTATTGCACATATCGAAGAGAATCCTGACTTCATTCAACCGGAATCAAGAAAAAATGAAATGATCAACAATTTCCTGAAACCCGGACTTCAAGATCTGTGTGTATCCAGAACAACATTTGATTGGGGAGTGCCTGTGGATTTCGATCCTGGACATGTAGTATACGTTTGGATCGATGCCCTGTCAAACTACATAACTGCCCTTGGCTATATGAACGACCGACCTCAATTGATGGAAAAATACTGGCCTGCAGATGTGCATCTGATAGGAAAGGACATACTCCGGTTCCACACGATATATTGGCCTATAATGTTGATGGCCCTTGATTTGCCGCTGCCAAAACAGATATTCGGTCATGGCTGGATATTGCTGAAGGGTGGGAAAATGTCAAAATCAAAGGGAAATGTGGTAGATCCAGTAGTTTTGTCCAATAAATATGGTGTGGACTCATTGCGATATTTTGCCTTAAGGGAGATGACTTTTGGGGCTGATGGTGTGTACAATGAAGAAGCTCTGATTTCCAGGATCAATTCAGATCTGGCAAATGATTTGGGAAATTTACTGAGTAGAACAATAGCCATGGTGGAGAAATATTTTGGCGGAATCATACCTCTGGAAAAACAAGAAGATGCAATTGACCTTGATTTAAGAGAGCTTATTTCCCAAACGCCTGAAACATTGGAAAAGCATATGGACAAGCTGGAATTGAGCAACGCTCTGGCGTCCATATGGAAGTTGATTTCAAGAGCCAACAAATATATAGACGAAACCACTCCTTGGATTTTGGGAAAGGATGAATCGAAAAAAGCCAGGCTTTCCATGGTTTTGTTCAATTTGGCAGAAACATTGAGAGTTGTAACTTCATTGATAAAACCATTCATGCCTTCCACTTCACAAAAAATGCAGGAACAGTTAAATATTCCCGATGATGCATTGACTTGGGACAGTTTGAAAGAATTTGGATCATACGATTATGGAATGAAAATGAGCAAGAAAGAAAATCTATTTCCGCGAGTCGAGCTTGAAAAAGAAGAAAAGAAATCTGAAAAAGAAAAGAATAATATCAAGGCAAAGAATGAAAAGAAAACAGATACAAGCAAAAATGAAGAAGATCTGATCAAAATAGACGACTTTGCAAAGGTGAAACTCAAGGTAGGATCTGTAGAAGAATGCACAAAGCACCCGGATGCTGACAAATTGCTGATTTTGAAAGTTAGAATTGGAGAGGAAGTCAGACAAATCGTTTCCGGAATTGCAAACCATTATTCACCAGAGAGTTTGGTTGGTAAAAAGGTAGTAGTGGTAACAAATCTTAAGAAAAGCAAAATTAGAGGTGTGGAATCACAAGGAATGATATTGGCTGCGGCAAATGAAGATGCTTTGAATGTAGTGACCATAGATGGAGGACTTCCTTCAGGTACGGAAGTCAGATGATTTTATAAAAAAGTAGTTGATATTTTATGATTTTCTGATATAATGTAACAGATGCATATTATTAGAAGTAGGAAAAGAGGTGAATGAGATGAAAGAAGGAATTCATCCTAATTACAATAAATCGATCGTGAAATGCGCATGCGGAAATACTTTTGAAACTGGTTCTGTAAAAGAAGAGTTGAAAGTAGAGATCTGCTCTGCATGTCATCCATTCTTTACAGGCAAGCAAAAACTTATTGACACAGGTGGTAGAGTGGATAGATTTAAGAAAAAATACGGAATTAAAGACGAAGAACAAGAATAATCAGCTGCATGCAGCTGATTTTTTTCATATTCAAAATAGAGGATATGCTAATTTAGGCGGGAGATAAAAATGAACATTCAAGAGCTACTCATCAAAGGAACAAAAATTTTAAAAGAAAAGAACATATCGACAGCCAGGTTAGACAGCGAAATTTTACTGGCTGAAAGATTGAATAAGGAAAGAAGCTATTTCTTAAGTCATTATGACAGGGAAATTTCGAAAGATATCGAAGTGTCTTTTTTCGAAGACATAACGAGAAGATGCGAAATGGAGCCAATAGCTTATATAATAGGTAAAAAAGAGTTTATGGGTTTGGAGTTTGAAGTAAATAGAAATGTATTGATACCAAGGCCTGATACGGAAATATTGGTTGAAACCGCAATTGAGATCTTGAAAGATAAAGGTGAATATGCATCCGTGTTGGATATGGGAACGGGAAGCGGAGCAATTGGGATCAGCCTGGCCAATTATTTACCCAAAATCAGAGTAACGGCAGTTGATGTGGATGAAGCAGCTTTGGAAACTGCAAAACGCAACGGAGCCAGACTCAATGTTGCCAATCGAATGGATTTTGTTTTAAGCGATTGTTTTAAAGGACTTAAAGAAATGAAATTTGATATCATAGTTTCAAATCCACCATATATAGATTTGAAAGAAATGGGAGAATTAGAGCCCAATGTAGCGAATTACGAGCCGCGGAAAGCTCTCTTTGGGGGGCATGACGGCCTCGATTTTTATAGGGAGATCGCAATGGAAGCTCCACGCTTCCTTAAAGAACAAGGTCATTTGATATTTGAAATTGGATGTGGGCAATCTAAAGACGTTATGGAAACCATGGGAAAAGCAGGATTCAAGTCTATAATAACGATCAAGGATCTGTCAGGCTTGGACAGAGTTGTCATAGGACAGTTGAAATAATGAATAGTAAGCAGATATACATATTGTAGAAAGATACATCAAAAGAAATCAGGATCCCGAAATTTTTCGGGGTCCTGATTAGTTAATTCGTAAACAATGATTTTGGATTGCTGAGCTTCGTATTTTCATTCATGATCTTCTTGCTGATCTCAAGGGAGGATATCATACGTTCTTCCTCATTTTCGATATTGATGCCCAAACCGAAGTATGTGGTTTTAAGAACATACAACCTGAACTGTTCATCAGTAATTTTCAGTTTCCCCAACTGGCGCATTCTTCCCAAAGATTTTATGGTATTGTGATAAGTATAGAAATTTAACTGTATGGTGAGATGCGAATCAAACTCTGGAGCGAATTGATGATGATCTAAAATCTTTGTGTTGAGAGTATATTCTCGAGATTTGAAAAAAGCCTGATCCAAGTCTTCCATGATTTCATCGGAGAAGGCCTCAACGATAAAAAGCTCTACTCTATCATCATTGAAAATAACATTCAAAAAAGTATTGGTGTAGGTCATGGCGTACAATAATGGATCTGCATTTTCGTCTAAATGATTATCAAGAGATTTTATGATCTCATCCAATATTTCCTTCAACATCTTAAATGCCAAAACTTTTTTGCTGTCGTAGTAATACTTGATAAGGCCAAGATTGGTTTTAGACATGGAAGTTATATCCCTTGTTGTTGTTCCGAAATAACCACGTTCGTAAAACAGTGCTTTGGCGGTTTTGTATATCTTGTCCGCGGCTGTAATCTTTTTCATAGAGTCACGCCTTTCATTCAGATTCAAAGTATATTCTATCATATATGTAACTAATTCAAAAATAAATTTTAAAAAGTGAAAACGGAACTGAAGCAATGAAATGATAAAATGATTGACAGGTACAATATTTTTAAAATATCATATATATAGTATAAAATTTTATATGATTTTGCAAGGTTTTTATACAGATATAACTAATTGCTGGGATCTATTGTGATTCGATTGCCGCTGGAAGCGAAGAGCCGGAGAGGAGAGACTTATGATTCCGAGAAGCGAAATGAAAATTCATAAAAATCCAATAGAAATAAACAAAGATATGTACGAAAGATATCCTGTAACCAGGCAGGCGTTTATAACAGTCGGTTACAAGGATACCGGTGAAATGGGGCATAATTTTTTCTTGGGGAAAATGATGGAGAATATGCTCAAAAAAATGATCAGTGGTGAAAAGGGAAGACTTCAGGAAGACAATGCGCTGGATTTTGGAGCAAATACATTAAATCTTTTGATTGGGCAGTATGGTGTGCCCAATTTCCAATTTTTACAATGGAAACCCCTGTTCATACCTGAAGAAATGACTAAAAATCCGGTTAAGATAGAACCGGACCAATTGTCATCCATGACTAAAAAAGCAGCCGTGTTGTATGGAGCTGATTTAGTGGGGATAACTAAACTTAAACCGGATTGGGTGTACACCCGAGATGTTTTTAAATCAATAGAGTTTACTGATGGTGGAGAGGCTGACGAAACTGAAGAAGCGTATTTGATTCCAAGAAGGGTGGACAAGGCCATAGTCATGGCTTTTTCCATGGACGACAGAATGATAGATCATTCACCGGAAGTGATGGCAAGTACCGCAGCATCGATTGGGTACTCAAGAATGGGAATTGCAGCGGTTTCACTGGCAGAATATATAAGAGGATTGGGTTATCAGGCTATACCGTGCATGAATGATACCGCCTTGAGCATACCACTGGCCATTGAGGCAGGTTTAGGGCAGTTGGGGAGACTTGGATTGCTCATCACCCCGGAATTTGGACCAGCCATTAGATTGGCCAAGGTACTTACGGACATGCCATTGGAATTCGACCAACCGATAGACTTCGGGATACCGGAATTTTGCAAAAATTGTTATCTTTGTGAGCAGCATTGCCCCTCAGGTTCCATAAGCAACGGAGAACCCGGGTTTGAAGGAGTTTGTGAGAATAACAATTCCGGAACAAAGAAATGGTACATAAATGCTGAAAGATGTCTAAGATTTTGGCAGGCCAATGGTGCCAGTTGTTCAAATTGCATTGCTGTATGTCCATTTACAAAAGGATTTGAGTCCATGCAATGTTTTGAATGTGAAAAATGTGAAACTCAAACAGGTTGTGAACTACAGGTCAATACACACTTGAGGATCAAGTACGGTTACCTGAAAAGCGATACATGGGGAAATACACCTGAAGTAATAAGACCGGCACGAAAAGGTCTGTAAAGCAAGAAATTCCGAGTATGAAAACTATACTCGGAATTTCTTTGATTTTTAAATCCCCATATCGGCAATCATGCTGTCATCGGTCAATCCATAAGATATGTCAAGATGTGTAGGATCAAGTTGCTTTTCCAACCAAAAGATCACATCGCCGATCACTTCATCTTTAGTGTATTCGTTGAAAATTTCATGGAACAACTTGGAGTAAATTTTTAAAGATTTATCTTCAGAGCTTATGTCGTTGAAAAATTCCATGGAATCGCGGTAACTTACCAAGCTGTCCATGGAACCATGAAGAATGAGAACCGGTTCCCTAAATCTGTCGGAATTGTGTTTCAACCAGTCGACTCCAGCAAACAGGGAATAAAAAAGTCCTGCTGAAATTTCTTTTTCGACTAAAGGATCCTGTTTATAAGCTTCAATTACTTTCGGATCACTGCATACTCCAGATCCCAATTCATTTGGGAAATAAGCTTTGGGATCCATATCTGGATCTAACTGGCTTCCAGCCTTTGCATTGTTTCTGGTCAAGGCTCCGGATAGAACAAAACCGTCGACTTTTCCAGGGAAGTGACTGCCGAATAAGGATACGGCATAACCTCCCATGCTGTGTCCTATTACGAAAATCGGCAACTCTTGATGTTCGTTTTTCATGATATCCACTACTGAGTTTACATCTTCAAAAATTTGAGTGTAATCATCGTAATATACTCTAGTTCCTTCGGATTTGCCGTGACCACGGTGATCAAAACGATAAACCCCAAAATCTTTAAAATTTAGTTTACCTGCAAGGTAATCGTACCTGCCTTGGTGCTCGCACAGACCATGAACTATTAGAACCAAAGCCTTTGGATTTTTGGGCAGATCGCTCTTAAGGTAAAGTCTTGTTTTGTCAAAAGATTCGACCATTCTGCTGTCCACATTCATCCCTCCATAAATGTATATTTAATTGTGGTATACCCATTTTTAAATTATTTAAAACTTTGGGAAAGCGGGATGCTCCGAGGGGATCAGAAAATATCTTCATTCAATGTTATGGTATTTCTGTCAAATTCGATCAATCCACTTCTACTCATTTTCTGCAGTTCTCTTGAGAGGCTTGTGCGAGCTACACCCAAAAGCTGGGCAAGAGTCGTCTTGCTGACAGGTAAAATAATGGTTTTAGACATTTGCCTTTTGGATTCAGTCAAAATATAATTTCTGAGACTTTCCCGCAAGGGGATTTTTACATGATGTCTGATTTTGTCGCCCAGGATAAAAGCGTTCTCAGAAATGGATTCCAAAAAAACTCTCAAAAAATCCTGATTGGTTGAGCACAGTCTAAAGACAGCATCTTTTTTTAATACAAATATCTTGCTGTCCTCCTTCGATGTTACTGTCATGGGATAAATGGAGTCCCGGGAAAAGAGCAGATTTCCACCGATCATATCGTCATGCCTGAATTCTGCAATCGTTAAAAGATTTCCCGAGGGATCGATCCTTTCAACTGCCACAATACCTTCCAATACGATTTCCAGTTCAACGCACCTTGATCCCTCCAGGTGGATAATGCGATTTTTTTCATAACGCTCGATCCTGCAAAGACCATTTGCAAAGAAATCATCCACTGTATCCGAACTTACGTCTTGTAAAATTTTAATATTCAAAATCTGCCTCCAGTGTTACACAAGTAACTACTTTTTTTTAATTATAAGATTATAATCATCGTAAATCAATCAATTATGGCAGGGAGGAAATAGAATGGGGAAAGTTTTAACAAATATTATCAGATGGGCGTTCTTTATTTTGTTCGTGGGAATAGTTTCAACAGGGAAAATGAACATTTGGCTTGCAATATTTGGGTTGACGGTAGCAGGAGCATTATTTTTCGGGAGATTCTTTTGCGGTTATGTGTGTCCCATGAATACCCTGATGATTCCAATTGGTATATTATCCAGGAAGTTGAAAATCCAGAGGAAGGATGTTCCTAAATGGATGAACTCGACCGCGGGAGCAGTTATAGTGCTTGTATTGTCCCTGGCTGCGGTTTTGATATCGAAAAGAATGCTTGGAAAAAATTTGCCGATCTTATTCGTTTTACTGGCAGTGGCAGTCATAGTGACGATCAGATATCCTGAGAGCGGATTTCACAATGGGCTATGTCCATTTGGCTTGATCCAAAGTATCACAGGAAGATTTGCCATGTTCAGCAAAAGAGTCAAAGTTGATAAATGCGTTGGGTGCGCTAAATGTGTGCAAGTCTGTCCTTCGGCAGCAGTAGTCGTAGATAATGACAAGAAAAAAGCCCAAATAAACAGATCTTTGTGTCATCAATGCCAAAATTGCACCACGGCTTGTCCCACTCAGGCAATATCCTACGGAAAATATTGAGAACATGAAAAGGCTATGTGAAAACATAGCTTTTTTCATGTCTTTTAAAACAGAAATTAAAGGGTATATAAGCAATATGATCAAACGAAAATATGCGGGGAGAGATCAAGATGGATTACAACCATTTGAAAGTGATAATAATATTTTTGCTGGGAGTGGCAATATTGTCGGGTTTTTTGTTTTTTAACAAGGGAAGAGATGATGATACCATCAAAATCGTGCCTGATTTCAGAAACAGCAGGTACAAGGAAATTTATTTTGCAGGAGGATGTTTTTGGGGAGTACAGGCATATTTTGACCGAATAATAGGAGTAATATACACTGATGTGGGCTATGCCAACGGCAAAGGTACCGACACAGATTATAGATCCATCAAAAACACCGGGCATACTGAAACAGTTCACATAGTATACGATCCTGAAAGAATCGAGTTGGAGACTCTTGCAAGATATTTTTACGATATTATTGATCCCACCAGCATCAACAAACAGGGAAACGACGTGGGGACTCAGTATCGCAGCGGGATTTATTTTGTAGATCCAAAAGACATGGTGGTCATACAAAAGGTGACGGGAGAGATAAGCAAAAAATATGAAGATCCCGTTGTCACAGAAATTGAAGCACTGAATAACTACGTTTTGGCTGAGGAATACCATCAGGATTATCTGGAAAAGAATCCCGGAGGATATTGTCATATTAATTTAAGCAAGATACCAAATGAAAAACCTGTAGTCAGAGAAGAAGAATACTCTCTTCCCACCAAAGAGGAAATCAGAAATATGTTGACGGACAGTCAGTTCAATATCACACAGGGAAGCGGAACTGAACGAGCATTTGAGAATTTGTACTGGGATAACAAGGAAAAGGGTATATACGTGGATATCGTCACTGGAGAGCCGCTGTTTTTATCAGACGACAAATATGACTCAGGTTCCGGATGGCCCAGCTTTACCAAGCCTGTCCAGTGGGATGTAGTGGAATACAGGTTGGACGATTCCATGCTAACTGAAAGGATCGAGGTAGTGAGTCGGGTCGGAAAGACTCATCTGGGTCACGTATTTAAAGACGGACCCAGATCCGAAGGTGGATTGAGATATTGTATGAATAGTGGAGCCATGAAATTCATACCATTTGAAAACTTGTTAAAGGAAGGGTATGGAAAATTTACTGTATTGTTTAAATGACTGAAACAAGTTGAAGGGAATGGAGGTGTTGCTATGAATACGATGAAAAGACTTACACAAGCTTACGAGGAAGCTCACAGGGTCAAATTCGACGAAGGTTCAAAGTTCATAATTTTTAGTGATGTTCACAGGGGGGACAATAGTCTGTCTGACGAATTTGCCCATAATTCAAATATATATTACCACGCGCTGAATTATTATTTTGAAAACGATTATACGTATATAGAGGCTGGAGACGGAGATGAATTGTGGGAACACGAAAAATTCAAGTACATTATCCGTGCATATGGCGATATTTACACCCTAATCAGCGAATTTTACAGAAAAAACAGATTATACATGCTATACGGGAATCATAATATGGATTTAAAGTACGATGATTACGTTGAAAAAAACCTTCATAAGTTTTACGATATTTATGAAGATACATTTGATATTCTTTTTCCCGGATTGAAAGTTCACGAGGGATTGGTGCTGGAACATGATGAAACAGGGAAAGAGATATTCATTGTGCACGGTCATCAGGGAGATTTCTTGAATGATCAGCTTTGGCCCATAACAAAATTTTTGAATCGGCATCTCTGGCATTACTTTCATATAATAGGTTTCAGAAATCCTTCAAGTCCTTCAAAGAATATGCATAAATGTCACAAAATAGAACGGAACTATTCCAAGTGGATAAATCAAAACAAAAAAATGCTGATAGCAGGTCACACTCACAGGCCCAAGTTTGTAAGCAACACCGGTGATTCGTATTTTAATACGGGCGCGTGTGTATTTCCGCTCGGAATAACAGGATTGGAAATCAGGGAATGTACCATATCGCTGGTGAAATGGCATATACGCCCTGACGCTACAGGATCTTTAACGGTTATGAGAGATATTTTGAAAGGGCCAGCTGATTTGCGGGAGTTTATGTATTGAAAATGTCACGACAAGTCATGATCGACATCGAAGCCATATAGAAGGAAGGGATCCGTGTATGAAAAGTTCTTTTGTAATAGGGAAAGTCAAAGGGATAGACATTGAAATAAATTTAAGTTGGATCGTAATATTTGCGCTATTGACATATACTCTGGCAACCAATTATTTGCCATCCGTATTTGATGGAATTGAAACGACAACTGCTTGGCTCATTTCAGGTCTGATGGCTGTGTTGTTTTTTACATCGGTTCTATTGCATGAGTTGTCGCATTCAATAGTTGCAAACGGTCTGGGCGTGGAAGTAAAAAGGATAACGTTGTTTATTTTTGGTGGACTGGCTCAGATGGAGAAGGATGTGGACCAACCTGTCAAAGAGCTTAAAATCGCTATCGCCGGACCAGCTATGAGTGTATTTTTAAGCATTTTATTTTATGGAGCAGGAACGCTCATGGATTTTCTGGAATTGTCACTTGTTTTCAGAGAGCCTGCATATTATTTATCTACAGTAAATCTGATTTTGGCAGTCTTTAACCTCGTACCTGCTTTTCCCCTTGATGGCGGACGTGTTTTAAGGGCAATTTTGTGGAAAGCTACAGGTGATCGAAAGAAAGCTACCAGAATAACATCCGGCATGGGAAGTTTTTTTGGTTATCTGTTGATTTTCAATGGAATATTTCTGGCCTTTGGAGGAAACGTATTCAATGGATTATGGATGCTTTTTATAGGATGGTTCATCACACAGGCAGCGCAGACAGGATATCAGCAGGTCTTGATGGATGATATCTTTAATAAGATCTGCGTAAAGGAGTTTATGACGAAAAATGTGGTAAGCGTGGAATACCACGTTAATCTGGCGGATCTGGTCGAAGAATATTTTTTGCGTTACAAATATTCCATTTTTCCGGTCATCAGGATCAATGATATAATGGGAATTGTCAGCTTGAATGAGATCAAGAAAGTAGACAGGACCTTATGGGCTGAAACCACCGTGGCAAGTGTTGCTTACCCACTTAACGACAACCTGGTGGTGTCGCCTTCAGACTGTGTTTCCAAGGCCATGGACAAGGCTTTTAAAAACAATGTGGGAAGAGTTCTCGTTATGGAGGGGGGAGAGTTGTTGGGGATAGTATCCAAAACGGATATTCTCAATTACTTGAGGATACAGTCGCAGATCGGTGGCATGGAATCCGATACAAGAAATACGAGGAATTAAAATGAGGTGAAGGATTGAAAAAAAGTCGAATTTTGTCGATTGTGGGAATTTTTATTCTGGTGATGTTGTTTTTAAGCTTTCTAAATGACGTTTTGGAATTGGGGGAGAGATTTTTCAACATACACCCATATGCGGCATGGGTCTTTTATTTATTCTTGGCCGGATTTATGATTTGGGGGATTTCCGTTCCTGTCAGATGGATGTTGAAGGCTCCGGTGAACGATTATGCAGAGCTTTTTAGGGACAAGGAACCGGAAAGAAAAGATCTTCAAAAAATAAAGGCGTCATTGGTCAAGGACAGAGAAAAATCCATGGCTATGGAAGTTCTAGACGATTCCGCATACAAGGGAAAGCTGATAGAAATACTCAAAGAACGGGAAAAAACCGCAGATGATACCATCGTACAGGCTTCCCTTCTCACACTTTTGACTACCGCGATATCACCTAACGGATTTATCGATGTCCTGGCAATAATCTACTACAACTTTAAAATGATAGATACGATAGTCAGGGCGTTTGGAGTCAGACCTTCGCTTCTCAACATCTTGAGGATCACAAAAAACATCTTTTTGACAGCCTTTGTTGTAAATCAGCTGGAGGAATTGGAAATAAACGAATATATCGAAGAAATGGTAGACTCATTAAGTGATGTAGCAGCGGGGAAGCTGCTTTCAAAAACCGTGGACTCACTTATTCAAGGAGTCCTGGCCGCATTTGTGACATTGAAGATAGGATATGCAGCCAAGGCGGTTTTAATAGACCCTTCCAGTACGAAAGAATATGGGTTTAGAAGATCCATCAGAAAGAAAGCCAGATACACTCTGGTCAAGAATGTAATGCCCAGAAGTGCCGCTGCGGTCCCAAAGGGATTTGGGAAATTTCTTGAAACTCTGATTGGGAAAATGAAAACATCTCAGCCGGATTTAGGTTGAAAGTATCCCCTCCATATCAGTTGGAGGGGATTTAATGTTGGACAAGTTCATCGAATGTGGTTCAAGAATTCAGTAAAGGGCTTCATATAAGGATCATCGATCTTTTTGAGCTCGATCAAAACCGCATTGAATTCAACTCCCAAAAGCAGGATGATGGATGTCAAAAGCAGCCAGAGCATTAGTGCGATAACGGCTCCCAAAGCACCGTAAAATCTTGAGTAGTTTGCATAATTGTCCACGTAATATTGAAAAGCAAATGTGAATGCAACCCAGGACAGCGTTGAAAATATCGCGCCGGGAAAGGCAAATCGAAATTTGACCCTTTTGGCTGGAACGAAAATATAAAAATTTAAAATCATCAGGAACAGAAATGCTATGGGCAAAACTATCCGCAGGAAACTTATGATGTTTTCAAGAGGCAACACAGGAAAGTACGAAGTGATCAGCGATATGATCTGACGCCCGAAAACAATTCCCAGCAAGGATAAAAGGATGGTAGTGGCAAAAATGATAACCCAAAATATGGACAATAAAAATTTGACCAGTACATTGCGGTCGTCTTGTATGCCTAAAGCCTGATTGGTTCCTTTCATAAAAGCTCTGAATCCGCCGGATGAGGAATAAACCGCAAGAAAAACTGACAAACTCATTAATCCGGTCCTTTGCTTGTCAACAATATCTATGACTATGGAAGACAACAAGCTGAAAATATTCTCCGGAAGAGAATTTTGGATGGCAGAGAGTATCTCCCCGGAATCCAGATTGATATATCCCACCAGAGTGAACAAAAAAATAAGGAAGGGAAACAGGGCGAGCAATAAGCTGTAAGTCAATTGGTAGGCGTATGCGATCAAATTGTTCTGATCGATCCTTTTCATGAATAAAAGAATGAACTCTTTTGGTTTAGATATGGACATAGGCTTATCCTCCAAATTATCTATTCGGCTTAAAGGTTTCCATTTTCGGCAAAACTGTAGTAGCTGTCGCCTGCAACAATTATATGATCTACAACTTTAATCGAGATGGGTTCAAGCGCGGACGAGATGCGATCAGTGACTTCAATATCCGCTCTGGATGGCCTCAAGCTTCCGCCTGGATGATTGTGGCTTAAGATGATGCTGTTGGCCTGATGTCTGAGCGCAGTTTCTACAATAAGTCTTGGATAGACCGGAGCCTCGTTTATAGTGCCTTCGTGGACCAATGCGGAATGTCTGACTTTATTTTGCGTATCAAGGCAGATAATGAAAAACGCTTCGTAGATGTATCCGGTAAAAAGGGTTTTTGCAAATTCTCCTGCTTTGGACGAACTGTTCAAAAGAGGCTTGTCGCCCCAACGGGCTTTTGAATATCTTTTTGAAAGTGAAGGGATCATGGATAAAAGAATGGATGCATTTAGACTTACACCGCTTCTTTGACTGATCTCTTCCGGTGAAGATTCAAAAAGTGTCGCTAAGCTGCCAAATTCTTTTAGCATTTTGTGTGCGATTTCGTTGGTGTCTTTCCTGGGGATAGAGTAAAACAAAAGCATTTCCAGGACCTGATGATCATCGAAGTGATCCATGCCTTCATTTAAGAAACGTGTCTTTACTCTATTGCGGTGTCCGTTGTGCAAGTTTTTTTCCATTCAAATCTCCTTGTGTTTTGTTTATATGAATACGATATCATAACAGCAGCAAAAATAAAAAACAAAAAATCCCATGAAAACACGTCAATGGGAGATAAAAACATCGCGTAGGTGCTGGTTGGAGTAAAGAAAAATAAGAAAACAAGTTTGCATTTGAGTTTTATGGTAATAAAGTGAAAAAAAGGGTATAAAAATTTTAAACGGTATATTAAGAAATGCGTTTGAACGTTATCCTGTTCAATCCCAGATCGTCTGATGTGCTGACCGAGTATGAGCTTTTGCCATTTATATATATTATATCTCCAACGTATTCCTTTAATTTGCTTTTTATGCTTTGAAAATCGCTTCGACTGTTGGAAACCAATGTATAGGCTATGGATCCTTCGGTTTCTTCAACGGTAAAAGCATCGTATTTTCCGCTAATGGAGTTGATTATCTCATCAAAATAAGTAGTCTTCATGTTCGCCTCCTGAGTAATGAGTACATTATAGCAAATTTTGACCTAAAATCAAACACCGGAGCGGCAGATAATTTGAAATTGTCGCAGAGATTATGACAAATTTAAAGTATCTTTGAAAGTATCACTTCTTGTATTGGTGATATTATAAACTTAACAAATTTTAAGGAGGTAATAAAATGGACGGACAAACAAAAACTAAATCTCAGGCATCAGTGAAGATACAGAGTTTCGGAAGATTTATGAGCGGTATGATCATGCCGAACATCGGCGCATTTATCGCTTGGGGATTGCTGACCGCATTTGTAATTCCAACCGGTTGGGTGCCGAATGAAACCTTTGCCACATTGGTAGGGCCAATGATAAATTTCTTGCTGCCTTTGCTGATAGGATATAGCGGTGGTAAATTGGTGCATGACGTCAGAGGTGGGGTAGTAGGTGCAGCGGCCACCATGGGTGTCATTGTTGGTGCTGACATACCCATGTTCATGGGCGCCATGATAATGGGCCCTCTAGCAGCATTCTTGATGAAAAAAATCGACGAATCATATGAAGGGAAAATCCCTGCAGGTTTTGAAATGCTGGTCAACAATTTTTCGGCGGGAATTTTGATTGGAATCATGGCTATATTGGGGCTTGTTGCAATAGGCCCCGTAGTATTGGCATTAAATAATGTTTTGGAAGCAGGAGTGTCATTCATAGTCAATGCAGGCTTGTTGCCCTTGGCAAACATATTTATAGAACCTGCAAAAGTACTTTTCTTAAATAACGCAATAAACCACGGTGTGCTTGGCCCTATTGGGATCAAGGAATCGGCAGAAATGGGAAAATCCATATTCTTCATGCTTGAAAGCAATCCGGGACCTGGCCTTGGAATCCTGTTGGCTTACTGGTTCGTTGGAAAAGGAAATGCAAAACAATCAGCTCCAGGAGCAATCATAATTCACTTCCTTGGTGGAATACATGAAATATATTTCCCGTATATCCTGATGAACCCGAAATTGTTGCTGGCAGCCATAGGCGGTGGAGTCAGTGCAGTATTTACCTTCACTTTATTCAACGTAGGTCTTGTGGCAACACCGTCGCCAGGCAGTATATTTGCGTACATTGCCATGACACCCAGAGGTGACCACCTTGGAGTTCTTGCCGGAGTTGCAGTCGGCGCGATAGTATCGTTCCTTATCGCTTCAGTTCTGTTAAAAGGCGGATCAAACTTGGATGAGAAAGATCTTGCGGCAGCTACTGAAAAGATGCAAGAGCTCAAGGGCAAAAAAAGCAGTGTGGCTCAAACTACAAAAAAAGATGCATCTCAAGTCAAGAAGGTAATATTTGCATGTGATGCAGGAATGGGTTCGAGTGCCATGGGCGCAAGCTTATTGAAGAACAAGTTCAAGAGTGCGGGACTTGACATAACTGTTACCAATGTGGCGATCAACGAGTTGCCGGATGACGTGGACATCGTAATAACACAAAAGAGCTTGACTGACAGGGCAAGAGAAAAGGCTCCAAAGGCGGAGCACATATCTGTAGACAACTTTCTCGGCAGTCCGAAGTATGACGAATTGACAGACAGATTGTCCGGAAAGTAGGATGAAAAAGATAGTGCGAAATTTCGCACTATCTTTTTTGAGGTAAAAAAATAATTTTGGGTATCAATAACTAAAGTACCTATGGGGAAGTGGTGTTTTGGGGCTAAATGAAAGACAAATGAAGGTTCTCGGACATGTTTTGAGACAAAACAAGTTTTCCTTGAGTGAGATCGCTGATGAGTTTGAAATAAATACCAGAACTTTATACAGGGACATAAACAAAATCCTCAAGTGGTTGGTCGAAAACAATATAGTTTTTGAAGCTGATCAAATCCATGGGTTGGACGATGTCTGGAAAGCCAGAAGAGAAGTTGGCACAAGACTGAAAACTGTGATCCCAAAAGAAATCAAAAAAACAAAATACGACTCTGAAAGCAGAAAGATGTTGATACTAACTGAATTGCTTTTAGACACTGAACCTGTGAAGGTATACGCCATTGCAGACAAATTGAACGTATCCGAGGGTACTGTTATAAGCGACCTTGATAAAGTGGAGCAGTGGCTTGAAAATTACGAAATCACTTTGATCAGAAGGCAGGGACTGGGGGTGTATGCGCAAGGTTCCGAAAAATCATTTAGAAACGCGATCCTTGCGGTCGTATACCAAGGCACGGAGCTCAAGGAACTTAGAGACATGATAAAGGAAAAATTCACAGCCGACCTGGTAAACAGGACAAGATATGATATCGCTGACCGGTTATTGGGTTTGGTGGACAGCAGATCAATAAAAATAGTTGAAGAATCGATAGATTCGATGGAAAGAGATCTGGGGGAGACTTTTTCAGATGATTCATATCTGGGATTATTGATCCACATCGTTCTGGCGATATCAAGACTGAAGAAAGGCGAGACTATAGCTGTCTCCAAAGAAATAGAAGAAAGCCTGATCACAACACATGAGTACGGTATAGCCATGAAAGCGGGGGAAAAGCTGGAGGATGCATTTGGGATCAGGATACCTCCGGAAGAAATAGTGTATATCACCATGCACTTAAGAGGTGCGAAAGTGATCGAAAACGGAGAAATCATTCCGGGATCCGTTTCAAAACACAGTGCCAGGGATATTGCAGTTCAATTGTTAAATAAAGCGAGTGAAATATCCGGAGTCGATTTTATGGAAGATGAAGATTTGCTTAGGAGTCTTATCATGCATCTGAGGCCAGCCATAACCCGACTGGAGTTGCATATGGAAATAAGAAATCCCCTGTTGGAGCAGATAAAGGAACAATATTCGGATGTGTACAGGCTGTCGGTGAAGGTCTGTGAATTGTTGGGTGAACTGTTGGAAAGATCGGTTCCCGAAGAAGAAATTGGGTTCATAGCAATGCATTTGGGGGCTTATCTGGAACGTTTCAAATCTTCGGAAATCGAAAAATCCGATATTTTAGTCGTTTGTCCCAGCGGTTTGGGCACATCGAGACTTCTCACATCCAAAATCAACAAAGAGATCAAGGAAGTCAGAGTTTTGGGGACCACATCTATTGAAGAGTCGGAAAATCTGATAGCGATGTACCCGACTATTGATATGGTAGTATCGACGGTAGATCTGGGGGAAAGGGATTATGATTACGTAGTTGTGAGTCCGCTTTTAAATGAAAGAGATATAAACAAAATCAAAAGTAATCTTGGATTGAAAACAAAGGATCATTCGGATCTCGAATCCCGTGTGGATACAGGGGCAAAAGACGTTGAACAAGATTTTGAAATTTATCGACTGAGAAATTATCTGAAGTCCATGGAGAAGTTGATGAAGGATTTTTTTATAAAAGAAGACCTCTTGATCAAGACTTCGGAGGAAATGATCAGGTATATATCCCGATTTGTTCATCCGCAAAACACTGAAAATGCAAAGCACTTGAACTTGGAAATTGACAGAAGGGAAAGGCTGATGGGGACTGCATTGCCGGGTGAAGGGATGGCCTTGGTACATACAAGGACTTCGACTTTTCAGGGAATACGTGTTGGAGTTTTTAGAAGCAAAAGCCAAATGATATTTTACGACATGGAAGGTAAAAAAGAACAGATAAATACGGTGTTGATGCTTTTGGCAGGTGAAGAGGCAGAGCGAGAGGATCTTGAAGTTTTAAGTAAAATAAGTGCAGGCTTGATCGAGAACAAAAAATTCGCAAAGTATATCAAAGAGGGGACTTTAGATCAGGTAAAAGCGGAATTGAACAGCATATTTAAAACGTTTGTCAGAGAGTATGTCATAAAGTGAAAAATAATTATATGGAGGTTTTTATCATGGATATCCTTAAAAAAGAGAACATCATCATAGGTGCTGAGCTAAACAGCAAAGACGAAGCGGTGGAATATGCCGGGAGACTGCTGATCGATTCGGGTTATGTGGAAGAATCTTATATCGATCTTATGAAGGAAAGAGAAGAAGTAATGTCGACTTTTATGGGCAATGGTCTTGCAATACCGCATGGAGTTGCAAAATCCAGAGAGGGAAACGTCATAAAGAAATCTGGGATAGTAGTTATTCAAGTTCCCAAAGGCGTAGATTTTGGCGATGGAAATACAGCCTTTATGGTCATCGGTATAGCAGGGAAAGACAATGAACACCTGGACATATTGGCGAATATTGCGACAATATTCAATGAAGAAAAAAATGTGGAAGCTATGGTGAATGCCAAGGATGCAGATGAAATTTATCAAAAATTCACTCAAAGTGTGTGAGGTGTTGAAATGATTGGAAAAGCTGTCCATTTTGGAGCGGGAAACATAGGCAGGGGGTTTATAGGACTCCTGCTGGCGGAATCTGGCTATGAGGTGGCGTTCGTAGATGTAAATGAAGCGGTTATCAATGAAATGAACGAAAAAGGAAGATACAGGGTCATTCTGGCCGGAAACGAGGATCAGAGCGTAGAGGTGACTGGAATCAGAGGAATATTGAGCAGCTCGGAAGAAAAGGTGATAGATGCTATCCTCGAAGCTGATGTGATCACTACGGCTGTGGGTGTGAATATTTTGCCGATAATTGCGGGATCCATAGCAAAAGGGATAGAAAAGAGAGCTGCTGAAAGACCTTCAGATATTTTGAATGTAATGGCTTGTGAAAATGCTGTTGGAAACAGCGACATTTTGAAGAATGCGGTCATAGGTAAATTATCATCCAAGGGACTTGAATATTGCGAAAAACATGTGGGGTTTCCCAACACCACCGTGGACAGGATAGTCCCGGAAGGTGCAAAGGAAGAAAAGGATATACTTAAGGTAGTAGTGGAGCCGTTTTACGAATGGAATGTTGAAAAGTCAAAGATTTTGGGAAGCTTTCCCGAAATCAAAGGAATGACATTGGTTGATGACTTGTCCGCTTACATCGAAAGAAAACTGTTTACTTTGAATACCGGACATGCAATCACAGCCTACCTGGGATATGACGGAAAATTAAACTATATACATGAGGCCATAAAAGTTGACGATATACGAAAGATAGTTTTGGGCGCAATGAGAGAAGTCGGACAAGCTTTGGTGAAAAAACACGGATTTGATCCTGTACAACATGAAGCTTACATTCAAAAGATATTATCGAGGTTTGAAAATGAAGCCCTGGCAGACCCAGTCGCACGCGTAGGTCGGGATCCAATAAGAAAACTGGGTCCCAAGGACAGGCTGATCGCACCGGCTAAAGAAGCTTTGGACCACGGGATAGAGCCGGTGAATCTGGTAAAGGGAATCGTCAAGGCAATTGGCTTTGCAAACGAAAATGATCCAAAATCCGTTGAATTGTCAAGGATGCTTGAGACGGAAGGGCTTGGTTTTATATTGAAAAAAGTTTGTGGACTTAGTGAAGATGAAAGATTGTTTAAAATGATCACAGATGAATTCGGAAAGCAATAAAAAACCGGGAAATTCCCGGTTTTTTTGTCAAGATCTTTTGGCTGGGATCAAGAGCACTGAACAATTTGCGTTTCTTGCAACGCTGTGACTGACGCTGCCAAGAAACAGTTCTTTTACAAAACCTCTTCCCTGGCTGCCCATTACTATCATGTTGATTTCATTTTCATCGGCATAATCGATGATTTCATCCGAAGGGGAACCGTACTTGATCACGACATTAACGTGGTTTACTCCGGCATCCATCAGTTTTGATTGCATGTTTTCAATCCGTTCTCTATCGACCTCATTAAAATCTTCAAGATTTCCCACCATGTTAGGTGATAATTGACCTTTGTCCTGGACATGCATCAAAGTGACGTTCTTGACACCGGAACCTACCATTTCCAACAAGTAATCAAAGGCAAGATCGGCATTTTTAGAAAAATCCGTCGGAAAGAGAACGTTCATATTTTCATTTAGATCAGGATCTCTGGCACAAACCACCCCTTCCGGAGTATCTTTTAACCTTAATAATAGAACAGGCTTCTTTGCATGATGAATTATATCATAGGCCAGACCCTTGAAAAAAGCTTCGCTGGCGGCAGACTGTTTCTGGGCGCCTGTAACTATGAGAGAATAATCTTCCCTGGATGCGATTCTATTCAGCTCGTTTTTGATCTGACCGGGGATGACCCGAGTGTCGACTTTGAAACCGAACCCTTCGAGGATCTCCCTTTGCTTCTTGAAATTTTCTTCCAGAATCGATGCTGTGGACGACAGGGCAATCGAAGCGGTTTCCTGTACGCTCAGGCATTGCAAAAGCAGGCACTCTTCAGTCTTAAGGGGTTTCAAGTACTCGAGACACTTTATCAGAGCAAAAGACGCAGGTGATAAATCTGTAGCTACGATCAATCGTTTAAACATTATGACCACTCCTCATGAATTCTTTATTAATATGTACCCCAAAAATCAAAAGATATCAAAATTTTTGCTTAATGAACAAAAATTAATTGTTCTGAATTGAACAAGAAGGGTATCATATATAGGAATAATGTATAGAGAAGGATGATGCAGATGAAGTATGAGGCAGTGATTTTTGACATGGACGGGGTCATAATAGACAGTGAACCCCTGCATTTCAAAAGCGATATGTTGACAATGAGGGAATGCGGCGTAGAGCTGACGTTTCAGGAGATGCAAAAATTTATTGGAGTGTCGGACCGTGAAACATATGAAGTTTTAAAAAAAAAGTACAACATAACCGATTCAGTTGAGGATCTCTTGAACAGGCAAATAGCTATAAAGGAAAGGCTTTTCGGCTCGGAAGAGATCATCGTAATGGATGGTCTGGAACAGTTGCTGGACTTGTTGGATGAGCGAGGATTTAAAATCGGCCTGGCATCTTCGTCAAAGAAAGCCTTTATAGAAATCATATTGAAGCGAATCGGGTTGAAAGACAGATTTTCAGTAGTTGTAAGCGGTGAAGATGTGAAAAAGGGAAAACCGGAACCCGATATATTTCTTAAGGCAGCCAAGGGTTTGGGAATTTCGGCACAAAAATGTATAGCCATCGAGGATTCGGCTTCAGGAGTCAGATCTGCAAAATCTGCGGGCATGTATGTATTTGGATTTGTCAGCCCGCATTCTTTCGGACAGGATATATCCCCTTCAGATACAAAAATCAACTCCCTTATGGAAGCTACTGATAGCAGTTCAGTTATTTTCATGGACTAAAGGCGGCAAGACTGATATAATTTTCAGTGGAGAATTTGTAATTGCACGTCATAAAATTTTTTTTATTCATTTAAATCACATGATAAATCACATTTTCGGTCAGCGGATACATATAAAATTCTTAAAAAAAATCAAAGGAATGATAAAATGGAAAAATTGAAGTTTGAAGAAATACCCCATATCAGCAGCGAGATCAAACGTGCTGTTGAGGATATGGGTTTTGAAGAGATGACCCCTATACAACAGTTGGCAATACCACATGTGTACGAAGGACTGGATATTGTAGGACAAGCTCAAACGGGCACCGGAAAAACGGCTGCTTTTGGCATACCCACCATCGATTCTATCGACCCAGACGATAAAAAAACGCAAGCCCTTATACTCTGCCCGACTAGAGAATTGGCATTGCAGGTATCGGAAGAAATATCAAAATTGGCAAAATACAAAAAAGGTATCAAAGTCCTTCCGGTTTTTGGAGGACAGTCCATCGACAGGCAAATACAAGGATTGAAAAGAGGAGCCCAGATAGTTATTGGTACTCCCGGAAGAGTCATGGACCACATCAGAAGAAGAACTCTGAAAATCGACAACTTGAGCAAATTCATATTGGATGAAGCGGACGAGATGCTCAACATGGGATTCAGGGAAGATATCGAAACTATTCTTGAGAGCGTTAAGCACGAGAGACAGACGTTGTTGTTTTCTGCCACCATGCCAAAAGCAATTTTGGAAATAATCAACAAGTATCAAAAGAATCCAAAAATAGTCAAAGTAGAGCACAAGGAACTGACTACTCCCAATGTCGAACAGTTTTATCTGGAAGTAAAAGAAAAGGATAAAATGGAGGTAATGACTCGACTCATCGATGTCTACAATCCAAAACTCACAATAATTTTTTGCAACACCAAGAGAAAAGTAGATGATGTCACAGAGATGTTGCAAACTAGAGGATACAGTTCAGACAAGATCCATGGTGACATGAAACAAAATGTAAGGTCTTCGGTCATATCCAAATTCAAACGAGGAGACATAGACATATTGATAGCTACAGATGTAGCAGCCAGAGGACTTGACATAGACGATGTAGAAATAGTCTTGAACTACGACATGCCAAGTCATGAGGAGTATTATGTGCACAGGATAGGAAGGACCGGAAGAGCCGGAAGAGCGGGAAGCGCTTTTACAATGGTGACGCCAAGGGACTATTATCTTCTGAAAAACGTAATGAATTATACGAAGAAGAAGATACAAAGACATCCAATACCGAGCATCGGTGAGATAGAAAATGTAAAAACGGATGCTTTCATGCAAAAGCTGAAGGGCATAATCGACAAAGGCGGATTGGAAAGATACATAAAAATAATCGACAAGGTCCTTGAGACTGAAGATTATCAAGCCATTGAAATCGCGGCAGCACTGGTGAAATCAGAGCTGGAGCTTCCTGAAAAGGACAATGTGGACACAAAAGGTTTCAAAAGCGAACCGGCCAAGGGAAAAAGAAAATCAAGCAAAACGGGTTCAAATGAGCCTATGGCCAAAATGTTCATCAATATAGGAAAAAACCACCACATAAAGCCTGGAGACGTGGTTGGTTCCATCGCCGGAGAAACAGGCGTAAGCGGCAACAGGATCGGCAGTATCGACATCTTTGAAGATTACACTTTTGTGGAGATACCGGAAGAGTTTGCAGATCAAGTATTGGAGATCATGAGCCAGAACACCATTAAAGGAAAGAAAATCAACATCGAACGTGCCAAAGCGGGCAGAAAAAGTCAACCCAGATCAAAAAAATCCTCACCTGGAGACAGGGGCATAAAACGAGGAAAATCGAAAAGAAGTTTTTGATCGGGTAAATAAAATTTAATGATATATGATCAAGAGTCGAATTCGGGAATGCCTGGGTTTGACTCTTTTTTTAAAGATCATTATAAAAGCCGAATAAAATCAAATATTTGCCATTACGGTATTTTACATGTAATATTAAATAAAAAGGATGGATGGTGAAATATGGGTCCGGAGTATAATTTGGAATCATTCGAACTTTCAACTCAGGAAGTAATCAAGGAAGCACAACGAAGAGGCATTAAAGTGGAGATTCTTGACAGCCAGGATAATTTTATCAGGCTGTCCAAGGGTGACAAAACGGAAATAATACGCCAGGCTACGAAAACTTCGGCAGATACATATATATCTTCGCAAATAATGGAAAACAAGGAAGTGACCAAGATCCTTCTTGCAGAGGCAGGAATACGTGTGCCCGCAGGCATAAGAGTCATGGATACCGAATCAGGATTGAAATATTTTGAGGAGTTTGAAGGCAAGGATTTGGTGATCAAACCACAATCGACAAATTTCGGACTGGGAGTAGTGGTGATCAAGAACCTGAATGCTCCAGATGAAATGAGATCGGCGCTGGATCTGGGATTTTCACACGACAAGACAGTAATGATAGAAGAGTTCATAGAGGGAAAAGAATACAGGTTTTTAGTCATTGGAGACGAAGTAGTCGGGGTCCTGCACAGAGAACCGGCTAATGTGGTAGGGGATGGAAGAAATTCCATCGCACAATTGATTGAAATCAAAAATCAAGATCCTTTAAGGGGGACGGGGTATAAAACACCTCTTGAAAAAATTAAAACCGGAAGGATAGAGAAGGATTTTTTAAACAAGCAGGGATTGGATTTCGATCGCGTGCCCACGAAAAATCAGAAGGTCTATCTAAGAGAAAATTCTAATATCAGCACCGGAGGAGACAGTCTTGATTTTACAGATGAGGTTCATGAGGAATACAAAAAAATCGCAATAAAATGTGCGAATGTTGTTGGAGCCAGGATCACCGGAGCGGACATTATGATCAAGGAAATCGGACAAAAACCGAATGAGACCAATTATGGCGTTATTGAACTGAATTTTAATCCCGCCTTGCATATCCACAATCACCCTTACAAAGGCAAAAACAGGGGCGTGGAGAAAAAATTGCTGGATCTTTTAGGGTTTTAGGTGTAGGCATGCATAGAAAATGGTTTAGATTGGATAATGCAGGCAGATTATACGCTTCTGTATCAAATCCCAGGGATACGACACTTTTTCGCGTATCGGCTACTTTGAAAAATAAAGTTGATGAGAATAAACTTGATATTGCCCTGAAAAATATGATAAAAAGATTTCCTTATTTTAATACCCATATAAAAAAAGGGATTTTCTGGTATTATGCTGAAGAAAATGAAAAAAAGCCTGTGCCTGTTGAGGAAAAATACTACCCATGCATGAACTACGATATAATAAAAAGACATAATTTCCCATTTAGAGTTCTTTACTACAAAAAAAGGATCAGTGTGGAGTTTACTCATGCGATCACAGACGGAACGGGCGCATTGTTCTTTCTAAGATCATTGTTGTTTGAGTACTTTAAATTAATGGGGATCCAAGCAAAACCAGATGAAAGCATTGCATTGGCGGAAGAAACAGCTTCGGATTTGGAAGTGGAAGACAGCTTTTCCAAGTACTACATAAAAAAATATCCCGTAGCTAAAAGGGTCAGCAAGGCATTTCATTTTCCTTACAGACTGTTTCCAAAGGGTGTGTATTCCATTGTGACCGGCACAGTGGAGATCGATCAGATCAAATCCATCGCAAAAGACATGGATTCCACACTAACGGAATTTCTTTGCGCACTTTATTTTAAGAGCATCATCGACGTTATCGAAAAGCGTGGTTACAAGAAGCGTCCTGTGGTATTGAATGTGCCTGTGAATCTTAGGAATCTATATCCGTCAAAAACCATGAGAAACTTTTTTGTTTCCCTGACCCCTTCCATCGACCCGAGGCTTGGAGAATATTCTTTTGAAGAGATACTTCGATATGTCAAGAATTTCATGGAGATCCAGGTGGATACCAAGTACATAAACCAGATGATAAGTCGAAATGTCAAGAATGAAAGAAACTTTATCTTAAGGACATTTCCGGCCTTTATAAAGGACCTTATAATGCCGTGGATCTATCATTTTTACGGGGAAAGGGGATTTACCAGCGGGATTTCCAACATGGGTCTGATCAAGATGCCGCTTGAACTGGAAGATGAAATTGAAAAATTTGAAGTTTATCCGGCCCCGAGCAGCGGCAATATCCTAAAGATTACAACTGTAGGTTATAATGGCAGACTGGCCATTTCTTTCGGGAAAATGACTTATGAAAAAGAAATTGAGAGGACTTTTTTCAGAAAATTAGTGGAGTTTGGAATAAAAGTGGAAATAGAAACTAATCTGGAGTGATGTATATGGCATACTGTCCAAAGTGCGGCGTTAAAGTCGACCAAGGCGGGAAGAACTGCCCCTTGTGTGATTTTCCCATACCCGATATAGAAGGAGAGGACAACAATGCGGAAAAGCCTTTTCCAACGCCTGAGAACGTTTACCCAAAAGAATTCAAGGAAATCAAAAAAAGAATACTAAAAAACATTACAGTAATATTCATGCTGGCTATTTTGGTCATGATAATCGAAAATATTTATTTGCAGGGAAGCCTCACCTGGGCAAAATACAGTGTGGCATCTACAGTGTTTTTACTGGGATACATAACGATTTTTTTGAATTTCATACCAAATGTTTATTTTTATCTGGTAGCTGCAGCCATAAATACCACTGTGCTTCTATTTACCCTGGATATGCTGGAAGGGGATTTGGCGTGGTTTTTCTCTTTGGGGCTGCCGTTGGTAGTAGGAACACTGATCATTTCGGTGATTTCTGTTTTTATGTACCGCAGATTGAGATCAAAAATTTTATTGTACATTGGAGTGAACATGTTTCTTGCAGCGGCGTATTTTGCCATTGTAGAAGCGGCAGTGACCAGGCATTTGACACAAAAGCTCGATTTGTTTTGGTCATACATAGGCGGGATCCCGTTAGTGACATTGGGGTTGGCCTTGTTCTATTTTCATTTTTACTTTCCTGCTGTAATGAAAGAAGAAATCAAGCGACGATTTCACATATAAAGAGGCGCATCAGATGCGCCTCTTTATTATAGTTTTTCCTTTACGATACCTTTTCGGTAAGCCTGTATAAGCATTTCCAAATAATATATCTGCTTTTTTAATTTGGTTCCGATATCGGTATCTCCGACGGTTTTTCTTTCCAGAACTTTTTCTATGACACTTGTTGTGGAGCGTATATCTATACCGTCATTTATTGCCCTGTCTACAGATTCAAAGGGTTCATGACTTGCCAGTTGAAGTCCGTAGGAATTATATATCAAGGTGTAACCGGCGATCCCCGTAGTTTTCTGATAAGCCTTTGCAAAGCCGCCGTCTATGACCAGTAATTTCCCATTGGCTTTGATCGGGCTTTCACCATCCCTTGTTTTTACCGGAACATGACCGTTTATTATGTGGCTGTCATCCGGATCCATTCCAAACTCTTCCAGGACCATTTTTGCAACGCGCTCTTCTGAAACCATTGTGAAATAAGGAGTGTATCTTTCCTTGTGAGGTTTTTTGTCGGTAATGAAGTACCTTTCGAAGGTGGCCATTTTGTCCTTGCCGAACAGCGGTGAATTTATATTGCACCACAGATACCATAAGAACTCCGTGCCGCAAGGATTATTCTCCAGGCTGAAATAAGCTTCTCTTGCCCATTTGTCCATTTTATCCATAAGCGCCATCCCGGAAGCTTTTTCTCCGTAGAGTTCTACTGTTTTAAATGTGCCGTCCTGATTCATGGGTATGGAAGCGTGAAACAAGAGGTTTCCGTTATGTTTCAGGTATATGCTGCCTTTTGCGTACATGAACCTGATATGTTTCTGAAGTTTGTCGCTGGTAAGGAAGGATGTCTGCAACCTGTCTATAACGTGAAGTTCTTCTTCCGTGAGTTCCCAGGGTTTTTCCGGATCCACTGTAGGAAAGGAATTCGTGTTCAATTGATAGGTTTCTCCGTCTATGTTTATTGTAAATTTATCGTAGTCGATCTTGTCTAGAAGTTGCCTGTTTTCCATCAGAAAATCGGGATGATCCATGACTATTGAGTGTTCCAGTTTGAATTGGATCATCGAAATTGCCTTATGCATTTTGGCAAGAAGATTCTTGTCGCTGTCAGAAAGTATCTCGTTTTCTGAAAGCTTGGGCATGAACTTTTCGCAAGGATCAGTGCGATAAGCCCGCATTGCAAATGTTGCCAATGGAAGCATGTTGATACCGTAACCATCTTCTAAAATATCCATATTTGAATATCTCAGGCATATTCTGACCGCATTTGCTATACATGCCTTGTCACCGGCGGCAGCGCCCATCCACAATACGTCGTGATTGCCCCATTGCAAATCGACAGAATGATGATTTATTAAAGTGTCCATAATAAAATGAGGCCCAGGTCCCCTGTCGTATACATCACCTATGATATGAAGATGGTCGATGGTCAATCTTTGAATGACAGCAGAGAGACGGACGATGAATTCGTCTGCTCTTTCCAGTTCTACTATGGTGTCGATGATTTTGTTGTAGTAATTTTTTTTATTGAATCGCTCTTCATCTTCATGGAGAAGTTCTTCCATCATGTAGGAGAAATCTTTTGGGAGGGCTTTGCGGACCTTTGAGCGTGTATATTTAGATGAGGCATCCCTGCACACCTGAATCAATCGGTAGATCGTAACTTTGTACCAATCGGCCATGTCTGTTTTATTTTTTTTGATTAGTTGAAGCTTTTCCTCTGGATAGTATATAAGTGATGCAAGTTCTGTTATATCATCTTTTGGCAAGGTCTTGCCCAGCACGTCGTTGATCTTGCGTTTTACTACGCCGGAAGCATTTCTCATTACATGATTGAATGCGATGTGTTCACCGTGGATATCAGTTAGAAAATGTTCCGTTCCTTTGGGAAGATTCAATATGGCCTTCAGATTCACCACTTCCGATGTGGCAAAAGAAATATTTGAAAATTTTTCGGATAGCAGTTCCAGGTACTCTTTTTTTTCGATAAGTTCAGATTCTTTGAAAAGCTTCAATTCAAATCCCTCCGTTAGTTGAAATGGTGAAAATTTACATTATATTTTACATTTTACATAAATTATCAGATATTTTCAATTTGCCAATCGATTTCTTTTGATCCGTTTGCTTTCAAAAACGCATTTGTTTTTGAAAAAGGTCGACTGCCAAAAAAGCCTCTCGATGCAGAAAGTGGGCTTGGATGCGCTGATTCCAGAACCAGGTGGATGGGATTTGTGATCAAAGATTTTTTGCTTCTAGCATAATTTCCCCAAAGAATAAAGACCACAGGATCCGATTTTTTGTTGAGTAACGATATTATATTGTCAGTAAACTGGTTCCATCCTATCTTGCCGTGAGAACCTGGGGATGAAGATCTGACCGTCAAAACTGCATTCAACAAGAGTACTCCCTGATCCGCCCACTTTTTCAAATAGCCGTTGTTGGGGATATAACAACCCAGATCTTGTTGAAGTTCCTTGTAAATATTTATGAGGGAAGGCGGGATCCTTATCGAAGGATTTACGGAAAAGCAAAGGCCGTGAGCCTGGTTCTCTCCGTGATACGGATCCTGACCCAAAATCAAGACTTTGGTGTCCTTGTACGAAGTGTAGTGCAGTGCGTTGAAAATATCGTTTTTGGGGGGGAATACACGGTGGTTGCCGTATTCAGCTTTTAATATCGACCTAAGGTTTTTGTAGTATTCCTTGCCGAACTCTTCTGACAGAATGTCCTTCCAATCGTTTTCAAAATCAACTCCCATAGCTACCTCCTAAAGTTAATCGATGATACAACCATTGTACAACAATCAAAAACTTTTGTCATTTCAGAGAGCAGTAATGATTGACAAATCCGAGATCGAAAAGTAAAATTAACATATGAACACATATTCATATGAATTGGGGGTTTTCGAATGAATAAACCAACAAATGAAAATATATCCGATATGGCGGAATTTTTCAAAGTCTTTGGGGATCCAACCAGAATGAAGATACTGTTATCCCTGTTGGGAAAAGAGATGTGCGTCAACTGTATCACAGATACGACTGAAGTGTCCCAATCTGCGATAAGCCACCAGCTCAGAATATTGAGGACGTCAGGTTTGGTAAAATCCCGGCGTGTGGGCAAACAGATCTATTATTCACTGGACGATGACCATATCAAGTCCATACTTGAAATAGCCCACGAACACGTAAATCATAAAAGGCAGGTTTGAAAATGATAAAAATAATACTTGAAGGACTAAATTGTTCCAATTGTGCAGGGAAAATAGAAGATCATACCAATAAATTGCCTGAAGTGGAATCGGCAAGGATAAACTTTGTGAACAGCACTCTTGAAGTTGTCCATAAAGAATCGGTGGATGTGGAAGGCTTGATCGAAAAGGTTGAAAAATTAGTCAAAAGATTTGAACCGGACGTTGTGGTCAGACTAAAAAAAGATGGAGAGGCTGATTACCAAGGAGAAATATCCAGCTGTGAAGCATGTGAGATAAATCCGGGGGAGAAAACCGGTGAGGCAAAAAAGAGTTTGGTCAAATACTTTATGACTCGATACAGGCTGCTGGCGGGTATAGCTTTTTACGCATTTGCAGTCGCTTACGGCGATAAATTTTTAGATCCACTGTTCTGGTTTCTGATTGCGTACGGATTGATAGGTTATGACGTGGTCAAAACGGCCGTAAAAAATATTTTACGGGGAGAAGTCTTCGATGAAAATTTTCTTATGTTCATTGCCACCGTGGGAGCTTTTTTCCTCGGGGAGTATATTGAGGCCGTTGCAGTCATGCTTTTTTATGAAGTCGGGGAGGTTTTCCAGTCATACGCCGTTGACAATTCCAGAAAATCGATAAAAGATCTGGTAGATCTGAAGGCGGCATATGCCAACAGAGTTGACGGAAAATCTTTTGTGAGGGTAAGTCCGGAAAGTCTTGAGCCTGGTGATAGGATCCTTGTAAAACCTGGTGAAAAGGTACCTGTTGACGGAAAAATCATAAAGGGAATGTCGCTGCTGGATACATCAGCTTTGACAGGTGAATCGATCCCCAGGGAATTGACCATTGGGGAGGATGTCTTGGGAGGTTTTATCAATACAAGCTCCACCTTGGAAGTGGAAGTATCCAACAGATATCAGGATTCCACAGTGGCAAAGGTTTTAAATCTCATCGAAAATGCCAGCAGTAAAAAATCAAATACAGAAAAATTCATTACGAAATTTGCACGATATTATACCCCGGCGGTAGTATTTATGGCTTTGGCGATTTCAGTGATCCCCCCTCTTTTAACGGGTGATGACTTCGGGAACTGGCTTCAAAGGGGTTTGATATTTTTAGTTATCTCATGCCCGTGTGCTTTGGTTATTTCCATTCCATTGGGCTACTTCGGAGGTATTGGGGCAGCGTCCAAAGAGGGGATACTCATTAAGGGAAGTCAGTATCTGGAAGCCTTGAAAAATATGGACACCCTGGTCATGGACAAAACAGGTACCTTGACCAAAGGAGTGTTCGAGGTGGTGGAAATGGAATCATCTGAAAGTTCGGATGTTACTGAATTGGTAAGATTCGCTGCCATCGCTGAAGAGATGTCCAATCATCCCATCGCCTTATCAGTAAGAGACAAGTTTACTGGGGATATCGACATAGACAGACTGACGGAATATACGGAAATAGGTGGCAAGGGTGTGTCCGTGCTTTATGACGGCAGGCCTGTAATTGCAGGAAACAGCAGGTTGATGCGGGAGAACGGCATTGAGCCGGCTGCAATCGAAGAAATTGGAACTGTGGTCCACGTTGCGTTTGACGGACGTTACCTAGGCTACATTTTGATAGCCGATGAAATAAAGGAAACTTCATTAGGGCTTGTTGAAAAGCTTAAGGAAGTGGGAATCAAAAGAACTGTAATGTTGACAGGAGACCATGAAAACATAGCGCTTCATGTAAGGAACAGGCTGAATATCGACGAATATAGATCTGAGCTTCTGCCTCAGGAAAAAGTCGAGATATTCGAAGAACTGAAAAAATCCAAGAGGGACAGGAAAACCATTGGCTTTGTAGGTGACGGAATAAATGATGCCCCTGTTCTGGCTCTTTCAGACATAGGGATTTCCATGGGGTCGGTGGGTTCAGATGCCGCCGTTGAGGCAAGTGATGTAGTTATCATGAAAGATGATCCGGCAAAGATAGTGGAAGTTATCAGAATTGCCAAATACACACACAAGATCGTATTGCAGAACATAGTATTTGCATTGGGGGTCAAGGCCTTGGTAATGGGACTTGGAGCCTTGGGAATGGCAAACATGTGGGCTGCGGTGTTCGCAGATGTGGGAGTTGCTTTGATAGCGGTTTTGAACGTCAGCAGAATATTTTATGCAGGTAAAAGAAATAAGTCTTGAATTTGCATGACGTTCTCTGTATAATTGTGTGGTAAAGATCTCGTAGCTCAGCTGGGAGAGCGCTACCCTGACACGGTAGAGGTCGCTGGTTCAAGTCCAGTCGGGATCACCATTATGAAATTACAACCCTGTTTTCAAACTTTTGAAAGCGGGGTTTTTGCGTAATTGCACCCATGCAAGATTTTTGGATTTTTTTATAAGATGTTGTCTAGACCATTTCTTAATGATAATATATAGTAGAATATTTGGAGGTTGTTATGAAAATTTCTACCAAAGGAAGATACGCTCTTGAAGCGGTATTGGATCTGGCTTGCCACAGCAAAGAGGAACTTGAAAGCCTGAAAAATATCGCAATGCGGCTGGATAAATCAAAAAATTATTTGGAGCAGTTGTTTGTGATCCTAAGAAAATCGCAACTTATCGAAAGCGTCAGGGGAGCCCAAGGGGGTTACCGGCTTGCAAGAACTCCTGAAACAATAACAGCAGGAGATATAATAAGATCCGTTGAAGGCAGCATGGCGCCGGTGGGATGTTTGGAAGCTGGAATAGATGCCTGCGAATGCGGCAATTACAAAATTTGCCCCACCAGAGATGTTTGGGGTGGAATAGAAAGCCGTATAAACGAAGTTTTGGATAGTGTGACGTTAAAAGATTTGATGGATTGTTACGAATCTTACAGTGGAAAGAACGAATTGGAGTACTATATTTGAAATGAGGTAATTGAATGAAGTTGTCTACGAAGGGCAGGTACGGGCTCAGAGCATTGATCGACCTGGCGTTCTACGGGAGTAATGGGCATCAGTCTTTGGGCCAGATCGCCGAAAGACAAAATATATCTGAAATTTATTTGGAACAGGTATTTGCAACACTTAGGAAAAATGGGATAGTAAAAAGCATCAAAGGCGCTCAGGGAGGCTACTTTCTGAATGCCGATCCGGACAAGCTTTCTGTTGCAGAAATATTGAGAATACTGGAAGGGGATTTTTCGATCATTGACCAGGCATCGGAAGAAGTGACAAACTCATTGACGTTGTGCATAAACATGAATGTATGGGAAAAAATAGATGAGGAAATAAATGAATATTTGGATGCCGTGACACTGAAAAGGTTGGTGGAAGATTATAAAAATAAACTAGGTGCCAACGCCCCGATGTACTATATCTGATAACGCGGCATATAACGAAAGGGTTAACAACATATGATTAGAATTGAAAACATATCAAAGATGTACAAGACTAAGACGGGCGGATTTCTTGCCTTGGACAACGTAAGCCTCAATGTTGAAAAAGGCGACATTTACGGAGTTATCGGTTTGAGTGGTGCCGGTAAAAGCACGCTGGTCAGATGCATAAACTTATTGGAACGTCCTACCGAGGGAAAAGTTTTTATCGAAGGACAGGAAATAACCGCCATGGATGAAAAAGATCTTAGAAAGATCCGCCAAAGCCTGGGAATGATTTTTCAGGACTTTAATCTATTGATGCAAAGAAATGTGCTCGACAATATAAAATTTCCTTTGGAGATAGCAAAAACAGATAAAAAAACAGCTGAGAAAAGAGCGGAGGATTTACTAAAGCTGGTAGGATTAGAAGAGAAGTCCAACAGTTATCCCGCTCAACTGAGTGGTGGCCAAAAACAGAGAGTGGCAATAGCGCGAGCTTTGGCAAACAATCCAAAGGTCCTTCTCTGCGATGAGGCAACATCTGCTTTAGACCCGGTGACCACACTGTCCATATTAAATTTGCTCAAGGATATAAATGAAAAGCTTGGTGTTACCATAATAATTATCACTCATGAAATGAAAGTAGTGGAGACGATCTGCAACAAGGTGGCTGTAATTGAAAGTGCGAGAATCGTAAAAGACGGATTGACCAAAGACTTGATCAATCATTTTGAGGAGGTGAATCAATGAGCTTGTTGACAGAATTCAGTGACATTTTGATCAAGGGAACATTGGATTCCCTTTACATGATTTTTGCATCGACTTTTTTCTCCTATCTTTTTGGATTGCCCTTGGGGATCGCACTGGTAGTCACCGGCGACAATCACATCATGCCTGCAAAGCATGTCAACAGGGTTTTGGAGACGGTCGTTAACATCGTCAGATCAGTTCCTTTTATAATCCTCATAATTGCAGTAATGCCATTTACCCGCATGGTGGCGGGAACATCCATAGGACCAAAAGCGGCCATAGTGGCTTTGGTCATAGGCGCCACACCTTTTGTTGCCCGATTGGTGGAAAGTTCCTTAAAGGAAGTGGACAAAGGCATAATAGAGGCGGCAACTTCAATGGGATGCTCAAAGTTTGAAATCATATACAAGGTCATGGTGCCGGAAAGTATGCCGTCCTTGATCATGGGGGCATCGATCACTACGATAACCCTTGTAGGTTATTCCGCCATGGCTGGCGTGCTTGGTGGAGGAGGCCTGGGAGATATAGCCATTCGTTACGGTTACTACAGATACGAAGGAGAATTGATGGTAGTCACCATCATTTTGTTGGTGGCCATAGTCCAGGGAATCCAGGTAATAGGAAACAAATGGTCTAAAAAGATCAACCATTTGAATTGAATTTCATAATTATTGACTTTTTAAATCTTCAAGAATAGAATTATCAAAAAGGGAATTGAAACGATAGTTTCAAGGGAGGAGAGATAGTATGAAAAAAAAGGGAGTATTACTATTGGCCGTAATCGCGGTTATTGCTTTGTTACTTGCGGGCTGCGGCAACAACGGTCAAGATGGCGAAGATCTGGTCACTTTAAAAATCGGGGCTACGCCGGTACCGCACTATGAAATTTTGGATTTTATCAAGCCCATGATGGAAGAAGAAGGAATTGAATTGGAGATAATCGAATTCACCGATTATGTTCAACCCAATCTGACATTGGCAAATGAAGAACTGGATGCAAATTTTTTCCAGCATGTGCCTTACTTGGAGGACTTCAATATAAAAAATGAAACGGATCTGAGTGCTGTGATTTCAGTTCACTTCGAACCATTGGGATTATATCCGGGGAAGACAGCCACATTGAATGAAATCAAAGAAGGAGACCAGATAGCGGTTCCGAACGACACTACTAACGAAGCAAGAGCACTTTTGTTGCTTGAAGAGGCCGGACTTATAGAAGTGGACGACAATGCAGGTCTGGAAGCGACTGTAAAGGACATTACATCAAATCCTTTGAATCTGGAAATTGTGGAGTTGGAAGCGGCTCAAGTATCCAGATCGCTGGTGGACGTGAATATGGCTGTTATAAACGGGAACTACGCTATTGAAGCAGGATTGAATGCCGCCGCCGATGCTCTATTGGCAGAGGATAAGGATTCATTGGCTGCCCAGACATTTGCTAATGTCATAGTAACCAGGACAGGGGACGACAGAGAGATGTTCGAAACGCTGAAAAACGTGATACAGTCAGATGAAGTCAAACAGTTTTTGGAAGAAAAATATGAAGGCTCAGTTGTGCCTATGTTCTAAAAAAAGAGGGGAACCCCTCTTTTTTTGATTTTATCTGGCGTTTCTAGCCTTTTTCATCCCTATCACCACAAAAACCAAACCCATAATCAAAAATGCGGGAGTTTTATTTTCTCCGTCCGAAATATAGTTTGCGGCGCTGAAAACTAAAAATCCAAATCCTATAGCAGCCATGATGTATCCTTGGATCTTGCTGTTCATATTGATCCCTCCGGTAAATTAAATATAAAAATTGATTCATATCAAGAGCTTGATGTGATCATAACTCAAGCTTTTAAAGATTTCATAAGACTCATGTAAGATTTCGTCTACAAGGGTCTGGTCTATCTTAAGCAGTCTGGGGACTATACCGTTTGCAAAAGTTACCAGGTCTTGAATGTCGGTTTTTTCAGGAGATTCAAATTTGTTGAGGAAGACCTCTCTTCTAGCCCCGAAATCAGCATGAAGAATATCGGAAAACCCGGTTTTGGAAATATGGACGTTGAAATCTTTCAGATAGTTTGTGTATATGTCGCCGATTGGTCCGTGAAGCAATTTGTAATTGGATTTTTTCAATAGTATCTCATGATAGAATTTTTTGTTGTTGGGGTCAGAAAATATAATTTGATAATATATCCGGGAGACCACTCCGTGATACAGAATAGAATTTGCAGATCTTTTATGCAACCGGCTTTCGACACAAGTCCTGATCTTATTAAGAAAATCGGCATATATCAAGCTGACAATGTTGTCCTTGTTTTTAAAATGATAGGGTATAAGACCAATGGGAACCTCGGCTTTCAGGGCGATCTTTGACAAGGTGGTTCCTGAATAACCGTTTCTGTAAAAGAGTTCTTTTGAGATCATATATATATATTCTCTTGTCTGTTCTCCTTTTTTATTGGTTGCCAATGTAAACACAGCCTTTCAATTAAACTTTCAAGTAAATGTAATTGTAAACGTTTTTACACGAAGTTTCAATACAAATCATCGTGTTGGAATGAGAGGAATTGGTATTTTATATGACAGAACGCTCCCAATCGACCATGCGGCACGTGTGGTCGAGATAATCCGTTTTATTTATGATATAATTAATGGATAATAAGATGCGAAGGGTGATCTATAGTGGGATTGATGGATTTTTTATCGGAACAAGGCTTGAATGAAAAAATGCTGGCCGAGGTTGACTATTTTAAAAAATTCTATGAAATAAAAGACGAACTTAAAGTCAGGATACCTGAGGAAAACGGTTTTTTCTACGGCAAGGATATCTGGGAGATGTGCATTGCAGCTATTCTGGAAGGCGAACATATCTTGCTTTCAGGCCCCAAAGCCACAGGCAAGAATTTATTGGCGGACAACTTGTGTCTTCTTTTTGGAAGACCTCAGTGGAATGTATCATTTCATGTAAATACAGACAGTGCTACATTGATAGGAACGGATACTTTTTCCGACAATGAAGTAAAACTTAGAAAGGGTGCAGTCTACGAGTGTGCTGTCAACGGAGGGTTTGGCGTTTTTGACGAGATAAATATGGCGAAAAACGATGCGATAGTAGTTCTTCACTCGGCTTTAGATTATAGAAAAATGATCGATATCCCCGGATACGAAAAAATCAAGCTCAATGAAGCCACAAGATTCATCGGAACAATGAATTATGAATATGCCGGGACAAAAGAACTGAACGAGGCGCTGGTATCCAGATTCTTGGTGGTGGATATTCCCCAGGTGGAAAAAGAAAAGCTGATGATGATACTGAACAGATATTTTCCTGATGCGGATATGGAAAAATTAAACCAGTTTGCCGGATTGTTTTTGGATCTGCAGGTTAAATCGGACAACGGAGAAATTTCGACCAAATCAGTAGACTTGAGAGGATTGATTGCCTGCATAAAGACGGTCAAGAGGGGTCTTAAACCACGACTGGCTGTTAAGATGGGTGTAACAGGAAAAACTTTCGACGAATATGAAAAGGAAATCGTAGGGGATGTAATCAGAACGAGAATACCTGAATCTTGGACGTCTCAAGAGGTATTTCCCGGGAAATAAAGAGGTATGAGATGGATTGGATATATAGCGATTACGAGACTTCATCCAGATTAAAGAACATGCTTTGGACTGTAAGCGAAGACTATTCCGGAGACATGGAAAAATTTGAAGAATATGCAGATCTCTCCATGGACTTGGCCATTTATTATGCCGCCAAGGCAGGAGCAAGAAGAAAATATATCAACTGGAATCTTGTTAAAGGCTATCTGAATTATCGAATAAGTCGGGGAGCTGATCCGGAGATCCTTATAGATCTGGCGCAAATATGTTGCGATGCGGCCGTTGAGTCGAAACTTGTCAAAGAACGTCCCGGCATAGTTGAAATCAGGGAGTCGGGTTACAATCAATTATTGGAAAACTTTTTACTGTCAAAAACCAAAACTTTGATGGAGAAGGTCAAATACCTCCTGTTTTTCAGGCAAACTGGCAGAAGTGTTCAAATGGACAGGATGGTGACCAATATAGTCGATGACATAGAAGATGACTCGGCCTGCGAAGATACGTTGGATGTATTGAAAAAAATAGAAGACATATACGTCAAGCATTTTGAAGGAAGCAGAGATGACGTTGATTTTTTGTATCAAAGAAATGAGGAAACGCAAAAATATCTGGAATCTTTTTCAGAAGATTGGAAGAACTCGGGCGATGACTACAAGGATTTCATGGCTGAAGAGTACTATGGAGATGAGACCATATCTGATGCAGTAGACAGGATATCTTCCACATTGGTGGTTGAGTCCATGGGGGAGACTTCACAAGCAGACAGGGAGCCCAAGGACAACAGGGTCCTTTCCATCGATGAGGAAACAGCAAAAAAGATATACGATCAAATTTCATATTACCACGGAAAAAGTTTTATGGGTCCTGATGAAATAAAGTCTTTGGAAAAAAAAGTCTGCAGAAGCAACCATGAAGGGTGCAGAGTCCACTTCACTGATGGAGTTCTAAGGGCCGGTGTCGAGAATTCCTTCCAAAAAAAATATGTTGTTAAACAAATGGAGAATAATCTGGCATACTATAATAATTTTAGTCGGGTGCACAAGAGAAATGTTCTCAAATTAAAGGAAACCATTATTCGAACCTTGACTATGGAAACCGAGATAACGACCATACCCAACGATTATGGTCAGATCGTGCCGTCTAAATTGTGGAGAGTGGGGAAAGTTGAAGATCCCAGGCTTTTTAACAAGGTATTGAAAAATGAAAAAGGCGGTTATGTTGTGGACATATTTTTGGATGCCAGCGGTTCTCAAAGGAGTCGACAAGGGAAAGTGGCCGCACAGGGATTCATAATATCCCAAGCTTTGACATTGGCAGGGATTCCCAATAGGGTAATGAGTTTTTCAAGTTTTTTGGATTATACCATTCTAAGACGGTTCAGGGATTACGAGAGTCCGGAATCCGAAAATAAAAATATATTTGAATATTATGCCACCGGAAACAACAGAGACGGATTGGCGATCAGAGCAGTAACCCAGGGGTTGTACAAGAGATCTGAAGAACACCGGATATTGATCGTTTTAAGCGATGGGAAACCCAATGACATCAAAATATCCAAAAACAGTACGATCAGGGGAGAAACTTCCTACAAAGGGATGAAGGCGATTAAAGATACTGCAGCAGAAGTAAGGCGGGCCAGAAAAAACGGGATCCTCGTATTGGGAGTTTTTACAGGCAAGGAAGAAGACTTGTTTGCAGAAAAATTTATCTACGGTAGAGATTTCATCTATACCAGGGATGTTGAAAGATTTTCCGATATTGTAGGAGTATACCTTAAAAGGATCATAGAAAATTACGAGTAACATACAGAAGGAGAATTAAATGTTAAAAATAGGGTGTCATCTTTCCATAGCAAAAGGATATTACAGGGCGGGAATGGATGCTTTAAGCATAGGAGCCAACACTTTTCAATATTTCACCAGAAACCCCAGAGGTGGTAAGGCAAAAGATATCGACATGACGGATTTGGAGAAATTCAAAAGACTCTGGGAGGAAAATGATTTTGCTCCTCTGTTTGCGCATGCGCCTTACACGATGAATTTGTGTTCAGACAAAGAAGACGTGAGAAGTTTCGGAAAAAGGATCTTTGCGGAGGATTTGGAGAGGTTAAAGCTCCTGCCTGAATCCTATTACGTATTTCATCCCGGAAGCCATGTGGGAGCGGGCGTGGACAGGGGGATAGAGTTGATAGTAGGAGCCATAAATGAGGTTTTGACTGAAAACAATGATGTAACCATACTTCTTGAAGGCATGTCCGGAAAGGGAAGTGAAATAGGCAGCACTTTTGAGGAAATTAAAAGAATAATCGACGGGATCAAGTACAATGAAAAAATTGGGATACTGGTGGACAGCTGCCACATGTATTCCGCAGGTTATGACATAGTAGGAGATCTGGACGGAGTTATCAAAAAGCTCGACGATGTGGTTGGGTTGCAGAAGTTGAAGGGGATACATATAAACGACAGCAAAGTGGAATTTAATTCCCATAAAGACAGGCATGAGGTTTTAGGGGAAGGTACAATCGGATCTGAAGCGATCATTAAAATGATAAATCATCCCCTTTTGAGAAATTTAACATTCAATCTTGAAACTCCAAATGAACTGGAAGGCTATAAAAAAGAAATTGAGTTCTTGAGAAAGAATTACAAGGAGATTGAGTAATAATGAAAGACAGAGTAGCTCTGCTGAAATGTGAAGAATATGATCCGATTGCAATTGAGAAAAAAATCAGAGAAGGATTTGAACTACTGGGAGGGGAATCGTATATCAGGAGATTGATATCGCCGGATTCAAAAGTTTTGCTCAAACCCAACTTGTTGTCTGTAGAGGACAAGTACTCTCCAGTAGTAACAAATTATCTTTTTTTTGAAGGTGTCATCAGGGTATTGAAAGACTATTCCGACAAAATCGTCTTTGGAGACTCTCCGGGATTTGGTTCGGCTGAAAGAGCGGCTCAAAAGGCGGGTCTTTTAGATGTTGCAAACAAGTATGGAGTGAAATTTGACGATTTTACGGATAAAGTAAACATGACATTAAAGGATTCGCTGCTTGTAAAGAATTGGGAAGTAGCCAAGGTGGCGGTTGAAAGTGATGTTTTGATCTCTCTTCCCAAACTGAAAACCCATGGGATGATGTATTTTACCGGAGCGGTTAAAAATCAATTCGGTTGCGTACCGGGAACCCAAAAGGCACTGTGGCATACCAGAATGAACAACAGCAACAACTTTGCCAGAATGCTTTTAGACTTGAACAAGGTAGTTGAAACAAAATTTGCAATAATGGACGGGATAGTTGCCATGGAGGGAAACGGCCCTAAAAGTGGAACGGCAAAAAAAATGAATGCCGTCATCATGGGGGAATCAATAACGGCTGTAGATTCAATTGCGTTAAGATTGATAGGCTATGACGACCCCAGGGAGATACCCCAGTATAAAATTGCCTTTGAAACCGATTGGGGAAAAGTTTTGCCTGAAGATATAGAAGTGGCGGGCATGTCCGTTGACGACTTGAAAGTGTCTGATTTCAAGAAAATCAGATCGACAAATGAGATATTTGGTGATTCAAGGGGCATGGCATTTATCAAGAGCCTTATAGCACCTTATCCCAAGTTGATACATGAAAAATGTATAAGCTGTGAGAGATGTGCCCAGGTTTGTCCTGAAAAACCAAAGGTCATAACAATGACCGACAAAGGCGGGAAGCTGGTCCCGGTGTTTGACAGAAAAACATGCATAAGATGTTTCTGCTGTCAGGAATTATGTCCGGTAGGAGCCTTGGAGATAGGGGAGACTTTTCTCGGCAAGATCCTTTACTGACCTGATTATGACGTTTGGAGTTGATTTGGATGCTTGAAATTTTAATAGGCAAAAACGGAAGTGGGAAAATCAAGGAAATGTATAAACAGATCAGGGAATCTCTGAATAATGGAGAAGAGAACCTGATGTTGATCGTGCCTGATCAGTATACCTTGGAAGCGGAAAAAGAGTTGATGGAAACTCTTGAGCTCCAAGGTGTTTTTAGGCTGGAAGTCATAAGTTTTTCAAGGTTGGTGGAAAACTTGAGCGATGAATCCTTCGAGCCTGAAAAGGCGGTCGTTACCTCGACTGGCAAAAAAATGATCATCAAAAAAATCTTGCGAAATCTAAAGGACGATCTTAAGATTTTTGGGGCCATGACCAACAAGAATGGTTTTGTGGATGATGTGGAAAACATGATCAGGACATTCAAAGAAAACATGATCGAAATCGAATCGGTCCCAGGCATCGATGAAAATAGTGATCCCACAGGGATACTGGATAGAAAGCTCCACGATATGCACATGATCATGAATGCTTATGAAAAGTATTTGGGCAACGGTTTTATAGATACGGAAGGAAAGATAAACAAGGCAATTGAAAAGGCAAAAGGTAGTGAATACATAAAAAAGTCAAAGATTTGGATCAACGGATTCCATACCTTCACCGGACAGATCAATGAACTGATAATTACATTGGCTATGAATGCAAAAAAAGTTTCGGTAATTCTCGATCTTTACGGAGATGAGTCGGATCCTACCAGAGAAATTTACGAAATAAATAAAAATACCCTGGAAAAGTTCAAAAATGCACAAGTTGAAATCAAAATCGGGGCATTTGAGTCGGAAAATACAAAGCTAACAGATATAAACCATCTCAAAAACGAATTTTTTTCATATCCTTTTGCAAAATATAGTGAAAAACCTGAAAATATTAAACTGACCCAGTCCCAAAATGTATACAGGGAGATAGACAACGTCTGTACGGAAATTACCAGATTGACAAGAGATCAAGGCTACAAGTACAAAGACATCGGGGTAATATCCAATGACTTGACAGGATATGGATTTCTAATAAAAAGGACCTTTGAGGAATACGGAATGTCCTGTTTTTTGGATGTAAAGAGATCTGTTTCGGACAAACCCCTTTCATTGTTTATTGCAAGCAGTTTAAAATCCCTGGCAAACAATTTCAGATACGATGATGTCTTCTCCATGATAAAGTCGGGTTTTACCAAGTTGACATGGGACAGATATGAAATTTTGGAGAATTACTGTCTTAGATTCGGAATCAAGGGAAAACAGTGGTTGGAAGACTTCTATAAGAATGATTCCAAAATGAGCTATGACTTGGAAGAATTGAATCAAATGAGAAAAGAGGTTATAACCCCTCTTGAGACATTTAGGGAAAAAATCAAAAAAAATCCAACATATGCCCACATTACCACTGCTCTTTTCGAATACATGGAAGAAAACAAATGCATGGAAAAAACAAATGCTTTGTCCAGTGACCTGGTAGAAAGCGGAGATTTGGAGCATAGCGCTGAGAACAAGCAGATTTTCAACAAGATAATCGATTTGATGGACGAAATCGTAGAAATTTTCGGAAACGAGAAAACCGGAATAAAAGAATATACCGATGTGATTTCGTCAGGTTTGGAATCCGCAGAACTGGGGATTTTGCCCTCATATAGTGATGAGATAGTTGTAGGTGATGTAAAAAGATCAAGACAAAACAGTATTAAAGTCCTTTTTATTGTGGGCTTGAACGAAGGTGTACTTCCTGGAGAGATATCCGAAGGAGGATTGTTTACTTCTCTTGAGATGAAGGAGATGGAAGAAAAAGGAAAAGTCAACATGCGCGATGACCGAAGATATCAGTCAGTACAGGAGCGCTATCTTTTCAATCTGTTGCTTGGGCAAGTCGAAAACAAGATTTATTTTAGTTATCCCTTGGCTGATTTTGAAGGGAATTCTCTTAGACCGTCCAGTTTTGCAGAGAGGATCGAGGAAATTTTCCCGGAGGCAGTCATAGAAGCAGATTTTGAAGAAGATCTTGACTTGATTTCCAATCAAGAAGGCAGTTTCAGGCATATGGTGGCTTATTACAGGAAAGCTGTCGACTCAAATGAAGATCCTTCAAATGCATATTGGGATCAAGTGTACAAATGGTATGCTGAAAATCCGGCGTGGACGGCTATAACTTCCAAGATAACCGACGCGATGACGTGGGAAAACAGGGTTCCTGACCTAACTGAAAAACAAATCAAAAACATTTACGGTAAAAAATTGAAAAATAGTGTGACAGGTCTTGAAACGTATGCCCAGTGTCCTTTTAAATATTTTGTCAGATATGGACTTAAACCCAGGGAGAGAAAGATCTACGAGGTGTCCATACCTGATATGGGGCAGCTTCTTCATGATGCCATACAGCAGTACTCGGAGAAGCTTGAAGAACTCGATATTCGTTGGGTGGACGTTGAGGAAGATCTAAGACGCAATTTATGCAGGCAGATCCTTGCCGAAAAAACAGAAAGCTACAAGGAAGGTGTGTTTTTAAGTTCCGGAAGGTACAAGTATCTTGGAGATTATCTTGCAAGACTCATGGACAGGGCAATTGAAACACTGACATATCATTTGTCAAAAGGAGAGTTTGAAATATTAAAGACGGAAGCTTCATTTGGAGAAAACCAATCTCTGAAAGAAGTCAATTTCAGCTATGACAGAAATATGCAAATGGTTTTAGAAGGAAGGATCGACAGGGTGGATGTCTATAGGGACGGGGACAAAACATACGTCAAGATCATAGACTACAAGACCGGAGAAAAGTCTTTCGATTTAAAAGACGTATATTATGGCTTGTCACTGCAACTATTGATTTATCTTGGTGTTTGCCTTGAGATAGATAGGGGATACTTGCCGGCAGGAGCTTTTTACTTCAAATTGGATGATCCGATGATTCGAGCTTCAAAAGAAGATATGGAGGACATAAATAAAAAAATCAGAAAAGTATTAAGATTAAAAGGTCTGCTGCTAAAAGAAATCCACGTTGCACGAGCCATGGACAAGAACCTTGAAGACGAAGATGTTATTAATTGCAAAATCAAGAAGGATGGAGATTTCGCAAAATCCAACAAGGGGCTGATCGAGGAAGATGTGTTCAAAGGGCTTGTGGAGCATGCTTTGAAGTCTGCTGAAATCATGGGAAAAGAAATAGTCAATGGAAATATTGCAATTGAACCAGTAAAAAATGGAAGCAGGGAAGCCTGTCTGTATTGTGAATATAAAACGATCTGTCAGTTTGATAAAAAATTCGGTGGAAACAATTTCAGGTATAAAAAAGCTTTGAAGGATTCTGAAGTTGTTGAAATGATCTTAGGTGGTGGAAACAATGACTAGATGGACAGGTGCGCAAGAATCTGCAATTGAAATCAGAAACAAAAACCTTTTGGTTTCCGCAGCAGCGGGCTCGGGAAAGACGGCCGTACTGGTAGAAAGAATAATAAGGTTGATAATCGATGACAGAGTCGAAGTGGAGCGTTTGCTTGTGGTGACATTTACGAAGGCTGCTGCCGAAGAAATGAAACACAGGATCAGCAGTACATTGTCAGATAAACTTTCAAATGCAGAAGGAGCGGAGAGAGCGTATATCAGCAGGCAGATAAGTGCGCTGCCATTTGCCTCAATAAGTACGATACATTCATTTTGTTCAAATGTGGTAAGACGATACTCCCACGTCATAGGGATAGATTCAAGTCTCAAAATCGGCAACGAAACTGTGCTGTCAATTTTGAAACAGAGGGCCATGGACAATATCCTTGATAGTGAATATGAATCGGGAGATGTGGATTTCATCAATACCCTGGAAAGTTTTGGTGAAGGCAGAAGAGATCAAAAGCTGCGCGAGGTCATTGAAGCCTATTACAACTTCACCATAAACAGACCAAAACCTCAAATCTGGAGCGAAGAGAATTTGGGCAGGTTTTCCATGGATCTAATGGATTTCAACAACAGTGAAATTTACGAGACATTCAAAGAGATCGCCACGATAAGGTTAGATCACGCCATGGGCTTGTTGAAAAAGGCTCGAACCATGATTTTGGGATTGGAGAACGGTTCAAAAGCAGAACAAATAATAGAAGATGAAATAAACCAGATTGTGGCTTTGACAAAATCTCTAGACAAAGGATTTGAAAAGTTCAGATTTTTATTGGATACGGCTGTTTTTGCGCGCCTGACTATCAAGACTGAAAAAGAAAACTTGAAGAGCGAGATCGTTCAAAGGAGAAATGAATCAAAAGAAATAGTCAAGTCGCTTCAAACCATGGTCGGGTATGAAAAGCCCGAAACAATGATTGAGAACATAAACGAAATGGAACCAACAATAAGGTATCTGAATGGTCTTGCAGAGAAATTCAGCAATGAATATTCAAGTTTGAAGTTGGATAAAGGACTTATGGATTTTAATGATCTTGAGCATTTCGCGCTTGCAATATTGGATGATGCAAATGTGGCAAAGGAAATGAAAAAAGAATATTCGTACATTTTTATAGACGAATTTCAGGACAGCAATCAAATCCAAAATGACTTGGCGGAAAAGATAATGAGATCCGACAATCTTTTTCTGGTGGGGGACGTGAAACAAAGCATATACAGATTCAGACTGTCGGATCCGACGATATTTATCAAAAGAAGCAAAGAGTATTTAAACTCTGATCAAAGTTCCTGTGAAGTCATACATTTAAACACAAATTTTAGAAGTTCGGACAGGGTAATAAATACGATCAACAGTGTTTTTGAAAAAGTGATGAGTTCATATGCAGGGGAAATTGATTACGACGAAAATGAAAAATTATATAAAGGATCCGCAATTCCAGACAGAATCGATGATAAAACAGAAATATTTCTATTAGGAAGTTCCGTTGAAGAACACAGGGAAAGTGAGAGTGATCCGGAAGAAGAAAGTGATATTGAAATTGAAGATTTGACTAATCTCGAGTATGAAGCTCGATTGGTGGCTCAGAAGATAAAAGAAACGCTGGGAACTGATGTGTATGATGCAAAGAATAAAAAATACAGAAAAATCGAGTTTAAAGATATGGTCATTCTGCTCAGGGCTGCAAAAGCCGAGGCGAAAGTTTACCAGGAAGTGTTGTCGGAAGCTGGTATACCGGTGTATGCACAGTCGGGGGCGGGGTATTTTGACACTCTGGAAATAAGCATGGTCATGGATCTCCTTTCGATTATTGACAATACCAGGCAGGATGCCTTGTTTATGTCTGTAATGAGGTCGCCTTTTTTTGGCTTTAAAATCGAAGATTTGGTGGAGATAAGAACGGCTTATCCCGAATTAAGCTTTCGAGATGGTGCGTACGCATACAAGGAGGATCACAAAGACGGGCTCGGAGCGGCCATTGCGGCCATGACAGAGAAAATTGAGATTTGGAAAAAACAGTCTGCGGTGATATCCATAGACAAGTTTTTATGGAATGTTTTGATTGAAACTGATTATTACAGTTATGTGGGGGCGCTCGTCGGAGGAGTGCAGCGTCAGGCCAATTTAAGGATGCTCGTTGACAAAGCCAAAGATTTCAGTGAATCATCCCTAAGAGGATTGTTTAATTTTGTCAGGTTTGTCAAAGAACTTAAAAATACGGATACTGATTTGTCTACTGCAAAAGTGCTGGGGCCCATGGATAACGTCGTGCGGGTTATGAGCATACATAAGAGCAAGGGTTTGGAGTTTCCGGTCGTATTCATTGGAGGTTTGGGTAAAAAATTCAATACCCGGGACACCAGCGCCTCGCTGATCCTCCATAAAGACCTGGGAATATGTCCCGACTATATAAATATAAATGAAAGAAGATATTGCGAGACATTGTTCAAAAGCATAGTAAAGGAAAAGACTCTTCTTGAAATAATTTCCGAGGAAATGAGAGTTTTATATGTGGCCATGACCAGGGCTCAAAACAAGCTTATAATGATAGGCACTGTTTCAAATGCCCTTGCCAGGCTGGAAAAATGGAAGAGAGAAATCACTCCTTTCGGCGTTTCAAAGAGTTCCAATTACCTTGATTGGATAATGGGATCTTTGATGAGCGGTAATGAGGGATTTGAATTCGACAATATGATTTATGAAAATGATGATTATAAGGTACAATTGATCGACAAAGGCAATATCTACAACTACCAACAGATAAAAGAAAAGTACTTGACGGAGGTGGCCGACCACTTTGAGAAAATCGTGAATGCGGACTTGAAGATTTCCGAAGAAATAAAAAGGAGACTTCAATGGAATTATCAGGAATTGGAAAAGATGAAGTTGCCTGCAAAGATATCTGTTTCCGCCATAAAAAGATTTTTGCAAACAGGAGAGCTTGCAGATCCTTCGGAAGAGATCAGAAAACCTGTATTCTTGCAGAGTATCAAGAAAAAAAGTGCGACCGAGATAGGAAGTGCAAACCACTATGTTTTGCAGAATCTGGATATTTCAAGACTGAAAAACGCAGTTGATGTCCAATCGGAATTAAACCTTCAGTTGGGGCAAATGGAAGTTGACGGAATGATAACCAAAGAAATTTCACATGTGATAAACCTTCAAGCCATCGGAAATTTCTTTCAAGACCCGCTGGGAAGGAGGCTATTGGCCTCTGATGAAATCAACAGGGAGAAAAGATTCACTTTGAAAATGGACCCAAAAGAATTTGCTAAAGAAAACTTCGAAGGTGAACCGATTTTGATCCAGGGAATGATAGATTGCTTTTTTAAGGAGGAAGGTCAATGGATCCTGGTGGATTATAAAAGCGATTATTTCAGCAGTGAAGAGTCAAAACATGAAAAAATTGAGAATTACAGGACTCAAATCGAATTCTATAGGCGAGCGATAGAAAAATCCACAAATGCCAAAGTCGCGGAAGCGTATCTATACTTGCTTCATTCGGGAGAAGCGGTAATGCTATAACAAGGACATATTTGTTGACAGTGAATATTACATAAGGTAGTATCATATATGTGGATTAAGTATACAATATTACAAAAACAAATGAGGTAATCATGAAAAATATAAGTGTAAGAACACCGGCTAAAATAAACCTGACTCTCGACATAATAAGAAAAAGAGAAGATGGATATCATGATCTTTCCATGGTCATGCAGACCGTTGACTTGTGCGACAAGATCCATATAGATGAAGCAGGCGGTGAAATCACAGTGGAGTGCTCAGACCCAAGGATCCCTTGCGATGGATCAAATCTGGCTTACAAGGCGGCTGATATGGTAAGAGGACATTTTAAAATCCAGCAGGGGGTGCGAATTCGTATAGACAAACGGATACCTTTGGAAGCGGGCCTTGCGGGAGGATCTGCCAATGCCGCAGGAGTTTTAAAAGCCTTGGATGAATTATGGGATTTGAAAATGGACAGGGATCTCATGCTGGGGATGGGAAGAGCTATTGGTGCCGATGTTCCTTACTGCATTTTGGGTGGAACGAAATTGGCCGAAGGCATCGGGGACGTATTGACTGATCTGGGCAATTTGCCTGAATACTACGTACTTTTGGTAAAACCGGACTTTTCGATCTCGACAGGATGGGCGTATTCCAATATTATCGTTGATGAAATTAAGAATCATCCCAACAACGAAGCTATGTGCCTTGCGATCAGAACGGGAGATCTGGACGGAATCGAAAAAAATCTTGGCAATGTTTTTGAGGCCCCTGCATTCGAGGCATTTCCGGAGCTGTCAAAAATCAAATCGGAAATTCTGAATCGTGGAGCAAAAGCTTCCTTGATGAGTGGCAGCGGACCGACGGTATATGGGCTTTACAGAGATAAAGGCGATGCTGAAAGGGCTTTGAGACATTTCAGATCGATATATAAAGAAGTGCATTTGGCGAAGACCTGCCAAAAATAGAAAAGACAAGGAGTGATACCCCTGATGGATAATTTTTTAAAAATAGATATGGATACGTACAAACCTTTGAGAGAGATCGTTTTTACTACCATGAGAGAAGCCATAATCAACGGCGACTTCAAGCCGGGACAGAGACTGATGGAAGTTCAGTTGGCTGACCAAATGGGTGTGAGCAGAACGCCCGTCAGAGAAGCGATCCGGAAACTGGAACTTGAAGGTTTGGTGGTTATGGTCCCGAGAAAGGGAGCGTATGTTGCAGGGCTTTCCAGCGAAGACGTCAAGGAAGTTTTGGAGATAAGAGCGGTACTTGAAGGTTTGGCCGCTTCACTAGCCGCCAGGAATGCCACTGAAAAAGATGTTGAGGAACTAAAAGACATCGTAGAGAAGTTTAAAAGCGCCGCCAATGAACAGGACGTGGTAAAACTTATCAACTTCGATTCTGACTTTCATGACGTTATGTACCGAACATCTAAAAATAAAAAGCTTATTCAATTGATTAGTTCTTTGCGGGAACAGGTCCAACGGTTCAGAGTTGCCTACTTTACAAAAATTAAAAGCACCCAGCAACTGATAGAAGAACACAATCAGCTTGTGGATGCAATTGCAGGCAAAGACTCGGAAAGAGCAAGAGCCGTTGCAGAAACGCATATAGCGACAACTGAAAAGCTTATAACTTCGATTGAAGAAAAGAAATAAACTAAAATATCTTGTCTGAAGGATCCAGCATCAAAATTATGATCAGCAGGATGCTTCCTATGACGATAAATGAGTCTGCCACGTTGAAGACCGCAAAGTTTATCAGTCGGAAATCAAAAAAATCGACTACGAAGTTGAATCTCAATCTATCTATAAGATTGCCCACGGCTCCACCGATGATGAACGAAAGAGACAGAGCCTTGAGAGTGAATTTTTTTTCGGAACGGACGTGTTTGATCAAGAATATCAACAACAAAACTACAAAAATAGACGTTATGATTTTAAGAAAAAGCTGCATGTCGGTAAAAATGCTGAATGCAGCACCCGTGTTTTCCCTGTAGGTAAGGTGAAATACTCCTTCCCAAAGAGGAATGGTTGAAATGTCCGTAAGATGATTCAAAACCAGGTATTTGCTGAACTGGTCCAAAAGAATGATGGCAATTATGATAATAAAGCTCATTGGTGTTCCTCCCGGTAAAATTGATATACAATACAGTATAATATAAGTTGAAGCCGCTGTATAGGAAAGCGCAATGAAAATATAAGTTTATGCAAAATATTTGTTGCAGGAGGTAATTATATGTCTAATGTATTTGACGTGTTGAAAGAAAGAGGATTTATAGAGCAATGCACCCATGAAGATGAAATCAGGGAAATGCTGGGAAAGGAGTCTACAACATTTTATATAGGATTCGATCCCACTGCAGACAGCCTTCATATAGGGCATTTTCTTCAAATAATGGTAATGACTCATATGCAAAAACACGGGCACAGACCCATCGCCTTGATCGGTGGGGGAACGACTATGGTAGGGGATCCCACAGACAAGACTGATATGAGAAAAATGCTGACCAGGGAACAAATAAAGGCCAATGGTGAAAAATTCAAGTTGGTCTTCAAGAAATTTCTGGATTTTTCCGATGGTAAGGCCTTGATGCTTGACAATGCGGATTGGCTGCTGGAGCTTAATTACGTTGAACTTCTGAGAGAAATAGGGGTCCATTTTTCCGTAAACAGAATGCTGGCGGCTGATTGCTACAAAAGCAGAATGGAAAAAGGGCTGACGTTTTTGGAGTTCAATTACATGATAATGCAATCATATGATTTCTATGTTTTATATAAAGATTATAATTGCAAGCTTCAACTTGGAGGAAATGACCAGTGGTCCAATATCTTGGGCGGAACCGAGCTTATAAGAAGAAAATCCGGGGGACAGGCTTACGGGATGACCTTTTCCCTTCTGACTACATCTGACGGCAAAAAGATGGGAAAAACCGAAAAGGGCGCTTTATGGCTGGATCCGGAAAAAACGACGCCATATGACTTTTATCAATATTGGAGAAATATCGATGATGCAGACGTCAGAAAATGTCTATCCCTGTTGACCTTCCTTCCAATGGATGAAGTTGAGAGATTGTCGTCTCTTGAAGGAGCGGAAATCAACAAGGCGAAAGAAATTCTTGCTTACGAAGTCACAAAAATGATTCATGGGGAAGAAGACGCCGAAAAAGCGCAGCAAACTGCAAGGAGTCTTTTTGTTAAGCAAGGCGATTCTGACGATATGCCCACTACCGAATTTAAATCAGCGGAAATAGCACAAATGGATATTATAGAGATCCTTATTGGAACCGGATTGGTCCCTTCCAAAAGCGAGGGGCGAAGATTGGTCACCCAGGGTGGAGTACAGGTAGATGGAGAAAAAGTGGAAGGTCTTGACTATAAATTGCCGCCTGAAAAAATCAGTGGAGGCAGTGTGATCATAAAAAAAGGCAAGAAGACTCATCACAAAATAAAAATAGATTAAACAGGTGCCGCTTGCAGGTCGATCAAAGACCAAGCGGCACTACCCGCAGATAGGAGGATTATAATGGCAAAAAACTCAAACCCTGTGAGAGGGACCAGAGACATTCTGCCTGATGAAATGGAAATCAGAGACAGGTTGGAATCAAAAATTTTAGATACATACGTAAAGCATGGATTTCAAAGGATCGAAACGCCGGCATTGGAGTCGTTGGACCTTTTGTTGGACAGTGAAGGCGGAGAAAATTTAAAAATGCTGTTCACGATCCTCAAAAGAGGCGAGAAGCTTGATCTCCACAGCGAAGCCTCAGTTACGGATATTTGCGATATAGGTTTGAGATACGATCTTACTTTGCCACTAAGCAGATTTTACTCCAATAATCAGCAAAAACTTTCCATGCCATTTAAATCTATACAGATAGGCAACGTTTATAGGGCGGAAAGGCCGCAAAAGGGCAGATTCAGGTCATTTAAGCAATGCGACATCGATATAATAGGGGATGACAGCTGGCAGGCGGAAGTGGAGCTTATAGACACAACAGCTAAAGCCTTGAACCAGATCGGATTCGACGATTTTACGGTGAAGATCAATGACAGGAGAATACTTTCCGGGATGATTTTGGGAGCTGGTTATTCTGAAAACGACATTTCCCAAGTCAGCATTATACTGGATAAAAAAGATAAGATCGGCAAGGACGGCGTGCTGGCTGAGCTGTCACAATTGTCACAGGGGATTACGGCAGCCGAAAAACTTGTAAGTGCAACTGAAAGCTTGAATGTGGAAAAACTTCGCTCGGGGGAGATTGCAGGAGGCGCGGCAGAAGATCTGTTAAGTACGATCGAAACCGTTGAAAAACTGTCCGGAGGGAAATACGAGATCGTATTCGATCCCACTTTGGTCAGGGGCATGGGATATTATACCGGCATGATTTTTGAAATATCTTATGGACCTTACGGATACTCGGTGGCAGGTGGAGGCCGATACGACGGCCTGATAGGAAAATTTTCCAAGGATTCCTCGCCGGCTGTAGGATTTTCCATTGGGTTTGAAAGAATTGTTGGAATAATGATGGAAGAAGAAAAATTTGTCGGCAACAATGGGAAAAAGCTCGCATTGCTGTACGATTTGAATGATGAATTCGTAAATGTTATTGAGAAAGCCGACGAATTGAGAAATTCCGGCTATTGCGTTTCGGTCATCAAGGCCAAAAAGAAACTTGGAAAGCAAATTGGACAGCTGGAAACAGCCGGGTTTGAATACTTGTGGGTATACGGAAGAGACGAAAAGGAATTGAAAATCGGTGGAAATAATGAATGATAAATTTATTCTGGCGGCAACGTGTACGTTTGGTCTCGAAGGTGTCTTAAAAAAAGAGTTGCAAAATCTGGGTTACGACAAACCCAAAGCGGACAATGGCAAGGTGTACTTTGAGGGGACCGTCCGGGATGTGGCAATGGCCAATATATCTCTCAGGACAGCCGACAGAGTCTTGATCCAGGTGGGAAGCTTTGAATGTCTCACATTCGAAGAGCTATATGAAAGAACCAAATCCCTCCCTTGGGAAAAGTGGATAGGCGAAAAGGACATCTTTCCCGTGGCCAAGTCGATTTCCGTGAAATCAAAACTGTTCAGCAGGTCGGATTGCCAAAGAATAGTTAAAAAAGCCGTTGCGGACAGGCTGGGTAAAAAATATAAAACCCAATGGCTTGAGGAATCTGGAGCGACTGTGGCCATTCACTTGAATATTTTAAAAGATCAAGCTTCACTGTTTCTCGATACAAGCGGCAGCGGGCTTAATAAAAGAGGTTACAGGGCCAAGGGAAATGAAGCGCCTATCAAGGAAACCTTGGCGGCAGCCATGGTTTTATTGAGTGGTTGGAGACCTGAACTGGAGTTTTTGGATCCGTTTTGCGGATCGGGGACCATCCCGATAGAAGCGGCGATGTTGGCGCTGGACATCAAACCGGGAATGAAGAGAGATTTTGCTTCCCAGGATTGGAAGGGCGGATTTGCAGAAGCGTTTGATGAAATCAGATCCGAACTTCAGCACTCTGGTGGCATATCGAAGAAGTCGAAGCTGTTCATCGAGGGATGGGACTTGGACGGCGGATCCATTGAAACGGCAAAAGAGAATGCAAGGTTAGCCGGCGTAGGAGAATCGGTGGTTTTCAGAGTCAAAGACGCAAGAGATATCCGTGAATTGCATGGAAAGGGAATGATCGTTTCCAATCCTCCGTACGGTGAGCGTTTGATGGAGAAAAAAGAAGTGGAGGCTCTCTACAAAGATCTTGGGAGAGCATATAAAGATGCAAAGGATTATTCAGCCCACATAATAACCGCACACCTTGAATTTGAAAGGTATTTTGGACGCAGAGCCACAAAGAACAGAAAGCTTTACAATGGCAATGTTTTGACATATTTTTATCAGTTTTATAAGGCGGGCAAATAGATTAAAAAGAGCCATATTATGGTATAATTGTTTTAAAATAATTATTACAGGAGGAATGCTATATGGAAGCAAAATTGAAAGTAGAAATACTGGCCCACACACCCGAACCCGAAAAAATTATCTCGGCTGCTGCAAAACTTTGTTACTCTCCAGGTGGGATAGAGGAGTTGTTGGGGGGCCTTGACGAAACCAGCGTCAATAAGTTTCTCTCGAAATTGATGGATATGGGTCACGAATCCCCCATAGAGCATGTATCCTTTACGTTTGGAATAGAAGGAGTATCCAGAAGCCTAACTCATCAGCTTGTGAGACACAGGGTGGCCAGCTATTCTCAGAAATCTCAAAGGTATGTAACGGAAAATCAATTTGAATATATTGTTCCGCCCCAGATCGCCGCAGACGAAAGGGCCAGAGAAATTTATATAAAGGCCATGGAAAGTGACCAGAAGTATTACGATGAGCTGGTGGGCATTTTGAAAAAACAAAGGTTCGATGAGTATGTCGCCCAGGGGGACAGTGAAAAGGCAGCAAAAGGAAAGGCTGAAAAAACAGCAATAGAAGATGCGAGATACGTATTGCCCAACGGATGTGAAACAAAGATCATTGCCACCATGAACGCCAGGGAACTTCTCCACTTTTTCAATCACAGATGTTGTGAGAGGGCCCAGTGGGAAATCCGGGAGCTGGCAACTGAAATGTTGAGATTGGTCAAAGGCAAGGCGCCGTTGATATTTAAACATGCAGGGCCAAATTGTTTGAACGGCCCGTGTCCGGAAGGCCCTATGACGTGTGGCAAGATAGTAGAAATCAGAGAAAAATTCAGCAACATTTAAGGAAGAGGATTATGAGACGAAACAAAAATGATAATAGCGGCAACAGAGACAACAAGGCTGAAAATGTCAAGACGGAAAAAAAGTTTGAAAGACCCGAAAGGGATGTAAGGCAGATAGAAGGTAAAAATCCTATCCTGGAAGCGCTGAGATCGGGTGTGACCATCGAAAAGATTATGGTTGCCAAAGGCAGAAGAGAAACGGGAAATGCCGAAATATTTGAGTTGGCCAAAGAGAAAAAAATCAAAATTCAGATGGTTGATAGAAAAAAACTTGATTACTCCAGCAAAACAGGAAATCATCAGGGGATCATAGCAATAGCAACAAACTTTTCCTATTACGAACCGGAAGACATGATCGCAAAAGCCCAAAAATTGGGTGAAGATCCTTTCATAGTCGTTTTGGATCAGATCACCGATCCGCATAATTTCGGCGCGATAATACGTACTGCGGATGCCTGCGGTGTCCATGGGATCATAATCACCAAAAACAGATCGGTAGACCTTACGCCCATAGCAGTCAAGGCTTCTGCCGGAGCTGCTGAGAACATGATGATAGGAAAGGTGACCAACCTGACTCAAACTCTTAAGGATTTGAAAAAACAAGGCCTGTGGGTGGGTGGCGCAGAACCCGGGGGTGAAGCCTACTACAAGACTAATTTCAAAGGGCCGTTGGCTGTGGTCATAGGCAGTGAAGGCAAGGGGATCAGCAGATTGGTGAAGGAAGAATGTGATTTCAGCGTATCCATACCCATGTACGGAAGCATAGAATCTTTGAATGCCTCTGTGGCAGCCGGAATAATTTTTAGCGAAGCGGCCAGACAGAGAAGGGACGGAAATTAATGTGGGGCTCAGAGAACATTATCTCGTGGTAGACGGCTACAATCTGATAAACCATTGGGAAAAATTACGGAATTTGATGGAACACAGCCTCGAAGATGCAAGGAAATCTTTGATCGATTTGATGCAAAGTTATGCAAAGTTAAAAAATTTAAAGGTTGTTTTAGTATTTGACGCGTACAATAATACTGAAACGGCAAAAGAAGAGGAAACTGGCGGGATAATGGTGGTTTATTCCGCCAAGAACCAGACGGCGGACAGTTATATCGAAAAACTGATACATCAGATAAATCCAGTCCACGAAATCACGGTCGCCACTTCAGACTTCATGCTTCAAAAGATGATACTGAGCGCAGGAGGAATCAGGATCAGCGCTCGAGAACTTGAAAAAGAAGTCGAGTTTGCCTTTGAATCCAATATGAAAAAGATAGAGAAGCAGAATATTGCGGAAAAGAACAGACTTTTGCATAATTTGGACAACGATACGATCAAAAAACTTTCTGATTTTACGCAGAACGAAAATCAGGAGTAATCTTAAGGGGTGGTTTTAAGGTGTATTACAGAGGCGGCAAATCGACAGGGGTTGGAGAAACGACAGATGAAGTCCTTTTTAAAAGAGCGTCCGATGGGGATTTGGAAGCTCAAAACTTTTTAGTGAAAAAGTACAGAGGTCTGGTTTTTCAAAAGGCCAGATCTTACTACATATCTGGGGGAGACAAGGATGATCTCTACCAGGAAGGATTGATAGGCCTGTTAAAAGCTGTAAGAAGTTACAGTCCTGAAAAAAATGTGGGATTTCGATATTTTGCTGAAATGTGCATTGAAAGGCAGATATTGACGGCAATTCGTTCAGCCAATAGAAACAAGCACTTGCCTTTAAACGGATACGTTTCATTCAGCAATCCAGTGTACAGGGAAGGCGGAGACGTCACTGTGGGCGATATGATATCGGATCACAAGATCCGTGAACCGGAAGAAACGGCAATAGGTCACGATGCGCTGATTCGCATGAGCGAGACATTGAAAGCGGCTCTGAGCACATTTGAGCTGAGAGTGCTCAAATGCCATATTGAAGGTGACGGGCAAAAAGAGATAGCGAGAAAACTTGGCAAAGACAAAAAATCCATAGATAATGCACTTCAAAGGGTGAAAAAGAAAGTCAATACTGATTTCAAGTCAAAATATTATTAAAATAGTTTTTAAACAATTGACAGTCAAAGGCAATTTTAGTATTATGTAATAGCGATTTTATATATCAGGTGGGGTTCCCGAGTGGCCAAAGGGGGCAGACTGTAAATCTGTTGGCACAGCCTTCGATGGTTCGAATCCATCTCCCACCACCAACCAGCCCATATAGCTCAGTAGGTAGAGCACCACCATGGTAAGGTGGGGGTCATCGGTTCAAATCCGGTTATGGGCTCCATTAAGTAAAAGACACAGAAGTGTTAAGATATTAATTAGGGATCGAAGGAGGAAATTAAAATGGGAAAAGCAAAATTTGAAAGAAACAAAACCCACGTTAACATTGGAACCATAGGACACGTAGACCACGGTAAGACAACATTGACAGCTGCTATAACAACAGTATTGAACAAAAAATTCGGTACAGGAGCAGCGGTGGCATTCGACAATATCGACAAGGCGCCTGAAGAGAGAGAAAGAGGAATCACTATCTCAACAGCACACGTAGAGTACGAAACAGACGAAAGACACTACGCACACGTAGACTGTCCTGGACACGCCGACTACGTAAAGAACATGATCACCGGAGCGGCACAGATGGATGGAGCGATCCTGGTAGTAAGTGCTGCAGACGGTCCTATGCCACAGACAAGAGAGCACATCCTGCTTTCAAGACAGGTAGGAGTACCATACATAGTAGTATTCCTTAACAAGGCAGACATGGTAGACGACGAAGAGTTGATCGAACTGGTTGAAATGGAAGTAAGAGAATTGCTTAACGAGTACGAGTTCCCTGGAGATGACACACCGATCGTTGTAGGAAGTGCTCTTAGAGCGTTGGAAGATCCTGAAGGCGAGTGGGCAGACAAGATAGTAGAGCTTATGAAAGCAGTAGATGCATACATACCTGACCCTGTAAGAGAAACAGACAAGCCGTTCCTAATGCCTGTAGAGGATGTATTCTCAATCACAGGAAGAGGAACAGTAGCAACAGGAAGAGTAGAAAGAGGAATGGTCAAAGTAGGCGAAGAAGTAGAGATCATCGGTCTTTCAGATGCAAGAAGAAAAGTAGTAGTAACAGGAGTAGAGATGTTTAGAAAGCTTCTTGACCAAGCGGTTGCAGGAGACAACATCGGAGTACTGCTAAGAGGCGTTGACAGAACAGAGATCGAAAGAGGCCAGGTACTAGCTAAGCCAGGATCTATTAATCCACATACTAAATTCAAATCAGAAGTATACGTATTGACAAAAGAAGAGGGTGGAAGACATACGCCATTCTTTAACGGATACAGACCACAGTTCTACTTCAGAACAACAGACGTAACAGGAATAATCGAGTTGGGTGAAGGCGTGGAAATGGTAATGCCTGGAGACAACATCCAAATGGAGATCAACCTGATCACACCTATCGCTATCGAAGAAGGTTTGAGATTTGCGATCAGAGAAGGTGGAAGAACGGTAGGAGCCGGAGTAGTAGCGGAGATCATCGAGTAATCACACTGAAATCACATTAAGGGGACGCGCTTGAGCGTCCTCTTGTTATTTTGAAAAATCTATATTCAGATCCTGAAACTTGTGTTATAATAGTAAAGCTAAGAATTGTTGGGGCCTAGGCCTTTTTTTATTGGAAAATATGTTGACAGTGGAAATCAATTGTGATATTTTTTATGAGTACAATTAGAATTGGGTTAGTGCGCCTTTGATAAAGGCAAATAGAAAGAGTTTGATTAAACGTAGGAGGTGTCGTAATGAGAGTGAAAGTAACTTTGGCATGCACTGAATGCAAGCAAAGAAATTATCATACGATGAAAAACAAGAAAAATGACCCTGAAAGACTTGAAATGAGCAAGTACTGTAAATTTTGCAAAACACACACAACACACAAAGAAACAAAATAAGCCAGCTTATTTTATAGTGTAAGGAAGTGAAAGAATGGCAAAAATTGAAAAACCGGCTAAAACAGATAAACCGGTCAAGAAGGAAAAAGTCAAAAAACCTGGATTCTTGAAAAGATCCAAGATGTTTTTAAAGGGTGTCTGGGCTGAACTTAAAAAAGTAACGTGGCCTACCAAAAATGAATTGATGCAGCACACTTCGGTAGTATTGGGTATCGTATTTATTTTGACCCTTGTAGTCTATGTTATGGACGTAGGTTTGGGCGGGTTGTTGGCACTGATCATAAAATAAAGAGGGTTAGTACATATGAGTCAAAACGAAGAAGCTAAATGGTATGTTGCACACACTTATTCCGGTTACGAGAATAAGGTTAAAGTCAATATCGAGGCTGCAGTTGAAAATAGAAACATGCAGGACCAAATCTTTGAAGTCCACGTGCCCATGCAGGAAGTGGAAGAAATCAAAGACGGGAAAAGAAAAGTAAGCCAAAAAAAGGTTTTTCCCGGGTATATACTGGTAAAGATGATCATGACTGATGAATCGTGGTACATAGTAAGAAATACCAGAGGAGTCACAGGGTTTGTCGGACCTGCATCAAAACCGGTCCCCTTGTCTAAAAGTGAACTCAAAAGCATGGGAATCAAAGAGAAATTGCCTAGGATCGATATAAATATTGGCGACACCGTAAAAGTTCAGGAAGGTCCTTTGGAAGGATTTACCGGAATCGTTGAAGAAGTAAATCACGAGAAGCAAAAGGTAAAAGTAAACATTTCGATGTTTGGAAGGGAAACCCCTGCCGAATTGGAGTTTACACAAGTAGCCAAATTTTAATTCCGCATGTGCGGATTTAAAAGATATACAAATCATATTCAGATACACAGGGAGGTGTAAAAATGGCTAAAAAAGTAATAGGAATGATAAAATTGCAAATACCTGCGGGAAAAGCAACTCCGGCTCCGCCAGTAGGTCCTGCTTTGGGACAGCACGGTGTGAATATAATGGGTTTTTGTAAAGAATTCAACGCTAAGACAGCAAATGAAGCTGGAATGATCATACCGGTAGTAATTACAGTATATCAGGATAGAACTTTCAGTTTCATAACAAAAACTCCACCAGCAGCGATTTTGATAAAAAAGGCTGTAGGAATAGAGAGTGGATCAAGTGTTCCCAACAAGCAAAAGGTTGCCAAGATCAGCCAGGAAAAACTAAGAGAAATTGCGGAATTGAAGATGCCGGATCTAAACGCAGCTTCAGTCGAAGCGGCAATGAGCATGATCGCAGGTACTGCTAGAAGCATGGGAGTAACCGTAGAAGAGTAAAATCAGGTAACGCAGTGGGAGGAAAATCCGCTAATACCACAAGGAGGAAATTATGAAAAGAGGAAAAAATTACCAAGAGAAGTTCAAATTGGTGGACAGATCAAAATTGTACGATTTGTCAGATGCAGTAGAAACTGTCAAAAGTACTGCTACAGCCAAATTTGATGAAACCATCGAAGCTCACATCAGACTTGGAGTCGACTCAAGACATGCCGACCAACAAGTTCGTGGTGCAATTGTATTACCCCACGGAACAGGAAAAACCGTTAAGGTTTTAGTTTTCGCAAAAGGGGACAAAGCGACTGAAGCGACTAATGCAGGTGCTGACTATGTTGGCGCAGAAGACATGGTTGACAAGATCACAAAAGAAAACTGGTTCGATTTTGACGTAGTTGTAGCAACTCCTGACATGATGGGTGTTGTTGGTAGACTGGGAAGGGTCTTGGGACCAAAAGGTCTTATGCCTAATCCAAAATCAGGAACAGTTACATTTGAAGTTGAAAAGGCAGTTGCCGATATCAAAGCAGGTAAAGTGGAATACAGACTTGATAAGACAAACATAATTCACGTACCCGTAGGTAAAGCTTCATTTGACAAGGACAAACTTCAAGAGAACCTGAATGTTTTGCTGGAAGCGATCAAAAAAGCAAAGCCGGCATCATCAAAAGGAACTTACTTTAGAAGTGTCACCATCACCAGCACTATGGGACCGGGTATCAAGATCAATCCGGCAAAGATATAATAATCTTGACAAGCTTATTGCGTGATGTTATAATTCATGTGATTTAAAATAAAGAACAACCGTAGACAATAGGTGCGCAAGCTTAATATCCTATCGAGGTTATACATTTGAATTTGGATTCCAAACTCTCTTTGTATGCCCGATAGGCCAAAGAGAGTTTTTTATTTTACCAGAACCCGTCATGGGACAAGGAGGTGGACTAGAGTGTCGAACAAAGATTTGAAAGCTGAAGTGGTAAAAGAGATAGCTGAAAAAATGCAAAATGCTCAAAGTATGATTTTGGTTGATTACAGAGGACTTAACGTTGAGGAACTTAACGAATTTAGAAGCCTTGCAAGAAAGGAATCTGTTGATTACAAAGTTTACAAAAACACGATGATGCGTTTTGCTGCAAAAGAGACAGGCAACGAAGGACTTATGGATTACCTTACAGGACCTACTGCAGTAGCATTCAGCAATGACGATCCTGTTGCAGCTGCTAAAGTTGTTACAGAATTTGCTAAAAAGCACAAAGCTATGGAACTTAAGGGAGGTTTGGTAGGTGGAAAAGTAATTTCCATCGATGAAATCAAAGACCTGGCCGATCTTCCACCAAAAGAAGTATTGGTTGCACAAGTTCTTGGCGGCCTAAACGCTCCAATCGCAGGATTCGTCGGAGTATTGCAGGCGAATATCAGCGGCTTGGCAAGAGCGCTTGAGCAAGTAAGAGTACAAAAGGAAGCAACAGCCTAATAATGTTGAAAATAAAACACAAATAAAATAATAGAAGATTAAATGGAGGTTTATTAAAATGGCAAGCGAAAAAGTAACTCAAATGATCGAAGAAGTAAAAAATATGACTGTATTGGAACTATCTGAATTGGTAAAGGCTCTTGAAGAAGAGTTTGGCGTAAGCGCCGCTGCTCCTGTAGCAATGGCTGCTGCTCCTGTAGCTGCTGCAGCTGAAGAAGCAGAAGAAAAAACTGAGTTTGATGTTGTATTGGCATCAGCTGGAGACCAAAAAATCAAAGTTATCAAAGTTGTAAGAGAACTTACAGGTTTAGGACTTAAAGAAGCTAAAGAATTGGTTGACAATGCTCCAAAGACAATCAAAGAAGGCGCTAGCAAAGAAGAAGCAGAAGAAATCAAAAATAAAGTTGCTGAAGTTGGCGGAACTGTAGAAGTTAAGTAATACATTTTGCTATGAAGCGGGTTTGACCCGCTTTTTTTTATGGAGCGATTTATTCGCCCCATAAAAAAAGGCAGGTTAAATAAATGTAAAAAAACTTATTTAATTTGATTTTATATGTTGACAATAAAAAAAAACTGTGATAGCATTGTAAATTGCATCAAAAGAATTTTTTTTTACTGAAACAATGTAAAAAGTTGTTTTGACATAAGAATAGACTAATATTTATACCAACCAAAAGCGAGTAAACTAAATAAATAATGATTACTTAGGCTTTTGGCTTTTTACTTTTTAAGCGAGGGGTGAATAGAGGATGGTGCATCCTGTACAATTAGGAAAGAATACTAGAATGAGCTTTTCTAAAATCAACGAGGTGTTGGATATTCCCAACCTTATTGCAATTCAAAAGAAATCTTATGACTGGTTTCTTGAGAAAGGCTTGAAGGAAGTATTCAACGATATTTCTCCGATAGTGGATTATACGGGGAATCTGATTCTCGAGTTTATCGACTATAATTTAGACGGTGAACCCAAGTACGATGAGGCGGAATGCAAGGAAAGAGACGCAACCTACGCCACATCTCTTAAGGTGAAGGTCAGACTGATCAACAAGGAAACGGCAGAAGTCAAGGAGCAGAGCGTCTTCATGGCAGATTTTCCGTTGATGACGGAAAACGGAACTTTCATTATAAACGGTGCAGAAAGAGTTATTGTCAGCCAATTGGTAAGATCTCCGGGAACTTATTTTTCTGAAGATATTGACAAAACGGGAAAACAGCTGTATTCATCACAAGTCATACCCAACAGGGGTGCCTGGTTGGAGTACGAAACAGATTCAAATGATATTTTGCACGTAAGGGTCGACAGAACCAGAAAGTTGCCCATAACCGTGATTTTAAAGGCTTTCGGTCTTGGTTCAAGAGCGCAGATACTGGATTATTTTGGTGAAGATCCAAGGTTGTTGGCAACGTTGGAAAAAGATGCAACTGAAAACAGGGAAGAAGGTCTTTTGGAAGTGTACAAAAGACTTAGACCAGGCGAGCCGCCGACTGTGGATAGTGCGGAATCTTTATTAAACAGCATGTTCTTTGACCCAAGAAGATACGATTTGGCCAAAGTAGGAAGGTATAAATTCAATAAAAAGCTTGCTCTTGCAGGACGTATTTCCGGTAAAAAAATCAAAGATAATATTTTCCATCCTCTGACAGGTGAACTGATATGCGAGGAAGGTTCTATTGTCGATGAAAAAACTGCATGGGAAATCCAAAATGCAGGAATAGACAAGGTGACTATACTCGTAGAAGACAGGGAATTCAAAGTTATAGGAAATGGATTTGTCGATATTTCCAAGCAGGATCTGCCATTTGAATACGACCCTGAAGTCGTGGACGAGATGGTCAATTACTACGTTCTTCAAGAAATATTGAACTCTGACCTTTCACCGCAGGAGATGAAGGAAGAGTTTGAAAAACGAATGGACGAGTTGATACCGAAACACGTTCTTATCCAAGATATTTTCGCTTCTGTAAGCTATAACCTGGGACTGAATTACAGTTTGGGAACTGTTGACGATATTGATCATTTAGGAAACAGAAGACTGAGATCAGTAGGTGAATTGCTCCAAAATCAATTCAGGATAGGTCTTTCCAGAATGGAAAGAGTTGTCAAAGAGCGCATGACCATTCAAGGGAATGAAGCAATAACGCCGCAAGGGCTTATAAACATCAGACCGGTCAATGCCTCAGTCAAGGAATTTTTTGGAAGTTCACAATTGTCACAATTTATGGACCAGACCAATCCTTTGGCGGAGTTGACTCATAAAAGAAGACTTTCCGCTTTGGGACCAGGCGGACTTTCGAGAGAAAGAGCCGGCTTTGAAGTTAGGGACGTTCATCACTCCCATTACGGACGGATGTGTCCGATAGAAACACCTGAAGGACCGAATATCGGCTTGATCGGTTCTTTGAGTACCTATGCCCGCGTCAACGAATACGGGTTTATTGAAGCACCTTACCTAAAAGTCGAAAATGGTGTAGTCAGTGATGAGATAGTATACCTTGCAGCTGATGAAGAAGGCAAGTACACCATAGCACAGGCCAACGAACCACTTGACGAAAATTTCAGATTTTCCAGAGACAAGGTAACAGGTAGAGCCGGTCTTAAAAGAGACTTTGTGACTGTTGCGCCGGAGAAAGTTGATTATATGGACATTTCTCCTAAACAGATAGTTTCGGTAGCTACATCAATGATACCTTTCCTTGAAAATGATGACGCCAACAGGGCATTGATGGGTTCTAACATGCAACGTCAGGCAGTGCCGCTGTTAAAACCGGAATCGCCGGTCATCGGAACTGGGATCGAGCACGTGGCAGCAAAAGACTCAGGTGTGTGTCTTTTGTCTAAAACGCCGGGTGTAGTGGAAAAAGTGACAGCGACGGAAGTTCATATAAGAAGAGACGACAAGAAACTCGACAAATACACATTACTCAAGTTTAAGAGATCCAACCAGGGAACCTGTTTCAACCAAAGGCCCATCGTCGTTAAAGGTGAGAGGGTTGAAAAGGGCCAGATTTTGGCAGACGGACCTTCTACTGACAACGGAGAAATCGCTCTTGGCAGAAATATCCTGATTGCATTCATGACTTGGGAAGGTTACAACTATGAGGATGCCATCCTTATCAGTGAAAAACTGGTCAAAGAAGACGTGTTTACTTCCATACATATAGAAGAGTATGAATCTGAAGCAAGGGAAACCAAGCTTGGACCTGAAGAGATAACAAGGGATATTCCAAATGTTGGAGAGGATGCCCTTAAAAATCTGGACGAAAGAGGCATCATAAGGATAGGTGCCGAAGTAAATTCAGAAGACATATTGGTTGGAAAGGTCACTCCTAAAGGAGAGACTGAATTGACCGCTGAAGAAAAGCTTCTAAGAGCTATTTTCGGCGAGAAGGCAAGAGAGGTCAGAGATACTTCTTTAAGAGTTCCCCATGGAGAAAGCGGTATCGTTGTAGACGTCAAAGTGTTCTCAAGGGAAAACAAGGATGAAGATCTTAAACCCGGTGTCAACCAACTGGTTAGAGTTTATGTGGCCAGCAAAAGAAAGATATCCGTTGGAGACAAAATGGCGGGACGACACGGAAACAAGGGTGTAATATCCAGGATCCTCCCTGAAGAAGACATGCCATTTATGCCGGACGGAACACCGGTTGAAATTGTTCTAAATCCGTTGGGTGTACCTTCGAGGATGAACATCGGTCAGGTATTGGAGGTCCACTTGGGTCTTGCTGCAAAAGCACTTGGGTGGAAAATCGCAACACCGGTCTTTGATGGAGCAAACGAAAACGACATAATGGATATTCTTGAACAGGCGGATTATAATAGAAACGGTAAAATAACCCTGCATGACGGTCGTACGGGAGAGCCTTTTGACAATGATGTAACTGTAGGATATATGTATATCCTGAAGCTGCATCACCTGGTCGACGACAAGATGCACGCCAGATCTACGGGACCATACTCACTGGTTACTCAGCAGCCACTTGGCGGCAAGGCCCAGTTTGGAGGACAGAGATTTGGAGAGATGGAGGTATGGGCCCTTGAAGCATACGGAGCAGCACATACTTTGCAGGAAATATTGACAGTTAAGTCGGACGATGTCGTCGGAAGAGTAAAGGCCTACGAATCGATAGTAAAGGGTGAAAACATTCCTACGCCGGGAGTGCCGGAATCTTTCAAGGTTCTTATAAAGGAGTTGCAGAGTTTGTCTCTTAACGTAGCAGTTCTAAGTGAGAATGAAGATGAACTTGAGATCGAAGAAGATACAGGAGACGAGGACGGATTGGAGAGCTTCGGAGTGGATCTGGTCAGCAGAGACATGGACGAAGAAGATCCAGAAGGATTCTATGAAGAGGATCTGGAAAGCGATTTGGACGATGATTTCGATATTGACGGCATGCTGGACGACGTGGAAGAAGATTTTGAAGATCAATAGAAATAGAAGTTTTATTTATTAAATATAGAAGGGAGAGAAGCTCCTTGAATGAATTTTTCGATTTTAAATCAATCAAGATTGGACTTGCTTCACCTGAAAAGATTAGAGAATGGTCAAAGGGAGAGGTAAAAAAACCTGAAACCATAAATTACAGAACTCTTAAACCCGAAAAGGAAGGTTTGTTCTGCGAGAAAATATTTGGACCTACCAAAGACTGGGAATGTCACTGTGGAAAATACAAGAGGGTAAGATATAAAGGGATCGTCTGCGAGAACTGCGGGGTAGAGGTGACCAGATCCAAAGTGCGTAGAGAAAGAATGGGGCACATAGAACTTGCCGCACCTGTATCTCACATATGGTACTTTAAAGGGATCCCAAGTAGAATGGGCTTGGTATTGGAAATGTCTCCAAGGTCATTGGAGAAAGTAATATATTTTGCCGCATACGTCATTACAGATCCGGGAAACACTCCTCTGTCTCACAAGCAACTTTTAAGTGAACGAGAATATAGAGAATACAAAGAAAAATATGGCAATGACTTTAAGGCGGCAATAGGCGCAGAAGCTGTCAAAGAATTACTGTCTCAGCTTGATTTGGAGAAGGAATCCAAAGAGTTGAGAGAAGATCTTAAAAACAGCACAGGCCAAAAAAGAATACGTACCGTCAGAAGACTTGAGGCGGTCGAGGCTTTCAGAACATCCGGAAACAATCCCGAGTGGATGATACTTGAAGCTGTGCCGGTAATTCCTCCTGAACTAAGGCCAATGGTGCAACTGGACGGAGGAAGATTTGCAACATCTGACTTGAACGATCTTTATCGAAGGGTGATAAACAGAAACAATCGTCTTAAAAGACTTTTAGATCTGGATGCTCCGGACATAATCGTCCAAAATGAAAAAAGGATGCTTCAAGAAGCGGTGGATGCGCTTATAGACAACGGCAGGAGAGGCAGACCTGTAACCGGACCGGGAAACAGACCTTTAAAATCCCTTAGCGACATGCTTAAGGGAAAACAAGGTAGATTCAGACAGAATCTTTTGGGGAAAAGGGTCGATTACTCCGGACGTTCCGTAATAGTCGTCGGACCTGAACTCAAAATGTATCAATGTGGATTGCCGAAGGAAATGGCCATCGAACTATTCAAGCCTTTCGTTATGAAAGAGCTGGTTATAAGAAAATTTGCTCAAAACATTAAAAGCGCAAAGAGAATGGTCGAGAGAATGAGACCTGAAATTTGGGATGTTCTCGAAGAAGTCATTATGGAACATCCGGTTTTATTGAACAGAGCACCTACTTTGCACAGACTTGGTATACAGGCTTTCGAACCGGTTTTGGTCGAAGGCAGAGCCATAAAATTGCATCCGTTGGTATGTACAGCATACAATGCTGACTTTGACGGTGACCAGATGGCTGTGCACGTGCCTCTGTCGGTGGAAGCTCAAGCAGAAGCAAGATTCCTCATGCTGGCAGCCAACAACATTCTAAAGCCACAGGATGGAAGCCCCGTAATAAGTCCTACACAAGACATGATCCTGGGTGCTTACTATCTGACAATAGAGATCCCAGGAGAAGAAGGCGAAGGAAAGATTTTCTCAGACCTTGAAGAGATGGAAATGGCCTACAACAACAAGGTAGTGTCCCTTCATACACGGGTCAAAGTTAGAATAAGGAAAGAAATCAACGGGATAGAAAAGACAAAATTGGTGGAGAGCACCGTTGGAAGATTTCTTTTCAACGAGATAATACCGCAGGATCTGGGATTTGTTGAAAGAGAAACCGATGATGACATGTTCAAACTTGAAGTAGATGAGACTGCCGACAAGAAGGTATTGTCCGCGATAGTTGAAAAATGCTACGAAAAACACGGACCTACAGAAACCTCTGTAACGCTTGACAATATAAAGAGAATGGGTTTCCATTATTCTACAATAGGGGCGATCACAGTAGGTGTAAGCGATATGGAAGTACCTTCCAAGAAGGTTGAGCTTTTGGAGAAGGCTGAAGTTGAAGTCGACAAGGTTCAGAAATTGTTTAGAAGAGGACTTATCTCCGAAGATGAGAGATACGAAAAAGTCATCAATATCTGGAACAACACAACTGATGAAGTTACCGACGCCTTGATGGATCACTTGGATCCATTGAACCCGATCAACATGATGGCCAACTCTGGTGCGAGAGGTAGTAAAAACCAGATAAGACAGTTGGCAGGTATGCGTGGTCTGATGGCGAGTCCGTCAGGTAAGATCATCGAACTTCCAATCAGATCGAACTTTAGAGAAGGACTTAATGTATTGGAATTCTTTATATCCACTCACGGTGCCAGAAAAGGTTTGGCGGATACCGCTCTTAGAACGGCCGACTCCGGATACTTGACTAGAAGGCTTGTAGATGTAAGCCAGGATGTCATAGTAAGAGAAGAGGATTGTGGTTCTACCAGGGGTTATCTGGCTAAGGACATAGACGACGGCGGAGAAATCATCGAAAAGATGAAAGATCGTATTGCCGGCAGATATGCTTTTGAAGATGTAGTAGACCCAAATACCGGAGAAGTACTTGCCAAGGCTGACACGATAATAACCAAAAGGGTTGCAGACAAGATCGAAAAGGCAGGAATAAAAACTGTAAACATAAGATCCATCACCAACTGCCAATCCAAAGTAGGCGTTTGTGCAAAGTGCTATGGAGTGGACCTGACTACCTGGGAACCCGTGAAAATGGGTGAGGCAGTGGGTATCATTGCGGCACAGTCTATCGGAGAACCGGGAACCCAGCTTACGATGCGTACGTTCCATACAGGTGGAGTTGCCAGCGCAGATGATATAACTCAAGGTCTTCCAAGGGTAGAAGAGCTTTTTGAAGCAAGAAAGCCGAAAGGTTTGGCCATAATTTCCGAAATCGACGGAAAAGTCGAAGTTAGGGAAACGAAGAAGAAAAAAGAAGTAGCTGTCATTGGCTCCGATGAGGAAAAAGTTTATCTTATACCTTACGGTTCCAGATTGAAAGTCGTCAATGGTGATGCTATCGAGGCCGGCGATGAAATAACGGACGGTAGCATAAACCCCAACGACATATTGAGCATCAAAGGTATTTCAGGAGTTCAAAAGTACATACTTCAAGAAGTGCAAAAAGTATACAGACTTCAGGGTGTTCATATCAGCGACAAGCACATTGAGTTGATAGTAAGACAAATGCTTAGAAAAGTCAAAGTGGAAGAACCGGGAGACACTCAACTCCTGCCGGGAGGGCTGGTAGACATATTCGCTTTCGAAGAAGAAAATGAAAAAGCATTGTCTGAAGGAAAAGAGCCTGCAACAGCCTCCAGGGTATTGTTGGGAATAACGAAGGCTTCACTTGCAACGGATTCATTCCTTTCAGCTGCATCGTTCCAGGAAACAACAAGAGTATTGACTGACGCTGCGATCAAAGGAAAGATAGATCCGCTTGTGGGACTTAAGGAAAACGTAATAATTGGAAAGCTCGTACCGGCGGGAACAGGAATGAAAAGGTACAGAAATGTGGAGCTTGAAGAAGATGAAGTTGTGGAAGAGTTGAACCCGCAGGAAATTGTAGATGAAGTAGATCTTTCTGACATAATAATAGACGATCTATAAAAAGGTTGACAGAGTTTTTTCCTAGTGATAAAATTTATTAGCGCATCGACGGGCATTGTAAAGGAGGGAACATCATGCTTGAAGAACTACAGACGGGCAATGTTGTTGTCGGAACCAGACAGACCATAAAAATGATCAAGTCGGATAACGTAAGTCTGGTTTATTTGTCGAAAGATGCAGACCAACACATAATTGACGAAGTTGAAAGTGCATGCAAAAATCATAAAATAGAAGTACACTATGTAAATAGCATGGTTGAATTGGGGAATGCTTGCGGTATCAAAAGAAAAACTGCAACCGCAGCAATCTTAAAAGGATAATAGAGCTATTTGCACCCCCTCTTTTTCAAGAGGGGGACTTTAATGTAATATTCGGCTTATGCCTTATATAATAAAAACCAAAGGAGGTGCAATACAAGGATGCCTACTATTAGTCAGCTTGTTAAAAAAGGAAGAGAAAAGGTTGAGTACAAATCAGACTCTCCGGCACTAAAAAACAACCCTCAAAAGAGAGGTGTATGTACAGCTGTAAGAACTACTACTCCAAAGAAGCCTAACTCTGCGCTTAGAAAGATCGCAAGGGTAAGACTTACAAACGGAACTGAGGTTACTGCTTATATTCCGGGAATCGGACATAACCTGCAGGAACACAGCGTCGTCTTGATCAAGGGTGGTAGAGTAAAAGACCTTCCTGGTGTGAGATACAAAATCATCAGGGGAGCTTTGGATACAGCCGGTGTGCAAAACAGACAACAATCTCGATCTAAATACGGTGCAAAAAAAGCTGCTAAGAAATAATTGTGCAATAGCTATACATTATAAACGGGTTTTATAATATAAAATAGATATTACGCACGACGGCGCACTAAGTAGTCGAGTACCGATGAAAGATTTTTTATTAAGGAGGGAAGCAAAGTGCCAAGAAAAGGACCAGTACCAAAAAGAGAGGTATTACCGGATCCGCTGTACAACAGCGTTTTGGTTACAAAATTAGTTAACAACATAATGCTTGACGGAAAAAAAGGCGTGGCTCAAAAAATAGTATACGGAGCATTCGATACTATTGCTGAAAAAACAGGTAGAGATGCTTTGGAAGTTTTTGAAGAAGCGTTAAACAACATAATGCCGGTCTTGGAAGTAAAAGCAAGAAGAGTCGGTGGAGCAACATATCAGGTTCCTATCGAGATCAGACCTGCAAGAAGACAAGCTTTGGGATTAAGATGGCTGGTAAGATACTCAAGAGCCAGAAACGAAAAAACCATGCAGTCAAGATTGTCGTCTGAATTGTTGGATGCTATCAACAATGCAGGTGCGTCAGTGAAGAAAAAAGAAGATACACACAAAATGGCAGAAGCCAACAAGGCTTTCGCGCATTATAGATGGTAAAGAAACAAAGTTTCTTTTATTAAGAAAGGATGGATACTGTGTCAAGAGAGTTTAGTTTGGAGATGACGAGAAATATCGGTATCATGGCCCATATTGATGCAGGTAAAACCACCACCACTGAAAGAATATTGTTTTATTCCGGAAGGATTCATAAAATTGGGGAGACACATGAAGGTGCTTCCCAAATGGACTGGATGGAGCAGGAGCAGGAGAGAGGTATCACTATTACCTCTGCCGCTACTACTTGCCAGTGGAAAAATCACAGGATAAACATTATAGATACACCAGGACACGTTGACTTTACTGTCGAGGTAGAGCGTTCACTTCGTGTATTGGACGGATCGGTTGCAGTATTTTGTGCAAAAGGTGGGGTTGAGCCTCAATCGGAAACGGTATGGAGACAAGCCGACAAATACAGAGTTCCCAGAATGGCCTATGTAAACAAGATGGATATCTTGGGAGCGGATTTTTATAATGTAGTAGATATGATGAAGGAAAGACTAGGAGCCAATGCGGTTCCGATCCAACTTCCCATCGGAAAAGAAGACACTTTCCTAGGACTTGTTGATTTGGTGGAGATGAACGCCATAATGTACAGGGACGATGAAGGTAAAGTAGTTGAAGTAGTTGAAATACCTGAAGAAATGAAAGAGTTGGCAGACGAATATAGAGAGAAATTATTGGAAGCAGTTTCAGACTTTGATGAAGAGCTTATGATGAAATACCTTGAAGGCGAAGAGATCACTTCGGCTGAAATCAAGAGAGCTATCAGAAAAGCTACAGTAGCTGTAAAAATGATCCCTGTTCTTTGCGGTTCTTCATACAAAAACAAGGGCGTTCAACCCATGTTGGATGCAGTTGTAGAGTACATGCCTTCTCCATTGGACGTTCCTGCCATAAAAGGGATCGATCCTAAAACAGAAGAAGAAATAGAAAGAAAAGCAGATGACAACGGACCTTTCTCAGCATTGGCATTTAAAATCATGACAGATCCGTTTGTAGGAAAGCTGGCTTTCTTCAGGGTTTACTCAGGAGTATTGAACTCAGGTTCATATGTTTACAACTCCACCAAAGGCAAAAAAGAAAGAATCGGTAGAATACTTCAAATGCACGCCAACCACAGACAGGAGATCGAAACGGTTTATACTGGAGATATAGCTGCTGCGGTAGGTTTAAAGGATACAACCACAGGTGACACACTTTGTGTAGAATCAGATCAAGTCATACTTGAATCCATGGAATTCCCGGAACCGGTAATTTCGGTGGCGATAGAGCCTAAGACAAAAGCGGGACAAGACAAAATGAGCATTGCTCTTCAGAAGTTGGCGGAAGAAGATCCTACATTTAAAACATACACTGATCCTGAAACTGGTCAGACGATCATTTCCGGAATGGGTGAGCTTCACCTTGACATCATCGTTGACAGAATGCTAAGAGAATTCAAAGTTGAAGCAAATGTCGGTAAGCCTCAGGTTGCATATAGAGAAACCATCAGAAAAGCTGTCAGAGTCGAAGGAAAGTTCGCGAGACAGTCAGGTGGTAGAGGACAGTTCGGACACGTATGGCTTGAGCTTGAACCGAGAGAGCCGGGCGAAGGATACGAGTTCGTCAACAAGGTCGTCGGTGGTGCGATACCTAAAGAATTTATCGGTCCCGTCGATCAAGGTATTAGAGAAGCCATGGAAAACGGAGTTCTTGCCGGATATCCAGTGCTTGACTTCAGAGCTACATTGGTAGATGGATCATATCATGATGTTGACTCATCAGAGATGGCATTTAAAATTGCAGGCTCAATGGCGTTCAAAGAAGGTTGTAAAAAAGCGGATCCGGTAATTCTGGAGCCAATATTTAAAATTGAGATAACTGTTCCTGAAGATTACATGGGAGATGTTATAGGTGACCTTAACTCAAGAAGGGGACGTATCGAAGGTATGGACCCAAGAGGAAACGTTCAGGTAATCAGAGGATTCGTTCCACTATCTGAAATGTTCGGTTACGCAACGGATCTTAGAAGTAAAACACAGGGAAGAGGAGTATATTCATACCAGTTCTCTCACTACGAAGAAGTGCCAAAAAGTATTTCAGAGCAAATAATGGAAGGCAAAAAATAAATTTAAGGAGGAAATTAAAATGGGAAAAGCAAAATTTGAAAGAAACAAAACCCACGTTAACATTGGAACCATAGGACACGTAGACCACGGTAAGACAACATTGACAGCTGCTATAACAACAGTATTGAACAAAAAATTCGGTACAGGAGCAGCGGTGGCATTCGACAATATCGACAAGGCGCCTGAAGAGAGAGAAAGAGGAATCACTATCTCAACAGCACACGTAGAGTACGAAACAGACGAAAGACACTACGCACACGTAGACTGTCCTGGACACGCCGACTACGTAAAGAACATGATCACCGGAGCGGCACAGATGGATGGAGCGATCCTGGTAGTAAGTGCTGCAGACGGTCCTATGCCACAGACAAGAGAGCACATCCTGCTTTCAAGACAGGTAGGAGTACCATACATAGTAGTATTCCTTAACAAGGCAGACATGGTAGACGACGAAGAGTTGATCGAACTGGTTGAAATGGAAGTAAGAGAATTGCTTAACGAGTACGAGTTCCCTGGAGATGACACACCGATCGTTGTAGGAAGTGCTCTTAGAGCGTTGGAAGATCCTGAAGGCGAGTGGGCAGACAAGATAGTAGAGCTTATGAAAGCAGTAGATGCATACATACCTGACCCTGTAAGAGAAACAGACAAGCCGTTCCTAATGCCTGTAGAGGATGTATTCTCAATCACAGGAAGAGGAACAGTAGCAACAGGAAGAGTAGAAAGAGGAATGGTCAAAGTAGGCGAAGAAGTAGAGATCATCGGTCTTTCAGATGCAAGAAGAAAAGTAGTAGTAACAGGAGTAGAGATGTTTAGAAAGCTTCTTGACCAAGCGGTTGCAGGAGACAACATCGGAGTACTGCTAAGAGGCGTTGACAGAACAGAGATCGAAAGAGGCCAGGTACTAGCTAAGCCAGGATCTATTAATCCACATACTAAATTCAAATCAGAAGTATACGTATTGACAAAAGAAGAGGGTGGAAGACATACGCCATTCTTTAACGGATACAGACCACAGTTCTACTTCAGAACAACAGACGTAACAGGAATAATCGAGTTGGGTGAAGGCGTGGAAATGGTAATGCCTGGAGACAACATCCAAATGGAGATCAACCTGATCACACCTATCGCTATCGAAGAAGGTTTGAGATTTGCGATCAGAGAAGGTGGAAGAACGGTAGGAGCCGGAGTAGTAGCGGAGATCATCGAGTAATCACACTGAAATCACATTAAGGGGACGCGCTTGAGCGTCCTCTTTTATGCTTATAGACAAAAAAACATAAAAAGTACAATATTTTTTTTAAAATAGGGCTGTAAACTATTGAGTGATATTGCAAATTAAGGTATAATACTTAAGCTGTGACTTTATGCGATGAAAAGAAAGGTTGCTTGGCCCAAAGGGAATTTTCTTGGAGTATGTCCAGATCATGAATCGGACGATGGATATCAGGGTATGTTTTTTATAAAAAATATACTGAACACCCGGCAGAGTGTTCTTGATATCGGATCGTACCTAAAAGAATTAGTAAGGAGGGAAATTTAGGTATGGCAAAACAAAAGATTAGAATCAGATTGAAGGCTTACGATCACAAGGTGTTGGATCAATCAGCACAAAAGATCGTTGAAACTGCAAAGAGAACTGGAGCAGGGGTATCTGGACCTGTGCCGCTTCCAACCGAGAAAGAGATCATTACGATCCTTCGTGCAGTTCACAAGTACAAAGATTCCAGAGAACAGTTTGAAATGAGAACACATAAAAGACTGATCGACATTCTTAATCCTACGCCAAAGACTGTAGACGCATTGATGCGTTTGGATCTGCCGGCGGGAGTAGACATAGAGATCAAGCTTTAATGGAGATTATGATTGCAAAGGCAATCCGCTAATTATTAGGAGGTGCAACAATGGAGAAAGTAATAATAGGTAAAAAATTGGGCATGACCCAGATCTTCAATGAAGAGGGCAAGCTGGTACCTGTAACAGTTGTAGAGGCAGGTCCCTGCAAAGTAGTGCAGGTTAAAAACCAGGAAACCGATGGATACGAGAGCATCCAGTTGGGTTATGGAGATGTTAAGGAAAAGAAAGTAAACAAGCCTATGAAAGGGCACTTTGATAAAAACGAACTTGGATACAAAAGAGTTCTTAAAGAGTTCAGGGTGGCAAATGCGGCTGATTACCAGGTAGGACAAGATGTTAAAGCTGATGTTTTTGAACAAGGTGACAAGATCGATATCACCGGAACTTCCAAAGGTAAAGGATTTGCGGGAGTCATCAAAAGACACAATCAGTCCAGAGGACCTATGAAGCACGGTTCCAAATATCACAGATCACCGGGTTCAATGGGAGCTTCTTCAAGTCCTTCAAGAGTTTTCAAGGGCAAAAAACTACCGGGACAAATGGGTAACGTGAAAGTTACAGTTCAAAATCTTGAAGTGGTTAAAGTCGACGCTGAAAGAAACTTGCTTTTAGTCAAAGGTGCGGTTCCAGGAATCAGAGGAAGCCTTGTGACAGTAAAGCAAACAGTTAAAAAGTAATTTTGGAAAGGAGGATAACAAATGCCTAAAGTTGATGTTATAAATGTTAAAGGTGAAAAGGTCGAAGAATTGACCTTGAAAGACGATATATTCGGTATTGAACCGAACGAAGCCGCAGTGCACCAAGTAGTGGTTGCTCAGCTGGCTAACAAGAGACAAGGAACTCAATCGGCTAAAACTCGTTCCGAAGTAAGGGGCGGTGGCAAAAAGCCGTGGAGACAGAAAGGAACAGGAAGAGCAAGAGCCGGTTCCATTAGATCACCACTTTGGAAGGGTGGCGGTGTCATATTTGCACCAAAACCAAGAGATTACAGTAAAAAAGTCAACAAGAAAATGAACAGACTGGCTATCAAATCTGTACTTTCTTCAAAAGTGGCTGACAGCGAATTTTTGGTATTGGATGCTCTTTCAATAGAAGCGCCAAAAACTAAAGAAATGGTCAACGTGTTGGAAAATATCAAAGCTGCAAAGAAAACATTGATCCTGGTAAAAGACTTGGATGAGAATGTATACAAGTCGGCGAGAAATATTCCTGGAGTCAAAACCGTTACAGTTGAGACAATAAACGTATACGACCTGTTGGATTGTGATTGTCTTGTGACTACAAAAGATTCAGTAGAGAAAATAGAGGAGGTGTACGCATAATGCTTAGCCCTCATGATATCATTATAAAGCCCATCGTCACAGAAAAAAGCATGGACGATATGAGCGAGAACAAATATACATTTAAAGTTAAGAAAGATGCAAACAAGATTCAAATCAAGAATGCTGTTGAGAACATTTTCGGTGTTAAAGTTGAGAAAGTGTTTACCATGAACATGAACGGAAAAGTCAAAAGAATGGGAAAATACACCGGAAGAAGAGCAAACTGGAAAAAAGCCATAGTAAAGCTTACTCCGGACAGCAAAAGCATAGAATTTTTCGAAGGCATCTAAACTAAAGAGGCCATTGGGTCTCGACGTAAAAAGGAGGTAAAGTGAAATGGGTATTAAGATTTACAAACCAACTTCCGCCGGAAGAAGGAACATGAGCGTGAATACTTTTGACGAAGTTACAAAAACCACGCCGGAAAAATCCCTTCTTTCACCGCTTAAAAGCACTGCGGGAAGAAATGCTAACGGTAAGATCACTGTTCGTCACAAAGGCGGCGGAGAAAAAAGAAAATACAGAATTATAGATTTCAAGAGAAACAAGGACGGAATCAAAGCTAAGGTAGCGGGTATAGAGTACGACCCGAACAGAAGCGCAAACATAGCTCTTCTTCATTACCTTGATGGAGAAAAGAGATACATAATAGCACCTTTGAATTTGAAGACGGGTGATTATGTTGAGTCAGGAGTGGGATCCGACATCAAAGTAGGAAACGCACTTCCATTGGCAAACATCCCTGTAGGTACTATCGTTCACAATGTTGAACTGAAAGCCGGAAAAGGCGGACAGATGGTAAGATCAGCAGGAAATTACGCACAATTGATGGCAAAGGAAAACAACTACGCTATTCTGAGACTTCCTTCAGGAGAGATGAGAATGGTTAGAATGGAATGTAGAGCAACCATAGGACAAGTTGGTAATGTTGACCACTCAAATGTAAGAATAGGTAAGGCTGGAAGAAAAAGACACATGGGAATCAGACCTACTGTAAGAGGTTCTGTAATGAACCCCAACGATCACCCTCACGGTGGTGGTGAAGGTAGAGCGCCTATCGGACGACCAGGACCATCTACTCCATGGGGCAAGCCTGCACTTGGATACAAAACGAGAAAGAAAAACAAGAGCTCGGATAAATATATCGTAAGAAGAAGAAAGAAATAGTTCTGGAAGGAGGTAACTAAATGAGCAGATCATTAAAAAAAGGACCTTACGTGGACGCTAAACTTTTGAAAAGAATTGAAGACATGAATAAAAACAACGAGAAAAAAGTTATTAAGACTTGGTCTCGAAGCTCGACGATTTTTCCTCAGATGGTAGGGCACACTATTGCAGTACATGACGGAAGAAAGCATGTTCCCGTATATCTTTCAGAGGATATGGTTGGACATAAACTTGGAGAATTTGCTCCTACAAGAACATTTAGAGGTCATGCAGGAGAAAAAACTTCTGGTAAGAAATAAGAGGTTTTGGAAGGAGGTTGAATTATATGGAAGCTAAAGCAAGCGCCAGATACGTAAGAGTATCACCAAGAAAAGCAAAACTGGTTGTTGACCTTGTAAGAGGAAAAAGCATCGGAGAAGCCATAAATATATTATCGCTATTACCTAATAAATCTGCGAAAGTGGTAGAAAAGGTAATCAAGTCTGCTGCAGCAAACGCAGAAAACAATTTTGAAATGGATCCAGCAAAATTATTTGTTTCAGAAATATATGCGGACCAGGGGCCTACAATGAAAAGATTTTTGGCAGGTTCAATGGGTAGAGCGTCTTTGATAAAAAAGAGAAGCAGTCATATTTCTGTAGTGCTTAAAGAAAAAGAGTAAGGAGGGGATAGTTAGTGGGTCAAAAAGTCAATCCGCACGGATTAAGAGTCGGAGTCATTAAGGACTGGAGTGCAAGATGGTACGCAAAAGACAAGGATTTCGCTGATTTTCTTGTTGAAGATAACAAGATAAGAAAATTTATCAAGAAAAATCAATTTACTGCAGGTATCTCTCAAATAGAAATTGAAAGATATGCCAACAGAATCAGAATACATATTCATACAGCTAAGCCCGGAATGATCATCGGTAAAGGTGGTTCAGGTATCGAGGCGCTTAAAAATCAAGTGGTGAAAATGACCGGAAAGAATGTTTTCATCAACATAGTTGAAGTCAAGAATATCGATGCCAACGCACAATTGGTCGCAGAGAATATTGCATCTCAACTTGAAAGAAGAGTTTCTTTCAGACGTGCCATGAAACAATCGATCACCAGAGCGTTGAGAAATGGTGCGCACGGAATTAAAACAAGCGTATCCGGTAGATTGAACGGAGCTGAAATGGCTAGAACTGAACACTATAGCGAAGGAAACGTGCCTTTGCAGACGTTGAGAGCAGATATTGACTACGGTTTTGCCGAAGCAAATACAACTTACGGAAAAATCGGTGTAAAAGTCTGGATCAACAAAGGGGAAGTTCTTCCTGAAAAAAAAGAAGATAATAGGAACTAAGGAAGGAGGAAACCATAATGTTAATGCCTAAAAGAGTTAAACGAAGAAGAGTATTCAGAGGTAGAATGAAAGGCAAGGCTACGAGAGGAAATACTATCAATTATGGTGACTATGCGATTCAAGCTTTGGAACCGGGTTGGATAACATCAAATCAAATTGAAGCTGCTCGTATCGCAATGACAAGATATATTAAAAGAGGCGGAAAAGTCTGGATCAAAATATTTCCGGACAAACCTGTAACACAAAAACCGGCAGAAACCAGGATGGGTTCCGGTAAAGGTTCGCCAGAATACTGGGTTGCCGTGGTAAAACCAGGCAGAATTATGTTTGAAATAGCAGGAGTTCCAGAAGAGTTGGCTAGAGAAGCCATGAGACTTGCAATGCACAAGCTGCCTATAAAAACAAAATTTGTTACCCGTAAAGATTTTGAGGAAGTGGGTGGTGAATCCTAATGAAAGCAAAAGAGATAAGAGAATTAAGTACACAGGAATTGGAGAGCAAGCTTAGCGAACTCAAGGAAGAGTTGTTCAACTTGCGTTTCCAACTTGCCACTGGTCAATTGGAGAATCCGATGAGAATCAGGGAAGTTAAGAGAACGTATGCCAGGATCAAAACGATCCTTACGGAAAGAGAATTGAAAGCTATAGAAGCTTAAGGAAAAGGAGGGTACTTTTGTGGAAAGAGCGCAAAGAAAAACAAGAGTAGGAAAAGTAGTGAGTGACAAGATGGACAAGACGATCGTTGTCGCTGTAGAAACTTTTGTAAGACATCCTCTTTACAATAAAAGGGTTAAAAAGACCACGAAATTCAAAGCCCATGACGAAGCGAATCAATGCAATATCGGAGATGTGGTAAAGATCATGGAAACCAGACCTTTAAGTAAAGATAAAAGATGGAGATTAGTAGAGATTGTAGAAAAAGCACTATAATCGTGCTTGAAAGGAGGCAAAACAGATGATACAACAGGAAACCAGGCTGAGAGTCGCTGACAACACAGGCGCTAAAGAATTATTGTGCATAAGAGTACTAGGCGGCTCAGGAAAAAGATACGCTACAGTCGGAGATATTATCGTTTGCGCTGTTAAATCTGCAACACCAGGCGGGGTTGTTAAAAAAGGCGATGTCGTTAAGGCCGTAGTTGTAAGAACAGTAAAAAGTAACAGAAGAGAAGACGGAAGCTACATTAAATTTGATCAAAATGCTGCCGTAATTATAAAAGATGACAAACAGCCAAGAGGAACACGTATTTTCGGACCTGTAGCAAGAGAGCTCAGAGAGAAGAAATTCATGAAAATTCTTTCCTTGGCACCGGAAGTACTTTAAGAGGAGGTGGCTTTAGTGAAAAACAAGATACATGTTAAAAAAGATGATGTGGTCATGGTCAACTCTGGAAAATTCAAAGGTGAAACCGGCAAGGTTTTGGCGGTATATACCAAAGAAAACAGAGTGGTCGTTGAAGGAATCAACATGGTAACAAAGCACATGAAACCTTCCCAGAAAGTTCAACAAGGCGGGATCGTTAAGCAGGAAGGAAAAATTCATGCTTCAAACGTACTTTTATACTGCGACAAGTGTAAAAAAGGCGTTAGGACTGGCAAGAAATTCCTAGAAGACGGAACAAAAGTGCGTTACTGCAAAAAGTGTGGAGAAACATTCAACAAGTAGTAGGGAAGGAGGTATACTAGATGCCAAGATTAATGGATAAATATAAAGAGGAAGTAATTCCGGCATTGATGGAGAAATTCAAGTACGACAATGTCATGGAAGTTCCAAAACTAGAAAAAGTTGTAATCAATATGGGATTGGGAGACGCAAAAGACAACGCAAAACTTCTTGAAGCGGCTGTCAACGACCTTAGCATAATAGCCGGACAAAAGCCGGTAATAACAAAAGCAAAAAAATCAGTTTCCAACTTCAAACTCAGAGAGGGAATGAACGTAGGCGCAAAAGTAACTTTAAGAGCAAATAGAATGTACGAGTTTACAGATAAATTGTTCAACATCGCCCTTCCCAGAGTAAGAGACTTCAGAGGCGTATCTTCAAAGTCTTTCGACGGTAGAGGAAATTACTCGATGGGTATAAAAGAACAACTTATATTCCCTGAGATTGAGTATGACAAAGTGGAACAAATACGAGGTATGGACATCATTTTTGTTACAACTGCAAAAACTGATGAAGAAGCTTTAGAACTTTTAAGCTTGTTGGGAATGCCTTTCAATCGATAATAAGGAGGAATATAAATGGCAAAAAAAGCTATGGTGAACAAGCAACAAAAGACACCGAAATATTCAACAAGAGCTTATAATAGATGCCGTATTTGCGGAAGACCTCATGCATATTTGAGAAAATTCGGTATTTGCAGAATATGTTTTAGAGAAATGGCTTACAAAGGCGAAATACCAGGCGTAAAAAAAGCAAGCTGGTAAGATTGATTTAGTGGAAGGAGGTACACAAAATGGTAATGACCGATCCTATAGCAGATATGCTTACAAGAATACGTAATGCAAATGACGCTAAACATGAATATGTAACAATCCCTGCATCCAACGAAAAGAAGGCTATAGCCAGTATATTGTTGGAAGAAGGATTTATTAAACACGTAGAGTATAAAGAGGACGACAAGCAAGGCAGCATAAAAATCGCTTTGAAATATGGCGACAACAAGCAAAAAGTCATAACTGGAATAAAAAGAATTTCAAAGCCGGGACTTAGAGTTTATACAAATAAGAATGAGATCCCAAAAGTGCTTAACGGACTGGGTATTGCAATTATCTCAACATCTAAAGGTGTTGTAACTGATAAAACAGCAAGAAAAGTTGGAGTAGGCGGAGAGGTGCTTTGTTACGTTTGGTAACAAATCATCATAATAGGAGGTGTTAGAATGTCTAGAATCGGAAAAATGCCTGTTGCTATTCCCGCGGGAGTAACCGTAACTGTAGACGGAAGCAATGTGACTGTTAAAGGTCCCAAAGGTGAACTTACCAGGAACCTGCACGGCGACATTAAGATAGAACAAATCGACGGTGAAATCATAGTATCAAGACCATCTGACAAGAAGGAGCACAGAGCTCTTCACGGGTTAACAAGAGCCCTTGTCAACAACATGGTCGTAGGTGTCAGCACCGGATATGAGAAAAGACTCGAGATCAACGGTGTCGGATATAGAGCGGCGAAGCAAGGCAAGAAATTGACTTTAAGCTTGGGATACTCACATCCTGTAGAGATGGAAGACCCAGCTGGTATAGAAACTGAAGTAGAAGGAACAAACAAGATAATCGTCAGAGGCATCGACAAGGAAAAAGTCGGAGAGCATGCTGCAAACATCAGAAAGAAAAGACAACCTGAGCCATATAAGGGCAAAGGAATCAAATATGCTGATGAGCGCATAAGACGTAAAGAAGGAAAAACCGGTAAGTAGGAAGGAGTGATTCCAAGTGATAAAAAAGCCCGTTAAAAATAAAATCAGAAAAAACAGACATAGAAGACTTAGATTTAAACTTAGCGGAACTACGGCAAGACCAAGATTGAATGTATTCAGAAGCAATGCGAATATCTACGCTCAAATCATAGATGATTCAAACGGAACTACATTGGTCAGTGCTTCTACAGCGGACAAGGATCTTAAAGAGAAACTTACGTCTACTAGAAACAAGGAAGCAGCCAAAGCTGTAGGTACCGCCATTGCTGAAAAAGCACTTGCCAAAGGTATCGAAAACGTAGTTTTCGACAGAGGTGGATACATTTACCACGGAAGGGTAAAAGAACTGGCTGAGGGAGCAAGAGAAGCCGGACTTAAGTTTTAGAAAAGGAGGTTAATCCATGCAGCGTAAATTGATTGATGCTAGCAAACTAGACCTTAAAGAAAAGGTCGTATCTATAAACAGAGTAACAAAAGTTGTTAAAGGTGGACGTAATTTCAGATTCAGCTGTCTGGTTATCGTAGGTGACGAAAATGGTCATGTTGGTGCCGGTGTAGGCAAAGCGATAGAGATCCCTGAAGCAATCAGAAAGGGAATCGAAGATGCCAAAAAGAATTTGATCAAGATCCCGTTGTCAAATACAACAATACCACATGAGGTCGTAGGACATTATGGCGCCGGAAATGTGCTTCTAAAACCTGCAGGACAAGGTACGGGAGTTATTGCCGGAGGACCTGTAAGAGCGGTACTTGAATTGGCAGGAGTTAGAGATATCAGAACCAAATCTTTGGGAACCAATAATGCAAGAAACATGGTAAATGCAACAATGGAAGGGTTGTCTCGATTGACAACTGTTGAAGATGTAGCTAAATTAAGAGGAAAAACTGTAGAAGAAATTCTAGGATAGGAGGGAGTATCCTTGCCAAATTTAAAGATTACTTTAAAAAAGAGCAAAATAGGCAGACTGGACAAGCAAATTGCTACAGTTGAAGCCTTGGGACTAAAAAAAATAGGTCAAACTGTTATCAAGGAAGATACACCTCAAATAAGAGGAATGATAAGCAAGATTGACTTCATGCTGGAAGTAGAAGAAGTATAAGGAGGTGTAACAGATGAAATTACACGAGTTAAGACCTGCAGAGGGTTCTACCGCTAAGAAAAAAAGAAAAGGTAGAGGTACTGCCACAGGACAAGGAAAAACTGCCGGTAGAGGTCAGGACGGTCAAAAGTCCAGATCAGGCGGCGGAGTTAGAATAGGTTTTGAAGGTGGACAGATGCCACTGGCTAGAAGACTTCCGAAGAGAGGTTTCAGCAACGCAAAATTCAGAAAAGATTTCGCGATCGTAAATGTAGAAGATTTAAATGTTTTTACTGCAAACACAGAAGTAACTCCCGAGTTGTTGCTTGAATCGGGATTGGTAAAGAAAACTTTATCAGGAATAAAAGTGCTTGGAAACGGTGAATTAAACGTATCTTTAACGGTAAAAGCGAACAAAATCAGCAAAGCTGCTGAAGAGAAGATCGTATCAGCCGGAGGAAAGGTAGAGGTGATCTAATATGCTCTCTACCTTGAGGGATGCATGGAGAATACCCGATTTAAGAAAGAAAATCATTTTCACATTACTGATGCTTTTTATTTATCGATTAGGTAGCTTCATATCAGTTCCATATATTGATACAAGTGTACTGGCTCAATATATTCAGGATGGAGGCATGCTTGGTTTTTATGACATCTTTGCAGGAGGAAACTTCAGCAACTTTACCATATTTGCCATGAGCATAACACCTTATATTAATGCTTCGATTATCATGAATCTTCTTTCATTCGCGATTCCTTATTTGGAGAGATTATCCAAAGAAGGAGAAGAGGGAAGAAAGAAGATCGCTCAATACACAAGGTACCTTACTGTTGTACTGGCCTTGGTTCAAGCATTGGGCATGACATTGACATTTCAACAGATAATGACTGAAAAAACTTTGTTCACGGTCACTTTGGCCGTACTGACGATTACGGCGGGAACAGCATTTTTGATGTGGCTTGGAGAACAAGTTACTGAAAACGGAATAGGAAACGGTATTTCACTTATAATCTTTGTAAGCATAATATCACGACTTCCATCTGCTTTAACGGCACTAGTCAAATACGTTCAGGTTGGCACTTTGAATATATTCAGCCTTATTATTTTCTTTGTTTTTGCATTGCTCGTAATAGTTGCGGTCATAGCAGTGCAGGAAGGTCAAAGAAGAATTCCGGTTCAATACTCCAAGAGAGTTGTAGGCAGGAAAATGTATGGAGGACAAAGCACACACATTCCGTTGAAGGTAAACATGAGCGGAGTCATTCCTGTAATATTTGCCAGTTCAATAACCATGTTCCCTGCAACACTTGCCAATTTCTTTCCAAATTCAGGGATCGCAAATTGGATAGTGAAGTATTTCGGATGGGGAACTACAGTAACGACAATAATGTACATCTCTCTGATCATAGCATTCACATTCTTTTACACAGCTATAACTTTCAACCCGATTGAGATAGCAAACAACTTAAAGAAAAATGGAGGTTTCATACCGGGAATCAGACCAGGTAGACCTACCACCGAGTATATAAACAAATCGGTAACAAAACTGACACTCTTTGGTGGATTTTTTCTAGCGGCTGTTGCGACTATTCCGATCATCTTGGGGAATGTGATGAATCTAAATCTTCAGTTTGGCGGCACAAGCCTTCTAATCGTGGTCGGTGTTGCTCTTGAAACCATCAAACAGCTTGAAGCTCAAATGATGATGAGACACTACGATGGATTCCTGAAGTAAAAAACTGTATTGGAGATGATAAAATGAGAATCATACTATTAGGACCTCCGGGGGCAGGCAAGGGAACGCAAGCTGCAAACATTGTTGAAGCCTATAACATCCCGCACATATCAACCGGAGACATTTTCAGAAAGAATCTTAAAGAAAATACAGCATTGGGTCTTAAGGCCAAGGAATACATGGACAAGGGACTTCTGGTTCCAGACGAACTGGTCGTAGACCTTGTTAAAGACAGATTGACGGAAGATGACTGCAAGACTGGTTTTATGTTGGACGGTTTTCCAAGAACTGTGGTTCAAGCTGAGGCATTGGATACAGAACTGGAAAAACTTGATATGAAATTAAGTGCAGTGTTAAACATAGAAGTGGATCAAAATCTTCTTCTCCAAAGAATCACAGGGAGAAGGATATGCCGTTCCTGTGGTGCTACTTATCACGTAAGCTTTAATCCTCCAAAGGAAGAAGCAGTATGTGATCTTTGTGGAGGAGAGCTGTATCAAAGAGATGATGATGTAGAAGAAACTGTGGCTAAAAGGCTACAGGTTTATAACGAGCAGACACAGCCTTTGATCGATTTTTACAAAAACTCCGGATTGCTCGTTGATATTGACGGGCAGCAAGAAATCGAAGCAGTTTTCGACGAGATCAAGAAAGCTCTCGAGGAAGCAAATTAATGATCATAATTAAATCGCCGGAAGAGATTCAATTGATGAGAAAAGCGGGTAAGATTGTAGCAGGAGTTCATAGAGAGATGGCCAAGCACATCAGACCTGGAATAACTACAATGGAACTAGACAGGTTAGCGGAAGATTTCATAAGAAAATCCGGAGCATTGCCTGCTTTTAAAGGTTATCAAGGATTTCCTGCATCCATATGTACGTCAGTAAATGAGGAAGTCGTTCACGGCATACCTTCCAAGAGAATACTTGTCGAAGGCGATATAGTAAGTGTTGACGTAGGAGCCATCCTTGACGGATACGTAGGTGACGGAGCAAAGACCTACGGAGTAGGTGAAATCAGTGATGAAGCCAGTCGCTTGATCGAAGTGACCAGGCAAAGCTTTTACGACGGCATTGAATATGCGGTTAACGGCAACAGGCTATCTGACATATCCAGCAGGATTCAAAAGACTGTTGAAGAAAACGGATTTTCAGTTGTTGTAGACTATGTTGGACACGGTATAGGAAGAGACATGCACGAAGATCCTCCAATACCAAATTTTGGAATCCCGAACAGAGGGCCCAGGTTAGCACCGGGCATGGCTCTGGCCATAGAACCTATGGTTAATGTGGGAACTTACAAGGTGAAGACTTTGAAGGACAATTGGACGGTCGTGACTTTGGACGGAAAACTTTCCGCTCATTATGAACACACCATAGCAATTACCGAAGAAGGTCCGCCTTTGATACTCACTCTTGAGTAACTTTGAGGTGAAAAATGGATAATAGTGATTTAAGTTTGGGGCAGGTTGTACGATCGACCGCTGGAAGAGACAAAGGCAGGTTTATGGTAGTCATAAGAAACGAAGAAAACGGCCTTTTGGCTTTGGCGGATGGTGATGTTCGGAGGATCGAAAAGAGCAAAACCAAAAAAGTCAAACATGTCGCCAAAACCAATTTCATAATAGAAGAAGTAAGAGAAAAACTTTCAAAAGGTCTAAAAGTCAACAACGCTGAACTGCGAAGAGGACTGGATAAGTACAAGAAAGATTGCCTTATTGGAGAACAGGAGGTTGTAAAATGACCAAGCAGGATGTAATTGAAGTCGAAGGTACGGTTCTTGAGGCTATGCCTAACACGATGTTTCAGGTTGAACTGGAGAACGGGCACAAGATCCTGGCTCATATTTCCGGTAAATTGAGGATGCACTACATCCGAATATTGCCTGGTGACAAAGTAATTGTAGAATTATCGCCTTATGACTTGACCCGCGGCAGAATAATATGGCGTGGAAAAGGAAAAAAGGGGTAAAGGAGGAATTGAGATGAAAGTAAGACCATCTGTGAAACCTATTTGCGAAAAGTGCAAAATCATAAAGAGAAAAGGCAGAGTTATGGTTATCTGCGAAAATCCCAAACATAAGCAAAAACAAGGTTAAAACATGAATGTAGTTGCGGCTGAGTATCTATGGGATACTGCTATGTTCTTAATTATAATAAATCAAAAATAAACAGGAGGTGTAACATTTAATGGCAAGAATAGCCGGTGTTGACTTACCAAGAGATAAAAGAGTTGAAGTGGCTCTGACTTATATATTCGGTATAGGTAAAACCAGTTCACAAAAGATATTAACCAAAGCAGGAATCAATCCTGATACAAGAGTCAAGGATCTTACTGAGACAGAAGTAAACGAGTTAAGATCAATTATCGATGCAGACTTTGATGTAGAAGGTGATCTGAGAAGAGAAGTAAACCTGAACATTAAAAGACTTATCGAAATCGGTAGCTACAGAGGACTCCGACATAGAAAAGGTCTTCCTGTTAGAGGACAGAAGACTAAAACCAATGCTAGAACCAGAAAAGGTCCTAAGAGAATGGTAAGCAGAAAGAAAAAATAGTAGTTAGGAGGGAAATCAGGTATGGCAGCTAAAAAAGTTGTTAGAAGCAGAAAAAAGAAGATAAAAAAGAATATTGAACGAGGACAGGCGCATATCCAGTCTACTTTCAATAACACGATTATAACCATAACCGATGTTTCTGGAAACGCTATTTCTTGGGCGAGCGCTGGCGGCTCAGGATTCAAAGGTTCTAGAAAAAGCACGCCATTTGCGGCTCAAATGGCTGCGGAAGAAGCTGCAAAAGTAGCTATGGAACACGGTTTAAGATCGATAGAAGTATTTGTTAAAGGTCCTGGATCAGGAAGAGAAGCTGCAATCAGATCATTACAGGCAGTAGGATTGGAGATTTCATCCATCAAAGATGTTACTCCTATTCCGCACAACGGATGCAGACCACCAAAAAGAAGAAGAGTTTAGTAAAAGATTGGGAGGTGTTATAAACTAATGGCAAGATATACAGAAGCATCGTGCAGACTATGCAGAAGAGAAGATATGAAATTATATCTTAAAGGCGATAAATGCTATAGCAGCAAATGTCCGATGGAAAAGAGAGCTTTTGCTCCGGGACAACACGGACAAAGAAGAACCAAGCTATCTGAATACGGTATTCAGTTGAGAGAAAAACAAAAAGCTAAAAGAATATACGGTATTCTGGAGAAGCAATTTAGATCATACTTTGAGATGGCGGCAAAAAAACGTGGTATCACAGGTGATAATTTGCTACAACTTTTAGAGAGCAGATTGGATAATACTGTATACAGACTGGGTTTTGCGTCTTCAAGAAAAGAAGCAAGACAACTTGTATTACACGGACATTTCACAGTTAACGGTAAAAAAGTAAATATTCCTTCCTACCTTATTAGTGAGGGAGACCTTATCCAAGTAGCTGAAAAAAGCAAAAAATCCGACAAGTTCAAAGCTGTCGTGGAGTCAACTTCAAGTAAAGTAACTCCAAAATGGCTGGAAGTGGATTTTGACAAGCTTGAGGGTAAAGTCGTAGCACTACCTACCAGAGAGGATATTGATCTTAACATCGAAGATCACTTGATAGTTGAGCTTTATTCAAGATAGACATAAATCGATTAGTTACCCTCAAAATTCAACTGTCAAAATATTAAATGGGAGGGTTTATTATGATAGAAATTGAAAAACCAAGAATAGAAATTTTGGAAATTTCCGATGACAACAAGTACGGTAAATTTGTAGTTGAACCACTGGAAAGAGGATATGGGACTACTCTGGGAAACTCACTCAGAAGGATCATGCTTTCCTCTTTACCGGGTGTTGCAGTGACAAGCGTGAGAATCGAAGGTGTGTTGCATGAGTTTGCAACTATCCCTGGAGTCAAGGAAGATGTTGTGGAAATAATCCTGAATCTCAAGAAGCTTGCTTCCAAGTTGTATTGCGATGAACCAAAAATCGTGAGAATAGAAGCTAAAGGTGAAGGCGAAGTCACAGCAGGAGACATAATTGCAGATGCGGACGTGGATATACTAAATCCCGAGATGCATATAGCAGATCTTAGCGAAGGTGCGGTCCTGAACATGGAAATCGTCCTTGAAAAAGGAAGAGGATATGTTTCCGCCGAAAAAAATAAGTCAAAAGACCAACCGATAGGAACCATACCAGTTGATTCTTCATTCACTACGGTAAAGAAAGTCAACTACGCTGTCGAAGACACCAGAGTAGGTCAAGTGACAGATTTTGACAAACTGACTTTGGAATTGTGGACTGACGGGACTATCACTCCGGAAGAAGCAGTGTCATTGTCGGCAAAAATCCTAAATGAGCATTTGAGCTTGTTTATCGATCTGACAGATCACGTAGGGACCGTTGAGATCATGGTCGAAAAGGAAGAAAACAAAAAAGAAAAGATGCTGGAAATGTCAATCGAAGAATTGGAACTTTCAGTAAGGTCAAGCAATTGTTTAAGAAGAGCAAATATCAACACAGTAGATGAATTGACACAAAAATCCGAAGAAGACATGATGAAAGTCAGAAATCTCGGAAAAAAATCATTAAATGAAATTAAATTCAAGTTGGCCGAAATAGGCCTTGGTTTAAGACAAAGTGACGAGTAAGAAGGAGGGATAAACATGGCTGGTTATAGAAAACTGGGACGTCCCACAGATCAGAGAAGAGCAATGCTTAGAAATCTGGTTACTGCCTTATTGGATAATGGGAAACTGGAAACCACAATTACAAGAGCAAAAGAGACTGGTAAGATTGCCGAAAAGATGATAACTTTAGGCAAAAGAGGAGATCTTCACGCTAGAAGACAAGCTTTGGCATACATAAACAGCGAAGCTGTGGTTGCTAAACTTTTTGACGAAATAGCACCTAAGTACAAAGATAGAAATGGTGGATATACAAGAATCTACAAACTTGGACAAAGAAGAGGAGACGCAGCAGAAGCGGCTTTGATCGAACTTGTATAATGATGACTGTGGGATTAAACAAAAGTTTAATCCCTTTTGTCCATTTTTTTAGAGGAATGAGGCTTTTATGGAAAATATGATTGAGTTTAAAAATGTCGGTTTTATATATGAAAAACACGAAGGCGAAGATACAGTCGCTGTAGAAAACGTCAGTTTTTCAGTGGCGGAGGGAGAATTTATCGGGATAATAGGCCATAATGGTTCAGGAAAATCCACGCTTTCGAAGTTGATCAATGCTATTTTGTTTCCGACGACAGGAGATGTAATGGTAGCAGGAATAAATACAAAAGATCATGACAGGGTATGGGATATCAGACAGACAGCGGGCATGGTTTTTCAAAATCCGGACAATCAGCTGGTCGCCACAATGGTTGAAGAGGAGGTCGCCTTTGGACCTGAAAACCTTGGGATACCGCCGGAAGAAATTAGACGAAGAGTCGACGAAGCCCTTTCAACTGTTGAAATGGGTGAATACATCAATAAGAAACCACACCAACTTTCAGGAGGCCAAAAGCAAAGAATTGCCATAGCAGGCATTTTAGCCATGAAGCCGAAATGTATCATACTTGACGAGCCTACAGCCATGCTTGACCCTTCAGGAAGAAAAGAAGTCATGGATACGATCAAGAGGCTCAACAAGGAAGAAAAGATTACAATACTGCACATTACGCACTACATGGATGAAGTGGTCGATGCTGACCGAATCCTGGTAATGGATGGTGGGAAAATAGCGATGGAAGGAACTCCCAGGGAGATACTCAGCCAAGTTGAAAAGTTGAAAGATTTGAGACTGGACGTGCCGCAGATAACAGAATTGGCATTCAACTTAAAATCATTAAATATTCCTTTGGGATCACATATATTAACTGTAGATGAGATGGTGAAAGAATTATGTCAATAGAAATCAAGGAACTCTCACACATATATTCTGAAGGTTCTCCATTTGAATCAAGAGCATTGGACAAAATAAGCGGCGTTATAGAAAAAGGCAGTTTCACCGGATTGATAGGGCATACGGGCTCCGGAAAATCGACCTTTATCCAGCATCTAAATGTTTTGTTGAAACCAACATCAGGACAAATAATAATTGACGGCGTTGATATCAACGACAAGGATGTCAACCCAAAATCCGTGCGGGAAAAAGTTGGACTTGTATTTCAATATCCTGAACATCAGTTGTTTGAAGAAACAGTCGAAAAGGACGTTGCCTACGGACCTGGCAATCTGGGTCTGGATGAAAATGAAATTGCAGACAGAGTCAAAAATGCCTTGGAACTTGTGGGACTGGATTATGAAAAAGTTAAAGATAAATCACCCTTTGAATTAAGTGGGGGGCAGATGAGAAGAGTGGCAATAGCGGGTGTTTTAGCAATGAAACCCAGGATATTGATACTTGATGAACCTACAGCAGGTCTGGATCCAAGAGGCAGAGACGACATTCTTAAAGTCATTAAGTCATTGCACGAAAATGAGCGCATAACGGTGATTTTGGTCTCTCACAGTATGGAAGACATAGCCAAATTCGTTGATAAGATAATGGTAATGTACAGAGGGAAAATCGAAATATACGATGTTCCGGAAAAGGTTTTCTCGCAAGCTGAACTGCTGGAGAAAATCGGTCTTGCCGTACCCCAGGTTACCTACCTTATGAGGGAATTAAAAAAAATCGATCCAAAGGTCAATCAAAATGTATACACGGTAGATCAAGCTCAAGAAGAGATCGTTAAAATGATTAGGAGAAAAGATAATGCTTAAAGATGTTACTATCGGGCAATACTATCCTACGAATTCAATCATACACAGGCTCGATCCCAGGACTAAGATACACTTTACGTTGTTGTATATAGTTGCACTGTTTTTGGTTGACAATATGATTGGTTACGGGGTGGCATTTGCAACTCTTATAACAATAACATTAATATCAAAAATACCCGTAAATTACGTCCTTAGAGGAGTCAAAGGACTGGTTTTTATTATCATGATCACTGTGGCAATAAATTTATTTATGACCCCGGGTACAGTAAGATATCAGTTTTGGATATTCAAGATAACTGAAGAAGGATTGAAAGTTGCGGTTTTTATGGCATTAAGGTTGATTTTTCTCGTAACGGGAACATCTTTGATGACGTTGACCACTTCTCCCATATCGCTTACCGACGGCATTGAGTATTCATTGAAGGGCGTTCCAGGAGTACGAAAGTATGCACACGAACTTGCAATGATGATGACTATTGCATTAAGGTTTATACCGACTCTAATGGAAGAGACAGACAGAATAATGAAAGCTCAGAAGGCCAGAGGCGCTGATCTTGACAGCGGAAACCTGATTCAAAGAGCAAAGAGTCTGATACCCATATTGGTGCCTTTGTTCGTTAGTGCATTTAGAAGGGCGGACGAGCTTGCGATTGCAATGGAGGCAAGATGCTATAGAGGCGGAGAAAACAGGACCAGGCTGCACGCATTGAAATTTGGAAGGATAGATATTTACGCATATGCGACAACATTCCTCATGATCGGTGCTGTAATATTGACCAGATGGATCTAGGTGATGATTATGCGCAACATTCAGTTGGTGATAGAATACGAGGGCACAGCCTATTGCGGTTGGCAAATACAACCCAACGGTGTGGCAATCCAGGAAGTTCTAATAAGGGCAATAGAAAAAATAACTTCTGAAAAGATAAAGTTGATTGGATCTGGAAGGACCGATGCCGGAGTTCATGCTTATGGGCAATCGGCAAATTTTCTGACTAAAAGCGCAATAGAGACGGAAAAATTTCCAATGGCAATAAATTCAAAATTGCCAAGGGATATCAGGATAGTTGGAGCCTATGAGCAATCACATGAATTTCATAGTCGTTACAGCGCCAAGGGAAAAGTATACGAGTACAGGATCCTCAACGATCCTTATGGAAGTGCTCTGGATCGTAACAGGGTTTGGCACGTTAAGCCGCACCTTGACAGGACAGCAATAATAAAAGCCATGGAGTGCTTGAAGGGAACCCACGATTTTACGACATTTTCATCCATAAAGAGCGGTTCTGAAAACAAGGTCAGGACGATCTGCGAATACTCTTTGTCAACAAGGGAAGATCAAATAATCATGGTCGTTTCTGGCAATGGGTTTTTATACAACATGGTGAGAATCATGACCGGAACTTTAGTCGATGTGGGTTTGGGCAAAATCGATCCGGACAAGATCTCGAAATTGCTCAAGGGCAAAGATAGAAATCTGGCCGGCAAAACGGCACCGCCCCAAGGACTGTATTTAAAAAAAGTTATATATTAATTTTTGCATTTTATTGACTTATAAATGGTTTTATAATAGAATATACGTTGGCACATTATCTGATCCACTAGCCCCGGATCGGTTAATTAATAAAGAGTTAAAGTTGAATGGAGGATATAAAATGAACGCAAGATCCACAGTTATGGCCAAAAGCGGCGAAGTTGAAAGAAAATGGTTCGTTGTTGACGCAGATGGCAAGACATTAGGAAGATTGGCCAGCGAAGTAGCAAAAATTCTTCGCGGTAAAAATAAACCGATTTACACACCTCACGTTGACACAGGAGATTTTGTTATTGTGATAAACGCAGAAAAGGTGGCATTGACAGGAAAGAAACTTGATCAGAAGATGTATAGAAGACATAGCGGATACATCGGTGGAATGAAAGAAATGTCATACAGAAAATTGATTGCGGAAAAACCTGAATTTGTCATAGAAAAAGCCGTAAAGGGAATGTTGCCACACAACATCCTTGGAAGACAAATGTTCAAGAAGCTTAAAGTTTACAAAGGCAGCGAGCATCCGCATGAAGCACAAAAACCAGAAATTTTGGAACTTAACGTATAAGGAGAGGAGGAAATAATATGTCAGTAACTCAATACTTGGGAACAGGAAGAAGAAAAAAATCTGTAGCAAGAGTAAGAATTTTGCCAGGCAGTGGAAAATTCACAGTTAATAAAAAGGATCTTGAAGATTACTTTGGAATGGAAACTTTAAAAGTTATAGCAAAACAACCTTTGACATTGACCGAATCTTTGGATAAGTTTGATATAATCGTAAACGTTCATGGAGGAGGCTTTACAGGCCAAGCTGGTGCAATCAGACACGGTATTGCAAGAGCCTTGATCAAAGCTGATGAAAATCTTAGAGGAGACCTTAAAAAAGCAGGATTCCTTACAAGAGACTCTAGAATGACTGAAAGAAAAAAATACGGACTCAAAAAAGCAAGAAAAGCATCTCAATTTTCAAAAAGATAAGCACTTACTTGCGAATCAAATACAGAAAAATGGCCCTGGAATATTTATATTCCAAGGGTCATTTTTTATGGATTTGATAAGGTTATTTTTTTTACACCCACTCTCTATTTTGTGATAAAATATTTAGATGATATTTATCATATATTTATTGGAAGAGAGTGATAACTTGTCGGACAAAAATTTGCCAATCGGGGTCATGGATTCCGGTGTGGGAGGATTGACGGTAGTCAAGGAAATAATCAAATCGCTGCCGAGTGAAAACATAATATATTTTGGGGATTCAAAGCGAATGCCCTACGGCAACAGAACCGAGGAAGAAATAGTTTTTCTTGCGAATGAAATTATCAAATTCCTTGAAAACAACAAGGTGAAGGCAATACTGCTCGCATGCAATACGGTTTCTTCACAAATAGATAAATTAAAACATGAGGTCCCGATTTTTGGTATTATCGAAGCCGGTTGCATGGCGGCCCTTGAAAGCAGCGAATCGTCGGACATAGGTCTGATTGCTACCGTTGCTACAGTCAAAAGTGGAGTTTACGACAAGACCTTGAAGATGCTGGATAGAGAAAGACACTTTGTGGCAAATGATTCAAGAAAGCTGCCGCAAATAATCAACGATCAATTGAAACACAAATATTTGCTGGATAAACACATACACGAGTGCATCGATCCAATATTGGAAAAGGGAGACATTAAAGAGTTGATATTGGGTTGCAGTCATTTTCCAATAATCGAAAATGAGATAGCTGAGATTTATCCTGGACTCAAACTTATAAATCCGGCGAGCAAGCAGGTCAAGTTGCTTGAAGAGTACCTTGAGTCAAATAATATCAAAAATGACGGTAAAGGTGGAATAAAAGAGATATACACTACAGGCGGAACCAAAGAGTTTGCAGAAACACTGGAAAGACTCCACATAACCAATTATAAATTGTCTAAAGTTCAATTGCTCAAAGAAGACACGGTGGATTGATATTCAGATAAAACCACAAAGGAGAGAGCGTTTTGGAAGAAAAAAAGAAGATATTATACAGCGGCATTCAGCCTTCGGGCTCTTTTACCATAGGAAATTATTTTGGAGCCATAAAGAATTGGGTGAACCTTCAGGATGATTATGACTGTTACTTTTGCGTAGTGGATCTTCATGCGCTTACAGTACCGCAAGTTCCGAAAGATTTGAGAAAAAACAGTTTTGAGTCATTCATAACTTTACTGGCGGCAGGTATAGACCCTGAAAAGTCGACCTTATATTTTCAATCGCATGTAAGTGCTCATGCTGAACTGGCATGGCTACTCAATTGCTACTCTTATATGGGTGAACTGGGAAGAATGACTCAGTTCAAGGACAAGTCGAAAAAGCAGGGTGAAAACATAAGAGTTGGATTATACAGTTATCCTGTACTGATGGCGGCTGACATATTGTTGTATCAATCCGATCTTGTGCCTGTGGGTGAGGATCAAAAACAACATCTGGAACTTACCAGGGACATAGCCAGCAGATTCAACAATCTGTATTCCCCGACATTCAAGATCCCGGAGCCATATATTGGCAAAAAGGGAGCTAGAATAATGAGCTTGCAGGAGCCTGAAAAAAAGATGTCCAAGTCTGATGAAAATATCAATGCATTTGTGACACTGCAGGATCCCAGGGACGTCATAATCAAAAAATTTAAGAGGGCTATAACCGATTCCGACACACAAGTAAGATTTGACAGAAAGGAAAAGCCCGGGGTATCCAATTTGATGGAAATCTATTCTTGCGCCACAGGAAAGGACTTCAAGGATATCGAAAAGGAATTTGAAGGAAAAGGATACGGAGATTTCAAAACTGCAGTTGGAGAAGCTGTTGCAGATACATTGGCTCCCATACAAAAAAGATTTGCAGAGTTGAAGGAAGACAAGGCTTATATAAAGGAAATAGTCGAGAACAGCACGGCTAAAACCAATAGAGCTGCAAACAGAACACTGGGCAAGGTTAAGAGAAAAGTCGGTCTTTTTGAAGTATAAATGAAAGAAAATGAAAAAATCTTTCTTTATTACATTGAAAGACTTCTGAGTTTATGATAATATAAACATTACTCTATAAAAGATGTAATTTTATCTGTACAAATTTCAGAATTTTGAAAAAATAAGATAAAAGATTCATTAATGAAAGGTGATGTTTATATTGAGCAACGTATCTTCCTACAAATATTCAGTAGTTGATGTCATAGAACCTAATTTGTATAATGAGTTCTTTCCTTATACCGAAGTGCCGAAAATAAAATTTAACGGTGAAACTACTCCAATGGATCTTCCTGGTGAGATATGGATCACTGACACTACATTTAGAGACGGTCAGCAGTCAATGTCCGCCTTTACAGTCGATCAAATCGTGTCTTTGTACGATTATCTGCATGAGATAGACAATGGAAGCGGCCTCATCAGAACGTCTGAATTTTTTCTGTACACTGAAAAAGACAGACAGGCAGTCTATGCGTGCATGGAAAAAGGATATGAATTTCCTCAAATAACTTCATGGATCAGAGCAAATGAAAATGATTTTGAGTTGGTCAAGAAAATGGGTATAAAGGAAACCGGGATGTTGATGTCCTGTTCTGACTACCATATATTCAAGAAATTGAGGCTCAATAGGACCACATGTATGGAGAAGTATCTGGATATGGTCAAAAAAGCTCTGGATATGGGTATAATCCCGCGATGCCACCTGGAGGATATAACCAGGGCCGATTATTTCGGTTTCGTAGTGCCCTTGGTAAAAAACATCCAGGAGATTGGCAAACAGGCCGGCGTGCAGATCAAAATACGTTTGTGCGATACGCTGGGTCTTGGAGTGTCGCATCAGGGAGTTGAATTGCCCAGAAGTATCCCGGCAATGGTAAGCGGGTTGAAGAAGTTTTGCGGTGTGCCGTCGGAAGCTTTGGAATGGCATGGACATAATGATTATCATTCTGTAGTAACAAACGCCACAACAGCTTGGCTTTACGGGGCAGCTTCTGTAAATACCACTATCTTTGGAATTGGAGAACGGACGGGGAATTGTCCTTTGGAGGCTATGCTCGTTGAATATGGACAATTGAGAGACGACAAAAAAATCAATTTGGAGATCATAAATGAGATCAGGTTTTTCTTCGAGAAAGAATTCGACTATCATATCGATGCGAAGAGACCTTTCGTAGGAGATGATTTCAATATGACAAAGGCCGGAGTCCATGCAGACGGAATAATGAAATTCGAAGCGATCTATAATTCATTCGACACAAAAAAGATCCTCAACAGGCCGGTTGTCATCAAGGTCAACCAAACTTCGGGTTTAGCGGGTGTTGCTGCCTGGATCAATAATTACTACGACCTGCGCGATGATGAGAAAATCACCAAAAATGACTCGCTGGTATTTAAAATCAAAATGTGGGTGGACAAAGAATATGAAAATGGAAGAACCAGTTCCATCGAAGATCATGAACTTGCAGCTTTAACGGCCGGACATTTTGATAGATTTAAAACGGCCGATTAAATAAATACAATGAAATGATAGGAGATGATAGTTTGGGTTACACAATTACCGAAAAGATAATAAAAAACCACTTGGCTGTTGGCGAAATGGTTAGAGGAGAAGAAATTGCAATAAAGATCGACCAGACCCTTACCCAGGATTCCACAGGAACCATGGCGTATCTTCAATTTGAAGCTATGGAAGTGCCTAGAGTAAAAACCAACCGATCCGTGGCTTATATCGATCACAACATGTTGCAGACCGGTCCAGAGAATATGGACGATCACATTTACATACAGACGGTGGCAAAAAAACACGGCATTTATTATTCAAAACCGGGAAATGGAATATGTCACCAGGTAAATATTGAAAGATTTGGAGTGCCGGGACAAACTTTACTGGGATCAGACAGCCATACTCCCACAGGTGGAGGCGTGGGCATGCTTGCCATTGGAGCAGGAGGACTTGATGTGGCTGTGGCCATGGCAGGCGGACCTTACTACATCACCATGCCTGAAATTGTCAAAGTAGAGCTGAAAGGCAAACTCAATCCGGGCGTTGCATCTAAAGACATAATACTTGAAGTTTTAAAAAGATGCACAGTCAAAGGTGGAATCAACAGAGTATTTGAATACGTTGGTGAAGGAGTGAAGTCGCTGACTGTACCAGAAAGGGCCACTATAACCAATATGGGTGCCGAACTTGGAGCTACAACATCGGTTTTTCCATCTGACGATATAACAATGCAATTTTTGAAAAGCCAAGGAAGAGAAAAGGATTTCGTTGAATTGAAAGCCGATCCTGATGCAAAATACGATTTGGAAATCGTTGTGGACCTGAATGAACTTCAGGCTATGGCTGCATGTCCACATTCTCCTGACAATGTTAAATTCATTTCGGAGCTTGAAGGTACCAAGGTAAATCAAGTTGCCATCGGCAGCTGCACAAATTCCTCATACCTTGATCTAATGAAGGCTGCCAATATTCTTGAAGGCAAAACAGTCTCTGAAAATGTTTCCCTTGTAATTGCTCCGGGATCAAAACAAGTTCTAAACATGTTGGCTGAAAATGGAGCTTTGGCGAAGCTCATAGATTCAGGTGCAAGAATACTGGAATGCGGATGCGGACCTTGTATTGGAATGGGTCAATCACCTAATACCAAGGGAGTTTCATTAAGAACATTCAACAGAAATTTCAAAGGCAGAAGTGGAACGGTAGATGCAGATGTTTATATCGTAAGTCCTGAAACGGCCGCCGTTTCGGCAATTACGGGAGTGATAACCGACCCGGTAAAAAATATCCCTGTCGGGGCTTTAGATATTGAGATACCCGAGTTGTTCAAAGTCAATGACAACATGATAGTTGAACCTGCAGAAGACAATAATGACGTACAAGTGGTAAAAGGGCCAAATATAAAACCTTTTCCTAAAACCAGCGTATTGGAAGACAAAATCGATAAAAAAGTCCTTATCATTGTGGAAGACAACATAACCACCGACCATATAATGCCATCGAACGCAAAGCTGCTTCCATACAGATCGAATATTCCATATTTGTCCGATTATTGCCTGACTCCATGCGATTCCGAGTTTCCTGAAAGGGCAAAGGAAAATTCCGGGGGTATAATTGTGGCAGGACATAATTACGGCCAAGGCTCCAGTAGAGAGCATGCGGCACTGGCGCCTTTGTATTTGGGGATCAAGGCGGTAGTGGCAAAATCTTTTGCCAGGATACATAAAAACAATTTGATCAACAACGGAATACTTCCGCTAGTATTCGTCGATGAATCAGATTACGATAAAATCAGTTTAATGGACGAAATGGTAATGGAGAATGTACTTGACAGTGTTGGAAAGAAAGAAATGACTATTGTCGACAAGACCAAAGATATACAAATCAAGACTAAAGTCGACATAACAGATCGTCAGATAGACATAATCAAAAAGGGCGGTCTGATAAATTACATGAAGGAAATAAATTGATCAAAGCGATGCGCAGACAAGCGCATCGCTTTTTTGTATGCGCCAAAGATGAACGTCCGGTGTAAATTTTGACTTGACTAATGTTTTTGGAAAACACATAATTATCTTTGAGGTGATGAAATAATGAAAAAATTAGCTCTGTGGATATTGATAATAACATTTTTGATTTTTACAGGATGCAGCGCAGATGTGGAACCAGAAAATGAAAACGGAAATGGAAACGAACCCGTAGATCCGGATCCAATCATTGATCCTGTAGAAAATATTGCCAAATATGATGAACTTGATGAGGGGATCTCTCCGCTTACAGGGGAATCATACGATGGTGAAAGTTATCCTATGATGGTACAAATGGAAAATACTCCTGCGGCAAGACCCCAAAGTGGAATAAGCGGTGCTGATTTGATTTATGAAATCGAAGTTGAATCAAAGATCACCAGATTGACAGCGTTCTTTCACAGTGAATTTCCCGATAAAGTAGGGCCGGTCAGAAGTGCGAGAAAACAGCAGATACATTTGTGGAGCGAGTGGAACTTCTTGTTTGCATTCTATGGAGGGTCTACTCCAGCAGGTCAAAACATTTATGAAATTCGAGAAGAACTGGGTGTTACAGCGCCCATGCTCGACGGAATGTCGAGTAATGCTTTTTTTAGGACCTCGGACAGAAAAGCACCGCATAATGCTTATCTGAAGCTTTCTGATTTTGCAGATGACACACACAAGCCTGACAGAACAAGGACGATTTATTTTGACCAAGAACTTGTCTTTGAAGGAGAAACTGCTCAAAAAATAAGTTTGGCGTACCAGTCCATCAACAAGATCACATACGACTATGACGCTGAATCAGGACTGTACAAAAGAAGTATAAACGGAGATCCCATGGTGGACAAAGAAAATGGGGAGCAGGTCACAGTCAAAAATATTATAGTTCAAAGAGCGAAGCACATAAAAGTTGAGGGCATGGTATATACCAATATCGACCTCATAGGCAGCGGCGAAAGCCTTTATTTTGCAGATGGCAAAATGAAAAAAGGAACTTGGGAAAGAAAAGACAAGGATTCACTCACGGTTTATTACGATGAATCAGGTGAAGAAATTCCCCTGCCAGCGGGAAAGACATTCATACAGATCGTCAGAACAGACTTGCCGGTTGATTACGAGTAATATGAAGACAAATCTAAAATAAATACAAAGCGTAAGGTCCTATAAAAAGACTTTACGCTTTTATTTTTTCAGTTGTTCATAAAATTTTCGATATCTTCGATTTCCCTGATTATACTTTCTGATAGATTTATGTTACCCGATTCGGTTATCAATATGTCGTCTTCTATCCTCACACCGATGCCTTCTTCTTCTATGTACAACCCCGGCTCGCAAGTGTATACCATGCCCGGTTGGAGAGTCATGTCCCGGTCTCCCACATCGTGGGTATCCAGCCCCAGGGGATGTCCGATCCCATGGTAATAGTATTTATCTATTTCAGATTTTTCTTTGATGAGTCCTAGTTCCATAGCCCCTTCCGCCAGAAGATTTTTTGCAAATTCGTTCACGTCCTTCATCAGAGCCCCGGGCTTCATGATCTTTGTTGTTTCTTTAAGTGCTTTTAAAACAACATTGTATACGGCCGCCTGTCTTTGAGAAAACTTGCCTTTTGCAGGGAAGGTTCTGCTGATATCTGCACAGTAGTAATTCCATCTGGCTCCAAAATCAAACATTACCAGGCTGTCTTCGGGTATTTTGGCATTGTTTTCAACATAGTGGAGGATAGTTGCATTTTTACCCGATGCTGCTATTGTATCAAATGCATGATCAGCTCCATGAAGCTTGAATGAAAAATCCAGATAAGCTTCCAACTGATGCTCGTAGGAGCAGGAGGAGGATTTGCTCAATAAAAGTTTAAAGGTCTCATTGGTTATGTCGATGGCCTTTTTCATGTTTTCTATCTCTGAATCGCTTTTGATGAATCTTTGCGCAGCTATTGATTTGGAAAAATCCCTGATAGTCACGTGAGGGTATTTTTCTTTGAACTTGTTAGCATGTGCAATCCCGGGAGAGGGACTGTCATCGTAAGAGTTGACAAACATGTCAAGGTAAATTTTATCTATGGATCTACCGGTGCTTTGAAGCAAATTGTTGATCTTTGACTTTAAATCGTTGATATAGGCAACGTTTGAGATCCCAGTGATTTTTGTCGCATCTTCCTTGGTCAGTTTTTTGCCCACCCATTTCTCCAAAACCGGATCAGATTTTTCTATGAAAAGAAATTCTTCCGTTGAATCGGAATGTTTAACTCCCATATATATAATATTTTCCCGGTCTACTCCCGTCAAATAGAAAAAGTTTTTGTTGACTTCAAAAGGGTAGTAGGCATCTCTGGAGCGATGTGGAGCTTTTCCCGCGAATGCCAAAATGATGGATCCTTCCTCCATGTTTTTTAATAATTTTTCCCTATTATTCCTGTGAAAATCTGTCATTTAAATACCTCCATTATTTAATGTTTGATTGAATTTTTATTTTATGTACTGTTTTTCGTTGTTTGCTCTGACAAGAACTGCGGGTTTGAGTGAGTCATGACCAAATTTCTTCCTTATGAGGTCGATGGTATGTTCCAAAGTCAAATCTCTTTCATTGGAATGATCTTTCGGAATTTCAGAAGTGTATAAAGCATCAAAGATTGAAATCTGGGATTCTTGACATTCATGATTGAAATCACCCAGTGTTACTCCCAACAGACGTATGAGCCTGTTGGATTCCCAATTTCTTTCCAATAGATTCACAGCGGTGTTGTATATTGTTTTTGTCACCGAGGTGGCTTCAAGTGTTTGTTGCCTTGTGATGGTTTTAAAGTCTGAATATTTTATGGTTATTTGTACAGTCCTTCCTTTTTTTTCTAATTTTCGTGCTCGGGTGCCTACTTGGTCGCTCAAGGATAAAAGTATGGACTTGGCTTTTGTAAGGTCGGATAAATTGTTTGAAAGGGTAACTGATTTGCCGATAGACTTTACATCGTTGTGGTCGTGTGCGGTCACCTGACTTTGGTCGATCCCATGGGAGTGGTTGTAAATTTCCAACCCTGATTTACCAAACTTTTTAAGCAAGATCTTATGATCTGCACCGGCCAGATCACCTATGGTGAAAATTCCTTCCCGGTTTAGCTTTTCAGCTGTTTTAGCACCAATACCATAGAGCTTATCCACTTTCATCGGCCACATTTTGTCTTTGATATCACGTTGCCACAATTGAGTTATACCTTTTGGCTTTTTCATTTCAGCGGCCATTTTTGCTAAAAATTTGTTTTCTGATATTCCGACTGAACACCAAAGCCCAAGTTCAGATTCGATATGATCCATGATCTTTTGAGCGGTTTCTTCCGGTGTTCCAAAAAGTTTGATGGATCCGGTCATGTCCAACCAGGCCTCATCGATGCTGTTTTCTTCCACCAAGGGAGTATATGATCTTAAGAGTCTCATGACTTGATTGGATTTGATTTTATAAAAATTATGATCAGGCGGCACAAGTTTTATCTGTGGACACAATTGTTTGGCTTGATAAACAGACATGGCGGTTTTTACACCCATGGAACGTGCTTTATAATTCGCCGCAAGGATTATGCCTGTTCTGTTTTTCGGATCACCGGCAACTGCTGATGGGTGGCATGCCAACTCAGAATTTCTTGTGGTTTCACAACTTATATAAAAGGCATTCATGTCTACGAGAAAAATGATGTTGGACAAGGTTGCACCTCCTTTGATCAGTGTTTCAATAGTTTAAGTATAACATGTCTTTTAGATTTTCAAAACATATCGATAACCCGAGTTTAAGCGGCATTGGACACAAAGATCAAAAGGAAGTAAAATAAAACAAGGAAACTTTAGAGGAGGAGATCGAAATGAAAGTTGTTGCATTTAATGGAAGCCCCAAGGAAAAAGGAAATACGTATAATGGACTATATAGAATAAGCGAGATACTTGAAAAAGAAGGAATCGAAACGGAAATAATCCATGTGGGAAACAAAGCTTTGTCCGGCTGTACCGCTTGTGGCACGTGTGGAAAGAAGAAAGACGAAACTTGTGTTATAAAAAATGACGAGGTCAACACTTGGATTCAAAAGATGAAGGAGGCGGACGGAATAATATTGGGATCTCCAGTCTATTATTCCGGAATTGCCGGTGGGTTCAAAACATTTTTGGACAGGGCTTTTTATGTGGGAGGAGCCAACGGTGGTTTGTTCAGACACAAGGTTGGAGCAGGAATAACGGTCGCCAGAAGATCAGGAGAAACAGTTGCACTCGAACAGCTGAACAAATATTTTTTGATCAGTGAAATGATGGTGCCCGGATCCAACTACTGGAACGGAATACATGGTGGTAGACCTGGGGAAGTCCTGGAAGATCTTGAAGGGATGCAGACCATGGAAATATTAGGTGAAAATATGGCATGGCTTCTAAAATTGATAGAATTGGGAAAGGGAAAAATCACGGAACCGGAAAAAAGACAAAAGATCGCAACTAATTTTATACGGTGAAAATTTGACCGGATCTGTTAGTTGCAATATGCTTTTTACAGGTGTAAAATTAATGTATCAATCGAACGGAGGAATCGCGTAAATGAAATGCCTTAGAAGCAAGCAGTTGGCAACGGATTATTATCAGATAAGCATGAGCAATGTATATATAAACGACGGAAAGGACCAGGAAGTAGCTGTATTTGACTTGTTTGTCAGGAACAACCCTTTTAACGGCGGATATATGGTTTGTGCTGGCCTGGAGCAAGTCGTTGAATATTTATTGGACTTTGGGTTCGAGGATGATGACATAGAGATGCTAAAGAAAAATCATCCGGAGTTGACTGAAAAATTTTTGGAGTATCTTAGGGATTTTAAATTTACAGGAGAATTGTATGCGATTCCTGAAGGATCCATTGTTTTCCCGCATGAACCGATACTTAGGATCAAAGCACCTTTGATAGAGGGACAAATAATTGAAACACCGCTGTTGAGCATGATAAATCATCAAACTTTGATTGCTACGAAGGCTGCCAGAATAGTACAGGCTGCAGAAGGCGATCCAGTTCTTGAATTTGGGCTCAGGAGAGCTCATGGATCAGAGGCGGGCTTATATGGAGCAAGGGCGGCTGTCATCGGCGGTTGTGCAGGTACCAGCAATGTAGAATCGGAAAAGATCATAGATATCCCGTCAAAAGGAACAATGTCTCACAGTTTTATTCTCAGTTATCCTACTGAGTATGACGCCTTTTGGACCTATACGAAATTTAACCCCAACAATCTGATTTTATTGGTGGATACATTCAGTACTCTGGGTTCAGGAGTGCCTAACGCCATAAAGGTCTTCAGCAAGTTGAGAGATGCGGGCGAACTCCCGAAAAATTACGGCATAAGATTGGATTCGGGGGATTTGGCTTATTTGTCAAAAGAAGCGAAAGTCATGTTGGATGAAGCAGGATTTGAAGATGCCGTCATATCTGCATCTTCAGATTTGGACGAGTATTTGGTAAGGGATCTAAAATTACAAGGTGCACAAATCAATTTGTGGGGTGTTGGCACCAAATTGATCACCGCTTATGACCAACCGGCTCTGGGGGCCGTCTATAAGCTGGCCCAAATAGAGAGTAGTGGAGAAATCTACAACAAGCTCAAAATATCAAACGATCCTGGGAAGATCACCAATCCCGGATATAAAAAGGTAGTAAGAATTTACGACAACAAAACTAAAAAAGCTTTGGCGGATCTAATTATGCTTGATGAGGAAGAGATCGACGAGACCAAACCTTTGACCATTTTCCATCCTGTGTACACTTGGAAAAAAAGAGTCTTGACGGATTTTAATGTTAGAGACATGATGGTCCCCGTAATTATTGATGGAAAATGTGTTTATGAAATGCCCAGCATGAAAGAAATTCAAAATCATCTTAAGGAAGAAATCGAGTCGATGTGGCCTGCGACGACACGATTTACAAATCCACACGAATATCACGTAGATCTTTCTGAAAAGTTGTGGACGTTGAAAAACGATATCTTGACAAAAAATTAGAAAAATCCGAACTGCGGTTCGGATTTTTTTAAAAAGTTCTTATTTTGGCTGTTGGCGGATGGTATCATCTTCCAAGCTCTCATCGATGAATACCTTTATAGATACAATTTCAGACTCAAGTTCTAACCTTTCCTTTAGTTCAGTGGAAAGCTGTATCTTTATTTGCTCGCCATTATACAAGTTTTCAAAAATATATGTAGTTGAAGAAATATATTCATCTTCACTTCCAGCAGTATTTGAAGGCTTTCTGTCGGGGAATTGAATATGATTTGAAAATAGGCTCCCACTGACCTTGCCCAGATTGGATATGTCTACGGGCAAGATGCTAAACGGGTTCTTGGCCTCTGAAACTGTTATGGAAAATGAGTTTTTGTTGATAAGCACGCTCCCGTCGTCGCTGATGGGATATTCGTCTGCCATTAGGGAGTACTCCCAGTCCAGGGCTGCAATTGCATACAATTCATCTTGAGATATCAGTGTTATGGCATTGTTGATGAATTCCTTGCCTTTGGATTTTTCAGTTTCAATGACTTCGATCTCGGTTTCCAGATCGGAAATCTGATGTTCCAGGGCTTCTATTTTATTTTCAAGTCGCTTGATTTCTTCATCTTTGACTGAATCTTCATTGTTTGTATCGTCATTTACGGTGCATCCAAATGAAAATAAGATCAAAAACAAAAAAGGCAAAAGTATTAATTTCCGCAAAAGAACCCTTCCTTCCGAAAAGTTGAGATGTGAGCAAAAATCATGATAATTTTACCACAACCAAATAGATTAATCAAACAAACTATGGACATGGAAGGTTTTGTGAAGTAAGCATCTTTTAAAGGAAATATCTCATGATGAAAAAAACCGACTTTAGCAGTCGGTTTGGAATCAATCGAACTTGTATAGGTTAAGCCCTATTTCGGGATCGAACTCTCTCTTTACAAGGCCGTCTATGGCTTCGATAAAAATTTCTACGGTAGCGCTGACATAGGCATTATTCAAATGCCCACCAAAGCCCGTGTTTTCAATGTCTGACAAATTTACGTGCATGTGAAGGTATGTCTCATCATCTTTAGTTGAGATATTGCCCAAAAGGCTCGTGATTTCAAAATCGCCCTCCAACGTTCTAACGCTATATTCTTTTTCAACAGTTTTGAAAAGTCCGAGTTCGACCTTGTTGACTGCACCGAATCCCTGAAAATAGCCTAATTTGATATTTTCAGATTGGCACAGTGATTGAAGCGATGCGACTATCTCTTCTCCTTTGTCCAATCTAACAAAATACTTGTTGCCAAATTTTTTATGATCCATATTGCACCTCCATCCATTCTATTAATATTATATACCCATTGGTTGTTTGGCGGTACCACATAGGATATAAAAGGCTTTGACTTTCTTGTATCAAGGGTACATTAAAGGCTGGCTCAATGGAAAATCAAAAAATGAGATGCTCGTATCGATTAAAGCAAACAATTTTAGTTGGCTCTGGATGGTTGTTAATTATGTTTAATGGGTAGCAATTATGATATAATAAATTATTATGATTAACACTAGTATAAATTACGGATGGTTTGTGTAATTAAAATGGACGATAAACTAAAGTATATCAATACAAGGGGGATGAAATAATGTTGTACGAAGAGAGAAGTCAGTTGTGGCTGGATAGCGAGTATATTGAAGAAGCCGATAAAGATGAAATTAAAAATATAATTGAAGATAAAAAAGAGTTGGAAGATAGATTCTATAAAAATTTGGAATTCGGCACCGCAGGGTTGCGAGGAATAATGGGCATGGGAACCAACAGAATGAATACCTATGTTGTTGACATGACTACTCAGGCTTTGGCCAACTATATATCCAAATGGGGACTGAAGGCCATGGAGCGGGGAGTGGTAATAGCGTACGACTCCAGGAATAATTCTGAAAAATTTGCTTTGAGTGCCGCAAGAGTGCTTGCGGCCAACAATATCAAGGTATATCTTTTTGAATCTCTCAGGTCGGTCCCGCAATTGTCATTTGCCATTAGAAAGCTCAACTGTATAAGTGGAATCGTCATAACCGCAAGCCACAATCCCCCCGCATATAACGGATACAAAGTATATTGGCAGGAGGGTTACCAACTTACGCCGGAAGCAGCCACTGAAATCAGTGATCTTATTAACGAAATCATCGATTTTAAAGCCATAAGAAAATTGACTGAAGAGGATGCCTTGGCAAAGGGATATCTTGAGTACATCTCTGAGAAGGTCGATGGCCCATACATCACAGAAATTCTGAAAGGCGTTTCAAGACCTAATTTGATCAAAGCCAAAAATGATGATATAAGCATAATATACACTCCGATCCATGGCTCGGGCAATATTCCGTTAAGAAGAGCGTTAAAGGAAGCCGGATTTGATAACGTGCATGTGGTGAGTGAGCAGGAGAATCCGGACGGAAATTTCCCCACAGTCAAGGAACCAAATCCCGAAAAAAGGGATGTCTTCGACTTGGCAATAAAGCTGGCTGAAAAGGAAAACGGCGACATCATCATGGGAACAGATCCGGATGCAGACAGGCTTGGGATCGCCTACAAAGAGAATAATGGCGAATTCAGACTGTTAACAGGAAATGAAATTGGGATACTTCTGACATACTATATGTTGAACACCATGAAGGAGCAGGACAGATTAACTGAAAAAGGCGTGATCATAAAAAGCATCGTGTCTACAGAAATTGTTGAAGACATCGCAAAGACGTACGGTGTAAAAGTAATAAATACATTGACCGGATTCAAGTACATAGGTGAGTTGGTGGAAGAGTATTCCAAAACAAAGTTGAGAGATTTTATACTGGGATTTGAAGAAAGCTACGGATATCTCCCTGGAACCCACTGTCGAGACAAGGATGCCATAATGACATCTCTGATTATTTCAGAAATGGCCTTGTATTATAAGGAAACAGGAAAAACCTTGGGAGACGTGTTGAACGAAGTATATGAACTTTACGGATTCTGCATTGACGACATAGTCTCAATGGAGATGGCGGGAAAACAGGGTGCCATGGAAATCCAGAAAATAGTTGATTACTTTAGAAAACAGATGCCCATGAACTGGGCAGGAAAAAAAGTTGCGGTTATAGAAGATTATCTTTCAGGAAAGAGAAATCTTGTTGGGGAAGGCAGTGAAGATATCGTACTGCCAAAGTCTAATGTTATCAAAGCCTATCTGGAAGACGGTTCTTGGTTTTGTATAAGACCTTCAGGAACTGAACCCAAGATCAAGGTATATTTTTCGATCAAAGGGAAAACGGTGCTTGAAGCAAGACAAAATCTGGACGATATCAAAGAAGAAATACAAACCAAAGTCGATGAGATACTAAAACCACAGGAAGATGTAGATTAGGAGAGTTTCCATGCGTACTGAAATACTTGAAAAATATGCCAAGACGTTGATTGAATATTCACTGTTTGTTAAAAAAGGGGACTTTGTTGTCATTCAGGGATATGTTGAGGCCATGCCATTGATCGAACAATGTTATGGAGAGATTTTAAAAGCGGGTGGACATCCCCAAGTCGTTTTAAGAACACAGCTTGATGAGATGCTCCTCAAGCAAGGCAGCGATGACCAACTGTCATTTGAAAGCCCCGTTAACGAAGCGATAGTGAAAAATGCCGACAAAATTTTAAATATTGGCGGTGTGCCGAATACCAAATACTTAAGCGGTGTAAAAGCTGAAAAAATATCGATGTTGAGAAAAAGCGGAAAAAGGATCAATAAAATATACAATGACAGAGTCGATTCAAAAGAACTTGATTGGTCGCTATGCATGTATCCCACCCAAGGTCTGGCTCAGGAAGCAGGAATGTCATTGAGGGAATACGAAGAATTTGTTGCCAATGCTTGCCTGCTCAATAAGGATGATCCCGTAGCTGAATGGAAAAAAGTTCACGATGATCAAGAGAAAGTCGTCAATTTTCTGAATGGCAAGAGGGAAATCAGAATAATTTCCTTGGATACGGATGTAAAAATGAGCGTCAAAGACAGAATTTGGATAAATTCCGACGGCCATACCAATTTCCCAAGCGGAGAGGTGTTTACGGGCCCAGTCGAAGACAGCGTGGAAGGCCATGTGAGATTTTCATTTCCCGGTATTTATGCCGGTCAGGAGATCGAGGACATACGGCTCGTGTTCGAAAAAGGCCGGGTAGTGAAGGCATCGGCAGCAAAGGGGGAGGATCTTCTTAATGCACTGATAAAGACTGATCCCGGAGCATCAATGGTGGGAGAAGTGGCGATCGGAACCAATTATGGAATCGACAGATTTACGAAAAACATGCTTTATGACGAAAAAATGGGTGGTACGATCCACATGGCCCTGGGCAAGTCTTACGGCAAGAGCGGAGGAAAAAATGAATCTGTCATACATTGGGACATGCTGTGTAACATGAAAGACCAAGGTGAAATTTATGTCGACGGAGAATTATTTTATAAAAACGGAAAATTTGTATTCTAAAAACAGCCCGTACAAGTGCGGGCTGTGTTATTATATAATATAACAAAAAAATATGGCAAGGGTGAAAATATGATTGAATTTTTGTCGGGGTTTCCCGATTTGATTAAGGTTTTTATATCGGCCATGGTACCGGTGTTTGAACTTAGATTTTCGATCCCATTTGGGATTTTGGGATTGAATTTGAACTACTATGAAACCTATATGATATCTGTGCTCGGATCGGTGGTCCCGGCACCTTTCATACTTTGGTTGATACCATCTATCCTGGACTGGATGAGAGAAACGAAAACATTCAAGCCGCTGGGAGATTGGATATACAATAAGGGAATGAAGAAAAAAGATGTGATCGAAAAATACGGATACCTGGGTTTGGCGTTTTTTATAAGTATCCCACTTCCGGGAACCGGTGTCTGGACCGGATGTCTGATCGCTTCATTGCTCAATATGAAATTTAAAAAAAGCGTTCTTGCCGCAGTGGCAGGATCCTCTGTTGCAGGCATACTTGTTTCAATACTAACTTCAATCGGAGCCTTGGCGCTATAAGATCAACAAACTGAGCAAAAGCTTTATTTTAGAGCGAATAACCGGCATTATGCTGACATATCATTGACAGCATGGTGCTTTTTATTTATTATCTTAGTTATGTTAATAAATAAACAATAATTAACAAATCACATTTTGGATTTTAGGAGGAAACATTTTTGAAAGAAGAAACAATAAAAGTAAAAGCGACCTGGGCTGATCCATCAGCATTGGGATTGTTTGGGTTGGGAATGGTGACGCTGGTGGCTTCGTCCCAGAAATTGGGTTTAACGGATGGTTTGGCATTTATCGTTCCTTGGGCTGTCTTTTTAGGTGCATTTGCCCAGTTGTATGCAAGCATCGTCGATGGGAAGCTGGGTAATACGTTTGGCATGACTGCCTTTGGCGCATACGCATTTTTTTGGTTTGGAGTAGCGGCCAGCTGGCTCATTAAATTGGGAGTTTTCGGAGAAAGACTCGCTTCCGATGTGGATCCTCGACAACTTGGATTTGCTTTTCTTGGATATTTGATATTTACCATGATGATGACCATAGGTGCCATGGAAACCAATAAGGTTCTGTTTGCCATATTCTTTTTTATTGACTTGCTCTTTATAGGGTTGTTTTTAAACTCATTTCAATTTATGCCGGAGATCACTCACGGCTTGGCGGCAGTTTCAGAGCTGGTTATTTCAATATTGTCTTTTTACGGAGCAGGTGCATCTGTGCTGAACAAGCATTTTGAGAGAGAATTTATTCCATTGGGAAAACCGTTTGGAGTATTTAAAAAATCCGTTTCTTAAAAAGCGTGCATAAAGCAGCAAACAATACGCGATAAAGACTTATATTGCATATTTATCATCCCTATAGTATCATTATTATTAATATTTAATGGTAATTGGAGGGAATTGCATGAATATAAATGAAGCTGCCCAAGCGGCTAAATCCGCATCGGTAAATTTGGCGGCGGTTGAATCGAAAATCAAGGATACGGCTTTGGCAGAAATAGCCAAAGAGCTTCAAAATAGAATAAAAGATATCGAAGACGCTAACATGAAAGACTTGAAAAGAAGCGAGGATGAAAATCTTTCAGCACCGCTTTTAAAGAGATTGAAATTTGACGGCAAAAAGATCATGGATGTGGTATCAGGCGTGGAAAGCTTGAGAAAGCTTGATGAACCAGTGGGCAAGACATTGGCAACCACAGTTCTGGATGACGATCTGGAGCTCTACAAGGTCACTTGCCCCATTGGAGTGATTGGAGTGATCTTTGAATCGCGACCGGATGCATTGGTTCAAATTTCCACATTATGCTTAAAGAGCGGAAACAGTGTCATTTTAAAAGGCGGAAGCGAGGCCAGGGAAACAAACAGGGTCTTGTATGAAATCATAAAGGAGGCTTCAAATAGAGCGGGCATTCCATCAGGTTGGATCCAACTTGCTGAAACAAGAGAAGATGTGGGAGGAATGCTTAAACTCGATGATTTTATAGATTTGATAATTCCAAGAGGTTCAAACGAGTTTGTGAAATATATCATGGAAAATTCAAACATTCCGGTTCTCGGGCATGCAGACGGGATATGCCATTGCTATGTGGATGTGGATGCAGATATCGATATGGCGGTAAGGATAGTAACCGATTCGAAGACCCAGTATGTGGCTGTTTGCAATGCAACAGAGACTCTACTTGTAAATAATGAGATCGCAGCTGATTTTTTGCCGGTCCTGAAAAAATCTCTGGAAGCAAAAAACGTTGAGATAGTAGGAGACGAGAGAGTTAGAGAGATGATCGATGTTGAACCGGCTACAGAAGAGGACTGGAAGACAGAATATCTGGACTACAAGCTTGCAATAAAGATGGTGGATAACCTGGAAGAAGCTATCGGGCACATAAACAAGTACGGATCAGGGCATACGGATGCCATAGTGACATCGGACAAAAGCAAGGCCCGGACTTTTATGGATCTTGTAGATTCAGGAAACGTATTTTGGAATTGTTCCACCAGGTTCAGCGATGGATTCAGATACGGGTTTGGAGCCGAAGTTGGAATAAGCACCAACAAAATACATGCCAGAGGACCCGTAGGGCTTGAAGGGTTGTTGATCTACAAATACAAAATGATAGGTCATGGAAACATAGTGGATGATTATGAAACAGGAAAGAAGACGTACAAACATACAAGGATCCACAAGGATTTCAAAATTTGATCAAACCTACCAACTGTTGACTCCACAGATAAACTGTGCTATGATATTTTCAATTGAATAAGAGATTTACCTTATCCAGAGTGGTGGAGGGACTAGGCCCTGTGAAACCCGGCAACCGGCTATTTAGCTTGGTGCCAATACCTACAGAATAATCTGAATGATAAGGACTGTTTGGTCTTTGACCCCGTCCTTTAACAGGCGGGGTTTTCTTAATTTACTTTACTATTGAATGAATGGAGGATATTTATGACAAAAAAATTATTTACTTCAGAATCTGTAACTGAAGGGCATCCTGATAAAATGTGCGATCAAATCTCCGATGCCATACTCGATGCGATACTTGAGCAAGATTCAGATGCCAGGGTGGCCTGTGAAACACTTGTTACTACAGGGATGGTGATGGTAGCAGGAGAAATCAGCACAGACTGCTACGTTGACATACAAAAGATAGTCAGGGAGACTGTCAGAGAAATTGGATACACCAGAGCAAAGTATGGCTTTGACTGTGACACTTGTGCTGTTTTGACTTCCATTAACGAACAATCTGCAGATATTGCCATGGGGGTTGACAAGTCTCTTGAGGTCAAGTCTGGTGAAGAGGAAGGCAACGAAGCTGAGATTGGTGCGGGAGATCAAGGTATGATGTTCGGATTTGCCTGTGATGAAACACCCGAGTTAATGCCACTGCCTATATCACTGGCACACAGACTCTCCAGAAAGCTCACAGACGTGAGAAAAAATGGGACCTTGGAGTACTTAAGACCTGATGGAAAAACTCAAGTTACCATTGAATATCAGGACGACAAGCCCATTAGAGTGGATGCCATAGTTATTTCGACACAACACAGCCCGGAAATCGATTTGGATACCATCAGGAGGGATCTCATCAAATATGTGATCAAGCCGGTGGTAGATGAAGATTTCCTGGACGACAAGACAATGATTTATATAAATCCCACCGGTAGATTCGTCATCGGGGGACCACAGGGCGATGCAGGCCTTACAGGAAGAAAGATAATAGTTGATACCTACGGAGGTTATGGCAGACACGGTGGAGGGGCGTTTTCGGGAAAGGATCCTACAAAGGTCGACAGATCGGGTGCCTATGCTGCAAGATACGTTGCAAAAAATATTGTGGCGGCAGGGTTGGCAAAGAAGTGTGAAGTTGAGTTGGCTTATGCCATCGGCGTAGCAAAGCCGGTGTCTATATACGTGGAGACATTTGGCACGGGAAAAGTCAGTGACGAGAAGCTTGTAGAGCTCATAAAAAGAAACTTTGACCTTAGACCTTCTGCCATGATCAGAGACCTGGATCTAAGAAAACCCATTTACAAAAAGACTGCAGCTTACGGACACTTCGGAAGAAGCGACATAGATCTTCCCTGGGAGAAAACTGACAGGGCGGACATACTGAGAGTGGAAGCGGAAATATAAAGGAAAAAGGAAAGATGAGGGATCATCTTTCCTTTTTTCTGTCCATAATTATAAATTTATGAACGAGAGTATTCTCCTCATCCAGTGTACCCTCTTTTTCTTCTACGATCTCCCAATCCTTGGGATCCGGTTCAGAAAAATATGTATCAGCATTAAAAGTTGAATCGATTTTTGTTAAATATATCCTGTCGGCATAAGACAGCAGAAGGTCGAATATCATTTTGCCTCCTATAACGTTGTAATCCTGGCCTGGTGACAACATGGCCAGAAGTTCATCCAATGAATTTACAATCGTGACCTGCGGACTTTCAACAGAGTAATCAGGATCTCTTGTCAACACTATGTGGAGTCTTCCTGGGAGTATGCCGGGAAGGCTTTCAAAAGTCTCTCTGCCCATGATCATGGGTTTTCCTTCGGTCAGTTTTCTAAAATACTTAAGGTCTGAAGGCAAATGCCAGGGAAGTTTGTTGTCAACTCCCATTTCATTGTTTTTTCCTACAGCCAAAACAAAAGAGATCATTGTTTCACCCCCCTTATGTTCCAGTATGACACCAAGGGAATAATTTATCAATCATAAATTATCCAAACAAAAAAAGCGCATAAGCGCTTTATTGAACGGCAAAGGTCAGTTCAGCCTCTACACATATTTCACCATCGCAGTATGCCGTTGCTTTTCCAATTCCGACACCGGCCATGCTGCGGATGATTTCAGTTTCAAGTATCAACGTATCTCCCGGGATGACTTTTCTTTTAAATTTGGCTTTTTTTATTCCGCCAAAATATGCGATTTTACCCTTGTTTTCCTCCAGGCTCAACAGAGCTACAGCTCCGACTTGGGCTAAAGCTTCGATGATCAACACTCCCGGCATTACATGTTCCTGTGGGAAATGGCCTTGAAAGAAATATTCGTTTGCAGTTACATTTTTTACTCCTACGGCTTTTATGCCCGGTTCCAATTCCGTGATTCTGTCGATCAGCAAAAAAGGATATCTGTGTGGAATGATTTCTTGGATCTGATTGCTGTTAAGTATCATACGCTTACTCCTGTTCCTGCCATTTTTTAAAGGCAATGGTAGCATTATGTCCGCCAAATCCCAAAGAATTTGAAAGGGCAACTGAGATGTCCTGTTTTCTGCCCACATTCGGTACATAATCAAGGGTACATTCAGGATCAGGGTTTTTATAACCTGCAGTAGGTGGTATGAACCCTTCTTCCAGAGCTTTTACACAAACGATTGCCTCTACTCCGCCTGAAGCGCCCAACAGATGTCCGATCATAGATTTTGTAGAGCTGACTGCAAGAGATTTTATGTGATCTCCAAACAGGTTTTTTATTGCGGCGCTTTCGTTAAGATCGTTGTAGTAGGTGCTCGTGCCGTGAGCGTTTATATACGAAACATCTTCAAGCGCCAAATTGGCATCGGAAACAGCCAGTTTCATCGCTCTTCCACCACCTTCACCTTCGGGTGCAGGGGACGTTATGTGATAAGCATCGCATGTTGCTCCATAGCCTACGATTTCACCGTAGATCCGGGCATTTCTTTTGAGAGCATGATCCAACGACTCCAATATCAAAACTCCGGCGCCTTCTCCCATAACGAATCCGTCCCTGTCCTTGTCGAAAGGGATTGAAGCTCTTAAGGGATCGTCGGATGTACTCAGTGCCTTCATTGACATGAATCCCGCTACACCCGTTTCGCATACGGAAGCTTCACTTCCGCCTGCAACGGCTACATCCATGATTCCGGATCTTATTTTATGAAATGCTTCCCCTATGGCATTTGTGGCAGAAGCGCAGGCTGTAACCACTGAAAGACAGGGACCTTTGGCTTCTAGAGCTATCGCTACATTGCCTGCAGCCATGTTGGGGATCATCATTGGTATGAAGTATGGAGAAATTCTGTCAAAACCCTTTTCGATCTGTTTTTTTGTTTGCTCGTAAAAAGTCTCGATCCCGCCGATCCCGCTGGAAACGATGACCCCGAATCTTTCTCTGTCAAATTCACAATCTGCCAGACCTGAATCATCGTATGCCTGGTGTGAAGCATATATGGCAAACTGTGAATATCTATCAAGTCTTTTCAATTCTCTTTTGTGGATATATCTTTCGGGATCAAATGATTTGACTTCAGCGGCCATGGTGACATCAAATCCTGTTATATCGAATCTGCTTATTCTGTCTATACCGCATTTCCCTGATTTAACATTTTCCCAAAATTCATTTACATCCTCGCCCAGTGGAGTAATTGCTCCCATTCCTGTGATGACGACTCTATTCATATTAACATCCTCCTAAACAACCATGCCGCCATCAACATTGATGACTTGACCGGTTATGTATTTCGCTTCGTCCGTTGACAGGTACCCTACAAGAGAAGCTACATCCTCTGCACTGCCCAGGCTTCCGGCGGGTATGTTCTTCAATATGGCAGATTTTTGATCGTCGGATAGTTTGTCGGTCATATCGGATTCTATGAAACCTGGCGCTATGGCATTGACAGTGATCCCTCTTGTGGCGAACTCTTTTGCAACTGCCTTGGTGAGTCCGATTATGCCGGCTTTTGAAGCGGCGTAATTTGCCTGTCCTGGATTTCCTATCAAACCGATAACGGAAGCCATATTTATTATTCGGCCCTTTTTTGCCTTCAGCATGGGTTTGGCCGCATGCTTGATGCAATTGAAAGTGCCCTTTAGATTTGTATTTATTACATCGTCAAAATCCTCTTCGGTCATTCTTAAAATTAATGAATCCTTTGTTATTCCTGCATTATTTACCAAAATATCAATAGATCCGAATGTTTTGACGGTCAGAGCGATCAGTTCGGCAGCATCGTTGAAATCTTTAACGTCTCCTTTTACTGCCAAAGCTTTTTTTCCGGTAGCCTGGATTAGTTCCACAAGTTCCTGGGCCATGGCATCGTTGGATCTGTAATTGAAAACTACATTTGCTCCCATTTGAGACAGTTTAAGCACTATAGCTCGGCCGATTCCCCTGGTACCACCTGTAACTACAGCAGTCTTGTTTTCCAACATTTATTTATCCTCCAAAATCTTCAAAGTATTTTCAAGAGATTTCAAGTCTTCAACATTCAAAGTCCTGACTTTTTTGTCTATTCTTTTTATGAAGTTAGTCAAAGTCTTGCCAGGACCGATCTCAATAAAGGTATCCACCCCTGATTCGATCATGTACACAACACTTTGCTGCCATCGAACCGGCGAGATCACTTGCATGGACAAAAACTCCTTGACTACGGCTAAGCTTTCGTAAGGTTTTGCAGTGTAGTTTGATATGACGGGAACATTCATTGCCGAAAGAGTAAAATTTTGCAAAAATGCAGTCAGATCATGAGAGGCCTGCTTCAACATGGAAGTATGAAAAGGGCCGCTTACGCTTAGCGGAACTGCTCTTTTTGCTCCCTTCTCGAGGCAAATCTCCATTGCTTTTTCCACTGCAGAAACTTCTCCGCCGATGACGGTCTGTCCGGAATAATTGTAATTGGCGACTTCCACAATTCCAAGGCCGGATGCTGCCAGACACGATTCTTCTATGGTAGCGGGATCAAGTCCGATAATTGCGGCCATGGTTCCCAAACCTTGGGGTACGGCGGATTCCATAAACTTGCCTCTGTTGTGTACTAAATTGAGAGCCTCTTCAAAACCAAAAACTCCGGATGCAGTCAAAGCGGTGTACTCACCAAGTGACAGTCCGGCATAAAAGTCAGGGTGCAATTCAGTTTTACTTCGCAAGACTTCTAAAGCTGCCATGGAAGCAGTTAGTAGGCATGGTTGTGCATAAACCGTGTTATCCAAGATTGATGAGGGACCTTCAAAGCAAAGTTCCTTTACGTTGAAAGGCAAAGTTTCTTCTGATCTCTCAAAGATCTCTCGTGCTTCATCAAAATTTTCGTAAAGTTCCCTGGCCATTCCGGGGGACTGTGCCCCCTGGCCGGGAAATATCATAGCAATTTTATTTTCGGACATTTGGTTAACCCAGTTTGTTTTCCAAATATTCGACGATGTCTTTAACTGTTATCATGGAAGCAGCATCTTCCTCAGGAATTTTTATGTCGAATTCGTCTTCGAAAGCCATTACGATTTCTACGATTGCCAAAGAGTCGGCACCCAGGTCTTCTTGAATGTTTGCGCTGTCAACTACCTCTTCAACTTCCACACCTAGTTCTTCTACTAAAATATCAGTTACTTTTTCTTTAATCATTATCATTACCTCCGTAATTGTTTTTTTATTTCAAAGGATTTTCCTTTGTTGATTGATTGATTTTTGTTAAAACTCATGAATGACGCCACCCCAGGTAAGACCGCCGCCAAAACCTACGAGAAGCACTTTGTCACCCTTTTTTATCAGTCCATCTTCCATGGCCTCGGCAAGTGCCAGGCCAATGCTCGCTGATGAAGTATTGCCGTACTTCGATAGATTCAGATAGAACTTTTCCAAGGGGATTTTTGTTAACTTGCTAACCTTTGAGATTATTCTCCCGTTTGCCTGATGGGGAATGACCAAAGATATGTCTTCAATTTCAATTCTTGAGGATCTCAGAAGGTTGTCGATGGTATCCTTGATTGCAAAAGTGGCAAACTTGAATATTTCACCGCCATTCATTGTCATCTTTGATGGGGGACTGTCCAATTTTGAAGAAAACGGGCTATCCAATGGAAGTGCCGGAAGAACTAGATTCATTTCCGCATCGCCTCGGGAGTTTGTATAATCCGCCATTATCCCTGAATCGGATCTCTCCAGAAGCAGTGCGCCCGCTCCATCGCCGAATAAAACGCAAGTACCTCTGTCGTTCCAATCTATAGTTCGTGAGAGAGTTTCACTTCCAACAACAAGAGCTCTTCTGACGGAACCCGATTTTATGAATTTGTCAGCTACCTGTATTGCATATATCAGCCCTGTGCATGCAGCGTTTAAATCGAATGCTGTTACATTATTTTCATTAAGTCCCAATCTATATTGTAACATGGATGCAGTCGAAGGCATGAAGAAATCAGGGGATATTGTTGCTACTATTATAAGATCTATAGTATTTTTATCTATTCCACTTTTGTTTATTGCATCAACTGAAGCCCTGTAAGCCAGATCAGTGGTGGATTCATCGAATGTGATCTGGCGCCGGCTTATGCCGGTTCGCGATGATATCCATTCGTCGTTTGTTTCCACTATCTTTGAAAGGTCATCGTTGGTGACTGTCCTTTGTGCCGCTGCTTTACCGGCGGCTATAATTTTACATGTATCCAAATCTTGCTCCTTCCTAAAATCACAAGCCCATGCTTCTGTATTTTTGATATCTCTTTTTCAAGAGGGTTTTTTCAGGCAGAGATTTTAGTAGTTTTAGTTCGGTCAACAATTGTTCCTTCAGATAGCTCATGGTCTCCCTGCTGTTTGAATCCACGGTAAGACCACCGTCAGGCTCGGGAATTATTTTTTCAGATATTCCCAATTCAAACAGATCATAAGAAGTAAGCTTCATAAGCCTGGCAGCTTCTTCGGCCTTTGAACTGTCCTTCCAAAGAATGGATGCAAAGCCTTCAGGAGACAAAATCGAATAGACGGAGTATTCCATCATCCAGATTCGATCACCCACGCTCAAAGCCAGGGCTCCGCCACTGCCGCCCTCTCCTATGACCACGGAAATAATGGGGACGCTGATAGAGCTTATTTCATAAAGATTATTTGCGATGGCATGACCTTGGCCGCGTTCTTCGGCCTCTATTCCACAGTACGCACCGGGTGTATCCACGAAACATACTATGGGTCTTTTGAATTTTTCAGCTTGTTTCATCAGACGCAACGCTTTTCTGTAACCTTCGGGATACGGCATTGCAAAATTGCGCTTCAGGTTTTCTTCTAAAGTTCGGCCCTTTTGCTGACCTATTACCGTAACGGGAATATCGTTGATCATTGCAATACCGCCAATTGTAGAAGGATCATCCCCGTAGGCTCGGTCTCCATGAAATTCCATGAAGTTATCGAATATGGTGTCTATGTAATCCTTGGAAGTTGGTCGTCGGTTATTTCGTGCAATGTTGACATTCTCCCATGGATTGTGTCTTATTGCCGATGCTTCCGTGCCGATGACGGTTGATTTATTGTCCATTTTATTCACCTCCATGGATCTTAAGGATTTTTGAAAGTGTCCGTGTCATGTCTTTTCTATGGACGACTTTGTCTAAAAAGCCGTGGTCTTGAAGAAATTGGGCACTTTGAAATCCTTCAGGCAGATCCTGTCGGATCGTTTGCTTGATGACCCTCGGACCGGCAAAGCCTATCAAGGCTCCTGGTTCGGCCAATATGATGTCCCCAAGCATGGCAAAACTTGCAGTGACCCCACCGGTGGTCGGGTGGGTCAAAATGCTTATGTACAAGAGGCCTTCTTCAGAGTGCTTTTTCAGCGAGCTGCTGACCTTTGCCATTTGCATTAGCGAGACAATGCCCTCCTGCATCCGTGCACCGCCTGATGCGCAAAATATGATGAGGGGGATCTTGTGTTTTATCGATTTTTCGATTGCTCGAGTTATTTTTTCTCCTACCACGCTTCCCATGGAACCCATCATGAAATTTGAGTCCATTACGCATACGACCGATCTTTTTCCTTGAATATCTCCATAACCGGTGATGACGGCTTCTTTAATACCCGAAGCTTTGGAAGCCTTGGCAAGCTTGTCTTCATATGTAGGGAAATCAAGAGGATTGCCTGTCTTTATATGTCTGTTGAATTCTCTAAAGGAACCGGGGTCTAAAGTTATTTCCAAACGTCTGTAGGCTCCTATGGGGATGTGATGACTGCATTTAGGACAGACATCCAGGTTCAACTTCAAATCTTCATAGTATATCATGTCATTGCAGTTGTCGCACTTTGTGTAAAGCTGCTGAGGCACATCCTTTTGTGTAAATTGTTTAGCATTGAATTTCTTTTGTTTTCCAAATAATTTAAACATTATATCAAACCTATCCGATTATTTTATTTACAAAACTCGTACTTATATCGCCTTCCAGAAAATCCGGATGGTTCAAAATTCGTTTTTGAAGAGTTGCATTGGTTTTGATCCCACCGACCACAAGTTCATCCAAAGCCCGTTTCATTTTATTGATGGCTTCGTTTCGAGTAGGACTCCAGCAGATTATTTTGCATAGCATGGAATCATAAAAAACCGGGATTTTATAACCGGGATATATATGGGTATCAACTCTAACACCGTTTCCGCCGGGTAGATGCAAATCCGATATGGTTCCGGCGCTTGGGGCAAAATTATTTTCGGGGTCTTCGGCATTGATCCTGCATTCTATGGCATGCCCCCGAACGCTCAAATCCTCCTGGGTAAATGTCAATTTCTCGTTTTGAGCGATTCGTATCTGTTCTTTAAGAAGATCGACACCTGTTATCATTTCTGTAGTAGGATGTTCGACCTGAATACGTGTATTCATTTCTATAAAATAATAGTTGTTATCCATGTCAAGCAAGAATTCAACAGTTCCGGCACTATAATAATTTATCGCCTTGGCTGCAGCTATGGCACTGTCGCCCATCTTTTGTCTAAGGGACTCTTGAACACAGGAAGACGGAGCTTCTTCGATCATCTTTTGATTGTTTCTTTGAATGGAGCATTCCCTGTCGAACAAATGAACAGTAGTTCCAAATTTGTCGGCCAGGATTTGGAACTCCACGTGTCTTGATTCGCTAATGTATTTTTCGATGTAAACGGAAGAATCTCCGAAAGCATTCTGCGCTTCATTTTTTGCCTGAGTAACAAAACTTTCCAATTCTTCTTTAGTGTTGACAATACGCATTCCCTTGCCTCCGCCTCCCATGGAAGCTTTAATGATGACGGGGAATCCGATTTTTTCAGCTACATCGTAGGCTTCGGATATGTCCGAGATAGGACCGTCAGAACCTGGGATGACCGGTACTCCGCTTTTGATCATCAGATCCCGGGCTGTAGACTTGTTTCCCATGTTTAAAATGGCTTGAGAATCAGGGCCGATAAAGGTTATCTTGCACTCTTCGCACATTTTTGCAAATCTGCTGTTTTCAGAAAGAAATCCGTATCCAGGATGTATGGCGTCCACTCCAAGAGTTACGGCTGTACTGAGTATTCTTTCCATATTAAGGTAACTGTCTTTTGGCGAACCTGAACCTATGCATATGGAATAATCAGCTAAAGCTACATGAAGGCTGTCTTTGTCGGCAGTCGAGTAAACTGCTACCGATTCTATGTCCATCTCTTTCAATGCTCTGATGATCCGTACGGCGATTTCGCCTCTGTTGGCAATTAGGACTCTTGTAAAAGGGGCCATGTCAGTTGGTCCTTTCTATTATCATGAGTGTCTGGTCATATTCTACGATGTCCTGATTCGATACAAGTACTTCTTTGACGATTCCATTCCAAGGGCTTTTTATTTCATTGAAGACCTTCATGGCTTCCAGGATGCATACGACTTCGCCTTCTTTTACGGTATCGCCGGGGCGCTTAAAAGGAGGCGCCTCGGGGGAGGCGGCCTCATAATAAATGCCTACCAGTGGGGAAGTGATTTTTACTGTGTTTTCAGACATGGATTCAGTAGTGCTTGCGGGAACTGCAGGCACTGAATGAATTTGCCCTATTACATTCTCAGGAAGGGTAACAGCCTGAGAAGCTGTGATATTAGCTGTTTTTTTTACTATATTCATTTCAAAATCTGCTTCTTTTAAATAGAAGTCCGTAATATTGCTGTTTTCAAGTTTTTCGATGATGGATATTATTTCATTTAATTCCAAGTGTAAGCCTCCTAAAAAATTACATCTTATTTTGACAATCAAATTCTTTGACAATCAAAGTATATTTGCAATATAATACAAAGTAATTGAATTGTCAACCTAAAAAGAAATTCTGGAGGGAATATTAATGATAATAAAACCGGTTGTAAAAAACAACATTTGTGTAAGGGTCCATCCTATTGGATGCAAGGAAAATGTGAGAAGGCAAATAGACTACGTAAAGGAGGCGGGAAAGTTTAAGGGGCCGGAAAAAGTGCTGATTATCGGCGGTTCTTCAGGTTACGGTCTGGCAAGTAGAATAGCATTGGGATTTGGCTGCGGCGCTTCCACTATCAATGTATCTTTTGAACTGCCGCCGAAAGGGAAATCAAAAACAGGAACAGCCGGATGGTGGAACAATGTCTTCTTTCAACAATTTGCAAGAGAAGAGGGTCTGGAGTTTAAAGATTTTGTAGGAGATGCGTTCTCTAAGGAAATGAAAGATCAGGTCATAAGTTACATCAAGGACAAATACGGGAAAATAGATCTGCTGATATATAGCCTGGCGTCAAACAGACGTACAGATCCTACAGACGGGACAACGTACTCATCTGTTTTAAAGAGCATAGGGGAAGAAGTAAGAGGGTATTCTATAGATATAAACAGTCTTAACCTCAAAGAAGAGGTAATGGAAGCGGCTACGGAAGAGGAGATCCAGGACACAATAAAAGTCATGGGCGGTGAAGACTGGAAAATGTGGGTGGACATGTTGGAAGAAGAAGGAGTCCTGGCAGAAGGATTCAAGACCATCGCTTACACATATCTTGGATCAAAAGCAACTTATCCTATTTATAAGGACGGGACAATAGGACAGGCAAAGAAACATCTTGAAAAAACGGCAAGTATCCTACAGGCGAGCATTGGTGAAAAATATCATGGAGAAGCGCTTATATCTTCCAGCAAGGCGATAGTGACCAAAGCCAGCATATACATACCCATATTCCCCGTTTACGGCGCAGTTTTGTACAAGGTAATGAAGGAAGCGGGAACCCACGAGGGAGAAATCGAACAGAAGTACAGACTCTTCAGAGATATGATATATGGGGAAAACAGGATTGTTGATGAGAACGGCAGGGTTCGTCCCGACAATTTGGAATTGGAAGAAGAGATACAGAACAAAGTTGAAAGTATCCTCAAAGATGTGACAAATGAAAATGTGAGGGATATCACAGATATTGAAGGCTTTGTTGAAGACTTTATGAAGATAAACGGTTTTGAATTCGACAACGTCGACTACGGCGAAGATGTCGATTTGGAGGAATTGGCAAAAATAGAACTGGTTTGATTTAAAATGGATCCCTGATATTGGGATCCATTTTTCACTTTGGGAACTGAAAAAAGCTGAAAGCAGGGGACATTGTGATATAATTTACCTTACAACGACAAGGGAGATTTTTAATGGAAAAACTGTCCGGATATATACACAACATAATATACAGAAATGAGCTCAACAACTTTACGGTGATGGATCTTGAGAGCGGAAACAATCTCATAACGGTTACAGGAACTTTTCCCGGCCTTAATGAAGGAGAGTACATCACGATAAAGGGAGTTTGGACCGATCACCCCAGTTTTGGCATGCAGATGAAGGCGCACAGCTTCAAAATAGAAGTGCCAGAGACATTGGAAGGCATGGAGAAATACCTTGCATCAGGTTTGATCTCGGGCATTGGTGAAAAAAAAGCCAGACTGCTGATAGACAGATTTGGAGAAGAGGTTTTGGACATAATAAGATATAATCCTCAAAGACTTACAGAAGTTGAAGGGATCGGGACCAAGACAGCTGAAAGGATTTCCGATTCCTTTAACGAGCATCGGGAAGTTATGGATATAATTATGTTTTTGGGGGAATACGGAATTTCCTCATCACTGGCCATGAGAGTGTATAAAGTATATAAGGAAAACACAATAAGCGTAATAAAGGAAAATCCCTACAAAATGATCAGGGATGTTCACGGCGTGGGATTCAAGATCGCAGACGAAATAGCTATGAGCATGGGGATTGAGGAGTTTTCTCCTTTCAGGATAATGGCCGGTGTAAAATACATACTTCAAAGCTGCTACAATGATGGAAACATGTTTATGGAAGAAGAAGAACTTGTGGATAAATCAAAGAGAATTTTAAACATAGATGAAGACACTGCTTTCAATCATCTGGAAGAATTGACTCTTCAAGGTGAGGTTAAGTTGCAATTGATAGAGGACAGGCGGGTCTACTATACCCTGCCCTTGTTTATGGCCGAGGAAAATGTGGCCGAAATGATCTCTTCCATATCCGAATACAGATATGAAAACGAAATAATAAACGTAGATAGGATAATAGAGGGATTCGAGAAGGAAAACAATGTGGATTTGGATCAAATTCAAAAAGAAGCGGTAAAGGCATCCATCGACAACGGTGCGGTCATCATTACAGGCGGACCTGGAACGGGAAAGACTACCATAATAAAGTGTATCCTGGAAATTTTCGAAAGTCTGGATTACAATATCGCACTGGCGGCACCTACAGGCAGAGCGGCCAAGAGAATGAAGGAAGCTACTGGGTTTGAAGCCAAGACTATACACAGGATGTTGGAATATGGCTACTCTGAGAACGAAGAGGATCAGACATTTGACAGAAACGAAGACAACCCCCTGGAACAGGACTTGATCATCGTAGATGAAGCCTCTATGATCGACATACTTCTGATGAATCATCTGCTGAAGGCTATCAGGCTTGGAACCAGACTAATACTCGTGGGAGATATAAATCAGTTGCCCTCCGTAGGCCCGGGAAATGTTTTGAAGGATTTGATAGAAAGCCAAGTAGTGGAAGTCGTAAAACTCGAGAAGATATTCAGACAAGCTCAGGAAAGTATGATAGTGGTCAATGCCCACAGGATCAACAAAGGTGAGATGCCCATTGTCAACAACAAGGAAAAGGATTTCTATTTCATAAATTGCGCTACAGGAGAAAAAATAAGACAAACCATACTGGACATATGTACGCACAGGTTGAAAAATTACAATAATTACGACTTTTTCGAAGACATACAAATAATCACTCCCGTAAAGAAGGGAAATACGGGAACGTACGAATTAAACAAGCTCATGCAACAAAATCTGAATCCACCTTCGACCGGAAAGGAAGAAGCCAATTTTTCGGGGAATCTTTTCAGAGTGGGAGACAAGGTGATGCAGACCAGAAATAATTACAACATCGACTGGACCGATCTTATGACTCAGGAGAAGGGGCAGGGTGTGTTCAATGGCGATATAGGTATCATTAAAGAGATAAATCAAAGAGATAAATTCGTTACAGTACTATTTGATGAAGAGAGAAAGGTGGTATATACCTTTGATCAAATGGATGAACTGACACTTTCATATGCAATAACCGTCCATAAAAGTCAGGGGAGCGAGTTTCCTGTCGTTGTCATGCCTGTATTCAAAGGCCCAAGAATGCTGCTTAATCGAAATCTTCTTTATACCGCCATAACCAGGGGCAAGGAGATGGTGATACTGGTAGGACACAAGTCGTATTTGCAGGCGATGGTTCAAAATGTTAATACGGTGATGAGAAAATCAGGATTGAAGCAAAGGATCAAAAATAGCCTTCTGGAGGATCGATCATTTGATTGAAAAGATTCTGTTTATTGAAAACGGCTACTGCCCCACATGCAAGAGAGTTTTGTTTTTTACTGAAGATCACATGTGCCAAAAATGCCTTGAGAGCCTTGAGGCCATCCGATTGAATCGTTGCTTGAAGTGCGGTCGTGAGATATTAAATCCGGGGATAAGGGCATGCAGGGATTGTATTTCCATGGAATACAAATTTAATCGGGGATTTTCCGCATATGGGTACGACCACAAGATAAAGGATATCATATACCTGATGAAATTTGGGAATCGACCGGGTTTGTGCAGATTTGCCGGAAAGATGACATACAGAAAACTGGAAAAGGAAAACAGACTGGGATTCATTGAAGATAAAGATCTGATCATTCCTGTGCCACTGTCAAAAGCGGGATTAAATGAGAGGGGATACAATCAGAGCGAGCTGCTTGCCCTGGGCTTGACAAGCCAGTGGAATGTCAGCGAGGCAGCTAATATTGTCCACAGCAATAACCTCATCAAAATAAAGGAGACCGCCCATCAGCGGGATTTGAATCGGCGGGAAAGGCTCAAAAATGTGGTCGGTGCATTCAAAATAACAGACCCCGAAAAAATTCGAGGTCAAAATATCTTGTTGGTTGACGATGTTATGACTACAGGTTCAACTTTAAATGAATGTTCGAATGTTCTAATGGGTGCCGGAGCAAAAAATGTGGACATACTCGTTTTTGCTTCCGTGGACGACTGATCACTCTTCGCCAATGATTTTTACTTCGGGTTCGAGGATCACATTGAAACGGGCTTTGACTGTATCGTGAATATGATCGATCAGAGCTGTTATATCTGAGGCTGTTGCATCACCTTTGTTTATCACAAATCCGCAATGTTTACAGCTGACTTGAGCTCCGCCGATGGAGAAACCTTTCAAATCACAGTCTTCGATCAATTTACCTGCAAAATGACCGGCAGGTCTTTTAAAAGTGCTGCCGGCGCTGGGCATGTCCAGCGGCTGCTTGGATTTTCTTCGTTGATCGAAATCATCCATCTTTTCCTTGATGGCTTTCTGGTTGCCGGATTTCAACTTGATTTTTGCAGACAGCACGATTAGATTTCTTCGCTGTACGGCACTAGTCCTGTAGCCAAAATCCAATTCGCCGTTGATCAGCTCGTGGATGTTGCCATCCATATCCAGCCCTCTTGCGCTGATAAGGACATCTTTGATCTCACCGTCGTAGGCGCCTGCGTTCATCGTTACCGCTCCACCTAAAGTTCCAGGTATGCCGCCGGCAAACTCAAAACCTTCAAGAGAATTTTCATGAGCTATTCTGGAGATCCTGGCCAGGGAAGCTCCGCTTTGGCATTCGATCGTATCTCCTACAAGGGTGCAATTTGCAAAATTTTTGGATAATTTTATTATGATGCCGTGGTAACCCTTGTCTCTTACCAGAAGATTGCTGCCGTTGCCCATAATGTAGTAGGAAGTGCTGTTTTTCTTGCAGACCTCTATTATTGACTTGACTTGGCATTCATCTTCAGGTAAAAGCAACAAGTCGGCTTTTCCGCCGGCTTTGAATGAAGTGTGATCTTTCATTTGTGCATTTTCAAGAATTTGGTCTTCCCTTAAAAAGGTTGACAATTCGCTATATATAAATGTATTTGACATTTTTATTTCCTCCGAAATCATATGTGGACAAAGTCCAGAACTATTATATAAATTATGGGCATATTAATCAAGGAAGAAATTAGTTGTCTTTATGAATACGGCAATCTGTAATATAATATAATATAATCAGTGGTAGGAGGAGAGATTTATGAAAATCAATGCCGATCTGCATACACACACGATTTTTAGTCATGGAAAGGGAACAATAGAAGAAAATGTCCTGCAGGCGATCAAACTTGGATTGAAGAAAATTTCCATAACCGATCATGGAAGCGGTCATTTGTTTTACGGCGTTAAAAGGCAGGATTGGGCAAAAATGCGAGCCGAGGTCGACAGGCTCAAGATAAAGTATCCTGAAATTGAAATAGATCTTGGAGTTGAAGCCAACATCATTTCCATGGATGGAACCATAGATGTTAAAAAAGAGGAAGAGAAGTTTTTCGATGTTATAAATGTTGGGTATCATTACGGAGTAGGAATTAAAAAAATCTCAGACTTTTTTGGTTTCTACATCTTAAATTTGTTGGCCAAGGGTTTTCCGGCATTACGCAAGAGAGCAAGAGACATAAATACAGCCGCATTGGTATCAGCCATGGACAGATACAAAATAAACATGATAACCCACCCTGGAGCCAAGGTTCCCGTGGACATGGACAAGATAGCTAAAAAAGCTGAACAGAGGAAGGTTATTTTGGAGATCAATTCCCACCATCTTCATTTGACCGAGGCCGACTTGAAAAAAGCCATGAAGTACAAGGTTCGATTTGCAGTCAACAGTGATGCGCATCAGGTAAATCACATAGGCTTGGTCGATGAAGGTTTGAAGATCGCAGAAAAGGCGGGTGTGGATCCGGGCAAAATAGTAAACGTGGAGAAGAGTTGATAGAGATGAGATTTGTTATAATAACCGGATTATCGGGTGCAGGAAAGAGTCAGACCCTGAGAGCATTTGAAGATTGGGGATATTTTTGTGTAGATAATCTACCCCCAAAACTTATACCCACTTTTTTTGAACTTTGCAGCAGAGCGGACAGCAACATTGAAAATGTGGCTGTTGGAGTTGATATCAGAGGCGGAGTTTTTTTTGATGACTTTGAAAATGTTATCGAAGAGATGCATTATAGAAAGTTCAAGTTTGAGATATTGTTCCTGCAGGCGGGAGATGAGGTCTTGGTTAAAAGGTACAAGGAGTCAAGACGAAAGCATCCGTTGGCAGCGGAGTCGAGAGTATCGGTGGCATTAAAACTGGAAAGGGAAAAACTCAGGAAGATCAAACAAAGAGCGGATCACATAATCGACACATCAAATTTAACAGTTAAAGCCCTTAAGGAAGAGCTTTCCAAAGTGTTTCTTAAGGATATGCCTTCCAGTGGAATGTTGATCAATGTACTCTCGTTTGGATTCAAGTACGGCGTACCGCTGGATGCGGATTTAATGTTCGACGTAAGGTTTCTGCCTAATCCCTTTTATGATGAACATTTAAGGGCGCTTACGGGCAATGACAAGGCCGTTCAGGATTATGTTCTTAAATTCGATCATACCCTTGATTTCATAGACAAACTTGTGGATATGCTTGAGTTTTTATTGCCTTATTATGAGGAAGAGGGAAAGTCGCAACTCGTTATAGCCATAGGTTGCACCGGAGGACAACACAGATCGGTTACCATAGCAAATGTATTGCATCAGAGATTACAAAAAAATGGAAGATGGTCTATGGTCGACCACAGAGATATCAAAAAACATTTGGATGAAGAGTGATATGAGAGACATAGTTAAAAAACACAGTAAAAGAGTCGTGGTGATCGGTGGCGGTACGGGAAGCTCCGTTATTTTGAGAGGCTTTAAAAAGTACACTGAAAACATAACGGCAATAGTGACAGTAGCAGATGACGGAGGCGGTTCGGGTGTACTGAGAGAAGATCTTGGAATGTTGCCTCCTGGAGATATAAGAAGTTGCATTTTGGCTTTGGCTGATGAAGAGGGCATAATGCAGAAATTGCTGAATTATCGGTTTGAAGAGGGAATGCTCAAAGGTCAGAGTTTTGGGAATTTGTTTATTGCCGCCATGAACGGGATCAGTGGGAATTTTATGGAAGCAATAAGAAGCGTCAGCGATGTAATGGCCATTAAGGGAAGGGTATTGCCGGTTAGTCTGGACAAAATAATTCTAAGGGCAAAGTTGACAGACGGAGAAATGGTAGATGGGGAATCCCACATTCCCCAGAGGGCGATAGAAAAAAATACAAAAATCCAAAAGGTTTCTATTCACCCTTCAAACGTAAAACCGCTGGATGAAGCCATAGAAGCGATCATAAATGCCCAAGCGGTCATTATAGGGCCGGGAAGTCTGTATACAAGCGTTATACCCAACTTGCTGGTGGACGGAATAGAGGATGCATTGAGAAGGACGGAAGCAGAAATATTTTATATATCCAATATTATGACTCAACCGGGCGAGACTGATGATTATGACGTTTGGGATCATGTGAGAGCCATAGAGACTCATTTGAGAAAACCAGACGAGACGATTTTCGATTATATAGTTGTCAACAGAGACATAGAACCGGGAGAATCTTTGGATACTTACCGTATGGGTGGTTCTCAAAGAGTCAGGTTTACAGAATCGGAATTTATGAATCATCGCTATAAGTTGATCCTTGGGGACTTTGCTCAAGTGAAAAGCAATTATATTCGACACGATGCGGACAAGTTGGCGGAAGCCATACTCGAAAAAGTATAAACGGAGAGTGAATAATGAGTTTTTCATCAAAGGTAAAAAATGATTTGTGCAGAATAGAACACATAGGCTCAGAAACCTTGGCGGCAGAACTTTCCGCACTTATTCATATGGGAGGAAGCCTTAAATTTTCCGGCCCAGGAAGAATTACTTTTCAGATCAAAACTGAAAACGCCGCTATCGCCAGACACGGATTCAAATCGATCAAAAATCTGTACGGTGTTGAGGTCGAAGTTCGAACTGCAAAGAACAAACAATTCAAAAATAGAAATGCTTATATAGTAGAAGTCGTGTCCCCTGAGGAATCCATGAAAATCCTGCTTGACTTGGGAATAATAGGAAATGTGGAAGGCTACACTACGTTTATGGATGTGATCCCGGAACGATTTGACAAAGGCAGAGAAACAAGAAAGGCATATTTGAGAGGAGCTTTTTTAGGAGCAGGATCCATATCGGATCCTGAAAAAGGCTATCATCTGGAGTTTTCCACCTCGAATTATGAATATGCGAGACAGCTTTCAGATATAATAAATTCCTTTGATTTAAATTCCAAGATCATCTCCAGAAAAAACAATCACGTAGTCTACCTTAAAGACTCGGAGCAAATAGTAACACTTCTGAGTGTAATAGGAGCTCACGGTGCTCTTCTTGAAATCGAAAATATACGAATCATGAAGGGCATGAGAAATAATGTAAATCGGATAGTAAACTGCGAAACGGCCAATTTGACAAAGACGGTGGAAGCAGCTTGGAAACAAATTGAGTGCATTGAGAAAATAAAAAATGCGGTGGGACTTGACAAGCTTCCGCCAAACTTGAGGGAAATCGCCGAATTGAGATTGAACAATCAAGAGGCTTCTTTAAAAGAACTTGGAGACATGATGAGCCCCCCCATGGGCAAGTCAGGTGTGAATCACAGACTTAAGAAGATAGAAGAATTTGCTGCAAAGATTTAAAGCGGGACAATTGTGACCCGGCGGTATAAAATGTTGACGAGATAGAGATTAATTACTATAATAACTTATGAAATCGGTGAAAGACCCGAGAAAGGATTTATAAATGGGAAATTTTGCGCATCTTCATTTGCACACTGAATATAGTCTGCTGGACGGATTTTGCAGGATCAAAGACCTGGTATCTTCAGCCAAGGAAGCCGGGATGAAAAGCCTGGCCATTACGGACCACGGCGTCATGTTCGGAGTCGTCGATTTTTATAAAGAGTGCAAAAAACAAGGCATAAAACCCATTATAGGTTGCGAAGTGTACATAGCTCCCAGAAGCATGGAAAGCAAGGAATCTAAAATCGACTCAAATCCCTATCACTTGGTTCTTCTGGCAAAAAACAGGTTGGGATATGAGAATTTGATGAAGATCGTATCGGCTGGATTTGTGGACGGATTTTACTACAAACCCAGAGTGGATCGAGATTATTTGCGTAGGCATTCTGAGGGGCTGATTTGTTTGAGCGCATGTCTGGGGGGCGAAATACCAAAAGCCATTACAGGACAGAATATGGAAAAAGCTTTGGAAACCGCCAAAGAGTATCGTGAGATTTTTGGTGAAGATTTTTATCTTGAGCTTCAAAACCACAATATACCGGAGCAGAAAATAGTCAACCGACAGTTGGAAATAATTGCTGAAAGGCTAAACATACAACTGGTTGCGACGAATGATGTGCATTATGTACATAAGGAAAATGCAAGAAGTCATGATATACTTTTATGTATTCAAACAGCCACAAATGTAGATGATCCCGACAGAATGAAGTTTCCCAACAGCGAATTTTACCTTAAAAACAGGGAGGAAATGGAACGGTTATTTCCCAATAATCATCAGGCACTTGACAATACACAGATTATTGCTGATAAATGTGATCTGGATTTTGATTTTTCCAAGATCCATCTGCCCAGATTTCCGTTGCCAGAAGGAGTAGATCCAGGAAAGTTCCTGGCGGATCTTTGTCACCGGGGAATAAGGGAAAAGTATGGAATACAAGATCAAAATCTGTTGAAGAGACTCGAGTACGAACTGAGCGTTATAGATAAAATGGGCTACAATGATTATTTTTTGATCGTATGGGACTTCATCAAATACGCGAAAGACAACGGCATAATGGTAGGTCCGGGAAGAGGAAGTGCAGCAGGGAGTCTGGTTTCCTACGCATTGGATATAACGACCATAGATCCCATCAGGTACAATCTTATATTTGAGCGATTTTTAAACCCTGATCGAATATCCATGCCGGATATCGACATAGATTTTTGCTACGAGAACAGGCAAAGAGTGATCGATTATGTGGTTGAAAAATACGGTAACGACCACGTGGCACAAATCATAACTTTTGGAACAATGGCCGCAAGAGCTGCAATCCGGGATGTAGGCAGATCCATGAACATACCTTACAGCAAGGTTGATAAAGTAGCAAAGCAAATACCCATGGAACTTGGAATGACCATAGAAAAGGCATTGCAAACAAACCACAAGTTGATGGAAATGTGTGAAGAGGACGAAGAAACCAACGAATTGATAAAAATGTCCAGATCAGTAGAGGGTTTGTCCAGGCATGCTTCGACTCATGCAGCAGGAGTGGTGATCTCAAATAAGCCGGTAGTTGAACATGTGCCCTTGTACAGAAACAACGATAGTATCACAACCCAGTTTACAATGACCCTGCTGGAAGAACTGGGATTGTTGAAGATGGATTTTCTGGGACTGAGAACTTTGACTGTGATCAGGGATGCAGTGGACAACATAAAAAAAAGCAGAGGTATCGAGATCGATATCGATAATTTGGATTATGATGACAGGGAAGTTTACGATCTGATATCAAGCGGAGACACTCTTGGTGTATTTCAACTGGAGAGCCCGGGTATGCAGAAATTCATGTCCAACCTCAAGCCCGACTCATTTGAAGATATTATTGCGGGTATCTCACTTTATAGACCGGGACCAATGGAACAGATACCCACGTACATAAGAAATAAAAAAAGTCCGGAGAGCATAACGTACGTGCATGAAATCCTCAGAAATATTCTCGATGTCACGTACGGATGCATGGTATATCAAGAGCAAGTAATGCAAATAGTAAGAGATGTTGCCGGTTATTCCATGGGTAGAAGCGATTTGGTTAGAAGGGCCATGTCCAAAAAGAAGATGGATGTAATGGAAGCCGAAAGAAGGGTTTTCATTTATGGAGAAATCGATTCTTCGGGCAAACAAATTGTGGACGGAGCGGTAAACAGGGGCGTTGCCCCAGAACAGGCCAACAAGATTTACGATCAAATGATCGACTTTGCAAAATATGCATTTAACAAATCACATGCAGCCGCTTATGCGGTGATAGCATATCAAACGGCCTGGCTTAAGAAACATTATCCTGTTGAATTCATGGCAGCCTTGCTCACCAGTGTCAAAGGCAACGAAACAAAGGTCGCCCAATATATAGCAAACGGCAAGAAAAACGGTATAGAAGTGTTGCCACCGGATGTCAATGAAAGTTTTGAAAATTTCACCGTAATCGGAGATAAAATAAGATTTGGATTGGCTGCTGTCAAAAATGTTGGAGAGAACGCAGTAAAAAGCATCATGGAAAAACGGAAGGAAGGATCTTACTTGTCTTTCGGGGATTTTTGCAGGCGTTCCGATTTAAAAATCATCAACAAAAGAGCTTTTGAGAGTCTGATAAAGTGTGGTGCGTTTGACTCTTTTGGAATTTTCAGATCTCAACTGATGAATAGTTTTGAAAAAATGATAGAAAGTATACAAACAGACAGAAAGTACAAGATCGACGGACAAATATCCCTGTTTCAAATCAACGAAACATTGGTAGATAATAATGAAAAGTATCCTGACATCCCTGAATTCGAGGAAAGTTACAAATTGACTATGGAAAAGGAGATGCTGGGGCTGTATATAACAGGGCACCCTCTGGAGCCTTACAGAGATGTTTTAGAGAAAAAGTGCAGTTTAAACGGCGGATTGGCAGATAATTTGGATGAATTGCTGGAAGCTGGGATAAGGGATGGGCAGTTGGTGACTATCGGAGGAATAATAACGGCAAAGAAAAATCTCGTCACTAAAAACAGCAAGACGATGTGCTTTTTAACGATAGAAGATCTGTATGGTGTCATCGATACTGTTGTATTTCCCACTTTGTACAAAAAATACGAACATCTATTGGAAGTGGACAACAAGGTGATAATCAAAGGGAAGATAAATATCAGCGAAGACCAACCATCTTCCGTTCTTTGTGAAGAGATGGCCTTGCTTGAAGGATTAAGAAAGAAAGATACTTTTCAAGGTCTGCAAATATCTGTATCCAATCTGCAAGATGGACGTATCGACAAGATCAAGGAAGTCTTGACCAAATACAATGGAGATAAGCCTGTAGTTCTACATTGCAGGGAAGACAATAAAAGGTATAAGGCAAATAAAGCCCTTTGGGTTTGTGAAAATGGTAATATCATAAGAGAGCTTGACAATATTGTCGGCAAAGATAATGTTGAGATAATTAAGTAGAAAATTCCATGGGAGGTTTAATATGAGAAGAATAGGAGTACTAACCAGCGGTGGAGATGCACCGGGTATGAATGCTGCCATAAGGGCAATCGTAAGGACGGCTGTGTATCACAAAATTGAGGTTTATGGGATTAAAAGAGGTTATTCAGGACTTTTGGATGGAGATATTGAGCCGTTAAACGTATACTCGGTTGCGGATATAATCCATAGGGGCGGTACCATATTAAGGTCATCCCGAAGCGAATATTTCAAGACAGAAGCAGGTCAAAAGAAAGCGATGGAAGTGCTGAAAGAATTTAACATCGACAGTCTCATCGTTATCGGAGGGGACGGTTCATTCAAAGGAGCAAGAGCTCTGAGCAACAGAGGTGTAAATACCATAAGTCTCCCAGGAACCATTGACAACGATATAGGATGTACGGATTATACCATCGGATTTGATACAGCATTGAATACAGCTTTGGATGCCATAGGAAAAATAAGGGATACTACCAGTTCACACAACAGGGTAAATGTTGTGGAAGTTATGGGTAGAGACTGTGGAGAGATCGCCTTGTTCGCAGGATTGGCCGGTGGTGCAGAATCCATATTGGTTCCTGAAAAAGATTATGACCTGGATGCGATCAGCGACAAGTTGCTAAGGGGAAAAGACCGGGGAAAGCTGCACAGCATAATAGTATTGGCTGAAGGTGTGGGAAATTTTCAGGATTTCTGCAAGAAAATAGAGGAAAAAACAGGTGTGTCCACCAGAGGAACAAATCTGGGCTACATACAAAGAGGTGGAAGTCCCTCCGCTTTTGATAGGATACTTGCCAGCAGAATGGGATATATGGCAGTGAAATTGCTTTTGGAGAACAAAACCAACAGAGTGATTGGAATCAAGAATAATAAGTATGTCGATATAGATACAAATGAAGCGTTGGAGATCAAGAAAGATTTTGACTTGGAAGCATACCAAATCGCAGACATTCTATCTATTTAATAATTTTTTATTGGAAGTGTGAAAGTTAAAAATATTATGGAGGTTAAAAATGAGAAAAACAAAAATCGTCTGTACTTTGGGACCGGCCAGTGAATCACGAGAAATGATCGAAAAGCTTGTTGAAAGCGGAATGAACGTTGCCAGACTCAATTTTTCCCATGGAAGTTACGAAGAACACAAAAAAAAGATCGATTTAGTCAAACAAGTCAGTGCTGACAAGGAATGCCCCACAGCGATTTTGCTGGATACCAAAGGGCCCGAGATCAGAATCAAACATTTTTCCGAAGGGAAGATCAGTCTGGAAAAAGGTGATGATTTCATACTTACAACAAGTGATGTGGCCGGCGATAGAACAAGGGTGTCAGTAACTTACGCAAACCTCGCAAATGAGGTGGTTGCGGGAAACACAATACTAGCCGACGATGGATTGATCAAATTCAACGTTGAGAAAGTGGAAGGAAACGACATCCACTGCACAGTTGAAAACGGTGGAGAGTTGAGCAACAATAAGAGTTTGAATTTCCCTGACGTGAATATTAAACTTCCAGCAATAACTCAAAAGGACATAGATGACATCATATTTGGAATAAATGAAGACATAGATGTCATCGCCGCTTCGTTTGTTAGAAAGAAAGAAGACGTACTATCCATAAGAAAAGTTCTTGAAGAGAATGGTGGAGAACATATTCACATCATTTCAAAGATTGAAAACCGTGAAGGTCTAAACAATATTGATGAGATCATCGATGTGTCTGACGGGATCATGGTCGCCAGAGGAGATCTTGGCGTGGAAGTTTCACCCGAAGAAGTTCCATTGGCGCAAAAGAGTATAATCAAAAAGTGCAATCAGGTAGGAAAACCGGTAATAACTGCAACTCAAATGCTGGATTCCATGATCAGAAACCCAAGACCAACAAGAGCGGAGGTCACAGACGTAGCAAACGCCATCTTTGACGGGACGGATGCCATAATGCTCTCCGGTGAAACTGCCGCCGGTAAGTATCCTATAGAGGCTGTTGAGACCATGAATCGAATCGCTTTAAAGACAGAAAGTTCAGCTGAATATTTAAGCAAGATGACACACCTTTTCACCGGAGAAATATCTGTTACAAATGTGATAAGTCATGCAACATGCTCTACAGCAGAGCAACTGAATGCATCTGCCATAGTGACAGCCACTTCTTCAGGGCACACCGCCAGAATGGTGTCAAAATTCAGACCGAAATCGCCAATAATAGCAATTACGGATGATGTTAGAGTTCAAAGAAAGCTTTCTCTTGTCTGGGGAGTCAAATGTCTGGTGACAGCCACTTTTGACAATACTGACACTCTATTTGACGAATCGCTGATGATAGCTGTGGAGAAAAAATTACTCAACAATGGAGATTTGGTGGTTATAAGCGCAGGAGTTCCATTGGGTGTTAAAGGAACGACGAATCTACTAAAGGTCCAAACAATTGGAAACGTGCTTTTAAGAGGAAACGGTATTGGAAAGAGCGGTGTTACCGCTACTGCCAGAGTAGCCAGAGATGAGCATCAGATCTTCAATGAAGGAGATATACTGGTAGCGGAAAATATCGATGAGACTATGATCGAATACGTGAGGAAAGCATCGGGAATAATTACTGAGGAGGGTGGATACACTTCTCAAGGTGCTATTGCTGCATTGCAGTTCAAGATACCTATAGTGCTTGGTGTCGACGGAGCGACAGATAGCATTGCGGACGGAAGCGTAATAACAATTGATCCCCAAGGTGGTTACATCTATCAGGGAAAAGCAAGAGTGTTGTAATGAAAAAAAGTCGTTGATCGAGATCAGCGACTTTTTTTATTAACTTGCATTATAGTCTATGGAATAAACAGTATAACTTATTTTTCGATTGTCGGTGTTTGCATCGTTAATTTCAAAAACTGTGAAGTAAACCGAGTCCTTTTTAGGATGAAAAACAACTGTGTATCCGTACACGTTAAGGTTTGAAGCCAACTGAAGTGAATCAGTCCCATCTGTCTTCATCAACCAAAGATTTTGGCTGTTGGAAGAGGGATCGTTTCTTTCGCTGAAAATCAGTTTGTCACCGGAATTGGAAAATGAGAACAATCCAATGTAACCTTCTTTCAGCAATTTACCGGTGGAGGATGCCAGGTCATAAAGAATGAGTCTCTGAGTGTCTTTTTCTCCAGCCAAAGTATAAAGGATTTGGCCTTGTTCCTTTGACAGAGTAAAATATCTGATGTTGCTGTCGATCAAAACAGGAGCAACTTCTTTTTTGTTCAAAGAAGCAATGTAAAGGTCATAGGTTTTTGTAGAGTCGTCATATGTGCTAAAAACAGCCATATTTTCTTTTTCCCATAAATCAACGCCAATTATCGTCAATTTTTTAGAAAGTTTGTAAGTGCGATTGGCGCCAGCAACCCCTGCAATGGCTTTGTCCAAATCTACCAAGGTTATTTCTGAACGATTGTTTGCATAAACAAGGGTATTCTCGTTTACCATGGAATATCCAATGGATACCGATTCGTTTGAGGAACTTAAGTTTTTGGTTGTGTCACCGGTATTGTCGCTCCATACAAGTCTCAGATTGGGAATCTGATCGGCACTTGTTGTTTCCAGATAAACATATCCGTCATTGTTTAAGTCTATCCGCCCGTTCACCTGATTTTTGTTGGAGTATACAGGTGGATTTGATTGACCTGTTTCAATGTCGTATATGCTCATGTTCAAAAATTTCTCATTTTGAAGAATGCTGTCCTTCAGTTGCGCATCGACCTGTTTGCTGGTAAGCAGGTAAGACCCGTCTTTGGATATATCCCAAACGATACCGCTCGTAAGTTTGCTGTTTATGCTTTCAATTTGAAGATTTGCCGACCTGTCTGAACTGATATGGACATTACTGTTTACAGTATTGCCGTTATTGCTCAGAATCACAGGTTCATTTTCTTTAATGAAGAAAGGTGTGCATCCGCTGATAAAGATCACTATCAAAACCCATACTGGAAGTAATATTAGTTTTTTCATTTTGTAAAGTCCTTTCGGAAAATATGATTCATCATCACATTCTACATTTTTCATGTGTACAAAAACGGTACAAGGGTGTAAAAAAAATGTAAAACCTATAATGGCAGGTTAAATTGAATCATAGTACCTTCATCAGGCTGGCTTTCGACAAAAACGCTGCCTCCATGACGTTGGACGATATCTTTTACGATGGCAAGTCCCAAACCACTGCCACCGTGGTTACGGGATCTGTCCTCGTCGACCCGATAAAAAGGATCAAAAATTTTATCTTTGATTTCCGGTGGAATTCCAGGACCGAAATCTCTTACTGAAATCTCAACAAAGTTTTCTGTAGTTGTGGCCAGGACTTTTATAATATCCCCTGACTCAGAATACTTAATGGCGTTGTCCAGTACGTTTATCATTACCTGCTTCAAACGATCAAAATCTCCTTTTATGAGAGGTAGATCCGTGCTGTTGTACAAAATATCGATGTTATATTTATTGGACTTGATCTTCATTTGTGAAATGACTTCTTCCAACAGGATGTTTAAATCTATATCGGAAAATTTCATGCTGAATTGCGCGTTCTCCAGTTTTGACATATCCAAAAGATCGCTGACCAACCTTAATAGTCTCTGTCCTTCGCTGTTTATGGTTTGAAGGCTCTTTTGAAGCAATTCGGGATTTTCCGTGCCCCTCCGTTGAAGCAGGTCGCTGTAGCCTATTATAGTGGTCAAAGGGGTTCTCAGTTCGTGAGATACGCTGCTGATAAAAAGTCGTTGTTGATTTTCAAGCTCGACCAATTTTGTAATATCTCTAACCACCAGCAGTATCCCAATGGTATTGGAACCGCTTCTGATCATATTGCAGTAAACATGCAGTCGCTTTTGATCATAATCTATTTCTTTTGACAGATCCGTACGCTCCCTTGCCACATGGTCGATCATCTCGGCTAGATCCTGCTTGTCCAGAAGAGACTGCATGCCGGCCTTTTCATCGTGGATATCAAGAATTATTCGTGCTGCCTGGTTTATGATAAAGGCTCTGTTGTCCAAATCCATGGCTATTACCCCGTCTTCTATTGATGCAATGATGGAGGAAAGCTTTTGTTTCTCATTTTCTATCTGATTTAATTTTTCCTTTATATGCAGGCTCATTTTATTGAAGTTGGTGGTAAGATTCCCGATTTCATCATCCACATTGTATTCGAGAAGTTCGTTGAAATTACCCGCTGAGAGGTTCTTGGTTGATTCCACCAGTTGATTTATTGGTTTGAAAATTGAGTTCGAAAACACGTTGCTAACAATAAAAACCACCATAAATCCTATAAATGATGCACCAAGAAAGAGAAATATCATTCGTCCGATAATATCATCCAGATAAGAAAGGGACTGCAGTATAAACAGTGCTCCAACTTTTTCGGAATCAATAAAAACGGGCATGGCGTAGTATATGCTGCTGGAGCCGCTTATTCTTTTGTACACGGATACTGATTTTCCTTCATCCAGTCCTAGGGCAATTTGTATTTCTTCCAGGTTTTTGATGTCTTCATTTGTATCTAGGTTGGCTGAATCGGCTACAAGAAGCCCATCAAGATCAAATAAAAGCACACGAGTGTTGTTGATCCTAGCCAGATCTTCAGAGATGGATAAGGCATTTTCCTTGTAGGCTGAAATATTTCCTGCTGAAATATCGGCGGATTTGATCTCTTGTGAAATATAAAATTGGGATTCAGTGCCCATTTCGAGAAGTTGATTTTGAGTGTTGTTGAAAGTGTAATATAAAAGACCCTGTATTACAAAGATTGCCAAAAGGACCATCGTTAGTAAAACGATGATCATGTTGGCAAGAACAAACTTTGTGCGGAAAGTAAATTTCATATATTAAAAATTCCTCATTTTATAGCCTACTCCAAAAACTGTTTGAATGTAATCCTGGTCGGAATGATCGGCAATTTTCTTTCGAATTCTTTGAATGTGCATGTCTACGGTTCGAGTGTCCCCAAAATAATCGTATCCCCAAACTTTTTCGAGCAGATTTTCCCTTGAAAAAACTTGTTCCAAATTTGATATTAGAAGCAGTAGCAATTCGTATTCCTTGGGAGTCAAATGTATTTCCTGATTGTTTATAAGTACTTTTCGCTCATTAAGAGTAAGACTGATCTCGCCGTTTTTCAATACATCGGTTTCGTGCTTAACAACAACTTGGGACCTTCTGAGCAAAGCTTTTACTCGAGCTAAAAGTTCACGATTGTCAAAAGGTTTTGATAGGTAATCGTCTGCACCAAGTTCCAAACCAAGGACCCTGTCGATCACGTCGGTTTTAGCAGTCAATAGAATTATTGGGATGCTTTTTTCCATATTGACTTTCTTGCATACGTCAAAACCGTTTATCTTTGGAAGCATTACATCCAAAATAATTAGATCTGGGTTAAAGCTGTCTACCTTTTCCAGGGCTTCCTGTCCGTCGAATGCACTTTCAACCGCATAGCCTTCGAATTCCAAATCCAATCTTATCAAGTCGTTGATGGATCTTTCATCATCTACTACCAAAATTTTTTCATTCACATGAAACACCACCTTTAGAATACTAGTATCATTATATCATTAAATTATTGATCAATATGTGAAAAAATCAAAAGAAACCTTGCAACTGAGAATATTATATGCTAACATAATTTTAGAACTTGTCACGAACCGGCAAACTCGATGAAAGTCGAGGGCGCAAAACTACAGGGCCTAATCGCAGAAGCGTATGGCAGCCAGCAGCCGAAGGGAAGTTTTTTTATTTGGTTTTGATTTATTGTTATTTACAAGGGGATGCCTATGCATCCCCCTTTTTAATGTCAATCTTTTTTGAAAATTTTGATTACAAAGTAATCTTCCAAACTTACACCTACATGTTCAAAAATTTCGTAAGCTCTTTTTATGATATCATCGATCTTGTCCTTTTCGATACCCATTGAATTGTACATCAGTCTGACCCTGAATTCATAAAGTTCCTTTTCATCGGAATGCAAATAGCCTTCGATATATTTTTTGGCTATACCTATTCCTATCGATGTGTTCGCTACCCAAATCAAGCGTATTTGTTCTTCCGTTAATGGAAGTTTGTATCTGTCCACGTGAAGACGATAAAAATACTTCAAAATCTTCATGTCATACTCCACGCCTTCGATGCACATGTCATAATAAAATCTCTCAAGATTTTCGTCCCTTTTCAAGAGTGCGTTTATTACCAGTATTTCGATGCAGGTGCCAACTTGAAGGTCGTATTCGCCATAATTTTCGATCAGAAAATCTTCCACGCCGGCTTTTATCTCAACGTAAAAGTTTCCGTAAATGATCTCTCCGATTTTTTTCTTTGTTTTGAAATAATAATTTATCAGGCCGGGATTGCTGGAAGCTTTTTCACATATATCCTTGTAAGTTGTCTTCTTGAAACCGTTTAGATAAAATAGCTCTTTGCATGCATCAATGATTTTGTTTCTGGATTTTTCTCCGGTTTTATATACGGGCATCGAATCACCTTTTCCTAATGTCGTTAGTTAATAATTATACAACATTAAGGTAGATAATACAATTGCTGAAATTTTAAAGAAATAAAAAAATGAGTTGACTTTATAAAATGTAATGTTGTAAAATTAAGTGGAGTTAACAAATGTGTCACTGAATCAACGCCTTGTAAACGATAACAATATGGTTTATTGACGACAGATCAGTGACAAAGAGAATTAATATTGCGAGGAGGCAATGAAATGAATGAGGAAGTAAAAAAACTGCAGGAAGAACGGATTCAGATCCATACGGATTTTTACAACAACAAGATCCCTAAAAGAATGCCGACAAGCTTCATGGTGCCTGCGCACATAGCGGCTGAGCATTACGGATTGGACGTATTTGAATATCAATACGACTTTTCCAAACTCGATGCTCCTGTCAGAAAGATTTGTGATGAGATCTATTCCGATGGGCCACCGGTCACTCCGGCAAATCAGATTTTCAACAGACTGCCCTCTTTCTATCAGTTGCTTGATTCTCAATCCTTTGTAATGGGTACTGACGGATTTGTCCAACATCCTGAAGTAGTTGGCATGATGGAGGACGAATATCCTCAACTTATTGAAGATCCGTATGCGTTCATAGTTGAAAGAGTAATGCCGCGACAATACAAGAATTTGGATACGTCAAATACGGCAAAATCGATTATAGCGATGCAGAGAGCCAGACTTTCCATGGATGAAGATTTCAACGCCTCTTTGCCCTGGTTTATGGGGATCATGCAAGATTACGGTTATTATCCAGGAGGCCCCCTGGGTTCTTCAGGATTTTGTGAAGCACCTTACGATTTCATAGCAGATCAATTGAGAAGTTTCAGTGGAATAAGCATGGATATAAGAAGACACAGGAGCGAGTTGATTGAAGCTTGCGAGGCTGTGCTGCCCATGATGTTCAAGATGGGAAAACCTGCGTTTGCCCATCCGTTGGGAAGCGTAATGACCCCTTTGCACATGCCGACTTTCATGCGGGAAAAAGATTTTATGGAGGTTTGGATGCCATCCTACAAAAAAATGTTTGAGCAATATGCGGCACTTGGAATCAGAGGCGGAGCCTTCTGTGAAGATGACTGGATGAGATATCTCGACAATCTTCTTGAGTTGCCTTCAGGCATGATATTAATGTTTGAATACGGGGACCCACAAAAAATAAAAGACAAACTTGGAAAGAAGTTTATTATACAGGGACTTTATCCTGTCAACCTTCTAAAATCCGGAACCAAGCAGCAAGTACTTGACAAGGCAAAAGAAATCCTTGATATAATGTTGCCGGGAGGAGGCTATATATTTGGATTCGATAAAAATCCTTTGACATTGGGTGACGTGAATATGGAAAACTGGGCTGCGCTCAGCCACTTCGTTAAGGACTATGCTGTTTATGACAATCCAGGAGAAAATTTTGGAACACCTGTAAACAGCGAGGGATTTGTTTTTGAGGAAGAGAAAATGACCCTTAAATCCAGGTACCTTTTCGACTGGGATGAATTTAAGAAGAAGTACCCAAACACTCCGGAATCTGTTAGAGACAGATTTCAGAGACACGACGACAATATATTTGCATTGTATATGAATATGATGATTTGAAATTTGCCCGGGAAACCGGGCTTTTTATTTAACTTTGTGTTTTCTTCGAGATTTATCCGTTATAATAAAGTTATTAAGATATGGAAAGATGGGTTGAAATGGAGAAGAATACTTTTAATAGGAATAGTTTGGTAAAACTTGAGATCATTGATCTGACAAATACCGGTGAAGGCATCGGAAAAATAGAGGGATTTGCAGTGTTTGTCGATGGGACTGTGCCCGGAGATATGGTAAAAGCACGATTGGTAATTGTGAAGAAAAATTATGCTGTCGGAGTTGTAGAAAAATTTTATCAACTTAGTGAATATCGAGTCGATCCTCCGTGCCAATATTTTGGAGAATGTGGAGGTTGTCAGATACAAAACATCAGGTATGATCGTCAACTTGAAATAAAGAGAAATATAGTCGTAAGTGCTCTTGAGAGAATTGGAGGAATAGAGGATGCCGGAGAGTTGACTCAAAAAACCATAGGCATGGAAAATCCTTATAAATATAGAAACAAGGCTCAATACAAGTTGTCTCCTGGGGGTAAAATCGGATTTTACAGAAAGAAATCTCATCATGTCATACCTTTGCAAAAGTGCATTATACAAATCGATCCAGGTGAAAAGTTGATTTCAGGCATTGAAAGGGGCATAAAAGATTACAAGATCTCCATTTTTGATGAAAATACCGGTGCAGGGTTTTTAAAGGGCATAGTTCATAGAGTCTCGCAGCTGACAGGTGAGATGATGTTGATATTGGTAGTAAACAAAGAAAACGTCAAAGGAAAAAACAACGTACATAAGTTACCGGGATTTGACTCATTTGTAAAGAAGATTATTGACGAAAATCCAGAGATAAAAAGTTTATACATAAATTTTAATAAAGGAAAAAACAACAGGGTTATGGGATTTGAAAATGAGTTGGTATATGGAAAAGAGCGAATCATAGATTCTATCGGAGAAGTTGAATTCAGCATTTCCCCCCTTTCGTTTTTTCAGATAAACAATAAAATGACTGATGCTATTTATAAGACGGCAAAAAACTTCCTTGATTTGACAGGGAGCGAAACAGTATTCGATTTATATTGCGGCATTGGAACCATAGGGTTGTATTTGGCGGACAAGGCAAAAAAAGTGTATGGAATAGAGATCCTGTCGGCTGCCATCGAAGACGCCCAAAACAATGCAAGGTTGAATAACATAGACAATGCAGAGTTCATGGTTGGAAAATCTGAAGAAAAAATCCTTGATTTGATGGATAAGGGAATCAAAGCAGACAGTGTGGTCTTGGATCCACCGAGAAAGGGATGCGATCAAAGTCTTTTGGAGACGTTGATCGAAGCGAATCCGGAAAGGATCGTATACGTATCCTGCAATCCGGCCACATTGGCAAGGGACATAAAGATTTTGTCGGATTCCTACAAGGTACAGAAAATTCAGCCGATAGACAACTTTTCTCATAGTATGCATGTTGAAACAGTCACACTGCTTGTACGGAAGTGAAACGACGTAGAAGCACATGTGCTGTTCATGCACAGTCTGCCCGAGAAAACAAGAGCAGCGAAGTTTGATTGGGTGCAGACCACTGCGGAAACTGTTGCTCTGCTTGTACGGAAGTGAAACACCTTAGAAGCACATGTAGTTTTGCTTTCCAGGGTCAACCGTTTAGCAAAAAGAATAATATCTTTGTTATTTGAAAGTTAATTTATTGGAACGGAGATGGAGTGTAATGGGGAGTAATAAGGGATTAGCAGGCTGGCTTGGATCAATGATCTGAGTCGGCTTTTTTATGTGATATTTAGATAGATTTCAAAATACTGATTGACAGATTTAGATTTTAGTTTTACGATCTATTTAGAAGTATATCTAAACAGGTTGGTGGTGATTGTCATTGGACTTCAGAAAAACATTCAAAGCCCTTTCTGATCCTGTTCGACTAGAGATATTGAAGATGCTTAAAAATGGGCGAATGTCAGCCGGCGACATTGCATCAAAATTCGATATAACCAATGCAACCGTTTCATATCATCTTAGTCTATTAAAACAAGCAGATTTGATTTATGAAACAAAGATAAAGAACTTTATCTACTATGAGTTGAACACTACTGTATTTGATGATTTAGTCATATGGATAAAACAGTTCTCTAAGGAGGAATGAAAATGACAATTAAGCGTTTGATAAACTGGATATTAGCTTTAACACCAATAGTTATCACATTAATTGTATTACCGGTGTTGCCGGATAAAATTCCCGCTCACTACGGATTTGATGGGAATGTTACACGCTTCGGAAGTAAGTATGAATTGTTGATTATGCCTATAATAACTATTGGCATATTTCTGCTCTGGCTATTATTAGAGAAACATCTGATGAAAGACAAAGAAAAAGGTGCACACAACTCAAGAGGTATTTTTTGGATTAGTATAGTTATGACATTTACATTTGCTATGTTGCAGGTTGTGTTTTTGTACTCAGCTTATAGAGGTGTTGGAAACCTAGATGATTTCGATTATCAAAAAATTATAGCGGTTGCATTAAGTGCAAGCTGGATAGTGATAGGGAATGTACTTCCAAAACTAAAACAGAATGGCTTGGTGGGCATAAGAACACCCTGGACATTAGCCAGTGAAAACAATTGGTACAAAACACATAGAATGGGTGGAAAACTAGCAGTTGTTACCGGAACAATATCAGGGCTATTGTGCTTGTTTGTTTTTAGTGGTGAAGTAGGGATATGGGTTTCCTTAGGGAGTAGTATCGCAATGCTTGTACCTATAGCGATTTATTCATACCTTGTATACAAGCGTGAGGGCTGAGAAATGTTATGAACAGCATAAGTTATTCATTAAGCTACAGGGAAAATTAGGGACATCTTAAACCGAGATGAACAAAACAGGCTACTTCGATTTCTAACTAACCAAGTTCGATGTTACAATGGCATAAATGACCAAATTGATTGGTTAGTCATACTTTGTTAAAAATATGTTAGTTGTACATTCATAAAGACTAAATATTCAGGAGTGGTACTTATGCATTTTAAATCTCAAATTGATGGATGGTTTAAAATCGTGATATGGTTCTCAATTGCAATAATGATTACTACGTTAATTTGTATACCAAAAGATGAATATCTTATAGGCTTTAGTGTCGGGATACCTATGATAATTTCTCTATTATGGATATATTATGGTTCTTATTTTGAAATCAGAGATACATATTTACTGTGCAAAGTAGGGCCATTCTCAGAACGGATTTATTATGATCAAGTAGAATCTGTTAAAATGGGTGAGGGAATCTTGATATCAATGGCACTTTCAAGGGAATACATAGAAATCAAACATAGTAAAAAAAGGAATGATTTGGTCATTACCTACATATCACCATTGGACAGGGAAGAGTTTGTGAAAGAGTTAAGAAAAAGATGCTACAATTTGAAATAGATAGTTGTTCGTAAAATCAAACAGTTCGTTTTATAATTGACTTAGCAATATAGTTGTTATATATGATTATGAAAAGACTGTGAGTGGAACAATGAAACTGAAAAAACGAATAATATACTATGAATTTAAACAAATAATTTGAAAGGCGGGAGTTTTATGGATAAAGAAATTCTGATAAATCGTCTAAAAGCAAAACCGGACTTGAATCTATTTGTCGTTGAAACCATCGAAAACACAACGATTTTAAATACTTTATTTGAAATCGTCTCAACAGAAACATCCACTATCAAATATGTGTGTACTAAGATCATTCGTATGGTTAGTGAGCAAAAACCAGAATTGGTCTATCCCTACTTTGAGGAAATTTCCGAATGGCTTCAACATAAAAATAGTTTCATCAAGTGGGACGGAATCCTGATTCTATCTAATCTCTCGGCGATCGACGTTGAAGATAAGTTTGGGGCAATCTATCAAGACTATTTTGCATTGATTCAAGATCCACAGATGATTACTGCAGCTAATGTTATCGGCAATGCATGGAAAATTGTACTTGCCAAGCCTGAACTGGAAAGTGATATCACCAGGAGATTATTAGAAGTGCCAAAAATTATTTATTTAAGTAAAGGCAAACCTTCGTCGGAGTGCAATTCCATAGTGTGTGGGCAGGTGTTGGAATGCTTTGAGCATTATTTTGACGTTTCAGAGAATCAATCTGCCATGATCGATTTTGCAGAAAGACAGTTAGGAAGTCGCCGAAAAGCGGTGGCAAAAATCGCTGAGAAGTTTTTACGACATCATTCAGACAAAAGAATATAATTAAGATGTTTTCGAAGTTTACAGAGCGGGGCAGATGAAATTGATTGATTTTATGGAGAGGATATCTATGATAGAAAGTCATGGGGAGAAAGTCTAATGAAGAAGTGAATTATTTAGAAGGGAGATTTGATTATGAAACATTCAGGATCATGTCTTTGTGGTGAAGTTACTTTTGAGATAGAAGGAGAATTTGAAAATTTCTATCTCTGTCATTGTAAGCGATGTCGAAAAGATACAGGATCAGCACATGCCGCCAATCTTTTTTCATCTACGGCCAAGTTAAAATGGCTGTCTGGTAAAGAAAAAGCGAAAACCTTTAATTTTCGTTTAGAGGGACATATAAAAAGTTTTTGTACCAATTGTGGATCTGCATTGCCAAATATTCAAATGGATGGAAAATTACTGGTCGTACCTGCGGGAAGTATTGACAGTGATATTAATATTAATCCGCAAGGACATATCTATTATAAAAGCAAAGCAAACTGGGATGCCGAGCTTGAGAAAGTACCAAAGTTTGAAGAGCTCCCAAATGGATAAAAAATTAATCGTCATTTAAAGTATTTAAAACGGAATTCATATACCAGAATGTACTTGCACCTCTTGATGAATTGAAAACAGGTCTATCTGACTATATCCACTGTTATAACAACATCCGAATACATTCATTGCTAGGTTACCAGACACCTGTCGAATATCGATTGTCTGACCTTAGGAAAACTGTTTAAATAAGTGTTGACGATCCACTATGTAACTTTGTTTTTTACAGGTGCTGGTGGCATGCTTAGTGTAGCTGCATATGCAGGTCGAGGATGGTGTATTGTTTCTATAGTATTATTCTTGTTAATGACTGTATTGGCATTTGTTCAAAGAAAGGTGACAGGAATGTAAGCAGAGTTTAATGTGTAATAATGTAATAATATCGTAAGTTCATTTGACTACATGTAAGAAATATGTTACATTAAATATGTAATATATTTCTTACATAAGAAAGGAGTTATAGTTATGAGTAACGCAATGAAATATAACTTAATTCAGGTGTTTAGTTGGACTTTAGTTGCAATAGGAATGATTACGATATTCCTTATACCCGATACAATTAATAACTGGGGAGACAACAGGACAAAAACTCTTCTACTAGCTTTACTGTTTGTATTTGGTTTTGGTGTAGACGCCATATTAAGGATAGTTGAAAAAACTAGAAAATGGGATATTAGAAGAGATGAAAGAGATGTATCTATTCAGCATCAGTCCCTCAGATTAAGCTTTATTGTACTGATAATCTATATCTATATTATAAGTATAGTATTATATATAAAATATGA
>NZ_JADNRK010000039.1 GCF_015594845.1 Alkalibacter mobilis | reverse complement strand
CTATGAGAGAAGTGTACGGCATTAAAGAATAATCAATGTTGGTTCCTAGCCGGAACCGTTGGAACCGCTGTCCGGAGCCATTGGCACTAGGCTCCGGACAGCCTGGTTTCTTTTAGTGGAATATTCAATGATGCGGTTTTTTTATATGCATGAATGATTTAGCTTGAAATACTAGCCTCAATCTTCGGTATCTAAAGGAATAAAGCCTTTCCTGCCATCTCCATAATGGTTGAGCTCTGTATAATTATATTTGAGATCATATTTTATATCTTTATTTTCAAATATAATAACTTGGTTAAAGCAATCCTTTTCTATGATATCTTCTATCATTTTTTTCTCCATATAGTCATCAACCCATTTACCAGTAACATCTTTTTTCCGCTCTTTCAACGAGACTAATGGAGAATCTATAATCACAAAGCCCGGATGCAGCTGATTATTATCTATGCAATAGCGCATAAGTCCAATTACCATCGCTGACATAATAAAAGCTCTGTACCCTTTCCCCCATTCCGAACGTGCCTTTTCATTAATGACCAAGTCAAGCTTTTCAATATCAAATTTTACTTTAACTTCATCTGAAAAGCCCCAAGCTTCAAGAACATTTTCAATTACGCGACAATACCCATCATAAATAAATATATTCCGGTTATTTGAAGGAGCTTTTGTGTTTTTAACCTTTTCATTATAAAAAATAATATCGTTCTCAACAGAAACTAATTCTTGGTGATAGATTTCCAATGATTTTTTCATAGCTTCTAATTGGCGGATTTCCGCAATGTTTCTATTTAAAGAAGACAATATTGTCTGCTTTTCAGAAATGATTTTTGTTAAATTCTTATTTTCATCAGCTAATTTGTTAATATTTTCTTTATTTGAAGCCAACCGTTCAACTATGTCGTTTATCGCCACTTTAAGACCATCAACCTTCTGATTTAGTTTTAATGTATAGTTTTTATAATACTCAAATAATTCATCGCTGTTAGCAGGAGTTATAATATCAGGTAAGATTGACTGACTGCAAACAGGGCAGTCCAAATGAGGCAGTTGTATAAGAAAATCTGAATAGGTCAAAATCATCTGATTCTTTTTTAGTTCTGCCACGTAATGCTGATTTAGTTTTTGAAACTCTTCCATTTTCACTTCATCAGAAAAGCATTTCTTTTCAAAACCATGTATCGATACTTGATTGTCCGTTAGCTCTACATTCATTTTAGCAATCTCATCACGGAGATTATTTATTTTATTAATCATTAAGTGGATTGACTCTGACTCAGTATATAACTTAAAGTTCTTATTTCCCTCAATTGCATCAATCTTATCTAAAAGGCTTTTTCTTTTCTTTTGAAGAAACTGCACAACCCCTGTTCTCCGAATATTTTCTTCAGAGACATCTACCACTTCTTCCAATTCACTATCATCGTTTCCCGTAATGACATATTTAAAAACTGATTTTCTAACTGTTTTTTCTGTATATTGATCTGAACTGAAAGCAGAATTTTCAGAAATTATATCAGTTTCATCAACTGTAACAAGATGAACTATATCTCGAAAAGAAAGTGTCCGGGTATCATTTTTATTATTCTTTTTGAGTAATGCATTTTCCTCATGCTCTTGTAAAAGCTGAAGAAGATATCTTGAAAGGTTATTTGGGTTTGTTGCATCATGTTTGGTTGGCATGACATTCTTTTCTTCATTATAGTAAATCTCAACCTTACTTGAACCAATCATACGTTCAATTTTATACGGTTCGTCATCGACAATAAATTCTAAGGATAGAACACCATAACCTTGAGCTTCTGTAATTTTTTTGGGAAGACGCTCTCCACCTAATATGTAATTAAGACATTGAAAAGCATATGTTTTGCCTGTATCAGAGTCACCTGTTACTACATTTAATCCTTTTTCAAAAGATAATATGGCATCATTTTTCCCAGTTCCTGATAGTACTAATTTTGTTAACATCATTCTTTTCATATTATTCACCATTTGCTTTTTTAAACAATTCTTCTGCATCATTATTAATTAAGAAGAATTGTTCGAAAAAGTACTTTCCAAATTCTGTTATCGTATAATTCAATTGATAGTCATCATCAAAAGCAACGCTAATAATTCCATGTGAAACGAGATCCTTCAAAGCGATACTTACTGAATATTCAGTGACACCCATTTCATTTGCAATTATTTGAATATCTTTAGTCGTCAATGGCGAAGTGGAATTAAATATTTTCATCCCAATCGCCATATGCTCAAAAAGCATAGTAGAGATCAATTTCATCTTTGTTTCGTCCATTTTATTTCACTTCTTTCATTGGCGAGTTGATGACATATTCCTTGTCTGTCTTGTGGATGAACTAAATCATACTTTGAAAGTAAATTATGCTTCAAATCAATTTGAGCTACTTGTGTCATTACATCAAGAAGTCTTGTATACCCATCTGGATAGATTTTATCAAGAAGATCGTATATCCCAAAATAAATATCATTTGTTAAATCATCAAAATAATCTTCTTGCAATAGGTGTTGTGACGCAAATAATTTTAAGTTCTCTGCTGAATAAAACCGTTCTCGTTGTATCTTTAAGCTCTCCATATAGCGTGGAAATTGTACCCCCAATTCTTCAATGGTATTTATAGTAACGTTTTCTTTCTCTGAAACAGCCGCAAGAAACTTTTGGATATATATATTCTCATAATTTTCAACCACGCTTGGAACATCAACTCTTCTATCGCGTCTTACTGTCAATCCGCCTCCAAATCTGAATGCATAGAAAGCAGTAGCTTTATGCTCCTCTATTACCTCAAGCATTGTTTTTGTTCTTAAAATGCTAAAATCAAATTCTCGTATATACGACTCAAGAGAAGGATTTAATTCAAGCGGTTCACTAGTGATTTTGGTGCGACAAGTAGAACTCCATTTCTCAACTAATGTGCTATTTATTTCGGAATAGTTGTCAATCATATCACTTAATCCAACTCCGATGTCCATTGGTGCTAAAATGTAGTATTCCTTTGGTAACGGAATTTGATTTGTAAATGTGTAATATGTTAGTTTACCTAGTTCTGGTAGCATATCATTTGGTCTTAAAGAATGATTATAATGTTTGCATTGATAATAAATGTATTCCCCTGCACTATCTCTTGCAACAACATCGCGCCCTTTGTCGCCTGCACCGCCAAATCCTCGGACTTGATATCGGTCTTTAAGCGAGACAACCCATTCTCTAATAAACAATTCAAATTCATTATCATCATAGCTCTTTACTCTCTCGTATGGAATGCGAGTATCACCTTCTGTTTCCATTATTGTAACTTTTTCTGGAGCCGGAAAGTGATTTAACATTTCAAAGCTCATAATTTATCCTCCATAACCTATAACAATCAATCTCAAATTTTCAAGATTCATTGTATAATTCTCTTTCTCATTAAACCCCAAACCCTACTAAAAGTGAATATCGTTTTGATAAAATCGTCTAAAACTGGATTGCCCTGATACTATTTCAATCGCCTAGGACCCTGAAAGCAAAATCTCACTCTAAAACCGCTTTTAACAACACAAGTACATTCTCATCATCTAGATTATTCGTCCCTAATTCCCCTCTAAACGCTCGAGCAAGAATAGATTTTTTCATTAGATTAAGATTATCAATTAAATTAAATAATTCTTTTGCTTTTTCTTCTTTTTCGAACATACTATCAATTAATTCTATAATCTCAATTTGTTCACAATATTTTGGCAGTTTTAGAGAATAATCTTCTAAAAATTTTTTTGGTACTCTTTGCTGTCCGACAGCTCCAGTCATGACTGATTTTGCCTCATCTCTAAAGAATTGACTTCTTAGGAGGTGATACAAAAACCTATTATACGCGTTTTCTGAACACCTTAAAACATGAAATTCTGTTGAACCAAATCCAATATCATTTACTAATTTTCCAACTACTGCACACTTTCCGTTTTCCATACACGGAGTTATTTTTGCAAAAATAATATCTTCTTCTGAAAAATTTGTATATCCTTTTTTTACTTCTTCAAAAGTTCTAACTTGCGGCGATATAATCTCACCTAATACATCTGAAACAGCTGGCATTGGAATAAAACTAACAAGCAAATTATCATCCAGCTCCTTTGTATTAATTCTTTTGGGATTAATAGTACATATTTCAGAAAGTTTGTTTTCTTCCCAGCTTTCAATCCCTACTCCGTTCTCTTCTCTCCACCGTTTCGTTAACTCTCCAGCAAATGCCTTATGTAGAATTGCTGCCTTCCTATTTTCAAAAGTATCCAGTGCATCCTGAATCAACTCTTTTGCTCGATCAAGTTTTTCAAAGAGGCTTTCTATTCTACTAATAATTCGTTGTTGCTCTGCAAGAGGTGGAATAGCCAACTCAATACTACCTAGCTGTTTTTGATTTATGCTTACTTGGTTAACAGCTCTATTAATCCTTTTTATCACACTATCTTTATATTGATATGATTGAGAATAAAATTGAAATAGTTTAGGACTATACATCTTATTGAAAGTTAATCTTAAGAGATTCATTCCATGAACTAGCGGTAACATATTCGTCTCGATCAATGCAGTTTTTCCAACATGTTCAGCGCTGTTTATATGGCTTAATGCAATATCATTTGCTTTATACCAATCGCCTTGTCTTATTTTTGTCTCATCAATAATAGTACCTAATCTATTAAAATCGATTGTATTATTCTGTAAAGATTCAATTCTAGTAACTGAATATCCATTATTGCTCTTGTCTTGTTTAATCGTAGTCCCATTTTTGATTTCTGAAATTACAGAGTAAAGTCTCACCCAAATCCAATTTTCAGGTATTTGATATGGTTGTTCATCTAATGGTACTAATGCTTGCTTTAATTGTTCTTCTGAAGACAATTCCTGTTTTTTCTTAGTCATTAAACTTCTCCCCCAGCGAGTGAAGTTCTTTAACAACACTTCTAATCAAATCAATGGCTTCCTCCAAATTAGCAATTACTTCTTCTCCGCTTTCAATCGGGTCTTGAAGATCTTCATAATCTAAGATACTGTCATCTCTTATCAAACCCAAATCAAGACTGTCATTCTTTTCTTTGATCTGCTCCCTTGAAAAACATGAAAATCTTTCGTCTCGAACTTTACTACGGTCTTCTGCCATATATGCTTTGATAAACCCATCAAAGTTGCTTTCTTTAAGTGGGTTTGTTTTCCCGAACTTTGGCATATTTGTTCGCAAGTCATAAAACCATACTTCTTTAGTATTATTCTTTTCTGTCTTTTCTCTAGTGAAAAATAAAACGTTAGTCTTAACACCCTGGGCATAGAAGATTCCTGTTGGCAACCGAAGTATAGTATGCAAGTTGCACTTGTCCATCAAATCAGCTCGTATTGATGCACCATCGCCATCAGCAAAGAGAACATTGTCAGGCAGCACTACTGCTGCTCTCGCTTTTCCATTATGCTTAAGACTTCTGTAGATATGCTGTAGAAAGTTTAGCTGCTTATTAGAGCTAGGAAATGTTAAGTCATCCCTTGTAGTACGCTCACCACCCTTTTTGGTCCCAAAAGGAGGATTTGTCAATACTACATCGAAATCATGCATAACCTTCCCTTGATTCGATAATGTATCCCCTAAAATAATCTTGCCTTCAATATCATGAAGCATCGCATTCATAAGGGCTAATCTATGCGTCTCATGCACTAATTCACATCCAGTAAAAGCTTCTTTTTTCTGAAACTCTTGCTTTTCACTAGAAAGATCATATAGGTTGTCGGTTTTGTCTTTAATATGTTTATCCGCCGCTATCATAAACCCAAATGTCCCGCATGCAGGGTCATTGCACTTTTCTCCTGCTTGTGGATCGATAAGCTCTGTCATTACATTAATAAGAACTCTGGGTGTGAAATATTGACCTGCTCCTGATTTTTTCTCGTTTGCATTCTTTTCTAAAAGCCCTTCATATAGGTTACCTAAACCTTCTTCCTTAGCTGAATACCAATCAAGTGCATCAATAGAAGTGATCAATTTCTCCAAGTTTTTGGGTTCTTCAATGTTTGACCTGGAACCATTGTAAATTTCTCTTATTCTTCCAGTGCACTCTTCCCCTAGATGATTTAAAAGATCATTATAGTATCTTCTTAATGCTACTCCCTGTTTTTTCACAAGAACATCCCATCTGTAATCCTCTGGAATCTGCTTCTCAGTTCCTGTTTCTTTTGCCATTTTCAAAAAAAGAATATAGGTAAGCTCCGTTACATATTGATGATACGTTATACCATCATCCCTTAGTACATTACATAGATTCCATAGTTTTGCTACAATCTCTTGATTATTCATTAAGCTACACTGCCTCCATCGTCATACAAATATTCGTTCAACTCAGTTATTATATCATCTAATTGATGCGTAAAAATCTTGTCTATTCTATTAAATCCACCGTCTGATTTAAAAGAACCTGTCTCGAATGTATCTCTGTCAACTATTGTTTCTTTCACAAGGCTCTTTTCAATGCGCTCTATCCATTTTTGCTGCATCTTTGTAAAATCATGATTTTGATTCAATCGTACTATTGCCTGGTGAATTCTTTCTTCATGACTTAAGAGTGCCGAACCTAAAGCTTGTTGTCGTATGAAGCTGATGATATCTGCAGCTATGTCTTCATTTTTCATTACTTTCCATGCAGTATTTAATTGTTGCTCATTAAAATTGTGCCTATCCAGCTCCAATTTCAAGCTTTTCAAAGTATCTCTTGTAAGTTCTCTTGGCCTAGTACAGATTATATTTAATGCCGCTATTTTATTCATATTCTGTGTGACGAACTCTTTGAATTCATCAAGGTAGTCAGCAGGCTTTTTGCCCTCGCCAAATCCGCGGGTATGCGCAGTCAACTCATCTTCTTTGTCAGAGACAACTATGGGCTTTTTTGGATCAGTACTTCCCTCGTTTAAGAGTTCAAAGAGCCGTTTGTTTCTTAGGATGTGTTTCTTAGCTTCTTCAGGAGACATGTTTTTTAACTTGTTGATAAATCCATTAGGATTATCTCCATCCGTCAAATCAGCAAAATGCTCCTTCATAGCTTCACTCATTTTTCTTTTTTTACGTTGCATCTTTGCTATGATCATATTGATTTGGTTCTCCACACGTTTTTCATCCTCAACATGCTCAAGACCATTCAATAGGTCATTAAATGTTGAAGATGGATTTACTACAACTGGTTTCATGGTTGATACATCTTCTATTGATTCATAAACACCCACAGGATCAATTATTTCAAAGTGAGTTTTATCTATGCTAGGACATAATCTAGTTGCTCGTCCCATCATTTGTTCAAATAAGATCCTCGACTTCACTCTTCTCATAAAAACAAGGGTCGTTATCTCAGGCACATCTATTCCTGTGGTTAACAAATCGACTGTCACAGCGATATTGGGATATTTCTCATTTTTATATTTCTTAACAGCTTCAAGTACCTTTTTCTTGTTTCCACCACCAATACTGCCAGTTATTTTCACAATGGCATCATTGTCTACACCCAACGGTTCGTATATCTCTTTCAATATTTTTACTATCATGTCTGCATGACTATCATTAACTGCATAAATAAGTGTTTTACCTTCACCTTCAGGATCAATAAGCTTTGAGATTTCTTCTAGTACAGTCCGATTAAAGTTCTCTGTAATAACTCGGCTGTTGAATTTCTCAACATCAAACTTGAGTTCATCCTCTAGTTCATCACTATTGGTTATTTCACCTGTAATTGGGTCATAGATTACAACAGTCTCACCAACTTTATATACTATCCCCTCTTCCCTCAGCTTCGTTGATATGTTGTGAGGGGCATCATGATCTACAAGATATCCATCTATCACAGCTTCACGATAGCTATAATTGTATACTGGTTTGCCGAATATCTCGCTTGTATGTAAGGCCGGAGTAGCAGTTAAGGCTATCTTTACCGCATCAAAATAATCAATGACCGACCTGTACTTACTAACATAGTCATCTTGATTTCTATAAAGAAGTTCTTCTTCATCCATTTCTTTATCAAGGATATATCCCCTGTGCGCTTCATCAATAACAATCAAATCATAGTCTGCAACTGAGGGGATCGTGTCCTCTTCATTGTAAAGTATGCGTTTGACTAGACTTTGTACGGTGGCAACTTGGATTTTAGTTTCTTTTTCAATTAGCTTTTCTTCCAGGTTCTTTATGTTGTATATTTCATCCAGGGTCATCAAATCTTCAATCTTCACTTCTTTAAAGACATCTTGTGCCTGCTCACCCAGGGTATTTCTGTCAACAAGGAACAATATTCTTTTGAAACGGCCTGTCTTCAAAAATCTATAAATCAATCCAAGTACTGTACGGGTCTTTCCTGTACCTGTGGCCATGGAAAGAAGTGCAGTCTCTTTATCTTCAATAACTGCGTTTTCAGCGGCTTCAATCGCTTCGATCTGATATTCTCTTAAATTCAGTCCATCCTTATCCCTTAACAGATCATAAGAAGACCCCTTTAGTAATTCGTTTGATCCTTGAACATCTTTTTCCAACAACTCTAATAACCCTACAGGACTCATCCATCCTTGTTGGGCTCTTGGTATATTGGAGTGCTCTCTTGCATCAAGAAACCAAATCCCTGACTTAGTTTCCAGCTGCTTTAGATATTTCCTCCCGTTTGTGGCAAATAGAAATGGGACTTTATAATCTCCCCATGTTGCTATCTGATATTCCTTGTGCTCTTCCTTTATGAGTTTTGCATATTCTTTACACTGATTATCTATTACAGACGGAATATCCATAAACTGGCGTTTTGCTTCTATAATCCCAACAAGTTTAAGACCTACAAACAATGCATAATCAGCATACCCGCAATTCCCAACAGCTGAGTCTGTAGGCCATTCTGCAATTGCAAGATTCCTACCTTTCTCAGGTCTTATCCCTTTTGAATATCTAAGCTTGTTCGTATCTACTTCCCATCCAACTTTACGAAGCTGCTCATCTATAATGTACCTAGTATCGCTTTCTGAAAGTTGCATGCTTTCTGTTGCAGCTATGGCTCTCTTGACTCTATCTTCTGTTGGAACTTGTGCCGGTTCAAGACTTTCTAATTGTTTTGAAAGATCTTCTATTAATTTCTCTTGTTTTTCAACCAATGCTTTGTAATCGGTCGCTTGACTTTGATCTTCTGGGATGACAAAACTTTCTTGAAATTGATCCGTTTCTCCGTACGCGTTGCTAAACCAAATACTTAAATTGAAAGCCATTTCCAGTAGTGTTGAACTATCTTCGAAAGAATCATATCCTTCATGAACTGCTCTATTTCTAGCCTTTCTTAAGGCATACAGTATCTCGTCAATTTCTTGTGGGAGAAGACTTTCTTTCTTTAAAACTCTAATCCTATTTGCGTGTGTATTATCAATTTCGGGTTGCTCGATGTTGTCTAATTTGTACATCAGATTAACTACAGTTTCACCTATCATACCTAATTTGATCAAACACGAATTAGGATCATTATACAAATAATTTTCAGCTGCATTTCCGAGACTCTCCAATACCGGAAAAGAATCTTTCAAAAAAATAAAGTTAGACATTATTGATCAACCCCCTAGTTTCGCTCCCGAATTTCTTTCTAGAAGTTATACAAGTTATGCAATGTTTTTTGGATCTATTCTTGTAATTTAGAAATAAATTTGCACATGTTACCATTATATCATTAATGAATCAATAACCAAATATTCCACTATCTTACTATTTAACTTTTCCCACAAGATTTCAAATATATATCATAGCATTGTACCAAACAACTAAACGAAAGGAGCGTGCTATGATTAATATTGATAATCATTCAGAATTGGGTAGCATACCTAATGCGATTCCTGTAGATGTACGTACCGAAACATCCAAGCTCATTGATCTTTTAGACGAAAACTTCGGAGCAGATCGGGACATTATAAGGGATTTGGGTGGCTTCCTCATACTCAAAGGAAACCTGGGACAAGGCTCAATAACTTAAAACTTTCCGTGCTAACAAGTATCCTAGATCGTACTCTGGATCCTTCCCCCTCGCCAGTCTTCTTAGGTGTCCAAAATGCGGGGCTGCATGGTAGCTACTAATACGATGAACACTCTCAAATACGGTACAAAAAAGAAAATCCGGTAGTGCAGCTGTGGGGCTTACAGGAATAAAGTCACTATGGCGCGCAACTCCAATTCCGCCAGAGCCGACAAAGCAGAAGAGTATGCTTTCAGTCGAATCAAGGAAGTCCTTTTAAACAAAATGGTTCCCAAAGACATTGTAGCCAACGTCAACCGAAGGAGCGCTAAAAGCATCAAGCCACTGTTCACTGAGAAGGCAACGATCGAGATGCAACTTGCAGACTTTGAGATGAGAAAAGTAACAGTCTTCGACCTGTACGAGGGCGGGGATCTTTCAAAAGACCTTTTGACCTCACGAATCAAAGAGATTGTAGAAAGTCAGAATTCCCTAGTAATACGCAGGTCAGAGGTCGAGGAGCAGATCACCATAAACTCGGACAACCCCATTCCCTACTGCATCATAAAGGATGCCATGCAAGACTTCAACAAACTAATCAATGCTGCCGACAAGGATCAAAGAAAAATGTTCCTGCAGCTGATCATTAAAAAGATTACTGTAGGAGATAACAGAAAAATTGACACCATTGAGATACACTTCAATGAATCGATAAGAAACATAGTAAAAAACTTCCTGGGAGAGGAGTCTTCAGACAATGAAGACTCCTCTCCTTTTTTATTTTCATTGGCAATTTAAATTCACCCTAAGATTAATGTAAGCCATCTTCCCCATGCAACAGGTGTAGATGGCTTATGTATTATTCTTCCACATTATATGGTAAGAATTTGAAAATAATGATATGCTTATTTTATATGTATTTAAATGATTAAAATTAATTGACTATGAAAAAGAAAAGCAATGCAATGTAGAAGAAGTGGATGGAAAACCTGTCGCATTGGTCAATATTGCTTTACAATCTCCATCTGCTCCTGCTGATTTAATAGCAGGGTTGACCGAAAATGTTTGGAAATTCTTCAAAGGTTTAGAAGAGCTTAGAAATGAATATCTGTGTTTAGACTTTGTCTGAGAATAGATTGGCATTTTTAACGGAGCAATTTAGTCATAATTACACACAATATAAAAAGAGATTTAATTAAGGGAGATGAAAAACATATGATCATGCTAAAAAAACTAGTAGTAGCGGTGATGATTCTAGCTGGTATAGTTGTAGGTGTTGGATTAAGTCCGTTTATAACATCTGGAAGCCAAACTACTGAAATTGGATTTGAAAATATTGGGGAGTTGGCTACACAATCTGCGTACTGTACAGAATTAAATGTTACAGATAAATCAAGAGATTTGTTTGGAGTTACAATACCATTCACACAAAGTGTTTACATGTATAGTTATGATATAATTATAAAAGCAGGGTATGATTTCGAGGATATTAAATGGGATGAAAATGAGAATAGAATTGAAGTTACATTACCAAAGGCAAAAATATTAAGTAATGAGATAGATTTGGATTCTTTTAAAATATATCATGAGAAGGAAAGTATCTTCACCAAAATTAGTATGGCAGAAAATAATGAAGCAATACAGAAGTTAAAACAAAAAGCAGAGAAAGATGCTATTGAAAATGGTCTATTAGAAAATGCTCGTAATAATGTAGAAACAATATTAACAGGCTTTTTTGGTAATGTATATGATTTGAAAAAATACGAAATAATTTTCAAAGACTAATAATTAAGAGGAATAGGTGCGAAAAAGAAACTTCTTTTTATGTTAGGAATTACTATAAGTATAATTTGAAATAAATCATTCTAAAAACCGTCAGTTAAACGATACGGTGAACTGTATCATAAATAAGACATCTTGGGTAACTCCTCCAGGGTGTTTTATGGTACCGTCAAGATTCTTTCGCAAAATTAATTAGCCATTTGGTTTGAATATATTTAAAGAGCAACTGACTCTGGGTTGTCAAGCTCCATTCTTTCCAGGTGTTTCATGTTTAAATACCGCTTGC
>NZ_JADNRK010000038.1 GCF_015594845.1 Alkalibacter mobilis | reverse complement strand
CTACAATGCCTGCACTTAAGCAGACATCGCTTGCACTTAAAGAAGCAGGATTCACTGTAATCGTAGGTGGAGCACCTGTAACACCTGAGTATGCAGCAGAAATCAAGGCAGACGGATACGCTCCTGACGCTGGCAGCGCTGTAACAAAGGCGAAAGAACTGATAAAAGCGTAATCAACGGCTTCTAGACTAAAATGGAAGACCCAAAAAACAGGGGGTATTGAGATGTTAACAAGAAGACAGAACCTGGTTGAAGTTATGAAGGGTGGAAATCCTGACAGATTTGTAAAGCAATACGAGGCTTTTGCAATGATGATGAAAACTCCAATAACCAGATTGAAGCCACCTATCGGTGGAGAAATCGTGAACGAGTGGGGAATTACAGTAAGATGGCCTGAAGGCCAACTGGGAGCATTTCCGGTTCATGACGAAGAGCATAAATTGGTAAAAGATATAACCAAGTGGAAAGATGTAGTAAAAGCTCCAAACGTTATCCACACACCTGAAGAGTGGAAAGAAGCGCAGGAATTGGCAGCAGCAGTTGACAGAAACGACCAATACGTAACAGTATTTGTTGCTCCGGGCATTTTCGAGCACCTTCATTACTTCATGGGCATGGAAGATGCTTTAATGAACTTCTATGAAGAACCTGAAGCCATGCATGAACTTATTGATTTCTTAGTAGAGTGGGAAATCAAGTTGGCTGATGAATTCATAAAATACATGAAGCCTGATGCATTGTTCCATCACGATGACTGGGGCAGCCAGATAAACTCATTCATGTCACCAGCAACTTTTGAAGAGTTTTTATTGCCTGCTTACAAAAAAATCTACGGACATTACAAGGCAAACGGTGTAGAACTTATAATACACCACAGCGACAGCTACGGCGCAAACCTTGTTCCTTTCATGATCGAAATGGGCATGGACATCTGGCAAGGTGTAATGACTACGAACAACACTCCGGAACTTATTAAAGAGTACGGCGGCAAATTGACATTCATGGGAGATATCGACAGTGGAGTAATTGACTTCCCAGGCTGGACTCAAGAGATCGTTGCAGAGAACGTTGAAAAAGCTTGCAGAAGATGCGGAAAGCTTTACTTCATACCAGGAGCGAGCCAAGGTCTTAACATAAGTTCATTCCCAGGGGTGTACGAAGCTACAGACGCAGAAATCGACAGAATGAGCAAGGAAATGTTTTAAAACACATCACGACCTGAAAAGTTGATACATAAAAAAGATACAGCCTGGAAAGTTCCGGGCTGTATTTTAGTTTTAAAAAAAACTCGAACTAGTGGACCGTAAGATTTTTGATCCATTTCTTGGATCTAAGTCTCAACAACCCCAAAATGCATTTGACGATTTCCTCTGCAAAGGCCATGGCATAAACCAGATGTACCGGCAATTCAAGAACGAATGCTCCAAAAACAACCATGGGAACACCAATAAACCACATGGTAAATCCTTCTATAAGCAAGGCCATCCCAGCATCTCCTCCGCCTCTTAAAATTCCTACCACCAACATGATCCCCACTACCCGAATCACAAAAATGCCGCTTATCATATAGAGTATGGATTGAGCACTGTATTTTACCGAATCCGAAACATTAAAGAGTTTTAAAATTTGCGGGGACAGAATTGCCAGTATGGATCCCATGAGTATGCTGGTTGCTATTGCCGTGAATATGAACTTTTTTGAATAATTCAAGGCCTGGTCGTTGTTGCCTTCACCTATACTGTTGCCGATCATTACGGCGGCTGCGCTTGATAATCCGAATGCAAGGACCATGAACAGGTTATTGACCGTGTTTCCAATTTGCACTGCTGCAACTGCCTGTGTGCCCATTCGACCGTAAACACCTATGTAGACCAGGCTGGCAAGTCCCCAGAACATGTCATTTAAGATAACGGGAGTTATAGTTTTATAAGTGCGTTTCAAATAGGCCATGCTCCAATCGGTCAATTCTCTTATGGTTGCTGATAAAGGGCCTCCTCCCGTGTAAATGACCATTACCAGAATTACGGCTTCCACGGTACGAGACACTAAAGTTGCTACGGCGGCTCCTTCCACCCCAAGGGCCGGAGCACCTAATTTTCCAAATATCAAGATATAGTTTAAAGAAACATTGCAAATCAGGGCTATGATGTTTACGATCAGAGGTTTGGTTGCCTCTCCTACGGATCTGAGGGAGAAACTGTACAAAAAAGTTAAGCCTGTAAAAAAATATCCGAAGATAACTATCGTCAAATACTTTGATCCCAGATCCAAGACCTGGGGATCTTGATTGAACAGGGAAATAACTCTTGCAGGCATCAATACGCCTATAACGGTAAATATTGAGGCAAGCACAAAAACGGATGATATGGAAACACCCAAAATCCGTTTGATATTTTTTAAATCTCTTTTGCCCCAATACTGAGAAATGAAGACGCTTGCCCCGCCGCACAATCCTATGAGAAGCATCATATAAAAGAAAAAATACTGATTTGCGATTCCAACTGACGCTATTGCAGTTTCACCCAATTTTCCGACCATGACGGTATCCACCATATTCAAAAAAGATGACATGAAGCTTTGTATCATAACGGGAACGGCGATGGTGAGCATCGATTTATAAAAAGCCTTGTTACCGCCATCTGATGTTGATTTATTTAAAGTGTTCATGATTCCTCCGTAATTTCTAAAATTCTATAGTCACAATGGATATCATATTACAAAGGATACTGTTTGTAAATCGTTAATGGCCAAAGAAAAAATTTCAAAAAATAATTTTGTAAAAGAGGGGCATAAAACAATTGCGTGATCACCAGACCAAGTCGTATCAATGTTTTCAGTGAAAATCAGCTTGAAATTTATAAAAAAATAACTTATTAAAATTTATATTGCTACATTTAGGAAATTGGTGTATACTTAAATTGATATAAAGGTTCGAATATATAATTTGTAAAGCGTTATAAAGTTTGCAGGTTGTATAGGATTTAAAGCGAGGAGGAATGCCCACAAAAATGAAAACGACTACAAAGCTGCGCGATCATCACTATCCAAAGAGGATCTGTTTTGAAAACGGATTCGGTTGGCAACAAAAAATCATCTTGTAAGGAGGAAATAGTTAATGAAAAATACTAATAAAGCTACATTAGTATCAGTAATGTCAATCTTCTTTATCGCAATGGGTATCGGTACCATCACCCCTGCCATAGCGGCAATTGCGGGCGCATTCCCGGATGTACCTTTTACTACAATATTATTGGTTTCTACTTTGCCTTCATTATTGATAATCCCATCCACGCTTATAACCGGTGCGGTAGTAGGTAAACAGGTCAAGTTTAAAACGCTTTCGCTTTTGGGCCTTGCCTTGTTTGCATTGGCAGGTATGGCACCAGCTTTTTTAAACTCCTCTTTTACACTAGTATTAGTGTCCAGAGCAGTTTTTGGTATTGCACTTGGAATTATCTCACCACTTGGAAACGCCATCATCATGGGCCTTTACGAAGGTCAGGAAAGAGCCAACTACGTTGGTGTGGGTGGTTTGATGATGAACATCGGTGGTATCGTTCTTCAATTTTTAGGTGGAGTATTTGCAGACATCTCCTGGGAACTGTCATTCCTTGGCCATGCTCCTGCAATCATTTCATTCTTCTTGGTATTATTTTTCCTTAAAGAGCCTGAAGCTCCTCCGGTAGATCCGAGCCAACCGGTAGTAAAAGACAAAATGCCAGCATTCGTTTGGGCCTTGTCCATAGTATTCGGATTTTTGTTGCTTCTTATCTATCCGATGCTTGTTAACTTCTCTTCTATCATGATAAATGTAAAGCAAGTAGGAGACTCTTCAACTGCAGCCCTGGCCCTTGCAATGTACACCGTTGGTGGTGCATTGGCAGGAGCGGTTTTCGGTAAACTGTACGCAAAAGTAAGAAGATTCATAATACCTGCAGGCCTTATAGGCGGTGCGGCAGGAATAGCCATGATAGTGTATGCAAACAGTGCAATGATGATGATTGGCGGTACTCTTGTCGCAGGTTTGTTCTTCATGTTGACCATGCCTGCAGCTGCAATGCTTATAGGAATGAAAGTCAAACCTTCTCAAATAGCAATGGGCATGTCCATCATGATGGCGGTAATGAACATCTTTGCTTTCTTGTCAACATATTGGATAGGTTTCGTAGGTAATGTTACGGGAGACGTATTCTTAGGACCCCTTAAAATTGCAGTAGTAGCATACCTCGCTCTGGGTGTTGTATTCCTTTTCTACAACCCATTCCCTGCTGATGCACCTGCGCCTGTTGCACCACAAGCAGAATAAAAAATTTTACATGAATGAGGGCATGCTTTGGAGCATGCCCTTTTTTATGGATACGTGCCTGGATGATCGATCATGTTTCACCCATAAATGAATAAGGATGAAGAAAAGTTTTTAAAGTTCCGAAAAATATTGGAACTTTTTGTTTTTTGTCATTTTGATAAAATATCACTGATGATTTATTTGATCGAAAGGTTTATACTGGTATTAGACGGTATTCAAATATTCATTTTTCAAGTGAGATTGGGAGGAATTAAATTGGCAGCGTATAATAAAAGGCTTGATGAAGTCGTAAAAAATCTTGAATCTGATATAGACAAAGGACTGTCAGATGTTCAGGTTTCTGAAAAAAGAGAAAAATTTGGGCTGAACAAGCTGCAGGAAAAGAAGAAAAAGACAAATTTTCAAAGATTCATAGATCAATTCAAAGATGTCATGATCATGATATTGTTGGCTGCGGCTGCTATTTCTTTTGCGGTTGCGATCATCGAGCAAGAAGCAAAAGAGTTTTTTGAACCTGCATTGATCCTGTTCATAGTTGTTGTTAATGCGATTTTGGGTGTACTGCAGGAGAGCAAGGCGGAAAAAGCCTTGGAAGCACTGAAAGACTTGTCGGCTCTCCATGCAAGAGTAATAAGAAACGGCGAAGAAAAGATGGTCGATTCTACCGAATTGGTTCCCGGTGACATTATAAAACTGGAAGCCGGAGATTTTGTGCCTGCTGACGGGAGATTGATAAAAACGGCCAGTTTGAAAGTGGACGAATCTGCATTAACAGGTGAATCAGTGCCGTCGGAAAAAGACAGTAGAGTCGAATTGAATGGGACTGTAGCCGTTGGAGACAGAAAGAATATGATTTTTTCGGGCTGTGGAGTAACTTACGGCACAGGAGTCGCTATAATAACAGGCACCGGCATGGATACCGAGATGGGAAAAATAGCAAACCTGCTGGATGCAGAAGAAAGTGATCAGACCCCGCTTCAGAAAAAACTGGCGGAACTTGGCAAATATCTTGGAATTTTGGCATTGGCGGCTTGTGGGATAATTTTTGCCATAGGGGCCATAAACGGACTTCCCATTATGGAACTATTTATGACGGCTGTTTCTTTGGCTGTTTCTGCGATCCCGGAAGGTCTGCCTGCAATAGTGACCATAGTGCTGTCAATCGGAGTTCAACGAATGGTAAAGAAGAATGCCATAATCCGAAGATTACCGGCTGTTGAAACACTGGGAAGCGCTTCCATAATATGTTCGGACAAGACCGGAACTCTGACGCAAAATCAAATGACCCTCGTAAAGGCTTATGTAGATGGAGAAGGAGAACTGGAAGATATCTCGGACAACAATTCCGATAATGTGAGAAAGCTGTTGACGTACAGCGTTCTTTGCAGTGACGGATCCATAATCATGGAGGAAGGCAAGGTCAAGCATATAGGAGATCCTACAGAAACCAGTATTATCCTTGCTGCACATAACAACGGAATTTATAAAGACGAAATTAATGAAAAATATACGCGATTGGGAGAGATCCCATTCGATTCTGACAGAAAACTTATGACAAGCATAAACGAGATCGAGGGCAAAAAAATCGTTATAGTCAAAGGAGCTTTCGATGTTCTGGCCAAACTGACGGTAGAAGGCGATATTGAGAAAGCTGAAAAATTAAATGAAGAAATGAGTAAAAAAGCCCTCAGGGTATTGGCAGTAGGATACAAGGAGATAGAGGAAATACCGGAAGAACTGACCAGCCAAAATATTGAAAACAACCTGACATTCATGGGGCTTGTTGGAATGATAGATCCTCCAAGACCTGAAGCAAAAGATGCAGTAGCGGTATGTAGGCGTGCAGGGATCAAGCCCGTCATGATAACAGGAGATCACGTGATCACAGCATCGGCAATAGCAAAAGAATTGGACATTTTTCAAGAAGGCGACAAGGCTATTACAGGGGTCGAGCTTGATGATATGACCGATCGAGAATTTGACGGGATGCTGAAGAAAATTTCCGTTTATGCCCGGGTATCACCTGAGAATAAGATCAGGATAGTAAAGGCGTGGCAGCGTCAGGGACAGGTAGTGTCAATGACTGGTGACGGGGTAAATGATGCCCCCGCACTCAAAGCCGCAGATATAGGATGTGCAATGGGTATAACCGGTACGGAAGTTGCAAAAGGCGCTGCCGACATGACACTGACAGATGATAATTTCGCCACTATTGTTGACGCTGTCAGAGAAGGAAGGGGAATTTATTCCAATATCAAAAAAGTGGTTGGATTTCTTCTCGGTACCAACATAGGTGAAGTGTTTACAGTGTTTTTTGCCATGCTTTTATGGCACAGGACACCGCTATTGTCCATGCAACTATTATGGATAAATTTGGTTACGGATAGTCTTCCAGCAATAGCTTTGGGTATGGAAGCGATCGAAAGCAATGTAATGGACAAAAAGCCAAAACCCAAAGAAGAGGGCATTTTTGCCAATGGGTACGGAATAAGGATAATACTTCAAGGTGGAATGTTCGCCATACTTACCTTGTACGCTTTTAAACTGGGAGAATCGGTCACAGGGCAGTTGATCGGCGGACAGACCATGGCATTCATAGTACTGGCAATGTCCCAGGTGGTTCAGGCCTTCAATATGAGATCCGCATCTTCATTGTTTAAAATAGGACCATTTAGCAATAAAAAGTTGAATCTTGCCGTACTGATCTCAACGGCCCTGATGGCATTGGTGGTCTTTACACCGGTTTCCGTTGCATTCGGTTTGATCTATCTGCCGATAGAATTGTATTTGACAGGATTGGGATTGTCACTGGTTCCCTTGGGCGTAATGGAGTTAGCCAAAGCCGTGGGACTTATCAAGGCTGAGTTATAAGAAAAGCGAAGAGCTGAGCTCTTCGCTTTTATACTTTTTAACTTATCAAAAACATTGTGAAAGCGAAGAACAACTCTTCGGTTCCTTGAAGATCCCCGGCAGCAAAGGGGATGGATTCTGGTATCAGGTCGTATTTTTCAATAGCTTCATCCATGGATGTAAAATATTCGGATTTAAATTCATTGCTCATGTTAGGTATCCTCCTTATTTAATAGACCGCATTTTCTTTGACGTAAGTACAAACGGCTTTCATATTTTCCGGATTAACATCGTTGAGTCTAATTATTGCCTTGTCAAAAGCGAATACGAAGTTGCCGCCGGGAGCCAATATATCGATCAATTCTTTTGCGTAATCGATGCATTCCTGTTTTGTTCCGTTTCTCAACATGGACAATGGATACAAGCCGGAAATAATGTGCTTGTCTCCCAAACGTTTTTTAATATCTTTAGGATCGCCGTATTCGAAAAGCAGAAGCTGTCCTGCCGGCAATTCGCCCAGATAGTCAAGGAATCGAGTATAGTCCTGCTCTACAAAAATATTTGAACCGACATTTTTTTCATCCAGGGCATCTACAAAGGACTTAAAGGTAGGCCAGTAGAATTTTGCAAAATCCTTTTCCCGAAGATATGGTCCCATGTGAAGGGGTATGAAGGTACGATTATATTTGCTGGCGCCTGGACCAAGACCGGTTTTAATAGCCAGTGGCAAAAGAGCATCGCACGCGGCTATAACCTTATCCGGAAGTCGGCGAATATCCGAGCTGATTCCGGTGAAAGATCGAAGTTGGTCTGCCAGTGTGTCAAAAGGAACAGTTGCAGCTCCGGCAGCCAGTGAATATGTTGCCTTTCCATACTTCTCGGCAACACCGGCATATCCTTGTCCCAAAGCACCCATGGTGCTGAAGAACATAAAGAAGGCTTTGGTAAGAGCTCTGCTGGCTGTAAATTTGTCTTTTCCAAGTTCAGCATATTGCCTTGGTAGTACTTTGTCCCAGATTGTTTTGTAGGCATCGGCAATCAAGTCGTCATATTCTTCTACATCAAGCCCGTGGACATTTGGATGCTGGATAAAACCGTCGCTGCCCATTACGAAATTTCTCGCTCCCAATGTTTTGTACAGAGACGGTAAACGAAGCATCATTCCCATGACCACGTCACTGTCAAAATCCTTGGTTGTAGCATCGATAGCTTCAAGGTTTTTCTCAACGCTGAATTGGTCTGTGCGCAGATCCATGCCGGCATATTCCAAAGAAAATGCGTTGTCCACGTTGACCATGATGGGGACCCTTTTGGGGATCTTGCCATCATAAACATCTTCAAACAGTTTGTTCTTCTCTTGCGATTGTGGATTCATAAACGATTGCGACCTCCTTGTTTTGAACACAGTCAAGCATTCAAAATTTTATTTGATTACATTTTATAATATTGTATAATGATAAAGAAGAACAAAATTGCACACTATGTCGAATTTTACTTAAAAATAAAATTAATTTTACATAAGGAGTCGCTTTATGGGGTACAATCTTGAAAAACAGCAGCGTACGAAAAAAAGCATGGAGGATGCATTTATCCAATTGTACAAAAAAAATACCTACGAGAAGATAACTGTAGGGAAGATATGCAGGCTGGCCGGAATACACCGAAGCACCTTCTATTTGTACTACGGAAACATGGAGATGATGCTTAGAGAGTTGGAAAACAGGCTTTTGGAACAGATGCAGGAATTCAACCACGCGTTGAAGCCCTTTGATTTCAGAAATACAAACCACGATGGCCGTGCAATTAATTCACTGCTTCCCATGGTAAATTTTTTTATGGAAAATCGAAGCACCTTTGTAGTCTTGATGTCATCACAGGGGGATCCATACTTTCATCGAAAAATGAAGAAATGGCTTTGGGAGGGATTGGTTTGGTCTTTGTATAGAGGGAATTTCAGCATGGGCCCATATCAAGAGTATGTGGTGGAAGGATTGGTCAGTGCTGTCTTTACCATGCTGCATCAGAGCCTTGAAAAAGAGAAACTAAAACCTGAAGAGATTGCAAGACTAATTGTAAAGACGATTTTTGGTTCCCCATTCCTGGAGATTGGAAAGGGGATGGAGTAAAGTTCTATTGTAAAGTTTTGGTGGGATTGACCCCACGTTCATAAGCCAACAGCAGATCCACCATGCGACCGTAGCTGCGGATCCCGTCTGACTGCCTGTTTAATACTAAGTATGAATTATTTGTCTTGTTTGAAAATTCCCAGACCTTTCCATTATATTTATTTCTATATTCTACGTAAGAATCTATATCTCTGTTCATACCTTCGCTGTACTTCGATCGGACGACTTGCCACTTCTCCGGAGAGTAGTAATTTAACTGGCTCATGGAGTAGCCGAGAGCCAGCATGGTTCCAGAATACTGAAAATCCACATCAGGATGGCTTTTGCATACCAGGTATGATATAAAATTTGCCTCGTCTTCCCTGGCAAAACCCCGTTGGTGGGCCATCTCATGAACAGTGGTGGAAGGCAGCATGTAATCGGGGATGTTCGTGTTTATATTTGCCTCTCCCGTCAGGGGGAAATACATGCCGCTGGTTCCGGTGTAGGACCAGTATCTGGATAAGAAGACCTTCTTCGGAGTTCCAAAGTCACCTGACAATTGCGGGTACGCAGATGAGATCAAGTCAAATCCAGACTGCGTTCTTGCAAACATGTCATCGATGCCGGAAGTCAGCTCAAATGATCCAAGACTGTCTTCATCCAAGTTTTTTCTTAAGAGTGAAGCTTTTTCAGTCAAGTCCAAACATAATTCGTAAAGATCATCCACATCTGATGGTGAGATATGGATTCCTGCCAGATCCGAAAACGCCGATCTGGAATAATTAAGACCCCACATCAACTGAAAACATATGAATAGACTTAATAAGATGATAGCGAAGTTTTTTCCCAACTTGATCAAATGCGAAGTTCTATTTCCCGGGTAATAAAGTAGGATCGGAAAAATAGATAATGCAGTTGCAGTTATTCCAACAAAAAACAATACAACAACAACTTCAGCCACTGAGAATGGTATCATTCCGAACAGTCGGCTTATAGGTGTCATGGCAATTTTATAAAACCAACTGGAGTAATATCTCTCAACCAGCCCTTGATCGTTAGACAACAAAAAAAGCAATACTGCAACCAGGGCGAGTAAAATCAAATATACGTTCTTTTTAAGAAGTTTCATGACAGACTACCTCCCATAAATAGATTATAGCACTGTGGTGACGATGGAACCACCCCATCCAGGCCATCGGTTCAAATGGATTTACATGCAATAAAAAAAGGACTTCTAAAAGTCCCTGTAGCCCTTGATAATGGTCGGAGTGAGAGGATTTGAACCATCCAGCCGTCGCAAGCTCCTCAAAGGGGGCTTCTGCCCCCTTATGACGGACATTTTCGTGACAAATGTCCTGTTAACCCCCGGAAATGTAGATTCGCCTTTGGCTAAAATGGGGAAAGAGTCCTTCCCCAAACCCCATCCAGGCCATCGGTTCAAATGGATTTACATGCAATAAAAAAAGGACTTCTAAAAGTCCCTGTTGCCCATTGTAATGGTCGGAGTGAGAGGATTTGAACCTCCGGCCTCTTGGTCCCGAACCAAGCGCTCTACCAAGCTGAGCCACACCCCGGTGTAAGAAATATTTTAACATAGTTAAGGACGGAATAGCAATAGTGTTATACAGCAAATTTATACATAATCATTAAATTGAGAGATGGCTGAAATTCGCATCTGTTATATAAATTGAAGTATTTTGAAGCGGGTTCTTTTATGATGGATTTGGAAAAAAGTCAATGAAGATATGTAAGTTTACAGGTGGCATTATCACAAATTAACGACACACTGACAATTTTAGAAACTTGACTTTATATATAAAAGGTTTATATAATAGTGTCAATTCAAAACTGGATATGAAAAGCATCTTGATGCGAAAATAAGATGTAATACAAGGAGTGATTTGATGAGTTTTATAGACCTCTCAACAACAAACATGAAAGATGATGACATAGCAATTTTTTGGTTGGGTCAAGCTGGATTTTTGATAAAAGACAATAAAAATACGACTGTAGTTATAGACCCCTATTTATCAGATTGTGGGGAAAGAATTAGAGGGTTTAAACGCTTATCTCCGAAGCTCATCACGCCACAAGAATTACAGGCGGATGTTTATATCACAACGCATAATCACTTCGATCATTTTGATTATGATACTATCCCTATTGCCTCTTCTAATGCAAAAACCCAATTTATGGGACCAAAATCATGTGTGGATTTATTTTTAGAAATGGGGATAAAAAAAGAAAAAGTTAACTTATTGGCACAAAACAAACCGGTCGCTCACAAAGGAATAACTATACAAGCTGTATTTGCGGATCATGGAGCCTTGGCGCCTGATGCAATCGGAATTTTATTGACCATGAAAGATAAAAAAATATATATTGCAGGAGATACGGCATACCGGCCTGACAAAATACAAGATGCCATAGATTTTGAGCCGGATGTTATAATCCTGTCTATAAATGGAAAGTTTGGAAACTTGAATCCTGAAGAAGGAGCAAGATACGCAAATTTATGCAATGCAAAAATAGCCATACCATGTCATTTCTGGACATTTATCGAACACGGAGGAGATGTACAATCCTTTAGCGAAGAGATGGAAAAACATGCACCAAAATGCAAAGTGAAATTCATGTGCCAAGGCGAAAAATTTATATATTGAAATAATAAAAATTTAAAAACGCTTTCGGGACTAATACATTTTTGTTGCTCTAAGTAGAAAAAGGAGGTAAATGTACACTTGAAAAATTCTTTTAAAAAGAACGGCATGCAACTCGACCTGCCGGCAGAAATAATTCAATTTCTTGAATCGTCATATGATGGTATTTTCATAACTGATGGAGAAGGAATGATTTTATATACAAACTACGCCAATGAAAAAGTTTCCGGTTACACTAAAGAGCATGTACTAGGTAAAAACATTCAAGATTTAGCCAAGGAAAAGTGGTTTTCGCACTCAGTGACTTTAGATGTTTTAACATCAAAAAAACGTGAAACTGCCATGTGCACTAATTATGTTACAAACAAACAGGTGATAGTAACTGGAAATCCGATTTTTTCCAAAGATGGTGAATTGAAATATGTTTTTAATAATATCAGAGATATTACAGATTTAGTGGCGCAAAAGAAACTCCTTGAGCAGAAAGAGAAATTTATAGAACAACAAAGCCACGAATTAGAACATCTAAGGGCGCTTCAATCTAAAATGAAAAAAAAATATATCGTACATAGTGATAACATCAAAAAAGCATTTCAATTAGCTAGACATGTCGCAAAATTTGATTCGACAGTTTTGATTTTAGGAGAATCTGGTACGGGGAAAGAAGGTATTGCTGAAATAATCGTTGATTCTGGAAACCGAAGCAAGGAACCTTTTATTAAAATAAACTGCGGAGCCATTCCTGAAAATCTTCTGGAATCAGAACTGTTTGGGTACGAAAAAGGAGCTTTCACCGGCGCTGATCCAAAAGGTAAAATTGGAAAATTCGAACTTGCTCAAGGTGGAACTATTTTGCTTGATGAAATAGCAGAACTCCCCCTGAACCTTCAAGTGAAGTTATTGCGAGTGCTGCAGGAAAAAGAGATAACTCGTGTCGGTGGCACCAAGACGATCGAACTTGATGTAAGAGTTATTGCCGCTACAAATAAATCTATCATAGATATGGTGGAATCTGGGACATTTAGAGAAGACCTATATTATAGACTCAATGTAGTGTCAATTAATGTACCATCTCTAAGAGAGCGTGTAGAAGATATCAAACCATTAATAACCCACTTTCTTGAAATGTTCAATAACAAACATAATTTAACTAAATCAATTTCCAATGAAGTTTATGATGTCTTATGTAAATATAGTTGGCCTGGAAATGTTAGAGAACTTGAAAATGTAACAGAGAGTCTTATAATACTTTCGCAGAATCAAATAATAACTCAGGATGATTTGCCAAATAAATTGATTGCCAATACTATGAAAGTAAATTCTACAGTGGAAGTGAATGAAATCATACCATTGAAAGACGCAACGAGCCATCTTGAGAAACAATTAATAATCAAAACTATAGCCAAACACGGTAGCACGAGAAAAGCGGCAGAAGTTTTGCAGGTGGACCAATCTACGATAGTTAGAAAAATAAAAAAATATAATATTGATATTTGAATTGTTTGACATCTGTTGACCAGCCTAAAATATAAAATATCTTGAAATATACCTATAATGCTTCAGTGCGTTGTAGGTATATTTTTATATTAGAGTGCATGTGCTTGAACATGCGAATTTGCATACGGTTTGTGCAAAAATGCATCAATATTAGACACGGAAGATGTTTTCTGGCTATTTAAAGCGTATAAAAGACGATTAAATTTTTTTTATTCTTGGATTTAAAGTAAATTCAGCAAGTAAAGATGATAGATGCATTATAAAAATTGCAAAATAGAGTTATTTTGACTCGGGGACTACCAAGATATATCCCCACTGAATAACTTAAAGCATATAAATAAAAAAGTCAGATAAATTGCATATAGTCATCGGATAGAGCACCCTTTTTCATAGAATAGAGCCACTTCATCCATCAAATAGAGCCATGATTTTCTTGGCAGGGCCATCACAGATGTGACAGCCCAAGCCTGTTATTTAATACCG
>NZ_JADNRK010000037.1 GCF_015594845.1 Alkalibacter mobilis | reverse complement strand
TCAACAGAAAGTTTATCATCACTCAGATTAAAGTGGCATAGTTTGTGTCCAGAACTGGCCTAGTTTGTGGCGAGTTCTGGACTAGTCGTGATGTCTGAAAATGGCCTGCTTTATTTTACCAGTTACAGCAGTGCTCGCCAAACACTAGGTTGCATGAACAATCCTTGATGATTTCCATAATCGTCATGCATTATGATAATATCTGGGTTATAGTAATCAATCATTCTTTCAAATAGTCTTATCTTATGGTCCGCTACTGCACTAAAAAACGCACTGCATGCCTCTGGCTCTTCCATTAGTGCAATCAACACATCAGTAAAATCCATAACGCTAAATAATCGTTCAAACATACCAAATAAATTTCTTAATGAGCTCATTTTTCTATCTCTGTCCCAGTTTGCAGTATCCTTTTTCACATAATATTCCCAATCAAGTTTGTCTAAATTTGGAAATACAATATTATCCTCCCAAGTAGTAATGTCAGAAAACAAATGAAACCCAGGAGTCGGATTTGCTGCATTCACTGACGGCTCAAATGTCCAACTTTGATCAAACCAGTCTTTATTGATTCCTGCGACTTCTGGCCTTTCATTAATAAAGTTTTGACCATGGGGATAACATAAATCAAAATCTTCCTTCAGTGGCATAAACTCCGGCTGCTTGTGTTCAAATACTAACTGAAGATTTTCTTTTGGTGTAATCATAAATTTCCTCGCTTTCAACATACATAAATTTCATTACATTTCTTAATCTCTAACATTTGATAATGCTTAACGCCTCCTCACATAAATAATCGTTAGAAAATTCTCTGCATAGATTATAAAATTTCAAGTTTTTCAGAACACTTAGAAATATTAATCGAAACTGATTTTTAAATCTTTTTATAAATCTATGCGATTTCACAATATTAATTCTAATGTATCAAATAGGTTGAATGTCAAACGATTTGCTTGCTTATTGTAAAATAGCTAATACTTTCTTTTTTCTGCTGTTATTTCTCGATTTGATCAGTAAATAGTATTCTCAATATAAAAAAGTATATTTTTTGTGATACAATGGAGTAAATTATCAAGTTAAAAGATTAAAACTATATGAAGGTTTGTGTGATCAATGAAATATAAAATATCAGATCTTGCAAAAATATTTGATGTGACTACTGAAACTATTCGTCATTATGAAAGTAAAGGCTTACTTCAATCATTTAGAGATGAAAACAATAATTATCGTTTGTTCGATGATTGGGATATATTCGATTTAAGTGATTATTTGAATTTGAAAAAGTGTGGATTCACTTTATTGGAAAGTAAGTTGATATTTGAAAGTAATTCGTCCGAGATTTTAACTGATAAGCTGAACAACAAAATGCAAGAGTTGAGCCAAACGATCCATGAGAAGACCGTTTTGTTGGACTGGTTACATTATCGCCGCAAAACTATTAAACATGCTTCTTTAAATATTGGACAAATAATTGTTGATGACTTACCAGCAATTTTTATAATCCCAACCAGTTTAAGCACAGGTGATAAATTGGGTGAATATCAACCTGAGATATCTACGATGATCAATTACGAATCTCTCAGTCCATTTATTATGCCTATTCTTAAAACTAATTTCGAAAGAATTCAAAAAAATGATAATACCATAGAACGCGGGATAGCAATTCAACAAAAGTATGTGGAAGCAATGCGATTAAAGATACCGGAAAATGCCTTCTTCATCCCCCAGCAAACATATGTTACTTATACAATCGAAACAAATAGCACAGATTCTATACCTTACTTGTTGGAACCTTTGATAAATTATTCTCAGAAAAATATGTCGACTACTAATTTTGAAATTTATGGTTGTTTTCTCGCTCGTTTTCGATCAGATACTGAACACTTAAGGATTATTCAATTTATGTTGCCTGTTTAGAAACATTAAGTATGAATCAAGTTGGAATATCCAAATAATGAAAATCTGAAGGATTCTTAGTGGAATTGAGAAAAAAATTCTATAAATTTTTTGAAGTTTTATTCAGAATTCAGCTCTTAAATTCACTTAGTTGCACACCCTAAAGACAAATGCACACCCCCTACCCTCTAATCGTTGAACATTAGACGCAGGTGTGTGCATTTTATCAATTTATAATACTTCTTCCAAGAAGAATCAAGAAATATTTCTACGAATGTCCAATGGGGACAGCGAAAACGCTTCGCTGACGGGAAAGTCAGCATGCCCTACAAACGGTTTCTTGGTTACGAAAAAGGTGAAGATGGTGAACCACAAATCGTAGAAAGTGAAGCTCAAATTATCCGCTTGATTTACCGACTGTTCATGGAGGGAAAAACCTCTTCGGCTATCGCCAAATACCTAACTGACCAATCCATCCTCACCCCTGGTGGAAAGGATCGCTGGCTGCCCGCCACAGTAAATTCCATTCTGAAAAACGAAAAATACAAAGGTGATGCCCTACTACAGAAAAAATTCACTGTGGACTTTCTAACTAAAAAAATGAAAGTCAACGAAGGCGAGATACCCCAATATTATGTAGAGAATAGCCATCCTGCAATTATTGATCCAGAAGAGTTTGACGCGGTACAAGTAGAAATAGCCCGACGCAAACAACTCGGCAGACCAAGTGCTTGTCAAAGCCCGATATCTACTAAGCTGGTATGCGCCGATTGCGGAGGCTACTTTGGCTCCAAAGTCTGGAGCTCCAACACAAAATACCGTAAGACCATCTGGCAATGTAACGACAAATACAAAGGTGCTACAAAATGCACTACTCCCCACGTAACTGAAGATGAGATACAAGAAAAATTCGTCACAGCTTTTAACTCCATCTTACACTACCGTCAGGAACTTATTGACAACTGCCGCCTTGCCCAAAAGAACCTTTGTGACTTATCTGATATCGATAAAGAACTCGACGAACTCCACCAAGAAATGGAGATTGTTGTCATATCTATTGTAGCCAAGTTCTTCATCGAGTTCAGCTTCTAAAAGCGTTTCAACACCTTGCTTTAACATTTCTTTCAACATGCTCTGAAGATCCACAACTCCATCGATTTCATTTTCTTCCATCAGTTGCTTTGTAAGTTTGGCAATTTCACTACTTTTTCTTTTCATAAAAAAATCCTCCACTTCTATAATTAATTTTATATCATTAATTATTTCCATGGAAGATTTTTAAATTTTACACAGATTTTGTTACACTACCATGTATGCGTTAGCAGTCATTTCAAATCTTCGGTTGACACAGCATTGATATGTTGCGAAATCTTTTGTTTTATTTCATTGTCCTATTGACGGGTAGCAGTTCATTCCTTATTTTATACGGTCTTGGTCTCTTTCGGACTGAGGTAGAGCACTACTTGCCATCGTGTTCACCACATTCAAAAGTGCTTCTTCTCCCTCGCTCTCCCCAATGTTGCGCTGGCCCCCAGGAAGGCCGGCATACTCCATTGACACCTTAACGAATTCCTGTGTCATGATTTCAGAAATTTCGTCGCCAAAAGGCTGCATCCAAGGCATATAATGACCGCCTTTCATATTTGACTCAATAGAGCTACGAACAAACGCACGAGCATCACTAATATCAATGAGTCCGCAATCACAAGATGTTAGTATTTTTTGAAAATCCAAAATTGTATGGAATTCCAACTTGCCGTTCGTTATATCCTTCAAAGACATAATATCATTGATATCTTGTCCTTGCCATGCGTCTACACCGATCTCAACTAAGTCAGGTACCACTCTTTCAATTTTACCGCAGCTATGGTATTCCATAAAAATATCCAACTCATGAAGTTTGTCGGTTGCCCGCTTCAAGTGGGGCTTCATGAGCGTACGCCATGTTTCAGGTGAAAAGAATAAATCATTCTGTGTTCCAATATCATCATGATACATTATCACATCCGGATTATAATATTTTTTAATCTTATCCAACAGTTTGCAGCGCCAATCCATAAAAGCAGTAAAGAATGCGTCACATTCTTCAGGATCGCTGAGCAACGCCATTAAGGATTGCTCGAAGCCCATAAGAGCATGTAGACGCTCGAAAGGGCCCATGGTCAAACTGAAATATATCAACTTTTGGCTTCTATCTACTTGGTCCAGACCACTATTTTTTGCGGCTGCTTCAAAATCAAAACTGTCTAAATCAGGAAACTTCACTACTTCTTGCCAATCTGAAACGTCCTCTAGTATAAAATTTACTCGAGGATCTGGAATTACCACCCCCATACTAGAGTCTTTGACCCACTCCACGCCAAACCAATCTTTGCCATAATCCAACGTATTTTTAACACGATCACATAAACCGGTCATATCGTGGCTGACCATATGAAATCCTGTAAGATCAGGTAGTGTTTTACCACTAGTGTATTCATGTTGATAAAATTTGATCCATTGTTCTTTTGGTGTCATTGTCATTTTTTTTCCTCCTTATTCTATGATGTTTCTTCATTTAAGCTTTATCATTTTTAGTTATGCTGCATTGTCGACATTTTATAAAATACATTAGCAATTTGATATTTCGATGTCTTTCTGTAGTTATGCTTTGATCAGTTCTTTTGCCTTGGTAACAGCGCTACCAGCATCAGGAGCGTATCCATCTGCCTTGATCTCTGCTGCGTACTCAGGTGTTACAGGTGCTCCACCTACCATTACTGTGAATCCTGCTTCCTTAAGTGCCAATGAAGTCTGCTTAAGTGCAGGCATTGTAGTTGTAAGAAGGCCCGATGCTGCCACTACTACTGCGTTGTTCTCTTTTGCAACTTCTACAAATTTCTCTGCAGGTACGTCTACTCCAAGGTCGATCATTGTAAATCCTGCGCTCTCAAGCATCATGCTTACCAAGTTCTTTCCTATATCGTGAAGGTCTCCAGCTACTGTTCCGATAACGCATGTTCCCAAAGATGAAGAAGAGTCTCCTGCAAGTAGAGGCTTAAGTACGTCTACACCCTTGCTCATTGCCTTTGCTGCTATAAGCATCTCAGGTACGAATATTTCGCCTGTTGAGAACTTGTCTCCAACTACTCCCATTGATTCGATCATTGCGTCAAGTATTTCTTTTGGCTGTGCGCCTTCGTCCAGTGCCTCTTGAACCAAACCTGCTACCAATTTAGTTTTACCTTTTGCTACCATTTCCTTTACTTCTTGAATTTTTGACATTTATGTTTCCTCCTCTTAATAGTGTTTTGTTTATAGTAAAACTTACTTCTTAACTCCAAATATGCCTTCTCTGTATGCGCCGATGTACTCCATGCAGTACTCATCTTCTCCAAGCATACACTCTGTTGCGTAGATCATTCCCATAAGGTTTTTGTCTGTAGGATCCAGTATTGCGCTGTCCAGTCCCGCTTTCATTGCCAGTACTGTAAAGGCCTGGTTGACGATCTTTCTAGCGGGCAGATTAAAGGAAATGTTGCTTACTGCTCCGGTAACATGGATGGTTGGGTACATTCTTTTGATTTCAGAAATCACAGTCTCTACCATTTTGATTCCGTCTTCTGATGTACAAAGCATTTCGATCAATGGATCGATGTGGAATCTTGAAGGATCGATGTTGTATTCTTTGGCTTTGGCCATAAGATTTTCAAAGACTTCCAATCTTTTTTCAGCAGTCTGGGGTATTCCTGTGTCGTCGTTTAAAAGAGCTGCGATCTCCCATTTTGTGTCAGCTATAACTGGAAATACGTTTTCAATTTTCTTGCCTTCCAAAGATACTGAGTTGAAAAGACCTGGCTTGTTGCAAAACTTCATGGACTCCAGACAAGTCATTTCGTTGGGGCTGTCTACGGCGATGGGTGTGTCTGTAACTTCCTGTACCAGGTCGATCAACCATTTCATGGTTTCCAGTTCGATGTCGTCGTCTACGGATGCACACACGTCAATGAAGGTTGCGCCGGCTTCCGTTTGAATTTTTGCCAGATTTCGGATGAAATCGGCATCCTTCGCGGCGATGGCTCTTGCCACTGAAGGAATGGATCCGTTGATTTTTTCTCCAATGATAATCAATATTCGTTTCCCCTTTTAATTGGCAATTTATAGTTTTTTATATAGATTCTTGCTTTATTTTGATCACAAACCTCGTTTGTTTCTATAGCATCTAAATAAATGCGTAGTGTATTCAATGTTTTATATCCATTTGTAGTAAATATTCTTAATCCCAGCATATCGCAATGATATTATCATTTTTATGCAGCTTCAGAATTATGCTTAACAGACTTATTACTCAATTTTACAAACCACCAAATTGTCGCAATTATCAGAAAACCAAATATACTGATGATCATAGGAAATCTTGGACTTGCATTTCCACTGATTTCTGCAATTAATTTTAAATAGTAGCCAGATACAAATGCTGAAATATTCGCTAAGCCCGTCAGCCAACCAGCAGCTTTTGCAAAACCATTTCCTGATGCTAACAATCCAAACTCGATATATATAGCGGGCAATATCAAAGTATGACCAAATCCAATAAAGAAGCTACCAACTAATAATAGTAATAAGCTATTACCAAAGAACACAATACCTGATCCCATCGCTGCAAATACTGCTGCAGTAGGAATTACGTGTTTACCTAAAATCTTGGAAACTTGGCCAAAAATCAAGCCTGCAACCATACCCCCGATAGTGTATAAAGAAAGTACTGTACCTGCAGATGCAGCATTCCCAAGATTTTCACTTATAATTATCGTAGATGTATTTAGGAATAATGGATATACAAAAAGCATTGTAAAAGCAAATGCAATACAAATTAGAAATACACTCTTAGGCAATCTTCCAGAAGATTTTTGATTAGTCTCTTCTAAATTCTCGGTTATATTCTCCGGTTCCGGTAAGAAGAATAGTACAAGTATCAAAGTCAGAACAGCTAGTAGATAGGTCAGCCAAGTAAATCTGACATTATATGTAGTAAGTATTCCAGCTACCATCTGAAACAGGACACCACCTGCTGACATGATAACGGCACCAATCCCCAACAAATTCGCCCTTTGTTTTCCCGTAAATAGTCTCACTACCATCGTGCTGGCAAGTGGAGATACCATTCCCAAGCCAACACCGAAAACACACCTAGAAACAAGTATCGCAGTAAAGTTTTTTAAAAAATAGGGTGCTACTCCAGCTACAATAAATAGACTAATGGCTACGATCAGCAAAGTCTTAAACTTGACCTTAGATCCGGCAATTTGACCAGTAATAATCGTAGCCGGAATTACAAATATTGATGGTAATGTTGATATAAGAAGTACTGTTGTAAAAGGAATTTCGGAAAATGATTGGGCTATATTTTGTAAAGATGGATTTACTGCTGTTTTCCCTTGAAGTAAAAAGTAAATCGACAGAACGGCTAATACAGTAGTGATATGATTTTTTTTCATTTTTATCGCTCCTCTAATATTTGTTTATACTTGTTAGCAAATAAAACGATAGCAAATGGATGTTAAACAATATATTTATTCCCCCTCTTATTGCGAATAGCTACCTACATTCTAAACAGCTTTGTCGACTTTCAATGGCAACTTAAAAAGTTTTGTGTAAATTTTCGCAATATTTATTTCTTTCAATAGCAACAGTAATTAAACTTAATTTATTACTTAAACAATCTCAAACAAATATTTTTAGGGTTGTTTCATATTCGATCTCTCCTTTTTATCATTTTCGTTAATTGGCTTATTTTATTGATTTCGTATATTTATACTTATTAACGATATTGTAATTATAGTTGAGTTTTAATTTATTGTCAACATATTCACTTGCAAAATTTTAATGATCCTTCCGAAACCTTATATAATAATGATCAAATAATATTTACGAAATGTATTATAAGTAAATTGACATCCCAATTAGCGGGGCAACTAACATGCTTATAGCTGGATACACCAATGCGATTAGCACCAACACCAAACTTCCGGGAACAAGAGAATCTTTAGTGTCCCACCAACCATATTCTTTAGTGACCAACATATTAACATTGAGCATTAGAACAAAAAACATTGACCCAGCGAGGATTGCTGGAAATAGTATTACTGAAGGATTATAACCTAGCGAAACACAAATTGGAGCAGCTACTCCAATAACTAAAGCCATCACAGCAATAGCACCATTGACTAATACATTAACCAAGACTCCCATTAATATTGCAGCAACAACTGAGAATAAGTAAGGATTTAGTCCGCTTAAAGCAGGTGCAATTACAATAGAGAAAACTTTTGAAAGCCCTGTTGAGCTGAATAATAAACCGAAAACGCTTAAGAAAAATATTACGAAAAGGATTGTCAAAGGGATTCTGTTAAATACCTCTTTAGCTGGAACCGTCCCAACAATCGGTAGCAACGTAATTATCGCACAAAACAAAGGAATAACCGTGCCGTGGCCTCCTAGGATCATCGCAATGACCATGCCCATCATCGTAATTATCCACCGGATTTCAGACCCGGACAAACCGCCTAGATCTTTAAGACGTTCTTCATAAAACTTTTCCGGCAAAGAATCCTTAACGTCATTGTTTTTTAACTTATTTGTCCACACGTAAATCAGAGACATAGGAATGCAAATTACTAAGAATGAAACTGATCCCATAATTGCCCATTGATAATAAGTAATTGTAAACTCACCACCCGTTGCTCCTTCTAATAGCATTATTCCATACATGTTCCCAGCTGGGGACGAACTAATTAGAATTGCTCCACCAACAAATGAAGCCATTGAAATAACAGTGAACAAAACCCTCCCTAGCTTTGATTCTCCAGGAACTTCGTTCATAGTAATCAATAAGTTATTACATATACTCCCCATCAATATGAGAGTAGCTGTATTAGAAATAAATCCTGATAATACTGCTGTTATCAACCCAATAGTTACAACCATAGTTATTGGGTTTTTTCCTAACTTTTTTAAAATAATCAATGCAACTCTTCTACCAATCGGTGTTGTTTCGGCACCAGCCGCTACTATCATCATCGCAAACATCATTACGAATATTGAGTTACCCGATACAGACTGAAATGTAGCCCAATCCCAAAACTCAAGCCAGTATCCTACTACAACCATCAGCATTGAGGATACTAACAGTGACCATGGATTAATAATCAGAACTGCGATAACAGCAAGAAAAAATCCTAGAGCCAGACCTGCTTTCTCACCGTATTCTTGCCAAGGCAATTTTGAACCCAGTAAGACAAGAACTATAGCTAAAAAAATCGCAATAACCATTCGCTTTGAAAACGGTACCAACGTGTCATTACCTTTAATGTCTAGTAGCTGAAATTCCCTTTTAATCTTCTCCAAAACAATACCCTCCTTAAAAGTTTTTCATCCCCTAACCTTAAATGAATTATTTTCTTATATTTTTTTCTATAAGCACCTCCACAAATTTTTAGTTAATCTCTTGAACAACTTAATGGGCTATTTCTTTAATACAGCTTATTTTACGATATTGTTTTTTTGTATGTTTTATAGATTTCTTTTATCTTACTATATTAACGATTTTGAGTCAATCGGTTTTTTTACAATTTCAGCTTTACAGAGGCGTACAAACTATATTTCGTTAATCTGAGCTACTTAAAGATTTTTAACTATTGATTTTTACTTTACATTATTATAAAATTGAATAGAATAAATATGAAACTAGGTGCATAAAATGAAAAAAACTCGATATCCAAAGGGGATTGAGACACAACACCAAATTGTAGAAGCCGCTAAACATCTTTTTTATTTGAATGGCTATGAAAAAACTACAATGACTGAAATCTGCAAAAAAATCGATATCAAAGGTGGTACTCTAACATATTACTTTCCAAAAAAGAAAGACATCGTTTCTAAGATTTACCAAGATTTAAATCAAAATATAAGGGATAATTTATATGATACGAGCATGGGTATTCTAAGATATATTACACGTGGAACGTTCGTAATATATCTATCTTTTCTGCAAAACGAAAAAACAATTCGATTTCACAGTGAAGTATTGCATAACGAATCTGTTAGAGACTACGTTGGACAACTCCCATTTATACTTTATCATCAATTGAATGAAGAACTAAAACTTGGTTTAGGCAAGGAGGCTTTAGCCGACGCTGGAATTGCAGATTTAGGCATTCGCCGAGAATTTATGTTGAATTTTTTGGAAGAACATCAAAATGGTATAATTCCCCGATCAGAAATATTTGCTTATTGCGATAAAATCTTGATTTTATTTGGAAGAATATTTACAGTTCCCGAAATGATCATGAAAAACGAAATAGAAATTGCTCATGAATTCATCGATAAAAATGATATCTCAGACATTCACTTTCTGTTGTGAATGCTTCATCTCCTGATAGAATCCTCTATTTGTATTTATTTAGATTAAAAATTATTTTTTCAGGCAGATTGAATTAACAGAGTGGTGTGGGACAAAATAGTTGCTTAAGTTTAACATTTGACTTTCCGGCATGGGTTGTCTTATCAATTTAAGATTCTTTTTTATGAAAATAAACCCTCTTAATATTAATCTTTAGAGGGTTTATTTTCATATGTTGGAGAAAGTATTTTACCAAAATTATTAGTGGTATCGAATTATAGTATGATGAAATTTACCCAGCATCCATCATGTAATTAGTCTTAAATCTTCTCCAGTTTTAATGAAGGGCATTCGACTCCAATATATCATGGGCGGAAACACCGAGTAATGCAATGTCAGGTTAAACGTGCACAAACTTTTAAGTTTTATGATAATCCTATGGAATATACCATTAAACAAACAAACGCATTGATTTGTTCTTTGTCTGTCAATTGCAATACCTCTCGAGCAACTCTTTCAAGTGTTTCTCTGTTTGAAACTTTTTCACTCATTAATCTCACCTCTCTATTTTTTATATCCGTAATCATTAATGCAGTCCGCAACAGCTTTTAAGTTTTCTGGTTTTGCGTCACCTGGGAAACACAGTGGTGAATCATTCGCAATAAAGTATCCGCCCCCGGGACCTAAATCATCAATTAAACTTTTGACATGGTCAATGCACTCATCTTTTGTACCATATCTCAATAATTTAGTCGATAAACCACCAGCTACTGCCATCGTACCCCCAAGATTTTTCTTAACGAGTCTGATGTCATCTTCTTCAAACAATCCTACTATCCCATTTTTAGGCAATTCGTTTAATTGGTCGTGTAGATGTGTATAATTTTTTTCAAAAGCCATAAGAATATTGTGCCCTTGACCAATGATTCCTTCAGTTAAAATTTTAAATGAAGGCATGTAAACCTTTTCAAAGTCTTTGGGCTTTATGAACGCAGGAAGATGCATCGGAACTAAGATTGCCTTATCTTCACTTGGTGGAGTCATCGCACACATGGACAATATGCTTTCCACCAAGGCAAGTCCAGCATCTCTTAATAATTCAGGACATCTTCGTATATCAGAACTAATTCCTGTAAAATTTCTAAAAACGTCCATAATAAAATCTATGGGATTGAAATACCATGCTGCACTTGCTAACAAAGGAATTCCATTTTTTTCATATGAGTTAAAATACTCCCCAAATGCAAAGTTGATGGACAAAACTTCTTTCATCTTTTCAAATCTTTCTTCTGGGTCTTCAATATTAAGAATTTGAAATCTTCTTGGCAACACAGTTTCTAAAAGATAATTCATAGGATCTTTAATTAACTGAGGATATTCTTCTGGACTCAAAATATTAACCGAAGCCGGGTTAATTTGCTTAATCCCATTCACTACTACATGAGAACCACCACCAAGTGATTTAAGTAAAGGTGCTGTAAAAACATTATTTGGGAAATACATTGCTCCTGCAACGTCAAATTGCAATTCCTCGTGAAATTTTATGTTAAGCTCTTCAGCTTTTTCGTAGCTGTTTACGTCATTAATATCTATTCCAAAATAAGTTGGTACATAAGTATCTGCTATTACCATGAAAGGAACTTTATCTGTTTCTTCTCTTCGTATTGTTTTTATGATTCTCTCTTTTTTTTGCTTTAAATTACTCTCAACAGCTCTCACTCTAGATCACCCATTCCTGCTATATTTGTAAATCTACTGATAAATCTTCACACTATTCTAAAAAAACTAATTAAAAATCAATTGCAAAATGTTTATCAACAGCAGTCACTATCACCACTAAGTTGAACTCTCATTCTTTAGAAAGGTTTAATAGTAACCTCTCACACAACACAATAACTTATTTTTCTATACAATCCACCACATAAAGATCCCCCCTTTAACTGGTTTAATACATCATTCCTTGTAAATTCATAATAAATCTTAGTTTTGCAAACGTCCATTATCTTTTATTAATGAATCATTAACCTAACGGTTAATGAACACAAGAGGCACAACTTTGAAAGAATTACTTAATTACAAAGAAATACATCTCCTCACGAAACCTATTAAAGAAATAGAAATATTCGGTCCCTACCATTACTTCATAAGATAATATTTTAAAAGCTTTTCAGAGGATTAAAAAATGTCTTGACATCAATGATATAATAAAAAAAATACTATCTTAGCAGGTGAGTAAATTGAATATTTTGCAAATGCAGCAGTTTCGAGTGATCGCAAGAAATGAAAGTATCTCAAAAGCAGCAGAAGAATTGTTTATCTCTCCCCCCGCACTCAGCAAAGTATTACGAAAAATTGAGGAGGAGCTTAATTGTAATTTGTTTATTAGAAATGGTAGAAACATTAATTTGAACGATAACGGTAAAAAGTTATTAGAACATATTGACGTAATTTTAAATAATTATGAGCTAATCTTCCAATACTTCAATTCGATTGAAAAAAATATTACAAACCCTATAAGGCTTTGTAATATAGGTGGAAATATGCTCGACCAAATATTACTTCGATTCACTCAAAAGTATCCAGACATATCTATCAAAATAGAAATTACTTCATTCAAAAAATCTCTAGATTTGTTACTTAACAAAGAGGCAGACGTGATCTTTACGGATAACTTTAATCTCAATAAAATTAGAAATGCACTTGAAGATAACGAGATTATTTCAGTATTTTTATTGAAAAACCAGCTGTTTGTTTCAGCTCCTTATGATAGTGCTGATGCAAATAGAAAAGAAATTAGATTGAAAGAATTAGAAAATGAAAAGCTCATTAGAGTATCACCTGAGGACCCAAAAGGTATTGCACATGATGAATATGTACATTACATTTCTCAAATACAACAAGTGAAATTAAATTTCATACAAAGTTATCCATATGCTTACTTTGAGAAAATTACGATAAATTCTCCATTCCTGTCTATTGGAGATACACTCCATATATCTTATTACTTACAAGCCTCCAAATTGAGAAATCTTATTAAAATAATCAATGATGACTCAGAGCAAGAAATTTATTTATGCTATCGAAGTAATGACAAAAACTCTAAAGTGTTGGTTGAATACTTGAAAAACCAATTTTACACAATATTTCCAAATTCTAGAGACATATAACTTGGCAATCTATTGAATCAACAAGCATTTAAAAATTTGTTATATCTCCGGTATTAATTGTAATGGCATATAAATTACTCACAACAAACTCTTTTGCGATTTATTACTTCCTATTTAAACTTGAACGAATGACTAATCCTAGGATTATAGCCGACTTTAAGTCGGATACGGTTAAACTCATAAAAGAACAAATCACTTACACCCAGACATCAAATTCTTACAGACTTTATCAAGTCATTCGTTTACAATTTTCTAACTTCATTAATAATAAAGCCTGAGTGATTTTAAAATGAGTCTAAAGTTACTTTAAGGGATGTGATTTAAAAAATGGAATTAACGATAGGCCAGGTTTCAGAATTGTTAGGTTTATCCACTGAGGCAATACGATTCTATGAACAACAAAATATTGTTCTGCCTCGAAGAAAAGAGCATAGTAAATATAGGTACTACGATGCATGGAATATGTTTGATTTGTTTGAGTGTCTTAGTTACAGAAATATGAATTTTTCGCTTAAAGAAATAAACCGAGTAATGAAAAAAGAAGGCCTCGATTTTTTAAAGAAACAGGTTGATTTGAAATGCATTGAGATTGAACAGAATCTATTAAAAAGTCAGTTGTTGCTAAATTGCATGGAAGAGTTCAAAGAAAGGCTAGAAACAGCTATATATAATGTCGGGAAATATTGGATTAAAAAAACTCCTGAACTTCAATGCATATTGATTACAAGAAGAAATCTATCTAAATATGAAAATATTGATTGTGAGGATGAAGTGTAAGCGGTCAATAATCGCATGTAAACAATAAAACAAGCGGCCGGTTCATCAGAAGGCCGCCATCATGTCATCTATTATTTTTTTACGGCACAAGCCGCTTGTATTGAACTATTCCAAGGAAGCAAA
>NZ_JADNRK010000036.1 GCF_015594845.1 Alkalibacter mobilis | reverse complement strand
TCATTGATTCCAGACAAGTCATTTCGTTGGGGCTGTCTACTGCGATAGGTGTGTCTGTAACTTCCTGTACCAGGTCGATCAACCACTTCATTGTTTCAAGTTCGATGTCGTCGTCTACTGATGCACACACGTCAATAAAAGTTGCTCCTGCTTCCGTTTGGATCTTTGCAAGATTTCTGATGAAATCAGCATCTTTCGCTGCAATGGCCTTCGCTACTGAAGGTATGGATCCGTTGATTTTTTCTCCGATAATTATCATATTTTTCTCCTTTTGTTGTAACTTTCTAATTTCAAATTCATCATTTCAAAGTTTTCTTTTTTGAAATATTCATTATATAGCCATGCCCTATCAAAACACAAATTAATATATTATTATTTCACTGACACAAAGTACATTTAAAGTTTCAGGATGATCAACTATATCGATGATCATTCTCAACTTATTATGTGCATGAAAACGATCTCTAGGACATTAATAATTCATTTATACTAATTTTTCGCTGTTTAGCTTTCACATAAGTATAAATATATCATAACAGGTATATAAAAGCATTAAAAGTATTTCTACCAAGAGAATCTTCAGATACTATCTTAAATAAGCTCAAGACCTATACATTTTGGTAAGCTTTTCTACTAAATTCATAAATATATGCTGTAAAACTAGGTGGCGTTGCCTTGAAATTCTGAACTACCTTGTAATCTTTGAACTTTTCGACCCACTCTGCAGCTATGGCCCTAATTTCTTCTTCAGATGCATCTGGATTTATTGCCGGCTCCGGAATTCCGAATGCAATCATATCGTTGTTATATGTTTCAAATAATGTGTCGATATCATTCATATCTTGTGGACACCAGAGATCAACACCCATTTCGATATATGCCGGAACAAGTGTTTGATTCTTTCCACAGCTATGCAATTCGAACCACATTCCCAATTCGTGAACCGCATCTATTATTCTCTTGTAGTATGGGACAAGCATTTCACGATAAGTATCCAGAGAAAAAAATGTTGATTGCTGATGTCCCCAGTCATCATGAATCAAGACAGCATCGATGGGAAGAATATCTTTCATTCTGCGAATATAGTCAATCAAGACATTTGTGTATTGATCAAAGAATCGCTTAACTCCATCTATTTCATCTTCATCTATCATAGCAATTGCGGCATTCTCTACGTCCATTACTGCCATAAGTCGCTCCCAAAGTCCAGATAGAATACCAAGCTGGTTTGCTTTATCTACGTCTAGAAAATTTACATTGTTATTTTTACAGCTTTCCCAGTCGAGTTCATCCAAGTTCGGCATAGAAACATAGTCTTCCCATTTACTAATATCTTTAACCTTGGGATTCCCAGGATGTACTGTTGCGCCTCCTGCATCTTTCACATACTCCCACTCAAGATCGAACCATGAGCTTTTCATTTTATTTGATTGATATGGATACATATCCTCTCCATCAAATACGATATGGCACGCTACATTGTCAGGATTAATTCTTGGGCGAAAAACATTAATATCACAAAACATCCATCCACCTGAAGGGATCCAATATGGCTTAGCTCCTTCAAATAGAAGTTTCCAATTTTCTTTCGCTGAAATTGGGCGGTTTAGCTTAGGATATTCCGGTAGAGATGGTAACCCATAAATCTCAAACATATCCGTTTGCACACCAGGGTACATCCCTGTAACTTCAAATTCTGTTGGACTAAAAACTGGTCTTGACATTTTATCTTCTCCTTTTAAAACATTTATTGGCTTCACTTATCGATCGCTTCATTCGTTGCTTCGTACACTTCAGGATATGTTCATAACGTTACATTTAGAGTGAAGTGCAAAATAAAAAGTGTTTTTCATTCGGCTCACATTACCTATGCACCTTTTCCACAAGCTACTTCTTTTATCTTGCTTAAACATAACTCTGTTTTCGAAACTTCTCAAAAAAGCAATGTGTTAACCGGTAACGATTTAAAGCAAATCTTTAAAGATACCATGGTAGCTTCATAATAACTTGATTTTATATATTTGTCAATATATATTATTATTTTTCAGCTCAAACCTTCATAATATTGCTTATAAGCTGCTATATTATTCAGTTTAGTTTAATGCAAGAGTTTATTTTAAGGCTACCGTGGTATCTTTAAGGCAATAAAAAAACTGCCGGAGCAGTTATTATATGTTATATCAAGAGAATAGATCATTGCTTGTCCCTTTGTATGCGGTCCCAAAATCTGATAAAAAAACATCTTCCAAAAGATCTTTATTTAAATACGCATCAAAATCCAACGCATCAATGAATTTTTTTACATAGTCCTCATCTACAGGATTTTTTTCACCGACTACCGAGTACATTAGGTCAAACATCTCCGATAAAGCAAAGCTCATTTCAATTTCTTCTTTCATATACATGTTGGATATAATAATTACAATGCTATACAAGACTTGGGAATAAATTTTATGCTCCTTAGGTGTCTTGTTAAATTCCCAATGCATAATGTTTGTAAATACTTGGGCAAAATAATCATTATTAACATTGAGTATCTGATTGGAACTTGTATTTAGTTGTTCAAGTTGATATCTGCGAAAACGTTCATCGTAACTCGAATAATATAAATGAGCAGTCCAATAGAACAAGAATGCATCGTGTTTTGAAATACCTATATGATCAAGAATATAGCGCTGAGTCATTTTAACTATACCTCTAATATATCGAAACACAAAAATACTCATGATTTCATCTTTATTCTTAAAATGCTTATATATCGATGGGTGTTTAATCCCACTTTCTGTTGCAATCAATCTCATCGTAGTCTTGTTATAACCCAGTTTAAAAAACAATTTGATTGAATTTTCCAATATGATGTCTTTCATATCTTTGTCACTTTGCATATATGATAACTCCTTTTTTCTTTAGATTATAACATTAAAAATAAATCATTGACCGAAAAATTGACAATTAAAAAACTTCAGCTACAAATAGTGATTTCCAACATCAATTTAAACTGATGAAATCCACTTATCCAGAGTTCTTAAATCCTAACATACTATAAGCTCATCGTGATACAACATCATCCGATATTTTTTATTATAATACTCTCATCATAAGGATTGTTGTGCAAAATTTTTCTATGTTCTCTGGATAGTTTTATTTCATTACTGATGATGTTTTCACAAAGTTTTCAAATGATGCTCCCTTCTACTAAACATTATAATCTTGTTTATTATTACAGGGAGAATTTATGTGTAATTGTCGAACTAAAATAACAGCCAATCGGCGAACAACTACAGTGATTTGGCTGTCTTGTAAAAATTTAAAGTTATGATATTCTTTTTTAATAATATTTTATTTAAGCTTCTTTAGAATTCGAAATCCAATAACGATACCGATTGCCATCCCTATTATACCTCCAATTTGTCCGCTTACATCATATCCTATAGCACCGATAAATACGATTTCAAGTTTAATGTTTCCTCCAATGTCCATGCCATACCTGTTATTGTTAAGTACTTCAGATATCTCACGATTAGACTGATTATCAAGATGGAAGCCTGTACTCACATTACAAACACAGCAAAACTCTCTTGAAATAGCTCTTGCCAAGGGTTCAGACAAAGCATCATCTTTATGTCCGCTGCTTGTCCAGGTAGTTACATGACCGTTTTCACCTATAGAAACGCTCCCAATATGAACTTCTCCACCACTAATTATAACCTGAATATCACTACCAATAAATACAATTTCATAAGTTATCGCAAGTGATCCGTTTCCTGATGTCAAAGATATAGACTTTTCCATGATTTGCCTTATTTCATTGTGCATAACATTCACTATTGCTCGACTCTTTCCTTTTTTTCTCTCACAGCTTGATTGTCGCGTTTATATCGATTCTAAATTCAGTTATAATTACACCGTAAATTTCTTCTGCTGCAGCAAGGCTGATATTTTGTCTTTTACATCCTCAGCCAACTATTTACATTTCTCTCTAAGGGATTTCCTCACCCTCCACCACTGGAATGAAGAATTACTTTGTCCCCTGATATTTTAACTAAAACATTGATTTTAATTTTTCTGTCTTGAAATCCATCATCCTCAATGAAGTCTGTTGCCTCTTATACTCCGTCTGGAATCTCTCCAATTCGCCTTCGAATCATCTCTTTCGTTAGATTCAGCGTTTCATTAGCAGCTTTTTTACACTGAACTTCTTTAACTTTATGTTTTCCACTCAAAATCCGCGCCACCCCTTAAAGCAAATCAACCATCCCATACTGTTTGAAAACAATACAATTGCGCAAACGATTAGCACAGTCAGAGCTACAAATATGGTATCCCTTCGGCCCCAATTCACTGTCCGATAATATGTCCGTTTCATATCACTTTGAAAACCTCTGGCTTCCATGGCTATAGCAACTCTTTCAGCTTTTCTTATATTTGCAGCCAACAACGGAATGGCATTTTTATACCATGAATTTTTCTTTAAATTCCACTTTTTATTTCGTACATTGCGTATTCGGTGAGCTGCATTCATAAGTTCCAAATCTGATTCCATAGACGGTAAAAATCGCAATGCTGTCATCATTCCATAGGCAATACCTGGATTGAGCCTGCACTGTTTTATGAGACTCAATATTAAAACGTCAGGTTCAGTGTTAAAAGTGAACAGAATCGAAGTGATCCCAATTGTCATGATCCTAAAAAATAGTACCAATCCAATGATAAGACCTTGATCTGTGAATCTCAAAGGTCCCAGAGTTGCAATGATTTGAGGGTTTTCAACTCTTGCTAAAGAAGCATTCATCCAGAGCATTCCAACTGCAAAACACACCAATGGCACGATCGCCTTTAGGTTTTTTCGATTAACAGATTTTGTAACCAGAACAAAAATCGAACTGATCACAAAGAGCATACCCATGGTATGGGGATCAAATACTATCAAGCTTGTGATCACTATAATCAAATTGGCAATTAGTTTAGCCGTTGGATTGAAGTTGTTCATAAGCATTGGATCCAACCTCCTCTAAAATCTTTATTCTAAAGGGAAGCTCAAGACCGCTTTTTTCTATGACATTCTTTTCATTCCACAATCCCCGAGTGTTTCCTTCATACACTATTTCTCCACCATTCATCACGGCTACCCTGTTAGCATAAGCGTCAACCAGATCCAGGTCATGTGTTATCATGATCACAGTCATCCCTAGATTGTTTAATCGGGTCATTTTTTTCATGATTTTATTTGTATTTTTTACATCCTGCCCGAATGTAGGCTCGTCTAAAATTAAAATTTTTCGATCTCCAATAAGCATTGTAGCTACTGACAAGCGTCGTTTTTGTCCTCCGGAAAGATTGAAAGGATTTACCTCTATGTGCTTCTCGAGATCAAAGTCTTTTAATAATTTGAAAATTTCGTTTTTTATACTGTCTTTATCCATTGTATGTTTACCATGACTATACGCTAATTCTGACCATACAGTGTCCTCGACAAATTGATGTTCAGGATTCTGAAATACGTATCCAATAATTTCATGTACATCATTCGCCTTATATTTAGAGATATCCTTACCTAAAATTGAAATGCTTCCATCAATAATAGGCACAAGGTTAAGAATAGCTTTAGAAAGAGTGGATTTTCCGCTTCCGTTTCCTCCCACCAAGGCAAAAAAATCCCCTTCATAAACCGTTAGATTTATTGAATTCAGTACCATATGGTTTCTTCCATAACCTGCGGTCAATCTTTCCAGTTTTAAAACTGCTTTTTTGAATTGTTCGTCTTCTTTCTGGTCTGCATCAAAGTACTCAGAAACAGCTTGATTCAATATGCTACAAGAAATATTTTCATCCTTAAGTTCCTGGATACAGCATGGAATTTTATAAAAAGTATAACCTTTCTTTTCTAAAACTCTGCTAATTTGTAATGTATGTGGACACCAAATTCCTTTTTCTACAAATCTTTTCCAATGCAAATGAAACATCTCTCTATAATTCCCATCACAAAATATTGTTCCGTCAGAGCCCACAACGATCAATCTATCTAAAAACGGCAACCAACTCTCGAGATTGTGCTCCACAACAAATAAACCTTTTCCTTCAAGGCCCGCTTTTTTTGCTGTAACAATAACTTGTCTTCTTCCTTCAGGATCGAGATTTGCTGTAGGCTCGTCCATCAGTATCATTTCAGAACCCATTGCGGCAACACACGCGAGGGCAAGTCGTTGTTGTTCTCCCCCTGAAAGAATATTGATCGGGTAATTCTCTTTTTCTTCAGGAAAGTCGAAATCTTTCATTACCAATTCGATTATGTTTTCCATATCATTAGGATCAACACACTGGTTCTCAAGTCCAAAAGCCACTTCATCTTTCGGATACAAAGAACAAAACTGGCTTTCAGGATTTTGAAAAACTATTCCGAACACCTTTACTAAATCTATTGGCTCCATATCCACAATTGATATTCCGTTTATCAGTACATCTCCGCTAACATTCATATTATCATACTTTTGAACAATTCCTAGAAGTGCTAAAAGCAGTGTGGATTTACCACAGCCGCTTTCACCTAATATGAGGATCCGCTCATTTGTTTCGAATGTAATATTGATATCTTTTAGAATAATCCTACCGTTGATTTCAACATACAGGTGACTAACTTCAATCATTGACATTATGCGCTGACCTTCTTTTGAGACCTTTCATTTCCCAATGGAAAAGACGACAGAGCTCCTGTAGTTGCAAGACCATCTCCAATCAATTTTCCCAAAAGACCAGCAAGCAAAGCACCCGATACCAATCGAACAGCCAGCATTGAAACCAACATTCTCATGGAAAATGAAGAGTAGCCATAAGCAAAATAATTGTATATAAAACTGGTAACGCTTGCCCCCATACCTGCAAATATAAGGACAGGTGTCGAATATTTTTTCCATCCTGTAGCGGCAAAAACAGCTTCACATCCCAGTCCTTGAATGGCTGCTCCTACAAACACCATAATTCCCGAAGGTGTTCCAAGAATAACTTCTCCGAGCGCTGCCATCATCTCGGCACCAAAAGCAATACCCGGCTTTCTAATAATGTATGCAGCTGTAATCGATGCGGTAAACCAAATCCCGTATACCATATCCAGACCTATCGGACCAAATACCGCATTTGCAACAGCCCAAATGCTTATACCGCCCAGATACAATGCACCAAAGGCAACTCCAAGAACACATAAAACGATTATATCTCTTAATTTCCAACCAAATTTTTCCATCATTTTTTATTCTCCTTTTCTATAAAACAATATTTTTTTTAGACTCTGATGGACTTCCCTTAGAGAGAGTGGCATGAATGATCGTATGACTGATCCTTTTAGATACCCCTTCAAAGGATGCTTCCAGCAAGTCGAAAATGTCTTTAGCCTTACCGTCAAGGCGTGTACAATAATGGTAGCTGGCAACATCGAGATTTGAAATATTTATGGCCTTTTGAACTTCCTCTACGATAACATCGAAATATCCCTTGTTACCCAAAGGATAAAGAGACCATGCGCAGGCAACTTGCATATCCTCGATGGGCAAACTCGCCTTTGGTACAACCACATTAAAGTCAAAGTCTTCAGGCACATCCCCTGGACAACCAACCGAAAATAACACATTTGCCACTACGTGCTCACCAGCATCAGCCGCCCTTAGAAATACTTCTTTAACATAACTGAAAACTCTGTCTCGCTTCCCCTGAATCGTAGTACCTAAATCGTCGGTCATCACAGCCAAACCAGATCGATCTGTTGCCCTTACCGCATTCAAGATCACGTCAACAAAATCAACTTGCATGGGATATACACCTATTCTTGCTCCGACCACATCGCTTGTTCCACATTTTAAATCCATTAAATCTCCTCCTTGTTTTTTAATTGGTCCGTTCATACATTGAACAAATACTCCGATTACCAAAATACAAAAAAGGCCATATCCATAGGGATATGACCTGATAACTTCAGTTGCAAAAAATCAGACAGTTATGTTCCCTACGGCAGCATTATCTGCATCAGGTTAACGGGTTTAGAACATAACGTTCACTCTCAGCCTTATTTAGCACCCCGAATATTTAAATTCAATGTGATTAATTTTAGCACACTCCATGTCTGTTGTCAAATTAACAATGTGCGCCTGTGTTGTTAACTTGTGATAAGATGGATCACCTAAAATTACAGCGATATCGCAAACAAATGTATATCCGTTTCAGAAAAAATATCAGTCAATCATATGCGAGAAATTAGAATTCGTACTATTTAGCTAAGCCTTTATTAAAGCAAGAGACTTTATGAGGCATTATTCTCAGAAAGCGACACCTCCTATATGATTTGTGATTTCAGAGGCTGTCGCTCATTGTTTTTCCCTGCCCGGCAAGCATTTCGAAGTCAGCAATAAAATCTTCTACTGCTGAAGTGACTGCCACATTCTTGACCAACCCTTCGATTATATCCGGGCTGGCCGTAATGGCTCCGATTCCGTGTTCGCACAATTCAAGAACCTGCTGAGAATTTTTGAAACTTGCTGCGAGCACTTTGGTTTCAAAATTATTGGATAGAAAGATCTGATGAATTTTTTTTGCCACTTCTATACCATTCATCCCCATGTTGTCAATGCGATTAACGTATGGCGCGGCATAATCAGCACCGCATTTTCCTGCAATGAATGCTTGCATTGGAGTGTATATGGCTGTAGCTGTAACACATATTTTCTCAGCTTTTAAAGCTTTTATCGCCTTAAAGCCCTCAGGAATGGATGGTATTTTTATATAGGTATTCTTTCCCAGTTTCTCCACGATTTTATAAGCATCCTCAAGCATTCCTTCCGCTTCTCCTGCAACTACTTGAACATGAAGCTCTGCGTCTAAGCCAATAAAATCTCTAATTTCTTTCAGTGCTTCATATGGTTTTTTACCACTCTTTGCAAGGATAGATGGATTTGTTGTAACCCCATCGATTGGATAAAACTCATAAATTCTTTTTATCGCCTCTATATCGGCATCATCAATTAAAAACTTCAATCTTATCTTCCTTTCGCTATATGTTTTCCTGTTTAAATTTTGCATTAAAATGACACAAACAATTGCCGCACTTGAGATCTCGTCATCAAAATCAGTTTACTAGGCATATACGCCTATTTGATGCTATTGATCTATAATAAAATCGAACAACAATAGCTGAGATTTACTTCTCAAATATTCTTCATTACGATCTTTTCAACGCCGTTTGTAACAATTTTGCAACATAAATAACATTTGCGCATGGCCTTATATATTTCAGTATATTCGTACGCTGTTCCAGAGTCTCCGTCTGCCTTGTACAAATTAGCAACCGTTAATTTGTATAACTTTTCCGCTTCCGATTTTATTCGGTTCACTTTCCCGATATATTCAAAAACATCATTGGATTTCTTAAAATTTCGCATGGCAACCAGGCACTTGTTCATCTCATAGGATGCATCTCGAATCATTCTGGTAAAAGCCAAAGCTTCGTTGGTCACTTCGGAAATATGATAAGTATAATATGAAACCAGCACTTCTTCAATCGCATCGGTAACATCATCTATCTTGTGGGATAAATCGATGATATCCTCCTTGTCTATAGGTGGCAAAAACTCATCGATGAGACGAATAAGCATTTGCTTTTTCTCCAAATCTGCCGCTTTTTCAATTTCATGCATTGTTTGAATCTGATCTTCCAAAGAAATCTGATCAAAGTGAGTCAAAACTTGATCCAAATATTTGGCTGCGTCAACAGCATATTTGGAAAATCGATCAAAGAATATTAAGTAGTCAAATTTATCTTCTCTACCAAACAGTTTCATTTTTCTCCTCCCTTAAGAAAATACAAGTAAAAACAGCTTTGACATCAAATAACCAAGGACTCCACACCCCGGAAAAGTCAAAACCCATGCGAAAACCATATTTTTTACAACATTCCAGTTTATGCTTCCGATGCGCACAGCCAGACCTGATCCCATAATGGCCGTTGTCTTCGTGTGAGTCGTGCTAACAGGAAATCCAAACAGAGACGAAAGCAATAACGTTATCGATGCGGCAAAATCCGAAGAAAACCCTTGATATGGACGTATCTTGACCATATCCAAGCCAACAGTCTTAATAATCCGAATTCCTCCAACTGAAGTGCCGACAGCCATGATCAAAGAACATGAGATGGTTATCCAAAGTGGAACGGTAAAATCTGTTCCGCCGGCCTTCCCTTGAGACAAAAATACTCCAAGCATGAAAATGCCCAAAAATTTTTGCCCGTCTTGAGCGCCATGCATAAACGCCATAGCTCCCGAACCTATTACTTGAGCTCTTTTAAAAAATGGTGTCAATTGCCGTTGATTCCAGTCTTTAAACAATACTTGAATGAAAAGTGTCGTGAAATAGCCAAGACCCATTCCAAAAGACAATGAAAAGATCAGACCGTAAATAATTTTGATCCACTCGCCTCCATTGATCCCACCCAATCCATTTTGTAAAGCGATAGCCGCACCGGAAATTCCGGCAATCAATGCATGGCTTTCACTCGTGGGAAATCCAAATCTCCACGCGAGAGTTGCCCAAGTGACAATGGCCACCATTGCAGCACAAAGAGCAATCAAAGCCTGCTTGGAATCTCCGCCAAAATCAACCATTCTATAAATGGTTTGAGCTACGGTAGAGTTTATCATCATCATCAAAAACACACCAAAGAAATTTAGGACAGCAGCCATTGCAATAGCTTTTCTGACGGTTAAAGATCTAGTGGTTATGCAAGTAGCGATTGCATTTGGCGCATCAGTCCATCCATTGACCAGAAAAACTCCCAAAGTCAATAACACAGTAAAAAACAGTTCAGGTTGCGCGAACATTTTCTGCCAAAAATCTATCATGGTTAAGTCCATAACTTACCTCCAAAAACACCCGTATATCACTGTAAACAGATCTTCTGTAATATACTTTTACCGTTTTACATTCCATAACACTCGAATAAGAAGCAACGCGGACTGCACGTTGTTTCTTATTTCATATGCTTATTTTAAAATCATTTTCTCAGGAAATGGATTTAATCTAAGAAGCCCCCACATTTTGTCTATGTATGCAGTAGTATAAGCTTGCTCTACATTATGATATATGTAAGACGCCTTGTCAGTAAGCCTGTATATTCCTCTTTCCCTTTTAACAAAACCTATCTTTTCCGCAAACCAAAGTTCAAATTTAAAAAAACTCTCAGGAGATGCTCCCAGCGTTCTGTTGAACTTGACAGGATCAAGTTCCATACCATATGCGCTCCAGAAAAGATAGTATACAGCTCTTTGCCTTGGGGTAAAATTTATCGTCAAGGCTGTAGGCAAAGATTCGGAATCTACACGCTTTATGTATTCTTCGATTGAAAAAGTATTTATCTTGAATGTATTTTTCAAGAGAGTGGTAGAGGACACCCCGAACCCCAAAAACGCATCCCTAGTTACAGAAGAATACTTCTTGGTCTCAGATTTGGCAAATGTCCATACAGAAGTTCTCTTTATCTCACAGACTGAACAGTGATCACTCAAAACTCTAAGAAGCTTTTTCTTTTTCTTTTTTCCCATTGGCTTATATTTATTGTCTGCAAAGGTAAAATCGATAAAAGGGTATGTTGAAACTTGAGTCGCACCCATTTTAAAAGTCATATCAATATCGTTTAAAAGTGTCTCTTCTGTTTGACCCGGTATCGCAAATATCAGATCCACGTCTATTACTTCAAATTCTGCTTTCTTAACCAGATCCATTTTTTGGATGAAGTCTCTATTACTCCGGCCAAGTTTTTCAAGACAATCCTCGTCAAGCGATTGAATCCCTAAACTCACCATGCTTATCCCAGCCGCTTTCAACTTCTGCAGATTTACTTCGATAATATCATCGGGATGAAGCTCTATTCCTATCCCACCGGTAATCTCAAAATACTGCTGCAACCTATCGATTATATCGCAGAGGTCATCTATCATAAGTGCTGGCGTACCACCCCCAAAGTAAAGACTGGTAACCTTCTTTCTGTTTTTCTGATACTTGCCGACCAATTCTATTTCCTTTAATAAAGCCACTTTGTACAAGTCTGCCCTTTCTTTATCGAACTTCTCTTTGCAATAAGGACAAAAACTGCATAATGATCTACAAAACGGAATATGAACGTATAACCCCAGATTCTCCAACGATTCATATTCCAGTTTGTTTTCATAATCATTTTTAAATTCAAAAGGCCTAAAAGATCTTGTCAAAATAATTCTGAGAAGTGAAGTAAGCAACATATATTCATCTCCATGCACAAATTTGAAATGCACATTTATAATTTCGTTGGGTGGCTTTGTGACATGACTTAAAGTTTTTTTGTCTCTTTCAACATCAAAAGCATCTGTTGAATTGTTTCACCTTGATCATGGCTTTATCTTAGGATTTACTCAGTTCTATCTTTACCCTTTAATTACAGCTATAGTCTTTAGCCGGTGTATCGGATCAATTAAATCCAGTTCATTTTCGATTACAGACTGAATGTCCTTGTAAGCAAATCTGGATTCTTCACCTATGTCACTACGCTTTTGCTTGCCTAAAAATACACCTAATGATTTCAAGTCGAACACGGTGTCTTGCACTGAATACTTCGCTTTGGCTTCACTTCGACTCATTCGTCGTCCGGCTCCGTGAGAACAAGATAAAAAACTTTCGGGGTTCCCCTTTCCCACAACGAGATATGAATAACTCCCCATAGCTCCGGGTATTATTCCAAGTTCTCCCTTTCCGGCTCTGATAGCCCCTTTCCTATGGACCCACACCATCTTTCCATAGTGCTCCTCAAAAGATGCATAGTTATGATGACAATTTATCTTGTTTGAAAGTTCCACTTTATTTATACCAGCATATTTTTCAGTCAATATTTTTACCTTTTCTACAACCAAATCCATCATGCGAGATCTATTTTCCTTGGCAAAATCCAGTGCCAGATTCATCCAACGGATATACTGTTTTCCAATTTCACTTTCAGTTGTAAGATATGCCAAATCCCATTCAGCCGGAATAGACAAATCGTCCGATTTGTTTAACTCTATGGCCTTATTGTTGAAATGATCGCATATCTTCTTGCCGAGATTTCTGGAGCCCGAGTGGACCATTAGACCCAGATATCCGCTATCATCAGTCTGAAGCTCTATGAAGTGGTTTCCTCCGCCTAAAGTTCCTACCTGATAATATGCACTCTCCAATTCCTTCAAGAGTTCTTCGGGATCGCTACCTATCTCTGATTTTTTCATATCTGCCAAGAAATCATCTATAACCTTGCATTCTTGTCTTTTTTTGTGATGTTCAAATCCTGTGGGTAAATTCCGTAGTATATCACCGACTATAGCCTGAGCCAGTTTACCGTTTGGAGTATCGATTGAAAGAAGCGGCTTTATAGGAATATCGGTCTGTATATAGTTTATCCCGCAACCTATATCGACACCTACAGCATTTGGAATTATGACTTTTTCAGTTCCTATAACGCCACCTATGGGCATTCCATAACCTGAGTGAGTGTCAGGCATAAGTGCGACCCACTTATGGATAAAAGGCAGATTGGACAAGTTTTTTGCCTGTTTAAGGCATACAGCTTCGATCTGTTTTACGTCTTCAAGCCATACCTTAATAGGCCACTTCTGTTCGTTTGGATCATATATGGTAAACATAGCATTTCCTCCCTGCATGAATATCATCATTGCATACACTTGCTTAGCATGTTTGGTAGTTTCACACTAAAAACGTGCAATTTTTTCCGATACTTTTAAACTTCGAAAGCATGATAGTTCGGATGCTTTCGGTCCGCACAATAATATATAACTATTCATAATTAATGACCGGTTAAAAATCCTTTGGTGATTCTATTATTGATATATTCATGGAAATTTCTCTTTGCTCTTATAAACATTATATCTTTTATATATTCGTTTCACAACGTAATGACCGCGTAAAAGTAATTCTGCAGTCAAAAGCACGCGCAAATAAAGGATAAAGTTTATTTTTCAGGCCATCTAATCGTAGACTGAACTTCTCATACAATTACGCAGCACAAAAATACCCTTAGATAAACCAGTGAACTTTTGAATTGTTTATTCAAATAATAAGAATAAATAAGGATTCTTTGAACTTTAGAAATAAGAGTCGAGAGTTCTTTTTTAGGAATTTTGAACTATGAAAAAAATCAGATTTAAATCTATGACTTACTTGTAGATATAAAAATCTCCAAACTGATTTTATTCGATATCGGTTTGGAGATTTTTACAAACTTTCATACGGCTCCTCAAAAAAATTAGTACTAATATTTAAATAAAGGGACTTCATCTGTACTTTACTAGACAATTTTAAAATTATTTATTATTTGCTGCATTTTCACCTGCAAGAATAGTATTTCCTCCCAAGGCAGCCGGTTTTTCAACTAATATCACCGTTGCCCCATTTTCTAAAGCTGAAGTTGCAGCAATCAATCCTGCGCCGCCGCCACCAACAATCACAACATCTGCTGTCTTTTCTATCTTCTCTGTTGAGCCAGTGACTTTCCCTTCTCTTGCTTTTAAAGCTTCAATGTCTGCTCCAGCCAGACTAGCAGCTTCTTCAACTCCAGATAACAAAGCATTACTAGTCATTGTACATCCTGATACAACATCCACATTCAAAGATTGTGTTTCAATAATTTCATTCGGTATACGCTCAAATGCTGGATCAGATATACCTGCAGATTCTGAATGATTTAAGATTTTAATATCTTTAATCTCTGTTTCGGTAAATGTCACTTCCATTTCAATGTCACCGTTAATACCAGCACTTTTAACGGCATAAACACCTGGTTTAAAACCAACCTCTGTGTAACTCTCTGTATTGAATATTTTACATGCAAGTTATTATGCTTTTATCAATTCTTTGGCTTTAGTTACAGCGCTACCAGCATCAGGAGCGTATCCGTCTGCCTTGATTTCTGCTGCATACTCAGGTGTTACAGGTGCTCCACCTACGATTACGGTGAATCCTGCTTCTTTAAGTGCAAGCGATGTCTGCTTAAGTGCAGGCATTGTAGTAGTAAGAAGTCCTGATGCAG
>NZ_JADNRK010000035.1 GCF_015594845.1 Alkalibacter mobilis | reverse complement strand
GGTATTAAATAACAGGCTTGGGCTGTCACATCTGTGATGGCCCTGCCAAGAAAATCATGGCTCTATTTGATGGATGAAGTGGCTCTATTCTATGAAAAAGGGTGCTCTATCCGATGACTATATGCACCATGGTCACTTATCTTTTTAAATATTTTGGTTTGTCCATAATAATTATGGGAATATTTATATAAGAAGAAAGGGTGATCGTATTGCTTGAAAACATAGTTTTTTTTAGACATGGAAAAGCTCAGGAAAAAGTTTCGAAAATTGAGGATACAAAACGTCATCTGACAGAAGAAGGAAAGGAGCTTTTAGAAACCGAAATGAAAGGGCTTATGCTTATGATGCCTGATGATCCCGCGATGCAGATATGGGCTAGTAAACTTGACAGAAGTCGTGAGACGGCTGAAATCATAAAACAGCATATTGGAAAAGAAATTTTGGTTTTCGATTTTATCAATACTGGAAATTATAAAGATATGATCACTAGTTTAAAAGCATGTCCCGTCAATTCAGTACTCATAGTAGGGCACGAGCCTTGGCTAGGGGATTGGAGCAAAAAAATGACAGGATGTAGATTGCCGTTTAAAAAGGGAGCAGGTGCAATGTTCAAACCAGATACTGATTTTGAAAAATTTAGCATTTCTTGGTTTGTACAACCACAGGGGTTGTCGAACCTTGGATTGAAAGCATCGAGGTGATCTAAGATGATTATTAAAAAAATAATTGATTCCTTATTTCTCGAAGTCGAAGATACTGTAGACGCCGTTTTTAATCACAAAGAGAACCCTGAGTCTATTCACGCATTCAGGGTTAAAATCAGACAGTTGCGTTCCTTCTTATATTTTGTAAAGCCTCTGATAAACGAAAACAACTATGTTGTAATGCAAACAAAATTAAAAAACCAGAGTTCATACTTTTCTGAAATTAGGGAGCATCATGTAATAATTGATTATTGGAAAACTTTTTGCCAGTCGAGACCAGAATTGATTTCGTATCCCAATGAATTATCCAAATATTTTGATCAAAAGCTGGATGAAATTGAAAAGAAAACATATGAATCAATAAGCAGTGCATTAATTTTAACAAATATAAAATCGCTTCAGAGTGATGAGATCAAATTTGAAAAGATTGCTTCAGACAAGAATTTTGAAAAGTTTTGCACAGATAGAATCAAAGAAATCAAAAAAAAACTATCAAAAGAAATATCCAGTTTAGATATTAGAGATGATGATTTTATTCATAAGACACGTATCAAAGCCAAAAAATTAAGATATTCATTAAATTGTATAAAGCCTTATATTAATAAGGACTATAAAAGATTGATTAAACTTTCTAAAAAGGCTACCGAATTGTTAGGTGGGGTTTGTGATAGCATTAGAATGATAGATTTATTGAACAGTTATGAGAAATCTGATTATCCGAAAGAGCTTAATTATCAGACAGGCCTTTTGGTCGGACATTTGATAGAAAACCAGACCAGCCTTATAAAAAAAGCGAACTCATTGGATTTTTAAGTCACATTTAACTCAAATTGAAGGAAATATGAACATGGATTCTACAAAGAAATTATACCATCAGTAAAATATTGGAGGGATTTAACATGATTTACGCATTGGTCGACGTTGGGTCAAATACTATGAGAATGAATATATATAAGTGTGAAGAAAAGCGGATCAAACTGTTGTTTGGTACTAAAAATCCAGCCGGACTGGCGGGATATGTTGAAAACGGGTCTATGTCAAAAAAAGGAATTAAGAAAGCTATAAGTGTGTTGTCTGAGTTTAAGGGAATCATTCAAAATTTTGATATTGATCAGTTTTTTGTCTTTGCAACAGCATCATTAAGAAACATTGAGAATAGCAATGAGGCCGTACAGGAGATAGAAAGTAAAACGGGTTTGAAAATTGATATTGTGTCTGGAGAAGATGAAGCCATATTGGACTTTATCGGCGCAACCAAAGTTGTTGATGTAAGCGATGGTCTTATCGTTGATATTGGTGGAGGGAGTACAGAGCTGGTTACATTTGAAAACAAAAAAATTATAAATGCATTGAGTATACCAATTGGTTCGTTGAATCTATACAAAAAGTGTGTTGATCAACTTTTACCCGATAAGAAAGAGCGAAAGGCTATAAAGAACACAATAAGAAAAGAACTTGACGGCATAAAAAACATAATAGATAAACCATATAAAATTGTTTGCGGTGTTGGTGGGACAGTTAGAGCAACAAAAAAACTCAATAATGCTATTTTTGATCTTGCTGATGACAATAATGAAATAGAAGTTAAAAATATAAAAAAAATCTTAAAAATACTTTCAAGCGATGAAAGAGATTCACTCGATACTATTTTACAAGTCGTGCCTGACAGGATACATACCATATTGCCTGGAATGTTGATTTTAAATGAGGTTGGTAAAGTTTTCAAAAGCGACAAAATAATAGTCAGCAGTTATGGTGTCAGGGAAGGTTATCTGTACGATAAAGTTTTAAAGGAGAAAGCTTTATATGATAAAGCCTAATTTTAACTATGACACAAGTTATACACAAAATCGTGAACTCTCATGGCTTAGATTCAACGAGCGGGTATTGCAGGAAGGATGCGATTGCACAGTTCCTTTACTGGAAAGACTAAAGTTCATATCCATATTTATCAGTAATCTTGATGAATTTTTTATGATACGTGTAGGCAGTCTATTCGATTTAACTCATATAAAAAAAGAGACATATGACAATAAAACCGGTGATACTCCAAAACAGCAGTTGGAAAAAGTATTTTCAGCTGTAGAACCCCTTTACAAGAGCAAGGATGAAGCATTTTTTAGACTGGAGCAGGAACTTAGACACCGTGAAATTTTTAATCTGGGCATGAGCGAGCTGACGAATTCAGAACTTAAGTTTGTGGAGAATTATTTTAAAAAAAATGTAATGCCTTTGTTGTCTCCACAAATAATTGATTCACATCATCCATTCCCCCATTTGTGGAATAAAGCATTGTATGCAATAGGTAATGTGCAGTACAAAGAAAGTTCTTCAACTATAGGAATACTAGGCGTTCCCAAGGCTCTGCCCAAAATTTTAATTCTACCAAGTAATAAGCTGCGTTATATTCTTATGGAGAAAATAATTCTTTACTATTTTGAATCGGTCTTTGATCTTTATTCAGTTTCGAATAAATGTATAATTTCGGTCACTAGAAATGCTGATATAAGTCCTGAAGACGAAGCCTTTGATTTTGATGAAGATTTTAGATCTCAAATGAAGCAGATACTAAAAAAAAGATCCCGGTTGTCTCCAGTCAGATTAGAAGTCCAAGGAAATCTTGAGAAAAAACTGGGCAAATATTTAATGAATAAATTAAATATAGATGAAGTTCAAATTTTTGCAAGCAAATCTCCTTTGGTTATGGATTATGCTTTTGTACTGGAGGATAACCTTTCTGTACCGGCAAAGCGATCATTGTTATACACACATTTTGAACCTCAGTATCCGTCTACTTTAAACAGAAGTATAAGTGTTAAGAACCAAATCATTAAAAGGGATGTCTTAGTGTTTTATCCTTATGAATCCATAGAACCTTTCATACAGTTGTTAAAAGAAAGCTCGACAGATAAAATGGTGAAGTCGATAAAAATAACCCTATATAGACTGGCTTCGAAATCTAAAGTGATAGAGTATCTTTGCGAAGCTGCAGAAAATGGAAAAGACGTTACTGTAATGATCGAACTGAGAGCTCGATTTGATGAAAAAAACAATATTGAATGGGCAGAGCGACTTGAAGAATCCGGATGCAAAGTCATATATGGATTCGAAGAATACAAGGTTCATTCAAAAATATGTTTGATAACATGTATGGATAAAGACAAAATCAGTTATATTACTCAGATCGGTACTGGAAACTACAATGAAAAAACTGCTAAATTATATACAGATTTGTCGCTAATGACCGCGGATCCTGAAATAGGAAAGGATGCAGCTAATTTCTTCAAGAATATGCTCATTGGAAATTTGGACGGCATATATTTTAAATTACTGGTAGCTCCATCATCATATAAATGTAAAATGATGGAGCTTATTGATGAAGAAATCGAAAAATCAAAACGTGGAATGAACGGTCGGCTTATTTTTAAAGCGAACTCACTTACAGAAAGAGATATAATTGACAAGTTGGCGGAGGCTTCGATTGCAGGCGTTAAAGTCGATCTGATAATTAGAGGGATCTGCTGCATATTACCCGAAATAAAAGGAAAGACAGAAAATATAAGGGTTACGAGCATAGTAGGACGTTTTTTGGAACATCCGAGGATTTATTGTTTTGGCAGTGGCAATGATGCAAAGATATATATTTCCTCTGCAGATTTAATGACTAGAAATATGGATCGAAGGGTTGAGCTTGCTTGTCCAATACTTGATGATGACAACAAAAGAAAAATTATTCATATTTTGGATGTAATGTTAAAAGATAACAAAAAAGCAAGGATCATGAGAAGTGACGGAACTTACGTTAAAAAAGAAGGATCCAAAAACAGCCCATTTAACAGTCAAAAATTCTTTATTCGGGAAACGATGTTGTCCAACATAAAAATAAAGCAAGAAAGGCCCGGAAAAATTTTCAAAACAAAGTTATTAAAGATTGCATTTAATGGAATCACTAAGATAATCAGCAAATTATAATATCAAATAAAGCAAACAAAGGGGACGGTTCTTTTTGTTTGCTTTAATGCTATTTGATCTAAAAAATTCTGTAATCATCTAAGGATCTCTTTGACCCTGCCGACGATTCCGTTCTCAAGCATTACTTTAATTCCATGGGGGTGGGTAGGTGATTTTGTAAGGATTTTTTTAACGATTCCTTCGGTTAATTTGCCAGAGCCCTGATCTTGTTTTTGCACAACTTTAACTTGAGAACCAATTTTTATATTTTCACGTTTAACACCATTCATAATTCATCCTTCTTTCTTTAACTTTTATCCATGGTTGGGTCTGTCGATAATTTTGTGTTTTGAAATATTGAACCCTTTATTATAAATGGCCGCTGACTCCATCAGGGAAGAAAACAGACAGTTGGAAGGGGATTTGACACGACAAACCATGTCTTCATAACACAGTAAATTCGTACTTAGCAAATTGATAGAGTTATAACTAGCATTGCTAGTCTGATTTTTCATCCATTGTCTCGAGTAAAAAACTAACCGGTCGAAATCCATCATTGCATGAGATCATAGCAGATTTTTTGTTTTTCATCCAACCGTCGTAAAAATTTTCGCCACCATGAGAAAGGGTCAATACAAATGCTGACATACTGTCCCATGCGCTATCACAAAAATTAGCAGGTTTTTTCCAGCCGTCTGCTACAAAGATTTGACCCACGCGCATGTTACATTCGTGGTTTAAAGGGTTCTCATACTTATCGATCAAGTCATCGTAACGAGCTGTTTTCATAACAGTGATCCTAACTTTTTGCATATCACACACTCCTTATTTTTGAACTATTTGTGATTTATGTACCCTTACGCGAACAAAAAGAACCGTCCCTTTTGTTTCAAAAAGAACCGTCCCTTTTGTTTTTCTTTTTTTATTGTAACATCTTTTTATAAAACAACTCAATTCTGTCTTTCATTAAACTATCATTTGGATAAATAAAATAGAGTGGCCGTTGAATCGAGTAGTTTTCTATGGTAAGGTGGCATAACTCACCTCTTTCAACTTCTTGCCTGGCAACTTCTTCATACATAAATGAAATGGCATCTGAATTCTTGATCATTTTTTTCATAATTCCAAAACTACTAATTTCGTAGATTTTAGAAGCCGAAAGCAACGAATCATTTTTTTGATATAAATAATTCTCGAATATTTCTCTTGTACCTGATCCTTTTTCTCTTAAAATTAATGGGTACTTATGAATATCAGATAATGTTACGTTCTGACCTTCTAATGGATGTCCCTTTCGGGCTACCGGAAGAAATCTGGTGTTGCAAAATTCATAGTGTTTAAATAAAGATTTATCAAAAATTCCTTCAATAAACGCACAGTACAATTCGTTATTTAATAGCATTTTAATAATTGATTCCGTATTTTTTACCGTAACATACAGTAACTCATCATAATTGTGCAAATAAGAACTTAAGTAACTTGGCAAATAATAGTCTGCTATAGAAAGTGTTGCACCAATTTTAATTGGTGTTTCCACTTTTTTTATTTGATTTATAAGCTGTTCTTCATTTGCAACTTGAAACTTAGCATAGTTGTATAGTAATTTCCCTTGTTTAGTCAACTTAACAGACTTACCATCAATATTGATCAATCTACAATTATAGTATTCTTCCAGTTTTTTTATATGTTGAGTAACAGCAGGTTGAGTTAAATTCAACTCGGTTGCTGCTTTTGTGTAGTTCCTGTATTGTGCTACTTTTAAAAATGTATAAATTTTTGTATCAATCATATATGCCTCCATATCGATTTATTTCACATTGATAACTATAACATTAAGTTATCAATAATAACAAACAATAATTTGATATTATAATTACTTCTGTGTAAAATCATAATATAACTTCTAAGGAGGACATTATGAAAAAAATATTTACTTATCTACCAGGTTTTTTTATGGCTGTTTTAGTTGCTTTATTAGCAAGTTGTCTGGAATCATTACTTCCAATCCCGCTCGTTGGGAATTCTGTAATTGCTCTTTTTATTGGAATGGCGATTAACCGTATCAAGAAACCAAGTAAAATGCTGGAACAAGGCTTAAGGTTCACATCTAAAAAAGTTCTTAAGTTTTCTATAATACTATTAGGAGCTTCATTAAGTATCGGAACAATTTTTAATGTTGGTCGCTTGTCATTAACAGTAATGTTTTTTACACTTCTTACTTGTTTTGGTGGTGGTTATTTTATTGGAAAATGGCTTGGCTTGGATTGGAAACTTTCTAATATGATTTCTGCTGGAACTGGAATTTGCGGTGGATCTGCAATTGCTGCAATAGCACCAGTAATTGAAGCAGATGATAAAGATATAGCTTATGCCATGTCTGCTACATTTTTATTTGATATGGTTATGATAGTATTATTTCCAATTATGGGTCGTTCGATGGGATTAAACGACATGGCATTTGGTCTGTGGGCAGGCACTGCTATAAATGATACTTCAAGTGTAGTTGCGGCTGGATACGCATTTAGCGAAAAAGCTGGAGATTTTGCCACAATGGTAAAACTTACCCGTACACTATCAATTATACCGACAGTATTGATATTTTCTCTAGTTAATAAGCGAATAAATATTAAAAATAGAAATACAACATATCGTGAAAATGTAAAAATTACATCGTTGTTTCCATGGTTTATCATAGCATTTATTGGGATGGCTTTAATTAACAGCCTAGGGTTAATTCCAATTATAGTTTCCAATTTTATGAAAATTTTAAGCAAATTCTTAATGGTCTCTGCATTGGCTGCAATAGGTATGAATACCGACTTTCAAGAAATGAAAATGTCAGGTATCAATCCTATGATTCATGGTTTTATCATTTCATCCTTAGTTGTTATCGTAGCTATTGTGGTTGAATATTTTATGAATATAGTTTAGTCAAAATTCACTTTCACACAAGAAGACAGACCGTCTCTGCAGTGGCCTGCAGCCAATCAAACTTCGCTTTGCTCGTTTTCTTGGGCATGCTGTACGTAAGACAGTCGTAATGCTTATTTCGTCGCTTTGCTCTTTGTAAGCATAACCACCGTCTCCACATGAGGCGTGTGCGGGAACATGTCAACACATTTGATCTCCTTGATTATGTACCCTGATCCCAGGAAAAAGGGAAGATCTCTTACCAAAGATGTTGGTTTGCAGGAAACATACACAAATACTTCAGGAGCAAAATCAGTTATTTTATCTATTGCTTTAGGGTGGATCCCGTCCCTGGGTGGGTCCAATACGATTACCTCAGGATTTGTATTCAAGTCATTGATCACGTTAAGTACATCGCCGCAAATGAACTTTGCATTATCAATCTTATTCAGTTTCGCATTTTCTATTGCAGCATTTACAGCATCTGGAACGATTTCAACGCCTGTAACTGACAAATACTTTTTGGCCAAAATTTGAGTTATCGTACCTGTTCCGCTATATAGATCATAAATTTCCTTGGCAGCATATGGTTCGATAAAATCTGTTATGACGTCGTAAAGAACCTCAGCACCCAGTGTGTTGGTTTGAAAAAAGGATCGTGGTGTTATTTTGAAATTCAAGTCGTTAATTATATCGGTTATATAATTTTGACCAAATAAAACATCTGTTTTATCCTCTTGAACGGTATCAGATAAAGAATCGTTAATTGTATGGATGATGCTTTTTATGTTTCCTGTCAAATTTATATCTTGAAGTGTTTTGATAAATTTTTCCTTATTTAAATCTCCTTGTGAACTCGTAACTAGCTCAATAAGCAATTCACCAGTTTGGATCCCTTTTCTAATTACAAGATGTCTTAAAAATCCCAAGTGCGAATTTTTATGATAGTAGTCATATCCTTCATTAGTGCAAAAGATCAATACGCCTCTTAATATTCGATTAAAATCATCATCAACCAAATAACAGTTTTTGATATCTACTATATCATACATGCTGCCTCTTTTATGCAATCCCAAAACTAAAGGGCCGTCTTTGTATTCATCACCAAAGGAGAACTCCATCTTGTTTCTGTAATGAAATGGGGCGGGGGATCCTTTGATTCCAGAATATACAGGCTCTATATCAAAATCCTTTAGGAGCTCCTTGATAAAACTTTCCTTTAAGGTCAGCTGAGCGTCGTAAGGCAAATTCTGATAAGTGCAGCCGCCACATGTACCAAAAAGTGAACAGTTGGGTATAATTTCATTTTCTGCAGGTTGTATCACTTCCAACAAAGTACCTTCAATTTTACTTTTTCTTTTCTTCTTGATCCGTGCCTTTACCAGTTGACCTGGCAAAGTATTGTGAATAACAATTTTTTTATCCTCTATGTATGAAGAACCTCTATTGGGAAAAGAAAGATCTTCTATTTTTATTTCGACAATGTCACCTTTTTTAACCATTGCAACCTCCTGAATTTGATTTACTCGCTTCATTATAATATAATTTACTGGTATTATGTAGTTTTACTGATATTAAAGTACTTGAATTTTTTGGCCTAAGGTATAAAATTATACTTGTACACATTTTAGGAGGCGAATAATTGAAACTTAAATCACATATAACAATAGCTTCTAAAGCTGCTGAAATATTGGAGGAACACTTGGATATAAGCATCGATAGGAATTCATTGGAGCTCGGTGCTATATATCCGGATGTAAATTTCTTTAGAAGAATTAAATTACACAATATTAATGAAGTTCATAAAAACTTTGTTATTCAATCAAAAAATTTTATTAACAGAACAAACAAACTGACACTCTCATTCTCTTTGGGAATGCTGTCGCATTATGTTTGTGATGCATTTTGTCATCCCCATAATAAAAAGATAAGAAGCTACAGTGATTTTAAAGATCATGTGGCATATGAATTGGTTTTGGCCAAAGCTGTAGAAAATTTTGAGTTAAAGAAACCGTTCATTGATAAACTGTCTAAGAAATTACAAATAGCTCAAGAGTTGGTTATCAAGGATTTTATTGAAGATCTTAGAACTGAATATTTGTATAGAATCAGTGAAAATAAAAAAATTCAGTGTAGAAATGATATTGAATTTTCGGTACATGCCAGTACGATAATAATGATTGGATTAATAATTAGTTTACAAGAAGCTCAGTGTCCCGAATTGAGCACTATAATGGTTTAAAATATCAGATAAATAAATATTTAACGGAAAGTCAGGTGCCAAATTGCGTAAAAAAATAATAGATGCGAAAAGAATCGTAATCAAAATAGGGACATCATCAATAACGTATCCCACGGGCAATATTAATTTAAACAAAATGGAAGTTCTTGCTCGTGTCATAACAGATCTTCAAAATAGCGGTAAAGAAGTTGTTTTAGTATCCTCTGGTGCCATCGGCGCCGGCATGGATCGAATGGGAATGAGTACAAAACCGGTAATTCTCAAGGAAAAACAGGCTACAGCTGCAGTAGGACAAGCCATACTGATGCAATTATATCAAAAATTTTTCGGCGAATACAATCAGTCTATTGCCCAGATTTTGCTCACAGCTGATGTTTTCTTTTCCAAAATAAAGAAGACGAACACGATAAACACATTTGAGACATTGTTTAAATATGGTGTTGTCCCGATAGTAAACGAGAATGATGCCATATCAACGGATGAAATTCAAGAAGAGAGATTTGGAGACAACGATACTTTGTCAGCCATGGTAGCAGTAATGGTAAAAGCCGATTTACTTGTAATATTATCCGATGTGGATGGCCTCTATGATTCAAACCCATCATTCAATCCGGATGCAAAACTAATAACCACTGTTGAAGAAGTAAGTGATGAACTTATGGAAATAGCAGGTACTACAAACAGCAAGGTTGGCACGGGTGGAATGTATACGAAACTTTGTGCTTCGAAGATAACTTCTGAAAAAGGGATTCCAACCATCATTGCAGGAGCCGAAAATCTGGCAAATATTTATTCGATCCTTCAAGGAGAAGAAATCGGTACGTTCATAAAATAGATCACTTCAAAGATTCCATACAATGTTATGGGATTTTTGTTGTTTAAGACGAGGAGAAATACAGTGATTAAAAAATTTATTAAATATTATAAGCCACATAAAAAGTTATTTATAGCAGATTTTACAAGTGCATTTTTCATGTCTTTAATAGATTTGGTTTTTCCAATAATCGTTGCGAAAATCATTGATACGATTTTGCCTGAAAAGAATTTGAATTTACTGCTTTTGATTTCAGCAGTGATGCTTGTATTGTATATAATTAGGGCAATTTTGAATTATGTGGTCAATTATTGGGGGCATGTATTGGGTGTCAGGATCGAATCGGATATGCGAAAAGATCTTTTTAGTCACATCCAAAAATTGTCTTTCAGATATTTTGACAACACGAAGACTGGACACATAATGTCCAGGTTGGTCAATGATTTATTTGATATCGCAGAATTTGCTCACCATGGGCCGGAAGATATTTTTATAACGATAATAACCATAATCGGTTCATTTGGGATAATGTTCATGATCAATTGGAAACTGGCGCTGATTATATTCATTCTAATACCGGTAATGTTGTATTTTACCATAAGAAAAAATAGACAGATGAGAAAAGTATTTGCTGATATGAGAATAAAGATAGCAGATATAAACGCTCAAATAGAGGATAGTGTCTCAGGTGTCAGGGTTGTTCAATCTTTCGGAAATGAATGGTATGAAGAAAAGAAATTTGATATTGGAAATGAAAATTACAGGCTTACAAAGGAGAAGTCATACAAGATAATGGGTGAATTCATTTCCGGAGTAAATTTTTTGGCAAATATCCTTTATTTATCTGTGGTTGTATTCGGTGGCATCTTTATCTACTACAGCCAGATCTCAGTGGGACAATTGGTTCAGTACTTGTTGTATGTAAATATCTTTATAGAGCCGGTTAAAAGAATCGCCAATTTTGTAGAGACCTTTCAAAAAGCCGCTTCAGGTTTTAACAGGTTTGATGAAATTATGATGATCGAACCGGATATCGTCGACAATAAAAGAGCCAAATCTATAGGGAAATTGTCAGGTGAAATCTTATTTAAAGATGTCGGGTTTAGTTATAATACCAAAGAAAAGGTATTGAATGGTATCAATTTGAAAATCAATCCGGGGGAAACAGTAGCTTTGGTGGGTCCATCAGGTGCAGGGAAGTCTACACTATGCAGCCTGATACCCAGATTCTACGAAGTGGACAATGGTTCAATCACGGTAGACGGAATGAACATAAAAAATATAAAAATTAGAGATTTAAGAGATAATATAGGGATTGTCCAACAAGACGTATTTTTGTTCTCTGGAACTATACGTGAAAATATCGCTTATGGGAATACCAATGCATCGGATGAAGAAATTATCAATGCGGCCAAACTTGCCAATGCACATGAGTTTATTAAAAATCTACCCAACGGGTACGAGACATATACGGGAGAAAGAGGAGTAATGCTTTCGGGAGGACAAAAACAAAGGATCAGCATAGCGAGGATATTTTTGAAAAACCCTCCGATTTTAATTTTAGATGAAGCAACTTCAAGTTTGGATAATGAAAATGAACGAATTATTCAACAATCCTTCGATAGATTGTCTAAAAGCAGGACTTCAGTGATAATTGCACATAGGCTCGCCACCATAAAAAATGCTGACAGAATCGTTGTATTGACCGACGAGGGAATAGAGGAAGAAGGTAATCATGATGACTTATATGCGAGAAATGGTATGTATAAAAAATTGTATGATGCTCAGCAATTAAATTAAAATTATAAAACCGGTTGCCTTTATAAAATATAAATGTTATAATTCCAATATGGATTTTAAACAAGTTAAAAAAGGAGGCCGTGTAATGGTAGATTTGAAAAAAATATCTGAATTGGTAGGAAATCTCGAGGAAGATGAATTGCTGGAATTGTTGCAAGAATTTGTTGATTCCAAACCATATGAAGAAGAAGCACAACAAGTTGTATCCGCATGTCAGGAGGGAATGGCAAAAGTAGGCGATCTTTTTGAATCGGGAGAATATTTTGTAGGTGACTTGATTTTTGCAGGAGAGTTACTTTCAGAATCTATCGATATGTTAAAACCAGTAATTGGCTCCAGCGGAGGAGTAAAAATAGGTAAAATGATTGTGGGGACAGTTCATGGTGATCTACATGATATAGGCAAGAATATTTTTAAGAGCATGTCTGAAGCAGCAGGTTTTGACGTGATAGATTTGGGTATAGACCAACCTGCGGCTGCTTTTATAGATAAAATAAAAGAATTGAATCCTGACATCGTAGGAATGAGTGGTGTATTGACATTGGCTCTCGAATCAATGAAAGACACGGTCGATGCTATTAAAGAGGCGGGTTTAAGAGACTCTGTAAAAATCATCATAGGGGGAAATCCGGTTACCAAAGAGGCGTGTGAACATATCGGAGCCGACGCATATACAACAAATGCCGCTGAAGGTGTTAAAATCTGTCAGTCATGGGTCAAATAGAATAAAAAAGCGCTTTGGACTTTCAAAGCGCTTTTTTTGATGGTATAGTATGTTTATAAATGCTGTAGGGTTGGTATAAAATAGTTAAAGATCAGAGGAGTGAAATGATGAAAAAGATAATATGGGCAACCACAACCGTTTTGTCGGCTGTTTTAATGGTAATGGGTATATTATATTTGATACAAAGAAAACAGGACGAAAAAATCGGCGGAAGATTGATAAAAGTAGATTACCGATTCAGCAAAGAATTTTGATGCTGAATGATCTGGGAGATAACTAGGGTGATCATAAAAGGTTTTTGTTTTATAAGGGATCAAACTCTGAATGCGATAAGAGATGGATCCCTTTTTGAATGCATGCAAATTGAATGATTTGCTTATAATAGGTATAATTTAATATTTTTAATGTTATAATGTACGGGAATGCATTTTATGACATAAATCTATTTTGGAGTTGATTTAATGAAAAAAGTGGTTATTTTTACTGCATCTACAGGTGGAGGACACAACATAGCTGCAAATTCTTTAAAAGAACATTTCGAATCAAGGGATTTTGATGCAGAAATAGTAGACGCATTTAAGGAAACAAGTGTATTTTTAGACAAATTGATTGCGAAAGGTTATGAAAAAATAGTAAACATAAGTCCTAAAACCTATGGGAGAATGTATAAGGCTGCAAACAACAAGACACTTAGTCATTACATAATGGCAATTATTACCGATGTAATGGAAAAGGACATTACAAGTTTGATCCAGGAAAAAGAACCTGATTTAATTATTGCCACGCATCCTTTGGTGACAAACGTTTTAGGAACACTTAAAGAAGAAAATGAATTTGACCTGCCAATCATCTCCATTGTCACGGATTATATGATCCATAGAGCGTATATACACGAAAAGATAGATGCATATGTAGTCGGCAGCGAATATACCAAAGAAACTATGATAGAAAAAGGAGTAGAAGGGAACAAGATTTATCCGGTGGGAATACCGGTCAGAAAATCCTTTCTTGACCATAAAAAAGTAGCTGTCAAAAATTATGATGTAGATCTTACGGTTTTATTGATGGCCGGGTCTATGGGCACCAATCAGATTGAAAAAGCATTTGTGAATCTTCTTAAATCCAAGCATTATTTAAAAATAATCGTTGTTTGCGGCAAAAACGCAAAGGTCAAATCAAAAATCGACAAAATTCTTGAAGATTATTACTACAATAAAATTGTAGATGTACATGGATTTGCCGAGAACATTCCAGAACTTATGGATATGGCCGATTTGGTCATAACAAAACCGGGTGGACTAACAACAACAGAATCAATAATAAAGAATATTCCAATGTTGATCCCATATTACATTCCAGGACAGGAAGAAGAAAACGCTGATTTTCTTATAGAAACTGGAATGGCTCTAAAAGTCGACAAAATAAAGGACTTGACTACGGTTATAGATTATCTTGTTCACAATAAAGACATTTTAGACAGTATGGCCAAAAATATGTCCGAGCTCTCGAAAGAACAGTCCATAGATTCCATTATTGAGCTTGGCACCAAGTTGATTAATAAAAAGATAGGACTGTCACAGGTGTGACGGTCCTATAATCTTATAAGGAGAAGAATATTGAACTTATTCTGAAATAAGTTATCAAGACCAAAGCATCAAGTATGGTGCTAATCATTGGATTTGCCATTATTGCCGGATCTAATCCAATTTTTTTAGCCAGCATGGGCAGAGTGCTTCCGATAAGTTTGGCACTGGCAATAGTCACGATCAACGTAAGGCTGACTACTAATGACAAAGTGCTGTTGTAACCACCTATAAATGACATTCTGGCAAAATTTAAAACTGCCAGGCAAATACCGATCAACAAGCTTACCCTCAATTCTTTCCAAATGATCTTGAAAATATCCTTGAATTCTACATCACCCACTGCAATGGATCTAACCATTAGAGTAGATGCCTGAGCACCCGCATTACCACTGGTACCCATCAACATGGGTATGTTGGCACTTAAAATCGCCATTCCTGCTATTAAAGCTTCGTAACTTTCCATAATTGCACTGGTAATGGTGGCAGAGATCATCAATATTGCCAACCACGGGAATCGCTTTTTAAAAAGCTGGATTACTGTAGATTCCATGTATGTTTCCTCAGATATCTGCATACCGGCCATAATGTGGAAGTCTTTGGTAGTTTCTTCTTCCATTACATCCATTACATCATCAACTGTAATAATTCCTACAAGGCGGTTCTCCGAATCCACTACAGGCATGGCCAACAAGTCGTATTTCAAGAACTTGTCAGCTACGTCTTCCTGATTTGTTGAAGTTGTTACACTAATATAGTCATAATTCATAATATCTTCAATTTTAGAATCTTCGGAAGAAAGTATCAGTTCCTTCAAAGATATGATACCTTCCAGTTTGCGCTCGTTGTTTATAACGTAGCAGGTGTAAATCGTTTCTTTGTCAACACCTATGGTTCTGATTCGAGCGATTGCCTGTTTAACTGTCATCAGCTTTTTTAAATCAACGAATTCGATAGTCATTATGCTTCCGGCACTATATTCCGGATAATTTAAAAATTGATTTATCAGTTTCCGTTCATTTTCGGGAGTGTTTTGAAGGATTTTTTTTACCAATATTGCAGGTATTTCTTCCAAATAGTCGATTTTATCGTCGAAATTCAACTCGTTGACCAATTCTCTCAGCTCATCTTCCTTGATCAATTGGGAGAGTTTTGCTTGATAGAATGACTCCAAATGAGAAAACACTTCTACAGCCAGATCTTTTGGCAAGAGTCGGAACATTAAAAGACTTTCCTTGTCATTCACTTCTTCCATTGCATCAGCTATGTCAGGGGCATGAAGGGTTTCAAGGTAATTTTTAAGTTCTTTGAAGTTTTTGTTTTCAAGTAGTTCAAATAGTTTTTCCATAATATTACCTCCAGAATTTGTAGTAGTGGGATAAAATGAAAACAAACTTCCATTTATAAAAACACAATAATTTTCATATGGGCAGCCTGATATTTAACAAAGTATTTTTATTATATTAATTATAACAGATTATATCAATGAAAAAGACGATAAAGTCTATATAATGGTGTAAATTCAAAAATTAAAAAAATTGAGCCAAAAGGGTTCAACCTCGGATAAAATAGAGTTGTCGAAAAACCATCAACCCGAGGAGGAAACCCAAATGACTCAGATT
>NZ_JADNRK010000034.1 GCF_015594845.1 Alkalibacter mobilis | reverse complement strand
TATGAGAGAAGTGTACGGCATTAAAGAATAATCAATGTTGGTTCCTAGCCGGAACCGTTGGAACCGCTGTCCGGAGCCATTGGCACTAGGCTCCGGACAGCCTGGTTTCTTTTAGTGGAATATTCATTTTGCAGAATAGAAAATTGCGTCTTTATAAAAAACACTGCCATCTTTTTTTTCTTTATAAATTTTTCCCAGTGGACTTTCGCTGTCAACTAAGCCAATTATGAATTTTCCATTTTTCTTTAAAACTCTCTTAACTTCCCGCAATGATTTGTCTACGTCATCTACGAAACAGATCGTTGTCACCATCAAAACAAAGTCAAATGATGAATCTTCAAATGGCAATGCCTCTGCGACGCCGCCATAAACCTTTACACCTTTGCTTTCAGCAAGTTGTTTCATTTTTTCAGATGGTTCAAGCCCAATTTTAATACCTAAAGGCACCGCAAATTTACCACTTCCCACTCCTACTTCAAGACCTGTTCCAATCTGAGGAACAAAATGTTTGACAGCTTTCAACTCGGAAAGATAAACGTACCTGTTCTTATCGAACCATTCTTCATAATCCATATAATTTTCATCAAAACACTTAGTTTTAGGCATTAGAATCTCCTTTCAGTGTACGGACCAAGAATATTTTTCTCAAGCTATCATTAAGCGAATATTACATTTACTTTATAGTTCACATATCGTTGATGCCTACCTGAGTGACTCGGAACCTATTCTTCTTATTTTCACTTTTCCCTCTACTTATATAATTTACCGTTTGTGGTTGTCTTGAAACCTTCCAAAGATAAATATTTTTAAAAAACTACTGTTCATCCAATAAAGAAATTGTCATTTCATACTCGTCTTGACTTGCCTGATACTTCTTTTCTTTAGGCATGAATGACTTATCAAATTCGTCAGCATCTTCATCTTTCACATCGAAAACATCTGAAAAAACTGCATGACCCGATACGTTATCCAGGGCACCTTCATAAAGAGGTAAAATCAACAAACCTTTATAATACTTTTCATCAGCCATGCTAATATTATACCTTTTACCACCCAAAAATCCATAAGGCTCGTAATGATATGGATATCCCAATATAAGTATCGCACGGTATCCCATTTTCTTTGCCACCTCAATAGAATGAGTGATGAGTTCTTTGCCTAAGCCTTTTCTATGAAACTCTGGAGAAATAAAAACTGGTCCGAAGCTAATAGTTTTATACTCTTTATTCTTCTCTGACACTATTTTCGAGTGCGTATAGAATATGCCTCCGACAATTTGATCATCGACTTCAACAACAAATGCCAGATCTCTTATAAAGTCTTTATGATCTCTCATTTTATGAATGACAAAGTGCTCATGGCAACCTGGAAAATACAAGTTCCAAAATGCTTCCCTGGCAATCTCTTCAACGCTTCTATAATCTTTTGGTTCTTCATTTCTAATATTTATATTCATTTTAGATCCCTCCGAGCAATACTTAATTTATACCAATTGAACATGCCTAATCTTATACCGTCAAGAGCACTAATACACTTATTTTATCTTATTTTATAAATTTTTTCAGTTAAGTTCATAAAATTGTTTTGATTTAACTAAAAACAAAACTCACTGATAACAGTGAGTTTATATTGTATAAATATTTATTATTTGTTTGGAGGCGGCACCCAGATTTGAACTGGGGGTAAGGGAGTTGCAGTCCCGTGCCTTACCACTTGGCTATGCCGCCATAATGGAGCGAAAGACGGGATTTGAACCCGCGACCCTCGCCTTGGCAAGGCGATGCTCTACCACTGAGCCACTTTCGCATATTATTGATGATAATGGTGCCCAAGGGCGGAATCGAACCACCGACACGAGGATTTTCAGTCCTCTGCTCTACCGACTGAGCTACTTGGGCTTGTTGGTGGAAATCAGCCCTACTGATGAAACGGATATATCAGAATTATAAATGGCGACCTGGAAGGGACTCGAACCCTCGACCTCCAGCGTGACAGGCTGGCATTCTAACCAACTGAACTACCAGGCCGCATATATATGATCTGTCGAAGACAGGATCATTACATAAATGGTGGTCGCAATAGGGCTCGAACCTATGACCCCCTGCTTGTAAGGCAGGTGCTCTCCCAGCTGAGCTATGCGACCATCGCCTCAAATTTGAGACAAGTATTATTATAGGCTATAAATTGTATGAAGTCAATATGTTTTTAGGCTTTTTTCAAAACTCTTTTTCAGAATCACCAAACCCTTGATATATAAGGTTTTTTGATAACTGATTTTAAATAAAAATTTCAAGTTATTTTATTTTGTCATAAATTTTCTGCAACTCTTCTTCTGAAAATTCATACTTGCTATTACAAAAATGGCAAGTGACTTCCGCACCTTTATCTTCGCTGATCATCTTCTTCAAATCATCTTTTTTCAGCATTGAAATACCTTTTTCGATCCGGTCTCTGCTACAGTCACATTTGTAGTTCAAGTCTTTAGTTGCCAAAATTTCGACCCTTCGATTTTCAAATATATATTCGACCATCTGTAATTGATTCATGCCCTTTTCCATCATGGCCGTAACACTGTCTATCTCAGAGATCCTCTTTTCGATATAACTGATCGTTTCTTCAGGACAGTCCGGTAAAAGCTGGATCATGTATCCGCCAGATGCAATGACAGTATCGTTTTTATCAATCAGAACGCCTAACGCAACTACTGAAGGTGTTTGTTCTGAAGCAGCAAAATAATAAGTAAAATCTTCTGCTATTTCACCGCTGACAATATTGACATTTCCCGTATATGGGTTCTTCAAGCCAAGATCCTTTACAATGGTCAGCGTTCCCTTGCCTATTGCAGACGCTACATCAAGTTTTCCCGACTTTTTTAACGGAATGTATATCATAGGCTGGTATATATCAACTTTTACCTCTCCGTTGGCATTTGCAGCTACAACTATTCCCTTTATAGGGCCATCGCATTTGATCTGAGCATTTATTCTATCTGTTTCGTTTTTCAGTGTCATGATCATCATTGCAGTGGCACTTAATGCTCTACCTGCAGCAGCGGTTGCGGTATAGGATGCATTGTGGATCCGTTGCATTTCCCTGACAGATTCTTTGCTGTTCACAGCAAAAACCCTGGCCTGGATTCCTTCGACTTTGAAGCTTGTTATTTGATCTTTCATTTATCCTCCCATTTGGTATAATTATACCAATACAACTCTATAAAATATAAAATCCCTGCAATAAACAGGGATCGATTTGCGTAATGTTATTTTTATACCAAGTAAATCTATAATTAAATAATAACTGTTACTTTCTTATAAAATGTTAACATTAGCAGCTTGAGGGCCTTTTTCGCCTTCAACGATTTCAAAGCTTACTTCTTGTCCTTCTTTCAAAGTCTTGTAGCCGTCCATCATCAACGCTGAGAAATGAACGAATACGTCTCCGCCATCTTCAGTTGAAAGAAATCCATAACCCTTTTCAGCATTGAACCATTTTACAGTACCGTTTGTCATTAAAAAATTCCTCCTAAATTAAAAATAAATTTACCTTTACGGCTAACATTTTAACACTTATTAATTTGTTTGTCAAAATGTTATTGAATATACAGTCAATCTTCAAATTTCTTTTGCGCGTAGAAATGAATTTTTTCAGATTTGTCAGCAGGCTTCTCAAAACTTAAAAAATCAAAGGTTTGAACGTTTGTGAACCCTGTGTCTTTTAACAAATCGACTATTTCACTTTTTTCGTAAGCTCTTTGATAATGGATTTCTTCAAATCTCTCATATGCATCTGAATATTCATCTTTCAAAAAGAAGTTTATCTCGAACTCACATATCTTTTGATCTTCGTTGTAATAATTGTTCCAGATATAGCAAATCTCATCAGAAACATAATTGAATGAGTTTGACCCATAGATCTCTTTAAGTCGGTATTTTGTATTTATGTCAAAGATAAATATCCCACCTGGTTTCAAGGCATTATAAACATTTCCCAATGATTTGCATAAATCATCGATATCCGTTATATAATTAAATGTATCCATGGTGGAAATTACGCATTCAAATTTACTGTCCATATCCAAATCAACTATGTCCGAGTTGATCCACCTAACCTCAATTCCGACTTCAAATGCCTTTGCATCAGCAACTGAAAGCATTTCGTCCGAAATGTCCACACCCGTCATTTTGTATCCCTTTTGTCCCAAAGGTATCGTTATATTTCCCGTACCGCATCCGATCTCAAGAATGGATTTGACTTCAAATTTTGATCTTTTGATTTTAGATATTATCCAATCTATAAACAAGTCATAATCAATATCTTCTTTTATTAAATTGTCATAAACTTCAGATAGTTTTTTATACATAGCTCAATAGAAAAATTTATTTTTTCTTTTTCTCCTTATAAAATAAATGATTATCAACAAAATCACGATACCGATGGAAGCTGCTATAAGAATTACTGTAAAATTTCCACTTAAGAAATCATCAAGAAACATTTCAAATTTTGTCGGCGGTTTGCGCTCCTCTATCAGCGCTTCCAAATCTTCTTCAGGAATTCTGTTGTATGCATTATCCAGCCAGTCCTCAAAATACGCTCCAAGGTTTGTTTTTGACTGTTCATAAATTATCAAGTCGTACATCTCTTCATAATTTTTTAAATTTTCCATGGATATTATTTTGTTGATGAATATTTTGTTTTCGATCCTGTCTTTCAGATCACCATAATCTATGTCCGAAGTGGTTATCAGTTCGTAAATTGCCAGTGTCTGAGTGTAATCCTTCTGCGCTGTGTAAGCATCTGCCATCAATAAATATACGAGATTTTGTACTTTGTCATCTTGAGACCTTTTTACATACTCTTTACCTATCTTGATGACCTCAGGATAATTCCTAGTTTCATAAGCAGTGACAAACTCCTGCAATTCTCCGTCACCGCCTTTGATTATTTCATCTTTGATTTTTTCGTCCACAGGAAAATAATTGAAAGTGATTTCTTTAAGTTCGGTCACATCATCAAACTCCCAAGTCAAATTATATTGAGGGCTCATCTCGGTAGGCTCTATTGAAAATTCGTTGTCAAAATTATAAATCTGCACCGTTCTAGGATCGAAAGAAGCATTAATCCTGACTTTTTTTGGTTTATCGGACCATGAAGCAAGGTGATCCAAGTCTATATTGAACCCGAGTCTTCCATCTTCCGAACTATAATTTTCTGTGGTATAAGTAACAGATGCCGTTTTTGTCTCACCGCTTTTTAAGGCGATCTCAAAACTGAATGTTCTCCACGATGCATAGTTCACACTCATGTTGTTTATCAAACTGTTGATCTTGTCTCCGGATACTATGGTGGAGTTGTAAAGATATGGTGAAAATCGAAACTTAACGTCAGTCATGCTCAGTTCCGTAAGAGGAACCCCCATTAATATGCTTGTTGTATCGCTTCCCGTGTTGGTAGCTTCATAAGTTGCAGTAACTGTAGATGTCTCTTCGTTCTTTACCGAAATGGATATGTCTACCTGGCTCAACTCTACGTTTTCACCTTTTATCAAATATAGTCCTGAAAAAACAGACTGATTTTGATTGGCCTTGGTATGTACCGGAAAAAACAATAGACCTCCAATCAATATTAAAAACCCAAAACAAAATAAAATTATCGATCTTTTCAATTAAACGTACTCTCCCTGTCAATGATCCTGGCGTATATTTCTACGCCGTTCAATAGAATTTCTTCATCAAAGTTAAACTTCGAATCATGAAGTCCATATGTGAAATTTTTAATTTCATTTTTTGATCCTAGATAAAAAAACAATCCCGGTATGGTTTTTTGATAAAAAGAAAAATCTTCAGCAATCATCAATGGTTCCGCCTCTTCATACTCATCTTTGTCCATTAATTCAATAAATTTGTCGTAAAGTTTCACATCGTTTGTAACTGGTGGATACATATCAATGAAATCGCATTTTATATCGCAATTGAATGCCACCTGAAACCCTTCTGCGATTTCTATGACTCTTGACTTCATGTCTTCATATACTTTTTCTTCGTATGACCTCATAGTACCTGCAAGTTTCACACTCTTGGCCACAACATTTAGTCTTTCTCCACCGGATATAGTTCCAATTGAAATAAGAGAAGTTTTTATTGGATTCACGTTTCTGCTTACAATGGTTTGAAGTGCTTGAATAAATCCGGCAGCTATGACAACAGCATCAGTTCCCTGATGCGGAGCTGCTCCATGAGAACTCTTGCCTTTGATTTCAATGTAAACTTCACCTGTTTGGGCCATCATGGCTCCGCTTCTTACAGATATTACCCCCTCGTTCACGCTGGGCATCAAATGCGTTCCATATATTTCGTTCACTTGGTATTTGGTTAAAAGTCCTTCATCAACGATTTGTTTCGCTCCACCCGGTCCTTCTTCAGCAGGCTGAAATATCAGCAAAATATTGCACTTTGGTTTAAGGTTGCTTTGTGTCAGATATTTTGCCAACAAAAGCAAGATAGTCATGTGCCCGTCATGACCGCAAGCATGCATCATCGATTCGTGTTCAGATTTAAATTCGACTCCCGTGTTCTCGCATACTGAAAGACCATCCATGTCAGCTCTGAAAGCTATGCATCTGTGAGTATTCTCACCCTCAATAAAAGAGTAAACACCTGTTTGAGCCACAGTACCCGCAACTAAACCCAAAGACACCAAATAATCCTTGATATAGTTTGATGTCTTGAATTCTTTAAACCCCTCTTCAGGAAAAGTGTGCAAAGTTCTTCTTATTTTAATCGAGTCTTCTTTTAACCCAACTATTTCTTTTCGTAGTTTCATATTATCCCTCTTTGATTATATATTTGCATTATTTTAACTTTTCGTGTAAAATATTTCATTGTACATTATATATCATATGAAAACTAAAAAACATATACAATTTAGTTTATTTTATTTTCATTAACTGATATAATATCATAAAATTGAATATAGGTGGATAGAGGCGCATCTTTTATCAGTAACTTTGAGTAGGATTTCAGGATCTGATGAGACAAAACGAAAGGAAAAGATGCCGAAGTCGAACAAGCCCTGAAGCTTTTCTGCTGGTTGCCCGGTAAACAACCTTGCAACTGTCATTGCGTATTGCGATGAAGCGCTATCTGAATGTTTGCTTAATGTCGTTATTAACCATTGTAAACAATCAGCTAGTTTAATTCTAAACTAGCTTTTTTATTAAGGATAATTAATCAATAGGAGGTCTATATGAAAAAATACAATGTTGCAGTAGTCGGTGCTACCGGTATGGTAGGCCGAAAGGTTTTACAAGTTCTTGAAGAGCAAAATTTCCCAGTTGAAAAGCTCTACCCAATGGCTTCGTCCAGATCTGCAGGACAAAAAGTTGAATTTGCCGGCAAGGAATATGTAGTTGAAGAACTAAATGAAAAGTCATTTGACAAAGATATCCATATAGCGATATTTTCAGCCGGAGGTTCCACAAGCGAAAAGTTTTCGCCAATTGCTGCGAAAAACAACGTGGTGGTGGTAGACAACTCATCAGCCTTCAGGATGAATCCCACAGTTCCCCTGGTAGTACCCGAGGTCAATCCCGAAGATCTCGAGTGGCATCAAAATATCATAGCAAACCCCAATTGCTCCACGATCCAAGCAATGGTTGCATTAAAGCCACTCCACGAAAAATTTAAAATAAAGAGGATCGTATACTCCACTTACCAAGCTGTTTCAGGCTCGGGAATAAAGGGATTTGAAGATTTGGAGAATGGCATCAAGGGAGAAGAAAACAAATTTTATCCTCATCAAATTGCGTATAATTGCCTTCCCCACATAGATGTTTTTATGGAAAATGGGTATACTAAAGAAGAGATGAAGATGATTCTGGAAACACGAAAGATACTTCACGAGGATAATATGGCCATAACTGCTACTACAGTCAGGGTCCCTGTCTTTTATGGACATAGTGAAAGTGTTAACCTTGAATTTGAAAATGATTTCCAAATTGAAGATGTAAGGGAAATTCTAAACAATGCACCGGGTATCATCGTCCAGGATGACGTAAAAAACAATGTTTATCCTCTAGCCCGGGAAGCTGAAGGCAAAAATGAAGTTTTTGTCGGAAGAATACGAAGGGATGAAAGTCTGCAAAGCGGGTTGAATCTATGGATAGTAGCTGACAACATAAGAAAAGGTGCAGCAACCAACGCAGTTCAAATCGCAGAATTACTCGTAAAAAATAATTTACTAAGCAGGTGATAAAATGAAAGGTCTTTTTAAAGGATCAGGAGTAGCAATCGTAACACCATTCAAAGACAATCAAATCGACTACGAACGTCTCGGCAATCTTCTGGAATGGCATATCGAAAAAGGAAGCGATGCGATTATAATTTGCGGAACTACCGGAGAAACACCTTGCATTAGCGATGAGGAACAACAAGATGAAATCAAATTTGCTGTTGAAAAAGTTAACGGAAGGATCCCGGTAATCGCCGGAACCGGCAGTAATAGTACTTACCATGCTGTGGAAATGTCCAAATTTGCAGACCAAGCAGGAGCAGATGCCGTACTTGTCATGAATCCTTATTACAATAAAGGAACTCAAAAAGGTATCGTCAAACATTTTGAGGCTGTAGCCCAAAGTGTCAACTGCCCAATCATTGTTTACAACGTTCCAAGCAGGACCGGTCTCAATATAGAAGTAAACACCATGGTGGAACTTTCAAAAATCGAGAATATAAAGGCAGTTAAGGAAGCCAGCGGCGATATCGTACAGGTAGCTGAAATTGCCAGACTCTGCGGTAAAGATTTTGGTATCTATTCCGGAAATGACAATCAGGTAGTACCTATTCTATCCTTGGGTGCCCTTGGAGTTATAAGCGTAAGTGCCAACATTATTCCAAAGGAAATGAGCGACATGGTACATTTGTATCATGAAGGCAAAGTCAATGAAAGTCTGGATCTTCAACTTGGAATGAATGGACTTAACAAGGCACTGTTCCTCGAGGCTAATCCAATCCCTGTGAAAGCAGCTATGAAGCTAATGGATATGGATACAGGTGAACTGAGAATGCCCCTTACTCCAATGGAAGATGGACACCTAGAAATTCTAAGATCCGAAATGAAAGCATACGGATTGATTTAATGGGAGGTAAAAAATGAATATACTTTTAAGCGGATGTAACGGTGGAATGGGAAAGGCTATATCAAATTTGGTCTCCGGTATGAATGACGTATCAATTGCGGCAGGATTTGATTCCAAGCCATCTAACGACCATCCCTTCCCTGTTTTTACAGATTTGAGCAAAATGACTGAGGATATTGATGTAGTCATCGACTTTTCTCACTTTTCCGCTTTTGACGCAATTGTTGATTATTCTTTAAAAAATAAAACACCACTGGTCATGGCTACTACTGGACTGACCGATGATGATGAACAATCACTGATAAATATTTCTGGACAGATCCCAGTTTTTAGAACAGCCAACATGTCCATAGGCATCAATGTAATGCTGGGTCTAGTTTCTCAGGCTGAAAAATTGCTCAAAGGCTTCGATATCGAAATAATTGAAAAGCATCACAACAAAAAATTGGATTCTCCAAGTGGTACGGCTTTGATGTTGGCCAATGAATTAAATAATTCATCTGAAAAAAGATACGACTTCATCTACGGACGCGAAGGTAAATCAACAAAGAGACAAGAAAATGAAATCGGCATACATGCAGTTCGTGGTGGAACAATCGCAGGCGAACACACTGTAATATATGCGGGAGAAGATGAAATCGTGGAAATCAAACACTCGGCTGCATCCAAAGCAGTCTTTGCCAAAGGAGCAATTGAAGCGGCAAAATTTATTTATAAAAAAGAAAATGGTCTATATGACATGAAAAAAATGTTGGGTCTATAACCCGAAAGGAGATTTTAAAATGACAAACGAAGAACTGAAACAACAATTTGATTTAACCAATCCGTATGAGATTGCAAAATACATTAAGGCGGTAAAAAAACAAACTCCTGTTAAATTATACCTGAAAGGGAATTTTAATGAACTGGATTTGGAAGGGTTCGAGTATTACGGTCTTCCCTCTTCCTGTACAATTTTCGGAGAGAGCGAAATCTTGATGCCATTTTTAGAGAACAATAAAGAAAAAGTTCAATCATTCAGAATTGAAAATGACAGAAGAAATTCAGCAGTTCCCATGATAGACATGACAGGTATCGAGGCAAGAATAGAACCTGGTGTATCCATAAGAGAAGGTGCTCATATCGGTAAAAATTGCGTAATTATGATGGGTGCTGTGATAAATATAGGTGCTAATATTGGTGAAGGCACAATGATCGATATGAATGCGGTCGTGGGAGCCAGAGGACAAATTGGTAAAAATGCCCATATAGGAGCAGGTGCAGTAGTTGCAGGTGTACTTGAACCACCAAGTAAAACTCCAGTAATCATAGAAGATGACGTAGTAGTAGGAGCCAATGCAGTTATTTTAGAAGGTGTCAAAGTTGGTAAAGGGGCAGTTGTTGCAGCTGGAGCCATAGTTACAAAAGATGTTCCTGCGGGAACTGTGGTTGCAGGATCTCCGGCAAAAGTAATCAAGGAGATCGATGACAAGACAAAGAGCAAGACTGAAATCCTTGATGATTTAAGAGGCTAAAAGGGTGAAAATTTGATGAAAATAGTTGTACAAAAGTACGGTGGTACTTCAGTTGGTGACATTGCTCGCATCAAAAACGTTGCCAATAGAATAATACAAAAAAAAGAGCAAGGTTTCAGCCCCGTTGTCGTGGTTTCAGCAATGGGAAATAATACGGATGATTTGTTGGATTTGGCTTACCAGATTTCTGATAATCCTCCGAAACGAGAAATTGACATGTTGATCTCTACAGGAGAACAAGTTTCAATAGCTTTGTTGTCGATGGCTTTGCATGAACTCGGACATGATGCTATTTCTCTGACTGGGCATCAAGTAGGAATCAAAACTTCAGGTCACCATACCAAATCAAAGATAGTCGATATTGAAGATAAAGTCTTAAGAAAACATCTGTCCGACAATAAGATCGTTATCGTAGCCGGTTTTCAAGGCAGCAATGAAGATTCGGACATCACTACTCTGGGCAGGGGTGGTTCGGATACATCGGCAGTGGCCATTGCCGGTAAGCTTCAGTGTCCGTGTGAAATTTATACTGACGTGGACGGCATATATTCATTGGATCCCCGGATGTATCCCAAAGCCAAAAAGCTAGATGCCATAAGCTACGAAGAGATGTTAGAAATGGCTAGCCTAGGTGCAGGAGTTATGCACACACGTGCCATAGAACTTGCACAAAAACATAAAATCTCAATACTTGTCGCATCAAGCATGGAGAATAAACCCGGAACGATAATTAAGGAGAGTGAACCCGGTATGGAAAGTGCAGTAATAACCGGTTTGGCAATAGACAATAATGACGCATTGGTTACCTTGAACAATGTTCCATATAGCATAGGAATTACAGCAGAAATTTTTGAAATGATGGCCAAGAAAGATATAAACATCGATATGATAAGTCAAACTTCACCCAAGGATAAGCTTGTAAATATTTCGTTTACAACTCCGAAAAGTGATTTGGTGGACACAAGATCCATACTTGGTTTCATATCAAAAAAATATCCGCAGATATCCTTTGAAATCAATGAGAACATTTCCAAATTGTCCGTTGTCGGCATTGGTATGAGAAGTCATTCAGGAGTGGCTGCTCAGATATTCGTCTTGCTTGCCAAGGCAAATATAGAAGTTGAAATGGTAACAACATCCGAAATAAAAATTTCTTACGCTATAGACCCTAAAGATCAACAGACAGCAGTAGATTTGATAGCAAGAGAATTTGAACTTTAGATATAAGATCCCTTCCCCTGAATGAGGAAGGGATCTTTTTATTGTTCACAGATGAAATTTATAAAATCTTCTTTATCCAGTCCAAAAAAGAAGTCCTCGATATTTACTTTTTCCAATGCTTCTTTAACATCTTCTTTTCTGTATTTTACTTTAAAAAGAATGTTTTCCAGCTCCTCTATTGGCTTTTTAACAAAAAAATCTCCATAGAGCTTGCATTCTTCTATATTCCCTTCATATATGTTCATTCGTGCATCGATTATCCCACAGTCGAATTTATCGATCTTTTGAATATCAAATTGAGGTGACTCCCCCCAGTTCCATTCCCAGGTAGAAAATTTCTTCTCAACAGCGGTGTTGATTTTATTTATATCCGAATCTGAAATAACTAATTCTTCCAAATTATTGAGTTCAGACATATATTCCAACAGATATTCTTGAAACTCATTTATAGTAATGTCCTTTTTCATATACGGTTTGATATTGGTAACTCTGCTTTTTACAGATTTAACCCCTTTTGATTTGATTTTCAACTCTTTTACATTCAAGGCGTTACTGAGATTTCCCATTTGTGAATCAAACAGCAAAGTTCCATGGTGTAAAAGTCTGTTTTTTTTGGCATATTGAGCATTTCCAGAAAATTTCTTACCATCGATTGTTATGTCATTTCTACCACTTAATTCCGACTTGATCCCAATTTTTTCAAGAGCCAATATAATTGGTTGCGTAAATTTTTTAAAATTATTTATATCGTTGTTACCTTCTTTCATCACAAATGAAAAATTCAAATTTCCTTCGTCGTGATATACTGCTCCTCCACCCGAGAGCCTTCTTGATACATAAATGTCATTGGTATCTATGTATTCCTTATTGACCTCCTCCAAGGTGTTTTGGTGTTTTCCGACAATGATGGACGGATCATGAATATAAAAAAACAAATAATCGTCTTCTGGCATTTTATTTATCAAATATTCCTCAAAAGCCATATTATAATACGGAATATTCCAATTGGTCTTTATGTACTTCATCGTTATCTCTCCTACTTTTTATTAAATGGACAAACTGCCATGCAGATTCCACAAACTGAACCTCTTCCTATGTGCATATAAGATTCTTTCATATAGTCACTACAAGCTTTGGCATCGTATAATTCGATTCTGTCTATTCCCGCACGCCACTCAGTTCCCTCTATAGCCATGGCAGGACAAGCTATGACGCACTCTCTGCATCTCCCACATTTTCCTTCTTTAACAGGAGAGCCAACAGGTAATTTAAAATTAGTCAAAACTGTTCCCATTCTTACCGAAGGCCCGATCGTTTCGTGAATGAACATTCCGCTTTTGCCTATCCATCCCTTGCCGGAAACTGTAGCTGCAGTTCTGTGTTGAAACACGCCTCTTATATCTGAACTCTCGCTTACGGTTTGGGATGCAGGTATCGCCACGGCTCTGTAACCTTTTTTTTGAAGATACATCACGATTTTAAGCGTAATTTCGTTGATATAATTGTTCATTGCCCTGTAATGGGCAAAATACGTTTTTGTCGGTCCCTGGCTTTTTATGTCATCAACTAGCGGTCTTGACAACTCAACAAATATGGAAATAGATTGATCAAGATCACTCCAATTTTCCGGGATCAATCCTCTTACATTTCCAAAACCATAATCTGACACTCCCATATCTTCAATTATCTTTTTCAATTCTACCATTATTAAAATCCTTTCAAGTGAATTTTATCTTATCTCATAGACTCATTTCTGATATAATATACCAATGAAGGTAGGTGTGTGTATTTGTATTTTGACTCTGAAAACGTGCTTGAGAACAAATTAATTATATTATATGCCCTGAATCAATTCAAGGTGCCTGTTAATAAAGAACAAATCAGCCAAATCATTATAGAAAACGTCCAAATCAGTTATTTTGATATTCAGTTTTTGATCCAAAGTCTATCAACTGACGGCTTTTTAGTCTTGATCAATGACAATAATACCGATTATTATTCCATATCTGACAAAGGCAGGGAAACTTTATCTTTGTTCTCCGACAGGATACCTACATATATCAAGGAAATACTCGATATTTTTATCAGGCAAAACAAGGATAAGGTCCTCAAAGAGGTGAAAAATGTCGCCACATATAAAATCACAGGAGATGGAGAATTTGAGGTGCGTTTGACCTTGGTCGAGAATGATGTATCTCTAATCAATATAAGTATTAGTGTCCCAAATAAAGCTCAGGCCAGATTTATAAGTGAAAACTGGGAAAAAAACGGGCAAACCATGTACACAGACATAATAAATACACTTATAAAAGAGTAGGCGGTTTTATTCGCCTACTCTAATTTATTTCTTATAACTTTCCAGAGTTTTTAGTACGTTTTCATACATTACTCTGTACTTTTCTTCTTTTGCTTTTTCTTCATCTACTACTTTTTGAGGCGCTTTGGATATAAATCCTTGATTTGACAATTTTTTTACCACTCTGTCGATTTCCTTTTCCAGGGTCTCTTTTTCTTTTTCCAGTCTGTCGATTTCCTTTTCCTTGTCGATCAATTCATCCAAAGGAACAACAATTTCCGCTCCATCGACCATCGCCGCCGATGCATTGTCAGGTATGTCCTTGCTTTCTGTAATAACGATTTCCACCGCATTTGCAAGATTTTTGATGTAAATGTCGTTGTCTAATATCGATGCCTTTTTCATTTCATCAAAAGGCCTGATGTACAGTTTTACTTTTTTTGAAGGTGCCACATTTAATTCTGCTTTTATATTTCTTACAGCACGAACTATATCCATAACAAATGCAATCTGAGATTCTTCCTCTTTAAAATCTTTGATAGGATCAAATTCAGGCCACTTTGAAATCATAATTGTTTCTTCTTTTTCTTGAATGGCCAGGAATAATTTTTCTGTTATAAACGGCATGAAGGGATGAAGCAACTTCAGGGAAGTTTCCAACACATAATGAAGTGTTGAAAGCGCAGCCTTCTTGGATTCACTGTCTTCATTGTACAATCTAGGTTTAACAAGTTCAATGTACCAATCGCAATATTCATTCCACATGAAATCATACAACTTCTGAGCTGCAATTCCCAATTCGTATTTTTCCAAATTTTCATTGATTTCTCGAGTAACCTGATTCAATCTGCTTATTATCCACTTGTCCATGGTCAAAAGATCATTCATGCTGGCTTCCAAATCCAGTGCACCAACATCTTTTGTATGCATTATAACAAACTTTGAGGCGTTCCAAATTTTGTTGGCAAAATTTCTATTTGCCAAAACTTTTTCTTCATTCCACCTTATATCGTTTCCTGCTGCATTTCCAGTTACAATGGTGAACCTTAATGGATCAGCACCATATTCTTCTATTACCTCAAGAGGATCTACACCGTTTCCGAGAGACTTGCTCATTTTTCGTCCCTGTGCGTCCCGTATAAGTCCGTGTATGTACACATCGCTGAAAGGAGTTTCCCCCATCTGCTCGATACCTGAAAATATCATTCTTGCAACCCAAAAGAAAATAATATCAAAACCGGTTACCAGCAAATCATTAGGATAGAATTTTTTTAAATCAGGTGTCTCATCCGGCCATCCAAGTGTTGAGAAAGGCCATAATGCAGAACTAAACCATGTATCCAGTACGTCTTCATCCTGTACCACTGAAGACGAACCGCACTTGCTGCAATTGGACACTGCAGTAGCAGATACGATAACTTCACCACACTCCTGACAGTAATAGGCGGGTATTCTATGACCCCACCACAATTGTCTTGAAATACACCAGTCTTTGATATTTTCCATCCAGTTGAAATATATCTTGCTGAATCTGTCTGGTATGAATCTTGTCTTATTCTCTCTTACTACATCGATTGCCGGCTCTGCCAAAGGTTTCATGTTTACAAACCATTGTTGTGAAATCAGAGGCTCTACTACTGTGTCACATCTATAGCAGGATCCAACATTGTGTGGTCTTTCCTCTATCTTCTCGACCAAGTTGGCAGTTTCAAGGTCTTGCATTACGATTTTTCTGGCTTCATACCTATCCAAGCCTTTGTACTTTCCAGCATTTTCATTCATAACTCCCGAATCGTCCAAAACCTTGATTTGAGCCAAATCATGTCTCAATCCGACTTCGAAGTCATTAGGGTCGTGAGCAGGCGTCATTTTGACTGCTCCAGTCCCAAACTCCATATCAACGTAATCGTCTGCTATTATAGGTATCCTTCTATCGACAAGAGGTAATATGACAAACTTGCCGACCAAATCTTTGTATCTGTCATCATTTGGATTGACAGCTACACCACTGTCTCCCAGCATGGTTTCCGGTCTGGTTGTTGCTACAACAAGATATTCGTTCGTTCCCTCTATAGGATATTTCAAATGATATAGTTTTCCGGCCTTTTCTTCGTATTCTACCTCAGCATCTGACAGAGCAGTTTTGCAGTCTGGACACCAGTTGATTATCCTGTTTCCTCTATATATTAAACCTTTGTCATATAATCTTACGAACGTTTCAGTAACTGCCTTTGTACAACCTTCATCCATGGTGAATCGTTCTCTGTCCCAATCACACGAAGCTCCCAGCTTTTTAAACTGATCGACTATTCTCTTTTTGTAGATAATCGCCCAATCCCAAGCCCTTTCCAAGAAAACATCTCTTCCCAAATCTTCTTTGGTTTTGTTTTCTTCTTCTTTTATTTTTTCTACAACCTTTACTTCAGTTGCAATACTTGCGTGATCCGTACCAGGTAGCCATAAAGCTGAATATCCTTGCATTCTTTTCCACCTGATGATGATATCTTGCAATGTTCCATCAAATGCATGACCAAGGTGGAGCTGCCCAGTTATATTTGGTGGTGGCATTACGATTGTGTAAGGCTTCGCATCTCCATTTACTTCAGGTTTAAAATAACCCTTATTTTCCCAATTTTTGTATATTTCATCTTCAAATTCACTGGGATTATAAGATTTCGATAATTCTCTATTCATATGATTTCCTCCTGTTTTGATATTAGCTAAAAATCGAGTAGGAGAAAGTTTTCATAAAACATGAAAACCTTCGACCTCTCACACCACCGTGCGTACCGTTCGGTACACGGCGGTTCAATCAACTTAACAATTGACACACCTTTCGGTGTAGTAATCTA
>NZ_JADNRK010000033.1 GCF_015594845.1 Alkalibacter mobilis | reverse complement strand
AGATTACTACACCGAAAGGTGTGTCAATTGTTAAGTTGATTGAACCGCCGTGTACCGAACGGTACGCACGGTGGTGTGAGAGGTCGAAGGTTTTCATGTTTTATGAAAACTTTCTCCTACTCGATTATTTTGAGGAGGTCTTATGAAAAAGGTAAAAGTAGTAGTTGTTGGAGGGGGATGGGCTGGCTGTTCGGCGGCAGTAGGTGCGGCAAAAGCTGGTGCAGAGGTAACTCTCCTGGAAAGAACGGACATGATTTTAGGTACTGGTCTAGTGGGCGGTATCATGAGAAATAATGGTAGATTTACCGCAACAGAAGAAATGATTGCAATGGGAGGGGGAGATCTATTTAATGTTTGTGACATGACAGCCAGGCATAAAAATATAGAATTTCCAGGGCACAAGCATGCAAATCTTTATGATATTGCCACAACTCCTGTCGAAGTGTACAATCACCTGTTTGAATTGGGAGTTAAGGTAGTGCTTGAGGCAAGAGTGAAAAAAATTGAAATGGAAGACAAAAAAATCACCAGTGTTTCTGACGAGGCCGGCAGATCCTATAATGGAGATGTTTTTGTAGATACTACAGGCACTGCGGGTCCTATGAATAATTGTAACAAGTATGGAAACGGATGTGCCATGTGCGTACTCAGATGCCCGAGCTTTGGTGGAAGAATCAGCTTGGCCGGGTTAGCTGGGGTGGAAGAAATCACAGGCAAAAAGAAAGACGGCTCTATTGGAGCCATGAGTGGCTCATGCAAACTTTACAAGGAGTCATTGTCTGAAGAGATCCAGGACAGATTAAACAAATTTGGAGTGGCGGTCATTCCAGTTCCTGAAGATTTGACTGAAGATCATCTGGATGCAAAAGCTTGCCAACAATATGCATTGACGGAATTCAAGGAAAATCTGGTATTGTTGGACACAGGTCATGCCAAGTTGATGACACCTTTTTATAAACTCGATACTTTAAGAAAAATTCCCGGATGCGAAAGGGCAAGATATGAAGATCCGTATTCAGGAGGCAAGGGCAACTCGATTCGATATTTCAACATGTCTCCACGAGACAACAGGTTAAAAGTGGAGGGTGTCGAAAATCTTTTTTGTGCAGGGGAAAAGGCTGGATTGTTGGTTGGACACACCGAAGCCATGGTAACTGGGATTTTAGCTGGGAATAATAGTGTAAGGTATGCCTTGAAAGAGGAATTGATTGAATTGCCTGAAAGTTTGGCAATCGGAGATGCTATCAAATTTGTTAAAACAGCCATGGAGACTCCTGAAGGAATGGGAAAGAAATTTACATTCTCCGGTTCAGTTTATTTTGACAGAATGAAGTCTTTGGGTCTTTATTCAACAGACACCGATGAAATAAAGGCGAGAATCGAAAAAGAAGGGCTAACAGGTGTTTTTGCAAAAAAATTGACATAAAAAATTTAAGGAGTTGATTGGATTGGTTCAATTGTCTGCACTCCATTGGGTTTATTTTGCAATGGTGTTGATCGTAATATTAACCATGGGATTTAGGAAAGATACACTACTTCCGTGTATTATAGGGATTTTTGTAGTAGGTTTGATGTATTCGGGAAGCATTGTAAAAGCGGTTCAGACAATATTCAATGCTTTGATAGCTGCGGGCACTGAATTTTGGGGAATCATCCTCGTTATTTCATTGGTAATAGCCATGTCCAGCGCTTTAAGAGACATAGGCGCCGATGAATTGATGATAATGCCGATTAAAAAATTAATGGTGAATCCCACTATAGCCTATTTTGGGTTGGGCTTTGTTATGCTGTTTTTCTCTTGGTTCATTTGGCCGTCACCGGCTGTAGCTTTAGTTGGTGCCATAATGCTTCCTGCTGCTTTGAAAGCCGGACTGCCTCCTGTATGGGCGGCGGTTGCCATGAACATTTTCGGGCACGGCATAGCACTGTCAAGCGATTTCTTCATACAGGGTGCTCCGGCAATAGCATCAAAAGCAGCAGGGATAAGCGATACATTTGCACTTAGCAAGGCATTGTTTCCACTATGGTTGGTTATGAGCCTGGTAACTGTTGGAGTCAGTTATTACATGATGCGTAAGGAAATATCATTGACACCGCTGATAGCAGAACATGAATCACATAAGGAAAACTCTGAAAAACCTGGGTTTGGAGTCTATCTCGTTGCTGTCATAACACCATTGGCATTCGTTGTAGACATATATCTGATGTACAAATACCAGCTTAGAGGAGGAGACGCAACTGCTTTGGTTGGAGGTACAGCTGTATTGATCATGTGCTTTGTAGCTATTGTCCAACATAATCCGGTTAATTGCCTTGAGAAAATTACTGATTATATCAAAGATGGATTCGTGTTCGGGATTAGGATATTTGCACCGGTAATAGTTATTGGAGCTTTCTTTTTCCTGGGCAGTGAGGATATGGCAAAGTCAATATTGGGAGAGAATGCTACGGGCCTTCTTAACGATTTGGGATTATTTTTGGCAGACAACGTAAGTCTTTCAAAGATTCCAGTTGCCCTTATACAAATGTTGACCGGTGCAATAACCGGTCTTGACGGTTCCGGATTTTCAGGTCTTCCATTGGTTGGATCATTGGCTCAGACATTTTCACACGCTATCGCCATAAACAAAGAGGTCTTGACCGGGTTAGGGCAATTGACAACGATTTGGGTAGGAGGCGGAACCATAATTCCGTGGGCAATAATACCAGTCGCGGCAATTTGTAATGTCAATCCTCTGGATTTGGCAAAAAGAAATTTGTTGCCAGTTCTTGTTGGTTTGATCGTAACGTTTATTGTAAGTTTGTTTTTGCTTTAATGTTGTTTCCATAATAAATTGTTCCTGATTTTTATGTTTAAATATAAAGTATTGGGGGTATTATCCTTAGCATACTAAATGATTTGAACGAGAGGAGGATTATTATGGGAAAGGTAAAATTAGCTGTAATATTCTATAGTATGACTGGTGCTAATTATCAGATGGCCAAATGGGCAACAGAAGCAGGACAGGACGTTGGAGCGGAAGTCAGGCTTTTAAAAGTTCAAGAATTGGCTCCTGATAGCGTGATAGAAGCAAACTCAAAGTGGAAAGAGACCAAAGAAGAAATCAAAGATATACCGGTTGCGAAATCTGAGGATATCGAATGGGCAGATGCATTGGTATTTAGCGTACCAACGAGATTTGGGAACATGGCTTCTCAAATGAAACAATTTTTAGATATTCAGGGTGGTATTTGGTCACAGGGTAAAACTGTTGACAAGGTAGTTACTGCCATGTCATCGGCACAAAATCCCCATGGAGGACAGGAGGGGACCATAAAAGCTTTATATGCATCGATGATGCACTGGGGTGCAGTTATAGTACCGCCGGGCTATACGGATGAGTCGCTGTTTAAAGCCGGAGGAAACCCGTACGGCACTTCAACATCAGTTGGTTCCAAAGGAGAAATATTGGATGATGTGGAAGATGCTGTAAAACACCAAGTAAAAAGAGCAATAAAGGTAGCCGGTTGGATAAAAACCGGAAAACAATGATATCAGAAGAGTCGATGTTTAAACATCGGCTCTTTTCTTAAACTATTATTAAGAAAGTAAAAAAAATAACAAAATATGCTTTTAAAGTTGCCATCATTGTGGTAGACTATGTCGTGTAACAAAAGTGTAACAAGTTTATTTATCATTGTTACAAAAAAACGGAGGTGCTCTCTTGTCGGGACATTCAAATCACGGTATAGTTGAAAAAACTTTAAACAAGTTAAAAAAAGTGTCGAATATTATTTCCGGAAAAACGGAAGAAATATTTTCTGAAAATAAAAAAGCTATAAAGCAAATCGGTGCGGGAGTTCTTGTACTCGCCATAGTAGCGACAACATCAGGTTATTACAAATCGGTTCAAGGTTATAGCGTAACTTTTAATGATCAGGAAATCGGAATGGTAAAAAACATAGAAGATTTCACTGAAGGTATTGAGATCGTAAAAGAAAATCTGTCTGAAAAATATGGTAAAGAAATAGTTTTTCAAAGTGATGTAAAATTTGAAAGAACTACTATTGATAACAGCAAACTTTTGGAAGATCCGCAAGAATCGGCAAAGGCTATTGAAGCTACAAATGTCACACTTTCTGTTGAAGGTGCAGTGATCGTGATCGAAGGTGAGGAAGTTGCTGTTTTAAGTTCCTACGAAGAAGCTGAACTGGTAATTGAAAATGTGATCTCCAACTATGTGAATCTTGAAGAAAATCAAAAAATTGCAACAGAACCTGAAATTGATCAAGAGTATGAAATTGTAGAAAAACTGGTACCGTTCGGTTCTATCAGAGAAACCGAGGATGTTGTAAATTTCATTATGCAAGGAACGGATGAGATATTCGAATATGAAATACAGACGGGAGACACGTCTTGGGATATTGCGGTTAACAGGGGGATCAACATTAATGATTTGGTAGCTGCCAATCCAGATAAGAACATTGAAGATCTTCATCCGGGCGAAGTCATAAAACTGACTGAAGCCAAACCTTATTTAGACGTATCCGTAGTTAAGGAAGAAATATATTCGGAAAAGATATCATTTGAAACTACGTATCAGAAAGATTCAAGTATTTATGTAGGAAAAACCAAAGAAATAACTCCGGGAGTCAACGGAGTCAAGGAAATTACAGCCTTGGTATCTTATGAAAATGGAATCCAGGTATCCAAGGAAGTGGTAAATGAATCGGTCATAAAGGAACCTGTAACTCAGGTCGTGGCAAAGGGTACAAAGCCATTGCCGCCGGCGCAGGGAACAGGAAGATTTGGAATGCCGACAAGCGGAAGAGTTAGTGTTATAAATAAACCTGGCAGCCACTCTGGAAGCAGAGCTGTGGATATTGCCAATTCAAAAGGTACTGCCATTTATGCTTCCGATGCAGGACGCGTAACCAGAGCATCATGGTATTCTAGTTACGGGTATACCATTATCATCGATCATGGGAATGGTTATCAAACACTGTATGCACACTTGAGTTCAATGAATGTCAGTGTGGGTCAAAACGTGTCAAAAGGTCAAAAAATCGCGGGTATGGGCAGCACTGGAAGATCAACTGGAAGTCACCTTCACTTTGAAATAAGATACAAGGGGCAAAGACAGGTAATAACAAAGTATTTCTCCTACTTGAGAGTTGGCGGAAGAGTATCACCATAAGAAATCAGGCCATTGATACAATCAGTGGCTTTTTTAAATTAGTATTAGAGTTATGGAGCTGCAAAAATTCTGAGAAAGGCGTGAGTGTGAGAGTGAGCGAAAATTTTAAATTCAATCAGAATATGAAGTGTGAATACTTTCCTTGTCATAAAATCAATGATCCTGAAGAATTTAATTGTTTATTTTGTTATTGTCCTTTATATGCACTTGGGGATAAATGTGGGGGCAATTTTATTTATACCGAAAAGGGAATAAAGAATTGCAGTTACTGTTCGATCCCACATATAAAAGAGAATTACGATTATATTATTGAAAAATTAAGAGAAGTTGTTAAAATGACGCAAAAGTAACTTTCAGATGATTAAAATATTCTTGGAGGAGATTAAAGATGAATTACGATGAAAAATCCTTGAAGCTGCATAAGGAATCCAGAGGCAAAATAGAGGTTTGTTCCAAAGTATCTTTAAAAAATCAAGACGATTTGTCTGTTGCATATACACCAGGAGTGGCTGCACCCTGTATGGAAATACACCAAGATGTAGAAAAAGTATATGAATACACATCAAAAGGCAGTCTTGTGGCTGTAGTCACCGATGGTTCGGCAGTACTTGGATTAGGGAACATAGGACCTGAAGCTGCCATGCCTGTAATGGAAGGCAAGGCAGTGTTGTTTAAGGAGTTTGCCGGTATAGATGCATTTCCAATTTGTTTGGCGACACAAGATGTGGATGAAATCATAAATACTGTTGTTAATCTTGCTCCAACTTTTGGTGGGATCAACTTGGAGGATATCTCTGCTCCAAGGTGTTTTGAAATCGAGCGGAAACTAATTGAAAAGCTTGATATTCCTGTTTTCCATGATGATCAACACGGCACTGCCATTGTTACTCTTGCAGCGTTGATAAATGCTTTTAAAATATCAGGAAAAGATATGGAAAAATCAAAAGTAGTAATAAATGGTGCTGGCTCAGCCGGGATAGCTATAGCTCGCCTTATACATGCCTATGGGTTTTTAAATATAGTCATGTGTGATAGCAAGGGCATAATTTCAAAAGATCGCTCTGATCTTGATAAGTATAAAACAGAAATTCTTGAAATAACAAATAAAAATAATGAGTTCGGTAATCTGAAAGATGCCATCGTTTCAGCGGATGTATTCATTGGCGTATCTGCGGCAAACTTGTTGTCAGGCACAGATATCAAATCGATGAACGTCGATCCTATCATATTTGCAATGGCCAACCCTAATCCGGAAATAATGCCGGATGAGGCTTATCTGGCGGGAGCTTTGATAGTCGGGACCGGTAGATCCGATTTTGACAATCAGATAAATAATGTGCTTGTTTTTCCAGGAGTATTCAAAGGGGCTCTGGAATCAAGGGCGAGAGAAATAAGCGTGCAAATGAAATTGGCCGCTGCAACTGCCTTGGCAGATTCGATACCATCTTCAGAACTAAGGACCGACAATATAATTCCCAATGCTTTTGATAAGAGAGTAGTGGAAGTAGTAAGCGAAGCTGTCAAAAATGCCGTATCAAATTAATATTAAAGATCCTGACTGGTCAGGATCTTTTAATATTAATAGTGCAATAGATGAATCTATAGATCATGGGTTGAAAAACGCGGCTGTTTCCTATAAAATAAAATCTAACTTTAGAAAAGAAGGTGTTTGAATGAATTGGTTGAATGATCTTGAAAGAAAAATCAGAAAATATGCCATTCACAATTTAATGTATTATATAGTTGTCTTGACCGGGTTGGTTTTTTTGCTGAGCATGTTTTTTGGTGGAAATTTCGTTAATAGACTATATTTTTCACCTGAACTGATCATGCGAGGCGAATTTTGGCGCGTTATTACTTTTATATTTATTCCACCGTCAAATTCGATTATCTGGATTATATTTGCTTTGTATTTTTATTATATGATAGGTAGAACTTTAGAACAACAATGGGGGACTGCAAGATTTAATCTATATTATGCATTTGGGGTTTTAGGCACAGTAGTGGCATCTCTTTTGACCGGAAATATTGGGACGCCGACTTACTTGAACCTTTCGCTATTTATGGCTTTTGCTCATCTCTTTCCAGATTTTCAGGTATTATTGTTTCTAATAATACCGGTCAAGATGAAATATCTTGCATACTTGAACTGGTTTTTCTTTGGATACAGTATACTGGTTGGAACCCCGTCACAGCGTGTTGCAGCAATAGTGGCACTCGCGAATTTTTTCATATTTTTCTACTCCGATTTTACTAGAAAAATGCGTATACGCAACAATAGCAAAGATACCCGCTCGAATTTCAACAAACAAATACGTGAATTTAAAAAGAGAAAGTAGGACTATATGGGCGTTAAATCGGGGATACAAAGTTCGCTTCCCATATGCATAGGGTATATTCCACTGGCTATAGCATATGGCGTATTAGGAAAATCAGCAGGGCTATCTACTTATACAATTGTTCTTATGTCGATCATGGTTTACGCTGGTGCTGCTCAATTTCTCAGCATAAACCTGTTTGCAGCAGGGTTGCCCGGTCCAGAAATCATATTAACAACTTTTATAATCAATAGCAGGCATTTGATAATGAGCACATCATTATCGAGAAAACTTTCAAGCAGTGTTGGTACTCTTGCGAGAATGATGATATCATTTGGTATTACAGATGAATCATTTTCAGTAAGTTCCATAGGAAACGATGGTAAGAAAGTTACGCCGGGATATTTGCTCGGTGTTGTAATACCACCATATCTATTTTGGGTTTTCGGATCTTTACTGGGGACATTTTTTTCAGACTTTATCCCCCAATCGGTGGAAAATTCTATGGGAATAGCACTTTATGCTATGTTCATTGCATTATTATTGCCGAGCATGTCCAAATCAAAAGAAATTTCAAAAGTAGTTATAATCACGGCCATATTGCATGTGGTCTTTTTAGAATTTTTTGCAAATGGAAGTAGTGGCAACGGATGGATCCTGGTCTTAGCTTCAGTGACAGGTGCATTTATAGGTACGTTTTTTTTTCAGGAGGATTTTGAGGATGAAAATTGAGTTGGGAATAATAACAGGGATGGCTATAGTGACTTATCTGCCGCGAATGATACCCTTTATCCTTATGAAGGATATTGAAATACCAAAGAAAATCGACAGGTTTCTGTCTTTAATTCCTTACACTATTCTGTCGGCTCTGATATTTCCCGGAATTTTAGAGGCCTCAGCAAATATGTCATCTTCAGTAGCTGCACTTGCCACATGCTCCATTGCTGCAATTAAGGGTGTCAAACCTACAGGTGTTGTATTGTTGGGGATTTTAACTGTTTTTATATTTCAATATTTTTAAAATAAAAAAGGTTTTTGAGAAAAAGCGTCGTAATAACAATTTATAGTTCAGTATATGGGGGTGACCTTGTTGAACATGAGAGAAGAATGGGAAAAAGTTGAAGATGTAGTTCTTTCAAACTATGCGGCCAAAAACATTTTATCTAAAGGAAGGGAAAAAAGCGAGAAAAAGTGCGATATACGAACAGAATTTCAAAGAGATAGGGACAGGATCATACACTCCAAGGCTTTTAGACGTTTAAAGCATAAAACACAGGTTTTTATTTCACCTGAAGGGGATCACTACAGAACAAGATTGACGCATACTTTGGAAGTTGCTCAAATAGCCCGAACCATATCGAGGGCCTTAAGGTTAAACGAGGATCTTACTGAAGCGATCGCATTGGGTCATGATTTGGGACATACGCCTTTTGGTCATGCGGGAGAGAAGGCATTGGATAAGATTGCGTCATTTGGCTTTAAACACAGGGAGCAAAGTCTAAGGGTAGTTGATATTTTAGAGAATGGGACTGGCCTTAATTTGACATGGGAGGTTAGGGATGGTATACTGAATCATTCAGGGGATATTAAACCTCAAACTCTTGAAGGTCAGGTTGTTCATCTGTCTGACAGAATAGCTTATATAAATCATGACATCGAGGACGCTCAAAGAGCAGGTATTTTATCTGAGAGTCAATTGCCGACAGATTGTGTAAAGCTGCTTGGCGACAACAAACGAAAGAGAATTGATAATATGATACACAATATTATCATGAATAGTTATGGAAAAGATTGCGTGATTATGAGTGAAGATGTAAGTTTTGCTACCCATAATTTGCGGAATTTTCTTTTTGAAACAGTTTATTTTGGTCATGAAGCTAAAATCGAAGGTGAAAAAACTGAGAATGTGATTTCATTTTTGTATGATTACTACATGAAAAATTTGGACTCGGACATGGAAATGCAGTTTAAGCTGACGGGTTTGGAAGGCAGAGAACGATCAGTCGTTGACTACATAGCAGGAATGACTGATAGGTATGCAATGAACCTCTTCAGCCGTTTGTTTATTCCTGATCCATGGAGGGTATATTAAACGTGTGAACTAAACTCTTTTGGGGACAAATATGATGATTTCAAGGTGGTTAAATGAGTAGAGGTTTTACCGAAGACCAAATACAACAAGTTATGGACGGAAATGACATAGTTGAAATCATTTCTCAATACGTGACTTTAAAAAAAAGCGGCAGCCAATTTATGGGTCGGTGTCCTTTTCATAATGAAAAAACCGGTTCGTTGAGTGTGTCGGCTGAAAAGCAATTGTATCATTGTTTCGGATGCGGAGCTGGTGGGAACACAATCACTTTTATTATGAACATAGAAAATCTTAATTTTGTGGAAGCGGTAAAATATCTGGCACAGCGAGCGAATATTCACCTCCCCGATCCCGATGAACACGACGATGTCCAAAGTCGAAAAAAAGAAATTGCATATCGGATTCATAAAGACGCGGCGATCTATTACTATAAAAATTTGATTAAGAATATTGAAGCTCAAAAATATCTTTACTCAAGAGGGATCAACGAAAAAACAATAAAGGGTTTTGCTCTTGGATTTGCATCAAATAGCTATGACGGTTTATATAAATTCCTTTCGTCAAAAGGCTACGATAAAGTAAGCATGGTTGATTCCGGGCTTATAGTAAAAGGAAAAAACAATGAAAATTATTATGATAGGTTCAGAGACAGGATAATTTTCCCAATAGTCTCCGTTTCGGGAAGAGTAGTAGGTTTTGGTGGGAGATTATTAAAGAAAAGTGAAAAATATCCAAAGTATTTGAATTCTTCAGAAAGCATGATATTTAACAAAGGCAGTCAACTATATGGTTTGAATGTTGCAAAGAACAAGATCCGCGATGGTCGAATCATAGCTGTTGAAGGATACATGGATGTAATAAGCATGCATCAAAATGGTGTCGATAATGCGGTAGCTTCACTGGGCACAGCACTTACCACCAACCAAGGAAAGCTCCTTAAGCGCTATGTGGAAGAAGTTGTACTCTGCTACGACGGTGACGAGGCCGGAATCAGAGCTATGGTAAAGGGAATTGAAGTTCTCGAAGACTTGGGATTGAGAGTCAAGATTCTAAGACTTGAAAATGATCTCGATCCAGATGATTATATGAAGTTGCACGGCAAGGAAAGTTTTTTAAACTTAGTTAATAATTCTTTGACAACGGTGGATTTTAAGATTCAATTACTTGAGGAAAAATACGATTTGGATAAAACAGATCAAAAAATCCGTTTTGTCAAGGACGTTACTGATGTTTTCAAAAAAATCAAAAGTCCTGTAGACAGGGAATTCAATATAATGAACTTTTGCAATAAAATGTCATTGGATCCATCTGTGATTTACAGAGAGCTTGGTAAAATCGATGATAAAGTGGATTTTATAAAAACAGAATCAAAAAAATCCAGAAGTGAAAATCGGCCTAAAAGCGCTTTTCAAAGGGCCCAGGAAAATTTAATTCGATGCATGTTTTCAGATCGCAATGTAGCTGAATATCTTAAAAAACAATTTAAAGTCAGCGATTTTGACGATGAGATCTTGAGAAAAGCAGCAGAATATATTTTTACGGCTTTAGAAGAAGATCAGCGACTTGATACAGCCATATTTATATCGAAGCTGAAGACGAAAGAAGAAATCGAAGAAGCTACAGATCTGCTAATGAGTGACGACTCGATCGAAGAAGTTGATTTGGATGATTGGGTCAAAACCGTCAAAATGTTCAATATTAAAAGATCAATATCAAGCATGCAAAAGAAAATGAATGATTTTAATTTAAATGAGAAAGAGCTGAATGAATTGTATTACAAGATTGTGGAAAAGAAACAAGAACTTGAAACTTTGCAAAATTCAGGGAGGGATATACTTTAATGGATATAAGAGATAACTCAAAAGTTAATGAATTAAGAGTCAAAGGTAAGAAAAACGGTACTTTGACAGGTCAGGAGATCGAAAGCTCTCTTTCTGAAATTGATCTGTTGCCAGATCAGATCGAGGATATTTATGCTCTTCTTGAAGAGGATGGAATCGAAATTTTTGCTCAAGACATGTCCGGCTCAGATGATGAGATTGAATCTTTAGTCAAGGAAGAAGTCGAGGCCAGCATACCGGAGGGTATTAGCATCAACGATCCTGTAAGGATGTATCTCAAAGAAATTGGGAAGGTTTCGTTGCTCAGCGGAGACGAGGAAGTTGAACTGGCCAAGCGAATGGAAGCCGGAGACGAAATTGCTAAACAAAAATTGGCTGAAGCAAACTTACGACTTGTTGTTAGTATCGCAAAACGTTATGTAGGACGCGGGATGTCTTTTTTGGATCTGATCCAGGAAGGAAATCTCGGATTGATCAAAGCTGTAGAAAAATTTGATTACAGCAAAGGATACAAGTTCAGTACCTATGCAACATGGTGGATAAGACAAGCTATTACAAGAGCAATCGCCGATCAAGCCAGGACCATAAGAATACCGGTACACATGGTAGAGACTATTAATAAATTAATAAGAGTTTCAAGGCAACTGCTTCAAGAGTTGGGGAGAGAGCCTTCACCTGCGGAAATAGGCGCCGAGATGGGATTTTCAGAAGAAAAAGTTCGTGAAATCTTAAAGATAGCTCAGGATCCTGTTTCATTGGAAACACCTATAGGTGAGGAAGAAGACAGCCATCTGGGAGATTTCATTCCAGACGATGATGCTCCTGCGCCAGCTGAAGCTGCGTCATACGCGCTATTAAAAGAACAGTTGATGGAAGTATTGTGTACTTTGACCGAACGAGAGGAAAAGGTTTTGAGACTTAGATTCGGTTTGGATGATGGAAGGGCAAGAACCTTGGAAGAAGTAGGTAAGGAATTTAATGTAACAAGAGAAAGAATCAGACAAATCGAAGCGAAAGCTTTGAGAAAATTAAGACATCCAAGTCGGAGCAAAAAACTAAAAGACTATCTTGATTAAAAATATTGAGGTCTTCGGAAAAAATAATCTGAGACCTCAATATCTTATTGACAAAGAAAAAAAAATCAGTATAATAAGTAAATGTAGTTCAAATAATGTTCCTCAGTAGCTCAAAGGTGGAGCAACCGGCTGTTAACCGGTAGGCTGCTGGTTCGAATCCAGCCTGGGGAGCCATTTAATTTGTATTGAAAGCCTTAGGGCTTTTTTTGTTTTTTGTGACCTTTAAATGCAAAACCGCAATACCTTGTAGTTTTTGTTGTGATATAATTAAGTTTACAAAGGAGAAAATTATGAAATTATCAAACAGGCTTCAAAAAGTAGCTGATTTTATAGAGCAGGATTCGATCGTTGTAGATGTAGGAACAGATCATGGATACATTCCGATTTATTTGATAGAAAATAAAATATCAAAATATGTATATGCAACAGATATCAACCAAGGGCCTTTGAATTCGGCAAAGATTCAAATTGAAGAACACGGATATCAGGATTTTATAGAGCCAATGTTATCGAATGGATTAAAAAAAATGATTGGAGTAAAACCGACTCAAATCATTATAGCAGGTATGGGCGGGGTCTTGATCAAGGAAATAATTGCCGATAGCTTGGAAATGGCTAAAAAGGCCGATAGCTTGGTACTTCAACCAATGACAGGGCAAGATGAACTTAGAAAGTACCTCCTTTCAGCTGGTTTTGAGATCCTTGATGAAGAACTGGCTAAGGAGAAGCATAGGATATATCAAATCATTCTTGCTAAATACACAGGTAAAATCGATGATTCGTGGAACGAAATAGATTTTTATCTTGGGAAAAGACTATTGGAGAAAAATCATTTATTTTTAGAAGCATTGATAGACAAATATGAAAAAAAATGGTTGTCTATCAACAGAAAATGCAAAGAATCAAAATCGAATTCGACGATAGAGAGGATATCTGAATCAGAAAAAATGTTAATGCAGATCGAGAGGTTGAAACATGAGTACAACTTGCGGAAAAATTCTAGAAATAATAGATGAATCAGCTCCCTTTGATTATGCTGAAAATTGGGACAACGTGGGTTTGCTGGTCGGCGATCCAAGAAAAGAGATTCAAAGGATTTTTTTAACACTGGATATTACAGATGAATCGCTGAATGAAGCAATAGAAAAAAATGCTGACATCATTGTTAGTCACCATCCACTCATATTTTCACCATTAAAGAATTTAAGGTGGGACAATAAAAAAGGTGAATTGATAAAAAAAATTTTGAGAAATGAGTTGTGCGTCATTGCAGCTCACACCAATCTTGATGTATCTTCAGTTGGAATTAATACATTTCTTGCTCAAAGGTTAAATTTAAAGAACACTGTTCCTTTACTTGCTACAAATTTCGAAAAGTTTTTTAAACTTATAGTCTACGTTCCGAAAAATTATCTTGAAGAAGTAAAAGCAGCTTTGTTTGAAACTGGTGCCGGTGTCCAGGGAAATTATGAAAATTGTAGTTTTCAATCTGAAGGGATAGGACAATTTAGGCCTCTTAAGGATGCCAAGCCTCACATAGGGAGTAGATTTCAGCTGGAAAAAGTAGAGGAGACCAAACTGGAAATTCTTCTAAGGCAGTCTATAGTTAAGCAAACGATTGACAGGCTGAAAGAGGTGCATCCTTATGAAGAAGTAGCATATGATCTGTTTGAAATTGCAGATCAAAAATTCCCGATAGGAATTGGTATAATAGGTGACTTGAATAACCGTATGGAATTTGACGACTTGGCCTTAAAAGTCAAATCGTGTTTTAATTTAAAGCATCTACGCATAGCCGGTAATAGAGACCTTCTTGTTGACAAGATCGCTGTTTGTTCCGGTTCAGGTGCCGATTTGGGAGTAATCGCAAAAAAAGCAGGCGCCCAAGTTCTGATAACGGGTGATATGAAGTATCATGATGCTCAGACAGCATATGAAGAGGACATTGTTATTGTTGATGTTGGTCATTTTAATTCTGAAGTATGTGCAAAACAAGTTCTGGAGGAGATATTGAGCAAAGGATTGGAAAATGAATCGGGAATCGAAATAATCAAGTCAGAAAGAGAGAGAGATTTTATTAGATACATTTGACCGAATACTAAAATAAATTATGAGGAGATTTTATTATGAAAGATGTTGAAAAACTATGGTTGCTTCAAGAATTGGAATCAAAAATGATGCTGATCGAAAAAGAGGCTGGAATACACGAATTGACCAATGAAATCGACTCAAAGAAAGATATGTATAAAAAAATTGTATCTTCTATGGAAAAAATAATAGAAGAATACAAAAAAACCGAGATTCAAATCAAATCAGCAGAAATTACGCTGGAAAGGATAGAAAAACAAATCAATGAATGGGAACAGCACCTTTACGAAGGAGATTTTAAAAAAGCAAAAACGCTTAATACCATACAATCTGATTTGGAAACTCAGCGAGAAAACAGAAAAAAATTGAAAAAAAATATCAGATATCTAAGCCAACAGATGAAAAATGACAAATTGAACCTTAAAAAATTAAAAGACAAGTCTATAGAGGTGAAAAAGGAAATCCATGATAAAAAGAAAAAAATGGAAATTATTTTGACCGAGAGTAAAGATGCGTTAATGTCTGTTGAAAAAGAAATATCCGATGTCAAAAAAGATATAGAAACTAAATCGTTAGAATATTACTATAAGAAAAAAGAAAAAGATAGCCCGGTTATTGTAGAGTATCGAGACGGTGTTTGCACTGGATGCAACATGCAGTTTTCCATGATACTGGGTAGAACCATGACGCCTGCTATGGAAACCAGATCATATTTTTGTGAAAATTGCGGCAGGATAGTAATAGTGCCCCTTGACCCAACACTTGAGAGCTGATCATTCACCATGGATGTGGGATTAGGATCGACAATCATGAATGATTAAAATCACCCGACCAGTAAAATGGAAGGGTGATTTTTTTAAGGTTATACTGTACAATTAAAAAGTGGCTTAAGAAATAAGTTTTTAGGGGGGGTACCTTTGCTAAGTCAGTCTCATGAAAAAAATCAAAAATTGACAGGACAATGCTTGGATATTTTTACTATAGCGAATGCTATGTTCGATGGAATTTATATAACTGATACTAAAGGCGTGGTTATAGCGGCAAACAAATGGTACACACATATAACGGGGATTGAAGCTGATGAAGTAATCGGTAGGAAAATACAAGACGTTCTTGACGAAAAATATATAAAAAGAGAATATTATATGTATCTGATGGACTACTTAAAAGAAAAAAGAACCAAGCCAAAAGCATACAAAATAGAACGCAATTCTGATAAGCCAAGCTCAATTTCTAACCTTGTGCTTGAGAAGAAAAAAGAAGTTTATGTCTTGAGCACCATGGAAATTTCGGGACGAAATAAAAAAGTTATGTTCGTGGGAATACCCATATCTGATAATAAAGGGAAAGTAAATTATGTTCTCATAGTGCTGAGAGAAATGACGGATGTCTTTGATTTAGACAAAAAGTTTGAAGAAATTAAGAAATACAATTTATATAATCAGAAAAAAGAGATCTCAATTATTGACAGTTGTCCTGAAAGCAGCATAATAGGTGATAGCCCTGAGATGATAAAAATCAGGCAACTCATTAAATACGTGTCAAAAACAGATGCGACTGTACTGATCACTGGTGAGACAGGCACAGGAAAGGAAGTCGTGGCAAACGAAATTTTTGAAAATAGTTATCGCAGCAATAAGCCGTACATTAAGGTTAATTGTGCTGCGATTCCTGAAAGCCTATTGGAATCTGAACTTTTTGGTTATGATAAAGGAGCTTTTACAGGAGCGTTAAATAAGACAAAACCAGGTTACTTCGAACTTGCAAACGGAGGAACCATACTCCTTGATGAAATTGGAGAAATGCCTATTCATCTACAATCGAAGATTTTAAGAATACTTCAGGAGAGAGAATTTAGAAGACTGGGAGGTACCAAATCAATAAGGCTTGATCTAAGAGTAATAGCTGCTACAAATAGAAACTTAAAAGAAAAAATAGCTGCAGGAGAGTTCAGAGAAGATTTATACTATCGCTTGAATGTAATACCGATAGAGATACCTCCACTACGTGAGAGAAAAGAGGATATTCCAATGCTGGTTAATAAGTTGTTAAAAACAGCCAATGAAAAATATTTAAAGAATAAAAAAATAACAAATGAGATGATTCATGAATTTGAAAATTACGATTGGCCGGGGAATATAAGAGAACTGATAAATGTAATTGAAAGAACTGTGATAATGGGCGAAAATCAGCATAGTGGCAATAAGCAACGGGATAACTGGGACGAAGAATCATCTGAAGAAATTGTCATAAGGATAGAAAAAAATTTAGACTATCCCTTAAAAGAAATAACTGAAAACGTAGAGAGAGAAGTTATTAAAAATGCATTGATCAAGTACGGCAGCTCACATAAAGCGGCGAAAGCATTAGGTGTCAGCCAGCCTACCATATTAAGAAAAGCCAAGATATTAGGCATTACAAAATATTGATAGAAATATCTATCGATATAGATGCAAATATGAATCGTTTGAATACTTTCATTATTAATAAAAGTATTCAAAAAAGGGATTATCCTTAAGACATTTGAGGATAATCCCTTTTTTTTGATAGAAAAATGTATCACTTTATAAAAGAGAAGTTTTATAAGCAGGATGAAAAATATATTAAGTCTATGAAATCGTTGAATTAGCTAGGCTTTAGAACTTTATATATTTTATTGAGCGATTTGTTATTATATTGGCACGCTTATTGCTCTATAGATAAGTATAGTTATAGAATTCTATAGAGGAAGGTGCAGATATGATTAGTGAAAAAAAGAAAAGAGTTCCGATAATCGAAGAGGACAAGACAAAAAGCTATTTCAAGTACTATGACAAGGAGATGGCCCAGGCACCTCGGGAAAAGTATGCACAAGTTCTGAAAGGCCCAGTGGATACTAAAAAGGCATTGAAATTCAAAGACAGAAATGACTTGTTCAAACCAGGTGTAATCAGTCAAGTAAACTAGGCCATTTTTCGCCACGAACTAGGCCACTATTTTCTCACTCTTTATCTGTGTGATCATTTATCTTTATAGAATGGATTTTCTGTGTTTGAGTCTGTATCCATCACC
>NZ_JADNRK010000032.1 GCF_015594845.1 Alkalibacter mobilis | reverse complement strand
ACCTTATAGGTCTTTAACTGCTCTTGCGACAAAGTGATCCATCCTTTTTTCATATTTTCAGTTTAATAGAATGTGACATTTTATCAAGTGAATCTAAAGGTGACATTATCACAAGTTAACAACAAATGACAAATGATAAATTTGACATGAAAGTAGCTAGATGTTAAGATAATAAGGCAATTAACTCAGTAATTATTTGCTTAATTTCCCAAAAGGAAAACGGGGGAACCAAGTTGGCAATCATTTGCCTTGGGGTGAATCGCAATTTTGCGTAGGGCAGTCATAAGTCCGAATCCGTCAGCTAACCTCGTAAGCGCATGTGACAATAATATTTTGATATTGTTTTTTTTGAAAATCAATTTGTACGCAAGTGTTTAAAGAATTCTTTTGGGCTTTATTTTCTGTGTTTGCACTCAGAGAATATAGCTCTTTTTTATTTGTCAATTTATCACGAAGTGGAATTCTGAAATTTATATCATCTTTAGGGATACAAAATTTTTGCTGGGTTACATAAAAACTGGAGGATGATAAAATGAAGAAAAAAACTGGAAGAAAAATTTTGATTGCTGGGATCCTATTTGCTTTAATATTAGCAATCAGCGGTTGCGGAGGTTCCGAAGAACTTACCACACTGGAAAAAGCCAAAAGAGACGGATATGTGACTGTAGGTTTTCATAATGAAGATCCTTATGCTTATGAAGACTCGAATGGAGTTTTGACAGGGCAAGCGGTAGAGGTTGCACGAGCCGTATTAAAGAATATGGGAATTGATGAAATGAAAGGAGTTTTAACTGAATTTGGATCGCTAATTCCCGGGCTTAACGCAGGAAGACTGGACATTATTACTGCAGGTATGTATATAACTCCGGAAAGAGCTGAACAAGTTAGTTTTGCCAATCCAGATATGACGGTAGGAGAAGCGTTGGTGGTAAAAAAAGGGAATCCGTTGAATTTAAAGAGTTATGAAGATATTGTGAATCATGAAACAGCAAAAGTAGTCATACTAAGCGGAGTCATTGAAAATGATTATTTAATTAAATCAGGGATGCCTGAAGACAGAATAGTAAATGTTCCTGATGTGGCATCAGCTTTGTCGGCACTTAGAACTGGAAGAGCTGATGTATGGAATGCTACCAGCCCCACGGTACAGGCCGCACTTGATTCAGCAAACGATTCTGATTTAGAGAGAGTTTCGGATTTTGAACAGCCGATCATTGATGGTAAAAGTGCTGCAGGTTACGGAGCAGCAGCATTTAGAAAAGAAGACCAGGATTTTGTAGATGCATTTAATGTCGAACTTGAAAAAATCAAAGAATCTGGTGAATTATTGGAAATCATTAAGCCATTTGGATTTGGTAAGTCCGAATTGCCCGGAGATGTAACTGTAGAAGATTTACTCAAGTAATTACAATCTTTATAAAAGATGTGCCTCTCGATCACAGGTTATTAAAAGGTGCATCTTTTATTAAAGTAATGAAGATTAGTTGAATTGATTAATCTTGATTAAATGGAAAATATTTGACAAATATAATTATACATGATAAAATGTATTGGTAATTGACTCAGTAATTATTTGCTTAATTTCCCAAAAGGAAAACGGGGGAACCAAGTTGGCAATTATTTGCCGTAAGGGGTGAATCGCAATTTTGCGTAGGGCAGTCATAAGTCCGAATCCGTCAGCTAACCTCGTAAGCGCATGTGACAATAATACTTTTGATAGTGGTTTGTTTTTTTGAAAACCCATTTGTACGCAGGTGTTTAAAAGAATTCTTTTTGGGCTATATTTAATGTATATAAATTACATTGAATACAGCTCTTTTTTATTTTCTGATTATTAAACTGTATTTTTTCGTAGTTTATTATCATCTTTTATGGGAGAAAGATATTTGCTGAGTTACCAAAATAAGGAGGATAATTAGATGAAGAAAAAAACAAGAAATAAGATTATTATCGCAGGAATTTTAATGTCGTTGGTTTTTGCAGTCAGTGGTTGTGGTGGATCAAGCGATCAAACTACCTTAGAGAGAGCGCAAAGTGAAGGGTCAGTGACGATCGGTTTTGCAAATGAAAAACCATATGCATATGAAACAACTGACGGGGTTTTGACAGGTGAAGCTGTTGAAGTAGCACGAGCAGTCCTTAAAAACTTGGGTATCGAGGAACTTAATGGTGAGTTGACAGAATTTGGTTCACTTATACCAGGACTAAATGCAAAGAGATTTGACATGATAACGGCAGGAATGTTTATCACACCCGAAAGAGCGCAAGAGGTAAGTTTTGCTAATCCTGAGTACTCTGTAGGAGAAGCAATAGCAGTCAAAAAAGGAAATCCTTTGGGTATAACAAGTTATGAGGATATCGCCAATCACGAAACGGCCAAAGTTGCGGTTCCCGGTGGCGCTATCGAGTATGACTACTTAGTAAAATCCGGTGTTCCTGAAGATAGGATCGTAACGGTGCCGGATATGCCATCTGCTTTGTCGGCACTTCAATCTGGACGAGCTGATGTTATAACTGCCACAGGTCCGTCTTTGCAAGCAACATTAGACACTGCCAACGATACAGAAATAGAAAGAGTGATGGAGTTCACTCAACCTGTTATTGACGGTGAAAGTGTAGTCGGATACGGAGCAACGGCTTTCAGAAAAGAAGACCAGGATTTTGTGGACGCATTTAATGCTGAACTGGCAAAACTACAGGAATCCGGTGAACTTTTGGAAATCATTGAACCATTTGGATTTACTGAAGCGGAATTACCCGGTGATGTAACTGTTGAAGATTTGATCAAGTAGGTTGGTATCGGGAAAGGAAGTGAATAACGCATGAGCACGATTGAACTGCTTTTTGCGCTTTTAAAAGGATTGAGAGTTACCTTGACGGTTGCTTTCTTTGCCATAGCATTGGCATTTGTTTTGTCTTTTGTTGTTGGTTTTGGCCGATTATCCAAGATTAAATTTATTCGAGCTATCTCAACTATTTACGTTGAGGTAATCCGGGGAACATCTTTATTGGTTCAGTTATTTTGGATATATTTTGCATTACCGATAATTGGAATCAGAATGACGGCTATGATGGCTGGAATAATAGCACTTGGGTTAAACGGCGGAGCCTACGGTTCGGAAATTGTCAGAAGTTCTATAATATCTGTTCCCGTAGGACAAACTGAAGCATCCATAGCCTTAAACTTTACGCCGAGACAAAGGATGTGGAGAATAATATTGCCACAGGCATTTGTAATGATGTTGCCGGGTTTTGGTAATTTGCAGATTGAAATATTAAAGGGGACAGCGTTGGTTTCCCTTATTACACTTGGAGATTTGACGTACAGAGCCAATGTTATAAATGCATCTACAATGGAAACTACAAAAATATTTACGATTCTTTTGCTTATCTATTTCCTTATTGCCTGGCCTATGACCAGGGGTATAGAGTGGATAGAAAAGAAATTGACAGTAGGGAGGTATTGATATGTGGGATTGGTCATTTGCATTGGAAATCCTTCCTGAAATAGTATCGGCTCTAAAAATAACTATAAGTGCTACATTTGCAGGATTTGCGGTGGCTTTGGTTCTTGGCTTGATATTGACACTTTTAAGAAGATCAGACAAGGTGATAATATCAAAAGCTGCTCAAGGATTTATAGAGTTTATTAGAAATACCCCCATACTTGTTCAGTTGTATTTTATCTTTTATGTATTTCCTGAATTTGGGTTGTCTTTAAGTCCCTTCGCAGCAGGTGTGGTCGGTCTTGGATTGCATTACAGTACGTATCTGTCTGAAGTTTACAGGAGCGGTATAGATGCAGTGCCACAGGGCCAGTGGGAAGTTGGGACCGCTTTAAATTTCTCTAAAACTCAGATCTGGACAAAGATCATAATACCTCAGGCGGTACCGCCTGTAGTACCGGTTTTGGGGAATTATTTATTGACAATGTTTAAGGAAACACCCTTATTGTCTGCAATCACGCTGGTAGAAATACTACAAACTGCGAAAATCATTGGATCCAGATCATTTAGATATTTGGAGGCATTCTCCATTGTCGGATTGCTGTTTCTACTGTTGAGTTATCCGTCTTCATTATTGATTCAGAGATTGGATAAAAAACTTAATAGAAGATAAAGGAAAGGAACATTTACATGAAAGAAAATATTTTGGTTAAATACAACGATATACATAAATCATATGGTGATTTGGAAGTCTTGAAAGGAATAAATTTGGGAATACATGAAGGTGAAAAAGTTGCTTTGATAGGACCAAGTGGATCAGGGAAAACTACTTTAGCCAGGTTGCTTATGACCTTGGAAGAACCTACCAAGGGAACTATTGAAGTTGACGGTAAACTTTTATGGCATGAAGAAGTAAATGGGAAATTGCAAAGAGCAAGCGAAAAACATCTTCACGAAGTTAGAGGAAACATAGGCATGGTATTCCAGCATTTTCATTTATTTCCACATATGACAGTCCTTGAAAATGTTATGGAGGCCCCAATTAGTGTATTGGGGATGAAAAAGGAAGATGCAAAAAAAGACGCGCAAGAGATGCTTGACAAAGTTGGATTGATAGACAAGGTCGACACTTATCCTGCTCAGTTGTCAGGTGGTCAGAAACAGAGAGTAGCGATAGCTCGTGCACTGGTAATGAGACCAAAGATCATGATATTTGATGAGCCAACGTCAGCTTTGGATCCTGAGTTGGTTGGAGAGGTACTTGATGTAATAAAAGATATTGCAAAAGAAGGTAAGATGGGTATGCTTTTAATAACCCATGAGATGGATTTTGCCATGGATATTGCGGATAGAGTGGTTTTCTTTGATGAAGGAATTATACTGGAGCAAGGGCCACCGAAAGAATTGCTTAATAATCCTAAAACTGAAAGATTACAAACATTTTTAAGTAGATTTATGAATGCAAACTAAACTATAAATTCAAAGGCACGTCAGTTTAACTGACGTGCCTTAAACAATTTCATTAACTTTCAGCAGTCCATCTACTAGGGACGATCAATGCCAAAACTGTAAACAATTCAAGACGTCCCAACAGCATTAAGAATGAAAACAACAATTTAGCCGGTATTGAAAAATCTGCAAAGTTTTTAGTAGGCCCTACCAGACCAAATCCTGGGCCTATATTATTCAATGTGGCGGCTACTGATGAAAAAGAGCTGACTAAGTCTATGCCTTCAAGAGATATAAGAAGGGTACCAACTATAAACACTATGACGTGAAGAGCAAGGAAGCTGTTGACCCTTGCCACTATATCGTTTGAGATGGCTTTCTTACCTATTTTTACAGGGGAATAAGCTCTAGGGTGAAATATCTTCGATATTTCACGCTTGATAAGCTTTAAAAGCACTAACACACGAATTACTTTCATACCACCGGCAGTAGATCCTGCGCTACCACCTATGAACATCAATACAAAAAGTATGATTTTGCTGAAAGTAGGCCAAAGATCGAAATCAGCAGTTGAATAACCTGTTGTAGTCATTATCGAACTCACTTGAAAAAATGAATCTCTAAAAGAAACGAACAAATTTCCATATTTAGTAAGAAATAAATTCAACGTTATAAATAACACCGAGCCAACTATGAACTTTATATATAAACGGAGCTCGTTGTCATAAAAAATGTCCTTGAATCTTCTTGTATACAAGAAAAAGTGCAACGAAAAATTTATACCGGAAAGTACCATGAAAATCCCAATTACAAAATGTATATAGGAATTGAATTCTGACACGCTGCTATTGTAAACGCCGAAGCCGCCAGTTCCCACTGTTCCAAAAGTATAAACTGAAGCATCGAATAAACTCATTCCACCCAAAAGTAAAAAAACTATTTCCAACAGTGTAAGAGAAATATACGAAATGTAAAGCGCTCTGGCGGTATCTTTTATTTTTGGAGCCAGTTTTCCTGCAACAGGGCCAGGACTTTCAGCTTTAAAAAGATGAAAACTCCCCATACCCAATGCAGGAAGAAGTGCTACGGTAAATACAAGTATCCCCATTCCACCTATCCAGTGCGTAAATGAACGCCAGAATTGTATGCTTTTTTCAAGGATTTCCACATCTCTGATAACCGAAGCACCAGTCGTGGTGAATCCAGATATTGTTTCAAAAATGGCATCTGCGAAAGTAGGCAAACTCCCTGATAAAAAGAGAGGAAATGCTCCTATGATAGAGATTGCAACCCAACCAAAAGTTACTATTGCAAGGCCCTCTTTTGCGCGAATTTCCTTATTTGCAACATTGATTTTTGACAAGAAAAAACCTAAAATCAATGTAACTGTTATTGTGATTAAAAATGAGGTTTTGGCATTTTCGTTCAATGCTGCTGCAATCAAGAAAGCCGGCAGCATCAAAAAGGAATCAATTATCAGTATCGAACCCAGGATTTTTGCTACGATTCCATAGTTCACTAAATAGTCCTCCTTTGCCGCGTTTAAACAGTGATTTAAGACTTTCGATATCCTCAGAAAGGGTAAAGACCACTATTCTGTCATTAGCCCGTATTATAGAGTTTCCGTTTGGTATAACAACTTCGCCGTCATGAATTATCGCTCCAATTATTAAACCTTTCGGTAAATTTAACTTGTAAATAGGCTTATCAATATAAGGCATATCAGCAGTAGCAATTATTTCAGTTACTTCGCCATTGCCGCCCAATAGTAACGAAACCGATGCAACTTTCCCGCCTCTTACAAATTTTAATATGTTGCTGGCAGTAATATTCACAGGGTTGATCGCTACATCAATATCCAGTTTGTCAATGATTTTTGTATAATTTTGTCGACTTACCTTGGCAATTGTTTTGTTCACTCCAAATTGTTTTGCCATCAAAGCCATTAGAAGATTTTGCTCATCGAAGCCCGTGACCCCGACAAAAGCATCCATGTTTTGAATATTTTCTTCTTCAAGAAGAGTGATATCTGTTCCATCTCCGTCTATGACCAGTACATGATCTAATGATTCAGCCAGGCGCTTGACCTTTTTTATGTTTTGCTCAATAATGGTAACTCTTACTTTGGATTTGGCCAATTCCTTGGCTAGATAATATCCTACATTGCCCCCACCGAGTATTAAAGCATTTTCTACTCTTTTTTCGGTTCCTCTAAGTTTGTATAATTTGCTTAATTTCTCGATATGTTCACTAACACCCAAAACGTAAATAACGTCATCTGGTTCTATGACAGTGAAACCGTTGGGAATTATCAAATTACCCTGTCTGGAGACAGCTGTTATTAAAAGATTATCGAGCCCTTGTATTTCAGAGAGCTTCTTGCCGACAAAATTGTGTAAATTACCAACACAAAAATCTATCATCTTTACTTTGCCGCTGGCAAATTCTCCGGAGTAAAAGACAACATTTTTTAAAAGATACTTGGCAATCGTGTTTGCCGTTGCCAAATCGGGATTGATTATCAAATCGATCCCCAATTCGTCCCTTACAAAATCGAGCTGCTCCATGTATTCAGGATCGCGAATTCTTGCGATGGTTTGCTTGCAACCAAGCTTTTTTGCAAAGGTGCAAATTATGGAATTTGTTGAATCACTTTCAGTTGAGGCAACTAAAATATCAAACTTTTCTATGTTTAGATCTTTGAGTGTGGAGACATTTATTCCGCTAGCGACAACTGTCATGACGTCCAGATGTTCATTAACATTATCAATTACCAATTGATTTTCGTCAACCAATGTAACATCCATATTTTCATGGTTCATAATTCCGGCCAATCTAACTCCCAGTTTTCCGGCTCCCACGATCATTACTTTCAATTTAAAACCTCCAAATATCAAAATGAGACTAAATATTCATGATAAACTAAAAACTGACATAAAACAAGAGTTTTGAACATCTAATTAATAATAATTTAAAAACCTATGGTATCAATAAGATGATATGAATGCTTTTACTTTAGTAACAGTTAATGAGCTGCCGCCGCGTCCTTGTACGTTTTCCAACATCATTGTAGTAATATATGGTGTAGTACTGCTCTGATCGATTGCTACAAACCATCCGAGTTCATCTTTTGTACTTGAGTTTGTGCTATTGGTAATTTCAGCAGTACCGGTTTTTCCGGCGATTTTCTTATTAGGAAGATAAGCACCATGACCTGTACCGTAGGGGAGGGTCACAGTTTTTTCCAGTAAGTCTAGAATTGTAGAAGCAGTGTCAGAAGTAATTGCATCGTGATATGTTGGAGATCCTTCCGTGTGAACGATCATTGGTTCTACTGTTTTGCCGTTGTTAACAAATGCAGAGTAAGCCTTGGGCATGTTCAACACATTTACCATTACCTCGCCTTGACCATAACCGCTGTCTGCCAATAACAGCTCGTCACTGATACTGTCATTGTTTGCAACTTGAGAATCTTTAAAATTCATATCAACAGCAAGACTTGCTCCAATTCCAAAATCTGAAGCCTTATCTAAAAGTGTACTTTCACCAATTTCGAGAGCCAAATTTGCAAAAAATATGTTGTCCGAATAGATCATTGCTTTTTCCAAATTTATCTCTCCGTTTATTTCATTGACTCTTGTTACATAATAGCCGCCCCATGAAGAGTCCTTTTGCCACTGCTTGCCAATTATTTCAATAGAATAATTTGAGTCGACTATTTCTTCATTCAAGGCAATTGAAGCAGTTATTGGTTTGAATATAGAACCCGGAGAGTATGTAGACGTAAATCTATTAACAAGTGGTTTATCGGTATCCTTCTCCAACTCCGAATATTCGGTAGATGACATGCCGAGTATGAATTTGTTTGGATCATACGACGGAGCACTAACAAGAGCAATTATTTCGCCTGTTTCATAATTCATCACCGAAGCTACGCCGCTTTCTTCATTAAACTGAGAATATAATTTTTTTTGGATCTCTGCGTCGATATTCAATGTAAAATTTTCACCGTCAACTTTTGGGGACTCGATAAGCACTATCTTGTCATTTCCCGAATTATCCCTAAGTGAAAGCTTGAAGCCCGGGATGCCACGGAGTTTTTCATCAAGGACCTTCTCAAGTCCGGTTCTACCAATTTTGTCATTTTCGTCAAAACCTACGGATGAAAGAGTTGTGATCTCATCGGAGGTCGGATAAGCAAGATACCCCGTTAAGTGCCCTGCAGATTCTTTGTATGGATAAACTCTATCCAATATTTCCCTGTAAGTAGCGCCATTATTCTTTGAGTTGATTTCTTTGATTACAGGCAAATAATCCCTCGATACTTTTATCAAGTCAACAAACGTTTCGTCTCCTACCCATGATAACGATAGCCTGTCGTTTATATATTTTTCAGATATGCCAAATGCACTCGAAATTTCTGAAATTATTTGAGAGCGCATGTCACCAAGCCTTCCGGGGACGAGCCCAATCTGTAGAACGTATCCATTTTGTGCCAAAGCTTTGCCGTTGATATCGTAGATTTCTCCACGGACAGGTTTCTGGTAAGTCCTTTTGAGATTGTCACCTGGAGTGAAATCAGGCCATATCAAATCGTAATCCCAGTCGATTGACCATTCGCCGGTATCATCTGATTTAACTGCCTTAAAGCTGGAAGTAAATTCAACGTCGCCCTCCGGTATTGTAAATGCAGCCGTAAATGGAAGAATCGCATCATTTTCCAAATCCTCAAAATCTTGGCTGGAGGATTGGGTTTTTACGGATATTTCAGCAGCGCCCAAGCTTTCATAAAATGATTTATAAGTCTTTATAAAATCATCCTTGGAAATTGTTGATTTATCATCTTCAGAAAGTAAAGAGTACATTTTTTCGTAATTTTTATCTTCCCAATAATTTCTGAAATCATCAAATGTTTCCCAGGGATTTTCATTTTTGGAACATCCTGTTATAGTTAGCATGATTAATAAAAATAATATCAAAGTAGTATATAAGCTATTTCTATTCATATGAACCTCCAAATATTAATTTAAATCAATTATAACACAAAATTTAATCTGTAACGATGTTATGACAAGCTGCTAAGGTTAGTACAGGCTATAAAAAAAGCCGAATAAACATCGGCTTGGCAATTAATTATTAGAATTTTCAAGTTTGGCTGCTTTTTTAAGCACTGTAGACTCCATGTCTCTTTTGTAATTTTTGATTTTTTCAGCTAGTTTAGAGTCTGAAATAGATAAGATCTGCGCAGCAAGTATGCCAGCATTTTTTGATCCGTTTATCGCTACAGTGGCAACAGGAACTCCCGGGGGCATTTGTACTATGGAGTATAATGAATCTATCCCGTCCATGCTTCTGCTTTTTACAGGCACTCCTATAACAGGGAGATCAGTTATGGCTGCAACCATTCCAGGCAAATGAGCAGCACCGCCTGCACCGGCAATGATTACTTTCAAGCCACGATTTCGGGCACTATCGGCATATTCATACATTCGAGTGGGAGTTCTATGAGCTGATACTATCGTCATCTCAAATGATATGCCAAACTCTTTCAGTACGGAAGCGGCTTCTTCCATAACATTAAGATCCGAATCGCTTCCCATTATTATTCCTACCAAAGGTTTCATTAAATCACTCCATTCTATTGATTTTGTGAGACTATTTTTAAGAAAGATTCTGCTTTATCGGCATTCTTTCTAGCATCTGACAATGAATTGGATACTACTGTATAATGACCCATTTTTCTGAAAGGTTTTGTCTCTGATTTCCCATAAATGTGAAGGCTCAATCCTTCGATTTTAAGCGCATCCTCGATCCCCAGGATCAAAGGTTTTCCAGAGTGATTATCACTGCCCAAAAGATTTCTCATAACGACTGGAGTCAACAACTTTGTACTTCCAAGAGGTAGTCCCAAGATTGCTCTAATGTGATTTTCAAACTGTGAGGTAACACATGCTTCAATGGTATAGTGACCTGAATTATGGGGTCTCGGGGCTACTTCGTTGATCAAAACATTGCCGAACTCGTCGACAAACATTTCCACGCAGAGAATACCTGCACCGTCAAACAATTCACAGATACGCATTCCTAGTTTTGCGGCTTCTTTGCTTTGGTCTTCGGTTATATTGGCCGGAACTGAAGTTTCGTACAATATACTGTCTTTATGTATGTTTTCGCATATCGGATAAACCTTGATTTCGCCATTCGTTGATCTACAGGTGAGAACTGATATTTCTTTTTTAAAATTCACAAATTTTTCCGCATATAGAAAATTATTGTCTCCACCCAGAGATCGATATGCTTCCAGCAAACTGGATTCTGATTCAACAAGGAAATTGCCTTTGCCGTCATAAGCCCCCGTAGCACTTTTCAACATAAACGGGTAACCATAGGTATCGCCTGCAATCATCATATCGTTCATATTTTCAATTTTTGAAAAAGGACCCAGAGGGATATCGTTGTCTTTCAAAAAAACTTTTTGTTCGTATTTGTTTTGTATAATTCTCAAGCTTTCTGCCTTTGGATACACAGTGTATCCGGAATTTTCTAGTGATGCCAGAGAATCTGTTGAAATATGTTCAAATTCACAAGTTAAAATATCGGTTTTTGATGCCAAATCTTCAAGAGCCTTACTGTCATGAAATCCCGCCTTTATAAAATCAGTGGAGAGATAGCATGCAGGGCATTCGGAACTGGGATCCAGAACAGTTGTATGGATACCAAGGGTACTGGCGGCATTAATCATCATTTTACCCAATTGACCACCACCGATAATTCCAACTTTATTGGATAGGGGATTAGTATTCATTGTTATATCCTTTCAAAATCGAGATAGTATAATAAATTATTTTATCATGAAAACATGAATGATTCAACGATATAGAGTCAAGATGTTCGGATTTTAACGAACGATAAGTTGTCAAAACTTATTAAAGTAAAGATGTATGAAAATTTAGAATTAAAAAAACAGAAGATCAAAATCTTCTGTCGAAATTCAAATCAAGAATTTGAGATCGCTGTAATCCAGAGAATTGTATATTGAAATGGAATCCATGAACATGCTGTCGATAAAGTGTTGATTCAGTTTGAGCATTCTTGGTATTAACCCATTTAAAGTCGAAACAATATCATGAATTGAAAGGTTGATGTTACCGTCAAAATATTGCAGTAAAAATTCTCTTCTAGCTCCAAAATCCATTAAAACGTACGCATCAAATAATTCTTTGGAGATAATCACGTTATTGTCTTCAACGTATTTATAATAAGTTTTTGTAGTATATTTGTTTAAAATTCTATAATTTGAGCCGTGTTTCATCACTTCAAGGTAAACCCTTCTATTATTGGGATTTGTTAAAATTATGTGATAGTATATTCTTGAAGTTACAGCATGAGATAATATGGAATTAGAAAAAATTTCAGGTTTGTTTCTATAAAGAAAAAATTCTATGTCATTCAGAAAATCATGATAAATAGACCTGATTATTTCCTCTTTTTTCTTAAAATAGTAATGAACCAGGCTAACGGGAACGTTGCTTTTGTCGGCTATTTTTTTTATAGTGCAGTTTGCGTAACCTTCTTCATATAGTAAAATTTTTGCATTCCTGTATATAATATCTTTTTTGCTTGTTTTTTTGTTTTCCATTGAGATTCCTCTTTTCGATCCTTATCAAACATATGTTATCATAAAAATTTGCCATCATCAAACACTATTGAAAATGTTGATTAATATGATTTATAATCAATTTATGGCATTGTTTAAATTGAATTATATACAAATTAAACTGATTTTACAAGATGATAATCAGAAATATATTTACAAAGTAAAACGGTTTCACTATAATTGAATTAAGGATCATACAAATTTGATTTAGGAGGATTATGATGAAATTATCAGCAGAGCAAAGAACCGAAATGCTAAAAAAAGCGATAATGTGTGAACAGCCTGAAAGGGTCCCTGTAGTCAGCAAGGCAGAGCCTTCATATGCAATTCAATATGCTGGTTACGATCTAAAAAAAGCACAATGGGATCCGGCAACAATAGTTAAGGCAACTGACAAGATGTACACCGACATATATTGTGATGCGGGAGGGAATATGCCAAGATTTCCTTTGGTTTACAAGACAAATGGATCAAAAGCATTTGTACCAAGAGAATCAGATAATTTTGTTCAGCATCCTGAGGTAACCGGATTGCTTGCGGAAGAATATGATCAATACATAAAAGATCCGTTTAAGTGCATAGTCGAAACTGTAATGCCCAGACTTTACCCAAAGCTGGCTGTTGGAGGAATCGAAGGAGGACTAAATCTTTTAAGAGCCATGATTGCGGATAATCAGTCCAAAGCTGAATATTTGGGCGGTCTTGCAGAAATCGGAAAAAAACACGGGATAATTAATATACGAAGAGGTGCCATTGAAGCACCATTTGATTTTGTTGCCGATCTTTTAAGGGGATTTACCGGAGTTTCAATGGATATCAGAAGAGATCCGGCAAGATTACAGGCAGCAGCTGAAGCCACTTTGCCGTTGATGTATAAATTGGGGAAAATTTTGAATCCGACTCCCGGTACCATACCTTCATTGTTCATACCGCTCCACATGCCTTCATATATGAGGACAAAGGATTTTGAAAAACTGTATTGGCCAACCTTCAAGAAGATGGTTGATATGTTTATAGCTGATGGTTATACTCTTCAGATATTTTTCGAGAAAAACTGGGAAAGATATTACGATTATTTGCAGGAAATGCCGAAAGGTGTCATCGCTTATTTTGAAGAGGACGATATGGGCGTTGTAAAAGAGAAAATCGGAAAGAATGTATGCATAATGGGCAATTACCCTATAACTATGCTTAGATTAAATACCAAACAGCAATGTATAGACAAAGCCAAGGAAATAATTGACAAAGCTGCTCCAGGGGGAGGATATTTGTTCTGCATGGATAAATCCATACTTACCTTGGATGATGCCAAACCGGAAAATTTGATAGCAGTAAGCGAATTTGTTCATGAATATGGAGTCTATAAATAAGGGGAGGGTAACGATGAAACTAAACAGCGAATTATTAAAATATTGGGATGATGCTCCTGTAGAGGGCTACAAGCCGGAAGACGAAGATATAGTCAAAGAACCCTTGAATAAAGTTGAAGATCAACTTTTCGCCTTCGTCATGAGCTTGATGTACTAACAAAAAACATAAGGGACGGTTCTTTTTGTTTGAACCGTCCTTTTTCTACTCTTTTTCCAGTTCTTCAATTAATTTTTTCACTTTTTCAAGTTCATTTTTCTGAGCTTCTATTATATCATCAGTAAGTTCTCTAACCCGTTTTTCAAAGATATTGGCACGTTCACTGGTTAAAATAGCAACAGAATGATGCGGTATCATCGCTTTCATATATGAGACATCGTCAATTATAACTTGTCTTCGAATTAGAAATAAAGAAAGTCCAAAGATTATGACATTTGCTATTAAGATTCCTATATTAAGTCGACTATTCTTTGACATATGTAGCATAAATACCAGCATTAATATTGACATTGTTGCTCCCATCATTAAAGCCATATACATTTTCGTTTCACTAAATCATGCATGTTCAATCTCATAAGTATTCAAATACATAAAAATCATCATAATAATTGGCGATGTTAAAATCATGCCAAAAAATTTGACATAAATTTTCATCATAGTCCCCTTCTATTTGATAACATAGATCTACCCAACAAATTCAATGATATTCAATTTAAGAAAATTTCAATAGATTGTGTTTGAGTTAGCAGATAGAAATATAGCTAAAGTTTACAAGTCGGTGAGATGGATATAAATTGACTGGGAGGTGTTATCATGATTGAAATACCTGAAGCTTGCGTTATAGCAGGAGAATTAAAGGATTCTATTTGTGATAGAAAAATCTTGTCGGTAAAAATGAATAGTACTCCTCATAAGTTTGCTTTTTACACAGGAGAAGTGGGAAATTATAGTCATTTACTCATCGGAAAATATTTTGATGATGCAGTTTTCTATGGTGGAATGGTCGAATTGAAATCTCAGTCGGTTCGTTTGGTATTTTCAGACGGTGTAAAACTCAGAATGCACGAAAAAGGATCCAAATTGCCTCAAAAACATCAAATGCTTCTTGAGTTTTCTGATGGCTTGTCTTTAAGTGCTTCTATACAGATGTATGGTGGATTATGGTGTTTTGAAGAAGGGACTTTTGAAAATGATTATAGAAGTTCTGCCTTGAAGAAACCGTCTCCACTTTGTCCTGAATTCAATGAAAAATACTTCAGTAAACTGATTGAAACTGATAGAGTACAAAAGATCAGTTTAAAAGCATTTTTAGCGACTGAACAAAGAATTCCTGGTTTTGGAAATGGTGTGCTTCAGGATATATTGTGGAGTTCAAAGTTGCATCCTAAACGAAAAGTAGGGACTCTAGAAAAGGAAGAAAAGGACAGATTGTTTTGCAAAATCAAGGAACTCTTAAAACTAATGGCCATGCTTGGAGGAAGAGATACTGAAGAAGATATATTCGGACAACATGGAGGATATTTGACACGAATGAGCAGGCTGCATGCGCACGAGGGGTGTGCAGTATGCGGTGGAGAAATTTTGAAAGAACCATATATGGGAGGAAGCATATATTATTGCCCAATATGTCAGGAAATATAATAAATTGGTATAAGTTAAGGGACGATGGGTAATGATCGTTCCTTTTTATTGTAAAAACACAAAATGACACTTAAAAACTAATTAAATTCGATAAATTTTTGTCACGCAGTGTTACAAAAGTTTAAAAAGGGTAAATTATAAGAAAGTGGTAATATATATAAAAATTATAAAAAGATGAGATGTAATTGTGGCGTTGTAAATCGAAAATGAATTTGGAGTTGTTCAGTTGGGAGGTGTTCAATGAATATGATAAGTTTTATATGTTATGCGGAGGAACATATTGAGATGATTTTGAAAGGAGAAAAAAGATGAGTGGAAAAATTGACGAAAGGCTTCCAAGAGACATTGGAGAAGGAGCACTTCCTAATCATGCATCAGTAAAAACACCTTGGGATAAGTTAATTTCACTGCACGATGCTGCAAATTATGCGTCAAGATATGGTGCTGTGATAGGAGCAGCTTTGATGCAGGCTTTACGAATTCTTGTACCTGATTACGTTGAAAGAACCACGGCAATGTGTAAAAATGCATACGAAAGACTTACCCAGGCATTTCGTAGCGGAATAGCTCCATATTCAATGGATATGCTAAATATTCATCCGTTTTGCAGAGGCAACTTTGTGGGAGGATTAAACGGAGATAACGGTGACGAGGGACTCTTGATGTGCGGTAGAGTCAATGATTTTGGATCATATCGTGTAGAAAAAGAATTGGATCGGTGTGATTGGGATATAATTGGAACAGAACTATGTCGTGCTACAGTTTTATCTCTACAAGGTGTGGCAGATGTTGAGGCTGAATATTTGCGACCTGGTCCTCACCTTGAATATCACATGGTGGAGGCAAAAGGGAATGGAGAACTTCACTGCCGTATCGTGGCAGAGTGTCGTAAAAAGTATCCTATGCCTGAAACGGAAATATGGAAGAGGATCGGACCTGTCGCCACAGGGGATCAAATTAAATTTACACCTGAAGAAGACATCTTAAAAGAGCCAATGGTATTCCGAGAAGAATGTGATTACAAATATATTAGTGGTTTATGTACAGAACAAAATGCTGCTTCAAATGTTTACCCGATAGTGACGATGTCAAATGGATCTACATATATACTTCCGGTTATTTATGATCTGATCAAAAAGGGCAAGCTTGAAGAAAAGTTTGTTGATCACGTTATTAAATGTGTTTGTGAAGCATCTGGTAAAGCTGCCTTTGGAGAATTTTACGCTAAAGAAGGATTGAGAGATTGGTTGGGAGCACCAAAAGACATGAATGATGGTAGACTGATGGGTGCTCATATCGAGATGATTTTGAAATGTCTCAGGATCTCATATGAAATCGAGTCGTTTAATAAGGAAGAAGTTATCTACGTAATAGATCGAAATGCCTTGGCAAATAATATGCCAAAAATGGTGAATGCATATATTTCTACTTGGTATGGAATGACAAAAACTTTAGTAAACGCCCAGTGGGCGCTCTGGGAAGAAGTAGATAATACACCGGGAGAGAAACTTCGTATAAAGATTGCAAAAAGAATCGACAAATTCAGTTGATAATTTAGTATTTTGAGTGAAAGGAGACTATGGATAATGTTTAAAAACGTTTATAAATACGACGACATGAAGCGCAGGGAACACATGGCTGTCAGAAAGACTGTAGGTTGGTATTTGTGGACCCATCAATTACTTGAAGTAAAAGGAAATGATGCAGACAAATTTTTGGATTTGATATACCCAAAGTCCATATCCAATTTAAAAGTCGGTAACGGTAGATATACCACCATGCTAAATGAGCAGGCAGAAATAATTGACGACGTCATTGTTTTTCGTATTGAAGATCAAAAATTCTGGGTTTCCACGTTGTTTTTAACCAAGCTGCAATCATGGTTAAGTTTTCACAAGGGTGATTTTAATGTTGAATTTGAAAATATTACCCCCAAATATCATATGTATGCAGTTCAAGGACCTCAATCTAAGGATTTGATAAACGCATTGGCGGACAATGATGTGTCGCATGAGCAATTACTAAGTATTAATGACAATTTAATTGATGGAATTCCAGTTAAGATAAGTCGTGCTGGTTTTACAGGTGAAAAATTTGGTTTTGAAATTTATATACCAGTAGAAAAAGCAGATGAGATGGAAAAAAAGATCAGATCTAAAGGAGAACCATTTGGCGCTGTGGAGATAACTGAAATTCAAATTATGGCATGGACTTTGCCAACAGAGGCTGGATTTTACTATATGAGAGACTTGATGCATACAAATCCATTCGAAGTAGGCTTAAATCATGGAATAGATTGGGAAAAAAACTTCATAGGGAAGGAAGCGCTTTTAGAAATCAAACTAAGTGGACCCACTAGGGAAATGGTAGGATTCACTATGGAAGAGTCGGACGTCCATATAATAGGCAAGGATTTAGGAGGACCGGGAGCTCCGGTTTTATTAAATGGAAAAGAGGTAGGTCGCGTTTCTAAGTTTAATTACAGTTACGTTTTGGAAAAGTGCGTAGGATACATTTTAGCTGAAAAAGATATAGTGAAGCCGGGTGATCATGTAGCAATCAAAACCCATGATGCTGTAATCGCTGAAATACCCTTTTACAACTATAAAATCTAACGAAGAATAATTTTAAAAAATAGATCAAAAAGTATTATTCAGTGACTATGGAAACCAAATGGATCCCATGGTTGTATATAACCATGGGATAGAGCCAGCTTTTCCATAGAATAGAGCAAGTCTGTTCACGGAATTGAGCCACCTGTTCCATGGTGAGAGCCACCAACTGTATAATAAGATTATGCACCTAAAGGTGTA
>NZ_JADNRK010000031.1 GCF_015594845.1 Alkalibacter mobilis | reverse complement strand
TAGCTAATTTTGTGTCATCAACCAATAGCTCTTCTTGAGCTAATGCTGAATTTCCTATACTAACCATACATAATACTAATATTAACGTCAATACTAAAGTTTTTTTCATTATAATTTCAACTCCTTGATTTTTTTAAACCTAACGATACAAAAACTAATGTTCATTCACGGTTTTCATAAATAATACCTACAATTTATTTTCTACTCTTCGCATCTTTGAATTTGAATCGGCTTACAAACTCAAGTGTAGTGGAATGTATACAAAAGACTTATAATCGGCATAACTGCAAATTGAAGTAGTACCAACAAATAAAGAACAAGTGAAATTCTCAACAGAATATTTTCTAGTTTAATACCACATTCAATTTTATAGAGTTTATATAATTGAATACTTGATAATGCCAAGAGTAATCCTAATAACAATAAAAAGTCCATATAAGTAAGCAAACTATTCATTCGTTTTCCCCTCAAATTAAAATAGTCATATTGATCTAGAGAAAATCCCTAAATCAATATGACTATAACATCTTACATCGAATTTTTATTAAAATTGGAACGAAACATCCTTGAAAAGCAACGAATCGACTTGCCTGTTACTAAATCCCACTTTCTACATCAGGGATTACCGCTCTAAAAAGGAAAATATCTGACTGAAAGTCCATCTCACATAATCCACGATATTTTTCTACCACAGACTTAATATTACCAATGCCTGTTCCAATAGAATTGGTAGCTCTATATGGTTTTGATGACAAATATAAACCATTTCTCATTTTTATTGTAGAACAATCGCATGGATTCTTAACTTCAATCAACAACGAGTTGCGCTTATACTTTAGTTTAACATCTATTTTCTTCGGAATATTCCCATCGATTCTTTGACAAGCCTCTATCGCGTTATTCAAAGCATTTCCTAGAATAATGCATAGATCTACATCGTTGATTTGCATGTTGTTAGCTATCATTATTTCATGTTCAAATCCTATACCAAGCTTTTTAGCCTTTGAACTTCTATTATTAATAATCGCATCGACTGCAACATTCGTAGATATTATCCCTTGATTTGACAGATCCAAATCGCTATGAATCTCCTTGATATAATCCATAGCTTTTTTGATTTGACTGTTCTTCAGATACCCACTGATTGTAATTAAGTGCCCTAACATATCATGGCGAATTCTTTTGACTTGATCATAACCGGCAATAATGTTCTTATACTGGTTCTGTTGTAATAGCAGCTGTTCTTCTTTAAACCTGAATTGGTTATTTTCGTCTGTTTGTACGATTATATTGTCAAACAGATAAAACGCCATGAGATTGATATAAACGATGGACAAGCATGCTATAACTCCTAAATCATCAAATGTGTTGTTGATGACCGGTTGATACACACTTATTACAGCCAATACAACACTAACTAACGGTATAGATAGAATTAAGAGCCAGGAGCTTAACGATACATTTGAAGCTTTTCTTCTTCTAAATCTGATGACCACTTCAATCAATAAGATCAATAGTATTTTCGAAACTACGCTTCCAAGGAATAAGTGCATTGGATTGTCTCTAACTCCTTGAATGCTTGCACCAAACAGCAATCCGAATGACATTGCTGTGATCAGCTCAGTAATAAAAGAAAATATGACTATAAAAACTGCTATTATTAATTTAACCCGCATCTTCCCTTGGTAAAATATAAATCCAACAAGAAAATTAACCATAAATACTAGGGCGAGGTTAACTATGAGATTGTCAGAAATAATATTGATTGCAATGTATAGAATAAGTATTGTTGTCAATCCTAATCTGCGAATAAGAACAGAGCATTCTCGTTTTTCCAAGATATGGTTCAAAAATCGGACTACAACAAACAACCCAACTATATTATTCGTTATCAAAACTATGTCGGATGAGAATTCTAATAACATTACATACCTCCCATCATAAAATTCATGTACTCTTTCTTGAGTGGATCTCGAAATTTCTTACTATAATTTAACTCTTCACCTGATGTGAGAATAAGTGTTTTCACTCCAATTTGTTTGATATGACTTACATTAACCAAATAGTATCGACTGATTCTTATGAACCCATCATTCTTGAGCTTCTTTTCAGTATAGCTAATGTTTTCATTGTTCATGTAGCTCTTATCCCCGGCATGTACGATAACGCTTTTTTTGTAACTTTCGATATATAAAATCGTTGACATTCTAATCCCTAACAACTTTTCTCTTGTTTGAATAACATAGACCTTGTTTACATTTGCCTGTATCTCCTTTATGGCTTTGGTTAATACCATATTAAACTTCTCTTTGTCTACAGGTTTTAGTATGAAATCAAAAGCATCTATACTGTAGCCTTCTACAGCATACTCTATAATTGATGTGATGATAATTATGATGCAATTTTCATCCATTTCTCTCACTAATTTTGCTGTTTGGATGCCGTCCAGAACATTCAGTTGCATGTCGAGAAGAATGATGGAGAATCTCTTTCCATCTTCATAATCCTGTATAAGTTCTTCCCCTGAATTGAACTTACACAGATCAACGGCCTCTTTCAAATCCATATCAGTAACGCGTTCTTCCAGTTCTTGTTGCTGTTTCAAATCATCTTCACATATCGCAATTGTCAGCATATCTAATCCCCTACTTTGTTAGATGACATATTAAACATAAATCTATTAACAAGACTTCACCTTAGATAGGTCTTTGTATTTTCATAAAATATTTAGTAGTAGAGCAAACACCAACTAATTATACCACATTTTAACACTTCTCCTGTAAAATAATTAAGAATGGTTCTCCTACCTGATGATGTCGCAGTTATGCTCTACTGGTTATATGTGCAGAATGTGGTGGATCAATGACTGGCGAAACAAGGCGATATAGAAATAAGGAATACAGCTATTACGTCTGCAATAATAAAAAACGCAATAACAGCTGCTCTTGTAAGCCAATCAATAAAGATAAACTTGAGCAATCTGTAATCCAGAATATCAGTGGAAAAATATTCAATAGACGAAACGTTCACAGCATCTGCAAACGAATCCATGAAAGTTATAGAAGAAGCGGGATTGAAAAAGAAATGCTTGGATATGAAAAAGAAATCCGTGGTCTTAACACTAAAATTTCAAATTTGTATAAATCGATAGAAAACGGCCTAAACGCAGAAGAAACAACTAAGATGATAACATTGTTGACTAAACAAAAAAACGTCCTGGAATTCAAGCTTATAGAGCTAAATAGCATACCTGAGCCGCAAAACGAGAGTGTGGATGAGCTTTTTGAAGAATTCAGTTCTAAGGCGCATTTACAAAACCTCTCAAAAGATGGGCAAAAAAAATCATACAGCAGATCGTTGAAAAGATCTTCCTGTATGACTCTGAAAAAATCAGATTGGTCATTAATCCTAATGGTCCAAACGCTGATTTTTGGGATTCTAATGGCGGAGAAGGAGGGATTTGAACCCTCGCGCCGGTTTAGCCGACCTACTGCATTTCGAGTGCAGACCCTTCAGCCACTTGGGTACTTCTCCCTTTTATCTCTCAATTCACCTGTTAAGACAATATCATACCTATCTCCATATTTCAGCAGGCACCTCAATTGATGTTGGACTTGACCCCAAGCTAACTGAAGAAATCTCAAAAGCTTTAGAAGGTTTTATCTCGTCAAATCTGTGCCTTAAATCGATTCTCGCCCAATCAGAAGGTGCTATCATAACATGCCACTCCAGATGCAACTCCCATTCATCAGAAAAAAACAGATAATGAGAAACTACCAACCACTGTGGACTTACAATTGTCCCTGTCCACTCAGTCTCTGAAGTTATATTGAATTCTGGATGAACCTGTGAAAGGTAATTGACAAATGGAATAAGGAGTTCTTCAGCGTAGTCTTTTCTATCATCTTCGCCCTCGATAACTTCGAAGGTCATGGTCTTATTCTCGAAAACCGACCCACGCTTGCCTTCTATCAACACTTCTACTGTTTTTCCGACACTTTCGGTATTTGGAACTACTATAACTTCCGCGACCTGCCCTTCAATGATTTCGCCTTGCACTACGGTTACATTGGCTCCCGTAGCTGAAGCAGTTATTGTTACAGGATCATTTTCAGCTTCATCACTGACAGTAACGAGGTAGTGTATACTCTGGTCGGAAATCGAAAAACCCTTGAGTTCTTCGGGCGTCACGCTCATAGTAAATGGAGAGTCATTTTTAACATCGCTACAACCATAAAAGAGAAATAGCACTGTTAAGAGCAGTCCTAAAAACTTCCCACCGGTTTTCATTTACATTTGCACTCCTTTCAAACAAAAAATGCATATGTCTGGTCTGTTCAGCGGTTTTGAAAACTGCGATATTAAATGATCGATCTAAACTCCCGTCAGTTACATTATACACCTTATGGACTTTCAAAGATATAGAGTGATGTAAATAACGTCAAAAAAAGCCTTTCTCAAAGATGAGCCAAGGCTATAAAAACTGGTTGTAGTTTATAATTGATTTCACTGTTTTTAAGTGAATCACATTTCACATTCTAAATATCTATTTTATACCTCCAATAAGGAACATGGGTGTAGATCTGTAATTGATTTTCTCTTCATCGTCCCAAACTTTGTCACCGATTCCTGATTCAACAAAGACTTTATTAAAACCGGTTTCCAAGAGTTTAACACTGTCCCATTGTGGTCTTTCAATTCTACTTAAAGGCAGATTTCGTGCAATTTCTTCCATGGCAGATGTATCGGTATTTACATAATGATCTTCCACCATATGGATTTGAGAGCGCAATCTGTCTTGCTCATATTCTTCTCTTTTATCTTCGTAGTGGACATGCAAATACCAATTGGCATCAAAGTTCAACATAACTCCACCCTTCTTCAACACCCTGTACCAGGATGCATAAGCCTTCTCAGGATCTTCAAGATTCCAAGTCAAATTTCTGGTTATTATCAAGTCAAAAGTATTATCATCGAATTTGATATCATGAGCATCCATTTTGTAGAAAGAAATCCTATCGTTCAATTTGCCCGCGTTATTCTTGGCTTTTTCAATCATCTCGCTGGTATAATCCACCGCTGTGACATGGTGACCCATTTCAGCCATAATTATGGCAAAAAACCCAGGTCCTGTACCTATATCTAAAACTTCTAGTCTTCTATCATCAACTTTTGGACAATATTCTGCTATCAACTCAGTCCAAGCATGCCTTTTATAGCAATTCAGTTCTTTAAGATTTACTTCGCAATATCCTTGAGCCCTGTTTGTCCAATAATCTTCAATTTTTTTTAAAAGCATATCATTCACCATCCCAATAATTTATAATAAAAAAACCACGAAAATAACAGAGGTGTCTCCTCTTTACCTTCATGGTAGTTAACTGGCTTCTTTGCCGTTTTTTTAATTTTACATCTTTGATATTTATTTGTCAATTACTTTTTTAAGTTGTCTGAATTTTTAATGAACTCGTGATATACTGAAGGTATAAATAAAATGGAGGCTGGATGCATGGATAAATATGTTCTTTCTCTTGATCAAGGAACAACAAGTTCTAGAGCCATACTATTTGACAAAAAAGGTATGATCGTTGGTGTTGCTCAAAGCGAGTTTCCTCAAATTTTTCCGAAAGCCGGTTGGGTTGAGCACGATCCAATGGAAATATGGGGCACTCAAAGCGGCGTTGCAAGACAAGTTCTGGACAAACATGGTATAAGTCCTACTGAAGTGGCTGCAATAGGGATCACAAATCAAAGAGAAACCACTGTGGTGTGGGACAAAAACTCAGGTAAGCCGGTTTATAATGCAATTGTCTGGCAATGCCGCAGGACGGCAGATTATTGCGACGGGCTAAAAGCTGATGGTTGGTCAAAAATAATCAAAGAAAAAACCGGATTGGTGGTAGATGCTTATTTCTCTGCAACAAAAATAAAATGGATCCTGGACAACGTGGAAGGAGCCCGCAAGAAAGCAGACGAGGGCGAACTTTTATTTGGAACCATAGATACATGGATAATATGGAATTTAACAAAAGGACGAATTCATGCAACTGACTTCAGTAATGCTTCAAGAACAATGTTGTTCAATATCAACTCACTGGAATGGGATCGCGAATTGATGGACAAGTTGGACATACCATATTCAATGATGCCGGAAGTCAGGGCTTCAAGTGGCATATTCGGACATACAGATCCCAACACTTTTGGCGGAGCCAACATCCCTATTACCGGAGTTGCAGGAGATCAACAGGCCGCCTTGTTCGGGCAAGCTTGTTTTGAACCGGGAACTGCCAAAAATACATATGGAACAGGTTGTTTCATGCTTATGAATACAGGTGAAAAAAAGGTAAGATCCGATAGTGGTTTATTGACTACAATAGCCTGGGGAATCGACGGCAAGATAAACTATGCCCTTGAGGGGAGCATATTTGTGGCAGGTGCCGCAATACAGTGGCTGCGAGATGAATTAAAACTGGTCTATGATTCAGCCCAATCAGAATACTATGCCAACATGGTACCTGATACTAACGGTGTTTACGTAGTCCCCGCATTTACGGGTTTAGGTGCCCCATACTGGGATATGTATGCCAGGGGTTCTATTTTCGGCTTGACCAGAGGTGCAAAAAGAGAACATATCGTTAGAGCTACTTTGGAAGCAATAGCATATCAAACAAAAGATGTGTTGACAGCCATGGAAAATGATTCTAAAATCACTCTAAAATCCCTGCGTGTCGATGGTGGAGCTTCTGCAAACGACTTCTTAATGGCTTTTCAATCAGACATATTGAATGTTCCGGTTTTAAGACCTAAAATACTTGAAACCACTGCGCTTGGAGCAGCTTATCTGGCTGGTTTGTCGGTAGGGTTTTGGAGTGACAAAGTTGAAATTATGAGTAATTGGGCACTGGATAGAAAGTTTGTGCCTACCATGACAGAAGAAAAAAGGAGAAAACTGTACAGCGGTTGGAAAAAGGCAGTAGTCAGATCCCTTGAATGGGAAGAAGATTTTTAAGCAAAAATGTGATAAAATGTAATTAACTAAATAATGTTTGAAGGAGGCTTTAAAATGTACAAGAAGATTTTGGTACCTACGGATGCTTCTGATTTTTCAAAAAGAGCACTGCTGGAAGCAATAGGGATCGCTCACATGACTGATGGAGAAATCATATTATTGAACATTACACACTCCCCTGACTCTTACTGGGGTTACACAGCTTCTTACGGAATAAATGTAAACCAGGATGCTTTGGAGCAGCTTGGAAAAATGGCAATTGATATAACTTTGGCTGATATAACTACTGATGTTGAAATCAAAACAATGATCAGATACGGCTCTCCCAGTCTGCAAATAATGGACGTGGCCACTGAAGAAGACGTGGATTTGATCGTAATGGGAAGCCATGGAAGAGGATTTGTATCGGGTGCTCTGATAGGAAGCGTGAGTCAAAAGATTTTACACAACTCAAAATGTCCAGTACTGATCGTGAAATGAAAAATGCTCCTTATCGGAGCATTTTTTTCGTTCATATATTGGATTTCAAGTATTCATCGTAACTGTCTTGTATTTCTTTTGTGGGCTCGGCAGTCAATAAACTTACTACAACTATAAACACGATGGAGATCACAAAAGCCGGTAAAAGTTCGTATAAGTTTATGTATGATTTGATAAAATTTCTCCAGATCAATACTGTAGCTCCTCCACTCAATATCCCTGCAAGTGCTCCTTGCCAGTTCATTCTTTTCCAATACAGCGACAACAAAATTGCTGGTCCAAAAGCCGCCCCGAAACCTGCCCAGGCATATGATACCAAATCAAATACGGAACTATTTGGATCGCTGGCGATTATTAAAGCAATCAAAGCAACTACTATAACGGTTATTCTGCTTATCCATAGCAAATGCTTATCTTGCAGTCTTCCTTTAAATATATTTTTAAATATATCTTCCGAAACAGCAGAAGATGTTACCAGTAATTGCGAATCGGCAGTGCTCATTATAGCGGACAAAATTGCAGTAAGCAGAAGCCCGGCTATTATTGCAAATCCTGGTCCTTTAAGGAGATTTTGTACCATATAGATAAATATCTTTTCACCATCCATATTTGCAAGAACATCAGCGCTCACTATGGTCGACATATAGGCTTTGCCTATTATCCCAAGTACTGTTGCCGCCGCAAGGGTAATTACGACCCAGGTCGTAGCAATTCTTCGAGCCGGTTTCACATCCTTAGATCTTCGTATTCCCATGAATCTCGCAAGTATGTGCGGTTGCCCGAAGTAACCCAGACCCCATGCCGCTATTGAGATGATACTCATAAAACTTAAAGTATCGGTACCCAGCCAATGATTGATATTGAAACCATCTGACAAGTTAGCCAAATTTGAAGCTATCTCAATAGTATCATTGACCCCACCCATTTTTGTTAAAGCTATTATTGGCAGAGTTATAATTGCAAAGAACATAAGTATTCCCTGTATCAGATCCGTCCAACATACTGCCAGAAATCCCCCCAGAAAAGTGTATGAAACAATTACTATTGCACCTAATATCAATGCAGTTTCATATTTGAGCCCAAAAACAGCATTGAATAACTTCGCTCCAGCTGAAAATTGTGCAGCAGTGTAAATCAGAAAAAATACTACAATGAAAACAGCTGAAATTATTTTGATCAAATGACTCTTATCATCAAATCTATTTTCAAGAAAAGTAGGTATGGTGATGGAATTTCCCGCATGTTCTGAATATTGTCTTAATTTCTTGGCAAGGATCAGCCAGTTTAAATAAGTACCAAATGCCAATCCAACGGCTGTCCAAACCGCCTCAGCTATCCCATTATTCTTGGTCAAAAGGAATGCTGTTCCAGGCAAACCCATCAACAGCCATCCGCTCATATCCGATGCTTGGGCACTCATTGAAGTTACCCATACATTTAAATTTCTTCCACCTAAAAAATAATCACTTTGACTATTACTTGTCTTGAAAAAATATGCTCCTACTCCGAGCATGACGCATAAATATAATACTAAAACTATTGCATGTACCGTAGCATCCGTCATAAGTTCCCCCCTGTATGTTTTTATGATTTTTGTGCATAAAATTACAAAAACCATTTTCCATTATACAGGTTTCTTTTCTCGAATTAAAGTGAAATAAGCAAATATTTTAATTTATCAGAATATTCTATTAAAGAAGATATACAAAATTTTGTATATCTTCTTTAGATCAATAAATATCATTTTCGTATTCATTCTTATCCAAGTCGATTTCCTCAAGGATTTTACCTGCAAATTTAGCAGTCAAAGGGCCGGAAGACAATAAGAAAACTAAAGACGCGCATGTTGCAGTCTTTTTCTTTAATTTGCCCGGCACGACCATCCCAATTAATAGACCCAAAGCAATTACCGATGTTTTTAACAGTGCAATATCGATAATCGTCATATCATTTTTAAATTCTCGGGCAAAAGTAGTTAATCTTTTCATAAAAGATCATCTCCTCATTTATTTGTATCAATAATACATTACTACCCTAATTTATTAAATTATCACATTATTATATAAAAAACCGAACTTAAAAAAGTTCGGTTTAAAATTAATATAATCTACGGCCTGAAATATATTTCGATCTCCAATATGCAGAGTTTAATGATGTTATTTCAACTCTTTTACCTGGACTTGGAGAGTGGATAAAGTTACCACCGCCTACATAAATTCCAACATGTCCTGAAAAAGCAACCAAATCTCCTGGTTTTAAATTGTTTTTGGCAACATAACCTCCAACATATCGTTGACTGTAGCTTGTTCTTGGAATACTTATTCCAACTTGTCTATAAACATAAGATGTGAAACCTGAACAGTCAAATCCTGCGGGGGTCGAACCTCCATATCTGTAGGGAGTTCCAATATATTTTTTTGCTTCACTCACTATTGCATTTCCCAGACTTGAGTTGTAAGCAGAAGCCGATTTTGAAGAACTGACCGCAGAAACCGGTCTGGATTTTGTTCCAACCAGTATTATTTTATTGGTTGGTTCGATCAAGGTTTTCTCGTTCAACACCTTTGAAGTTGAAACTGATCCGTTTAGATATACGATTTCCCTTACGATTTCTTTTTCTCCATATTTGCCTTCCTGTTTCACTTTAGTACTGCCTACGTAAATACTCGAGTCTTTTATCTTTTCTGTATTGAAATTTATTTTTTCTGTTGCAGTTTCTTCAACTGTGTATTCAACATCCAAATATGGTTTAATTACGGTCAGGTTGATTACATCACCAGGCTTTAATTCTTCCAAATTCTTTTTGGGATTGGCTTCTTCAAGGGATCTCATACCCACTTCAAAAGATCTGGATATTGTCCAGGCTGAGTCGCCGGATGCCACCAGGTATGTCTGAGTAGTTTCTTCTTCACCATTTACGATCTTTTGGGCTTCATCAAAAGATAAAATATTATCCGCTAAAACCTCTTGCTCTTCTATTTTTACATTTTGCTTGAAATCTATATCTAGCAACTTGATATTCTCGTTATCTGTGACAAACTTTTCTTCGTAAGGCTGCTTTATGGATTCTAAAATATTTTTCGCCGCTTGTTCTGTCTCGACAACGAGCATTTCTTTTTCATCTACTAAAATTACTGCAGCAGTTTTGTATACAACGATTTTATCAGTGATCAATTTCGCAGTTTCAGCTGCAGTCAAATAATCTTGAGTTTTATTTTTTACTTTTTCTATTACGATATTGCCTTGGTATGTAAAATCTTCTCCATATCTTTCAGTAAGATTTTCTTCAACATCAATATATACATCTTCAATAATCTTTTGATCCTTTACCGTACCAACTATACTTCCATTGAGATACACCTCATAAGAAAAACTATTTTGATACAAATAAATTCCCAAAGTCGAAACGGCTGTTATGATTGCGGCAGCCAAAAATGCCACAAGTCTACTGCTTAAATTATTCGACTGATGTGTAAAGATTTTTTTAACATACCCCATATACTTGCCTCCAAAGTTTTTTTTATCAACATGTCTATATTAACACTTTGTAGACATTTGTACAAACAAATTTTACATTTTAGTTACAAAATCAATGTTTTATCCTTATACAAATAAAAGACCGAAATCCTAGGATTTCAGTCTTTTATGTAATAATTCATCTTATGCCATGAACAATTTTATATCTTCGTCAACAGTTCCGATTCCAGCAATGCCGAAGGTATCAACTAAAACTTTTGCTACATTTGGTGACAAGAAGCTTGGAAGAGTTGGTCCCAAGTGTATATTCTTAACTCCAAGATAAAGCAATGCCAACAATACGATTACTGCCTTTTGCTCATACCATGCAATATTGTAAGCAATAGGCAATTCATTTATGTCATTAAGCTCAAAAATTTCTTTCAATTTTAGCGCAATTACTGCTAATGAATAGGAGTCATTACATTGTCCAGCATCTAGAACTCTCGGTATTCCACCGATATCTCCCAACGGAAGCTTGTTGTATCTGAATTTTGCACAACCTGCTGTAAGGATCACAGTATCCTGCGGAAGTTGCTCGGCAAATTCAGTATAGTATTCTCTTGATTTCATTCTTCCATCACAACCAGCCATTACAAAGAATTTCTTGATTGCTCCGGTTTTAACTGCATCCACAACTTTGTCAGCCAATGCAAACACCTGCGCATGTGCAAATCCTCCAACAATAGTTCCATTTTCGATCTCGACAGGTGGGTTCAACTTCTTGGCATGCTCTATGATTTCAGTGAAATCTTTCATGCCATTTTCATCTGGAACAATGTGCTTGCAACCAGGATAACCAGAAGCTCCTGTAGTATAGATTCTTGATCCTTGATCACCTTTAGGTGGCACTATGCAGTTTGTTGTAAACAGAACAGGTCCATTGAATGTTTCGAACTCTTCGTTCTGCTTCCACCAGGCATTTCCGTAATTCCCAACGAAATTGTCATATTTTTTAAATGCGGGATAGTAATTTGCAGGAAGCATTTCTCCATGAGTATAAACATCAACACCTGTTCCCTTTGTTTGTTCCAGAAGTTGTTCAAAATCTTTTAAATCGTGACCTGAAACAAGGATCGCAGGATTATTTCTTACTCCAATATTTACTTCAGTAATTTCCGGATTTCCATAAGTTCCCGTATTTGCAGCATCCAGCATTGCCATTGTGTCAACACCGAATTTACCTGTTTCAAGTGTTAGAGCAACCAATTCATCTGCAGTTAAAGTATCATCCAGTGTAGCCGCAAGTGCTTTAACCATAAATCTATTTATTTCGTCACTGCTTTTTCCCAAGTTGTATGCGTGCTCTGCATATGCAGCCATGCCTTTTACTCCATAGATGATCAGTTCTCTCAAAGATCTCACATCTTCATTTTCAGTAGCTAAAATCCCTACTTCAGGTGCATTTGCTTTTTCCAATAAAGCTTCATCGTTTGCAGGCGTCCAGGTAGCACAATCATGCAACCCTTCCAAAGCCAATCCTGCATTTGACAAGACAGCCTTTATTTCATCCCTCAAAGCGATGCCAGTTTTTATTTGGTTTATAATTGCAGCGTCGTCGAAATTTGCATTGGTAATAGTCACGAACAGGCCGTTCATGATAAAATGCGAAGTATCCGGTATCTGTACATTTGCTTCTTCAGCCTTAAGAACCAGCTGTGAAATTCCTTTTAGTGTATAGATCAATAAATCTTGAAGGTTTGCAACATCTTCATTTTTTCCGCAAACACCTTTGATGGTACATCCAACACCTTTGGCTGCTTCTTGACATTGATAACAAAACATGCTCATAAGTTTATCTCTCCTTTGGTTAAATAATTTTCAATCTCTTGTGAGCATTATAGCAAAAACGCAAGATCAAATCCGTATCTTGGGATACATAATTGTACAAATTTAACACTTAACAACTATATATCTTCCAAATATTCATATCATTTTGCTTGTACACAAAAGATTACTCCGTTAAATTTGATACCCATAACAATTATTTATAAACAGCATTATTTATTTATACTCACTTTTCTTCTGGAATATTTCATTATATAAAAAGTCTGGAAGATTTCTTCAAATTTTAAAAATGATTCTTGATTTTAACCTGTCCCTCATCTTTTATATAATCTAGCTGGAATATATTCTTAAACTTTTATCAAGTATTTCCAGCCCGGTTATTAAGTACTACATCATAGTCAAAATTTTGGTATAATTAAGTAAATCAAATTTAGGAGTGACCCTATGTCAATGAAAACAAATATTTATGAAAATTTCGAATTTTTTACTTTTGATTCTTTTGAACAGAGCGGGTTGGTAAAACATTGCTTTACCAGCAGGATTGGCGGTACAAGTAAACCACCATTTGATTCAATGGATCTTAACATCCGGGAAAAGTCATATAGAAATGATATTAAATCAAACTTTGAAATATTGGCAAGAGCCTTGGATACAAAACTTAAAAATTTTACTTCTTCAGACCAGATCCATAAGGATATCATTTGGAACGTTAAGGAAAAAGACAAGGGCAAGGGCATCTTGTTTCCTTCTGATATTGAAGAAGTGGACGGACTCATTACAAATCAAAAATACATTGCATTGATCACCTATTATGCTGATTGCGTTCCTTTATTCATACTTGATCCTGTAAAAAAAGCCATCGGTTTGTCACATGCCGGTTGGCGAGGTACAGTAAAAGGAATTGGAATCAAGACATTAGATAAGATGAAGGACGAGTTTGATACAGATCCTGCCGACTGTCTCATCGGAATAGGACCATCGATCGGTGAGTGCTGTTTTGAAGTCGGCTTGGACGTCGTTGACGAAATTAGAAATAAATTTGACAATTGGGAAAAATATTGCAAAATAAAATCCGAGGATAAATATCATGTAGATTTATGGAATCTCAACAAAGATCAGTTTATGGGATCTGGCGTAAAGGAAGAAAATATAACCATCTCCGAAATGTGTACAAAATGCCTGGGTGAAAAATTTTATTCTTACAGAAGAGATGGTCATCCTACCGGTAGAATGGCCGCGGTAATGATGCTGATATAAAAAACGTCGGGCCTAAATCAATGGCTCCGACGTTTCAATTCTTTTTTGATGCTTTGAATTTGTTTTTTGATAGAGCTGATTTCTTCTTCGAACTCTTTTGCTTGCTGCATTACTTTTTTACTTGAAATATGCATTCCTGTTTGACCTAAAACCATGGTTTTCTCCATCTGAACCTCTTCAAGATCTTCTTCCAAGCCCATTAGTTCGTCTTTAAGATCTTCAATTGAAAATGAACTGATTTCTGACAAGTTGCCTACTCCTCTCGATATATAATTTCAACACTATTATAACTCGAAATTTAATTCCTGTCAAAATATTCACAATTCCACTGTGATTCATCAAGCATAAGATTCGTAATAAATTCCCGAAACACTTTTAGTAGGTTTCATTAAGTTACTATGACTTAGTTTAACACCTATTAAATTTTCGGTGTCTCCAAAAATACCGAACAGTCTTGGCTGATCAATTAAATCCCAGTCGTTCAGAGCCCCTGGAATATGATATTCAAGCTCTTTTGTATCATACATTTCTCTAATTTTTTTTGCTATAAATTCGGTTGCCTGTTCAAGTATGATGCCCTGGATACCATCAAGTATATATTGTTCCATAATATCATCCAAGTCCTTATAGTATTCTTCTATCTCCATACCGCATGTGATTATGTAAGGATAGACTACATTAGTCTTGCTGCCTATTTCAGAAAGTAAACTGCTGGAAAATTTTTCTCCTGCAAATTCGATGGATTCATCGTCATTCCCAGTAATATCAGCCTTAAAAAACACTCCTTTGGGAATTGCAGTGCTAATTGCTATTTTTATCATATCGTCAAGGATCTCCATTAAACTTTCCTTGGATCTAAGTTTTAATTTTTCTGCAATGTCTGCCTTATTCAAATTAAAAGGTATGTTGTCAATGAAATTTATGTTCATAATAATTCTCCTCTTTTCCTTAAAAGAACACTTCCGGTTCTTTTCTGATTTCAGAACAATTTTCTATCAATGATTCCGTAATTTTTGAAATCAATTCGTTATCGAAATATTTTGCATCTACTGGACAAATCTTTATACAAGAACAACATTTTATACACTTGCTGGAATCAATTTTAGAAAAATCGACAAAATCAATTGCTTCAACAGGACAGTTTTCCGCACATAATCTGCATTTAGTGCACTTATCATTTGTCATTGGTGCTATTGGTGGCATTGGTTTTCTTTCTTTGTAAGGATGACCGCCTTTGATGTTTACACGGTTGTATTCAAGATCATCATGCATGAATGCTTCAATTTTTTCATTAACGCTCGCAGCAAAGGATTTTGCTTCAAGCAAATCAGATTCGTCCGGTCTTCCCCCGGCAACTTTTTCAGTATATGAATGCTCACCGATAAACGCACCGGCTGCTACACATATAAATCCGTTTGATTCAAAAACATCTCTCAGTTCCAACAACGCATCATCATAATCTCTGTTACCGTAAACTACTGTAAAAACGGCCAATGTGTCATTGCCTTTTATTTTATTAAAATAATCCTCAAGGATCAATGGAATTCTTCCTCCATATACGGGTACTCCCACTACAACAAGATCCTTGTCCTGAAAATTTATTTCTTCCGTGCGGTTGGATGCCAAGGTTATATCATACTCATTTTTCACTTCTCCCAATTCACAGGCTATTTGGTTTACGATCTTCTTAGTTCCTTTTGTTGGACTGAAATAAATAGACGAAATAGTGTGTTTCATTGATTCTCTCCTTGCTGAATTTTGACTTTTTTGAACGCATTTTTTGTTTTGCCTATTTCCACTGAAGCAATCTTTGTTCTCCCTCCAGGGCTCTTAATCCACTGATTTCCTGACTGACCTCAAGTGTGCCTTTATAAGTTCCATTTTCATCTCTTAATGCAAAATAAGTTATATAAATAAATAGATTCTTTCTTTGCAACCAAAATTCCGCTTTGCTTTTGCTGGCATTCTTAAACGAATCCAGAATTTCATCTACAATGTGAACACTTTCAGGAGGATGACAATTTTTCACATTTCTTCCTATTATGGCTGGAGAACGCGGGAAAATTCTTTCTTTGGGCCTACTGAAATATACAACCTTGTCATTTTCATCAACAAAAGTCATGTCCAAAGGGATAGTATCCATGAGCAGCCTGACCTGTTCCATTGTCATGTTTCCAGTTTCAGAATAGAATATTTCAGAATTTGAATCTTGTAATTCACCTTTTTTGTACTTGGGTACATTGAAAGAGGGCTTGTCCAAATATGGGAATCCATATTCTCTACTCTGAAAATGCAAATCTTCAAATTCATCTTCACTAATAACTTCAGTAGAAGCCGGAAATAAGATCAGTTCCTGCTTTTGTACCAACCCATATAATTTGAAGTATAGGTTACCTATCTCAATATTTAAATCATGTAAATTATTATCATAGCTTTCCAGATTCGATCTAAAGTTTTTTAGGGATTCTCTTACTTCATCGTGTAAAGCCCACATGATCTTCAGGCCATCGTATTTCTCCATCTTTTTTTCCATCGTAGGAAATAAAATATTTTCCAATTTTAAGAGATGTTCATCATATAATGATATGTCATCGATAAATGCGATGGTTTTGTCTTTATAGTCTTTAAAATCATCCGTCTTTATAACATTTTTAAATTCTTTTAATCTGGAAATAAATTCTTTGTTTTCAGCCATCAAATAAAACAAAAATGTATCTTCTTTCGGTTTTTTCCACTCATAATCCTTAAGATACTTATAAAAAACATTTATCAGCTTGTCTACAAAGAGCAACATTTCCTTAGGCTCCAGACCAAGCTTCAATTGTTCATTTTCTACAAAAATCAAATCTTGTGGAGTTATGGTCTTTATGTCCTCAAGATATTTGTCGTATAATTCCTTGCCATTCTCATTTTTGTATATGCCTTGACAATAACTAATAAGTCGTTCGAGTCTCTTTTCCATGGCCACGCTCCTCGTATTATATAGTTAATTAAAACCGAAGTACTCTTCCAAGGTAATACCCTTATTGTACAAGATCGATGCCATATCCCGACCTACATATCTGATATGCCAAGGTTCATAAGCGTATCCGGTTATGTCCTCGCTACCTAATTGATATCTAATTATAAAGCCGAACTTGTGAGCATTTTTTGACAACCAAACCCCCTCTGGTGCAGAACCAAAAGCCGTCACAAGCTGGTTGTTAACAGATTTAGCAGTTACGTCCATTGCCAAACCAGTCTGATGTTCACTGTGACCAGGTTGTGCACTGTATTTACTTGCATGTTCGTAACCGTTGTTTTTTACACTATTTGAATATAAAGTGCTCTGGGTATTATATGATCTGTAACCAGATCTTGCGATCAATTCAAATCCACTTTCCTTGGCAGCAATATACAAATCATAAAGTGCATCAGCTGCAACCCGTTTCATTTTGTTGGCTTCACTGCTCAAATAAACTACCGGGATATCAACCTTAACAAGATCAGATGGAATAAATCCTTCCGACACGGCTCTGGACTTGTTAACTACTACATCGATAGAGTTCGGATTTCCTACCATCAGCGGTTTTACTCTTAAATCGAAATCAGTTTTATAATCTTTATATCTTACCGACACCTTTTGTGTCCCGGCAATTTTTGAATTGAATCCCGAGATAACAAGTTTATCATTTTCTATTATTTCAGTTTCCCCGTTATCGTAATCCAAAACTACCTTCAGTCCCTTGTAATCAATGTTGTCGTTCAGCTCATAAACGACTTTAGAAGGTCTGCTAGCTACGGATATACCCACTTCTTTCTTTTTCTCTACTTCAATTGTAAATTCTGCTGAATGACCCTCGAATGCAACCGTCAAATTTTGGTCCCCAATTTTATTTTTTTCAAATCCGACAACTTTAAAGTCCTTATCATTTATGATTTCCGGAATCCCATTGTCAAACATTGCCTCAACTTTCAAACCTGAAAGATCAAGATTTACATTTTCAGGATAAACAAGTTTTGTAGGTAATGAAATGATTTCAATACCCTGCAGTGTTTTTTTTGCAAACTCGACTTTGAATATATCATAATGGCCGTTATAACCTATCTTAATTTCCTGACTGCCGATCATATCAGGATCATAATCGTTGATTACCAGTAACTTGCCATCTAAATCTTCGTAGGTTCCGTTATCATAATGGCCCTTTACTATAATTCCATCAAGTTCTATGCTCTGCCCTTGAATGTAATTTACCAAATCAGGTGGGTTTACGATTTCAAGTTCGATTAATTTCTTTTCTCTTATCAAGACAGTAATTTCGATTTTTTCATTTCTGTACGCACCTGTTACGATCTTTTCACCTGGTTCAGCCGTATTTATATCTGAAAACTTGATTTGATTTCCGGACAAAGATTTTGTTGAACCATTTTCAAACTCTACTAAAAATTCCAAGTTTGAAAAATCCGGATCCTTTCCCTCAACATATACCAGTTCATCTCTACTGGAAATGAGTTCCAAGCTTTTAACCTTGGAGTATGTTGATCCGATTAAGGCAATAATGATTATAAGCACAGCCAGTGATATAAGAATGAGTTTATTTTTTGACTTCATAATTTAACCTTTACATTTTGCTTTATATTTCTTGTGATCCAAATGAATCCTGCAGACAATATAGACATTTTTAAATTTATTCGACTACAACTGCTGTTCCAGAAGCAGTTACCATAAGCATGTTGCCTCCCTGCCCAAGTGTTTCGTAGTCTATATCTACACCTATTACTGCATTTGCTCCCATAGATATAGCTCTTTTTTCCATTTCTGATAATGCAGATTCACGCGCTTCAATTAATTCCCCTTCATAGGAACCTGACCTGCCTCCAAAAAAATTTGTCAATCCGGCTGCAAAATCTTTAATAAAGTCAACACCTGAAATTACTTCCCCAAATACGATCCCTTTGTATTCGGTTATTTTTTTTCCCTCTATTTGCGGTGTAGTAGTAACTATCATATATATCCCCTTTTCTATAGTTAATAAATAAATTATAACAAATAACATTAAAAATTCAAAGTCATCTTTGATTCTGTGTTGTTAACTTGTGATAATGTCACCTTTAGATTCACTTGATAAAATGTCACATTCTATTAAACTGAAAATATGAAAAAAGGATGGATCACTTTGTCGCAAGAGCAGTTAAAGACCTATAAGGTCAT
>NZ_JADNRK010000030.1 GCF_015594845.1 Alkalibacter mobilis | reverse complement strand
GGTGATGGATACAGACTCAAACACAGAAAATCCATTCTATAAAGATAAATGATCACACAGATAAAGAGTGAGAAAATAGTGGCCTAGTTCGTGGCGAAAAATGGCCTAGTTTACTTGACTGATTACAACTGCTCAAACCCCATCTAAGTAGAATTGTTGAAGCAGTCACATCAAGGGGAGTAATATATCAACACCATAACTGTGGATATTGGGCAAGCATAGCGGAAGATTTAATTGAAATCGGAGTCAAAGCTACAGATCCGACTCATCCATGTAACAATCTCACAAGCATAAAAGAGCGTTTTGGTAAAGAGTTAGTTTTTTTTGGAGGATTCAATTCACAATTGCTTGATTTGCCAGATTTAAATGCCGAAGATGCAAAAAAACATGTTGAAGAAACCTTTCAAATTATGGCTCCGGGAGGAGGATGGGTGCCTGTGTCTGGGGCTTACTACGGTCCCAATGTAAACGTTATTAATGATGAAATCACAAGATGTGCGAATGAATATTATGGTGTGAGGCCATCACAATAACATTTTGAGCGAGCTCTAGCGAATCTTGACTTTTATACCATTTTTAGAAATTGAAAGGAGAGCAATCATGAATAGAAAACTGTATTATGGTTGGATTATGACTGCAGTAGCATTTATTTTCATCGGGTTAGGAACCTATTTTACTATTATGAACTTTGGCTTATTTGTTGCTCCAGTAGTAAGTGATTTAGGAGTTTCGGTTACAAGCTTTGTTTTCAGTGCCACCGTATTTCAATTTGTAACTGCAATAGGGGCTTCTTTTGTCGGCAAAATAGTTGACAAAAAAGGGATTCGTTTTTCTGCACTATTGGGAACTGCCATTTTAGCCATAGGCTATGTAATTCTGGGAACAGCGAAAATAATGCCAATATTCTATTTAGGCTATGGTTTTTTAGGTTTAGCAGCAGCAATTACTGGACCACTGCTCACATCGGCGATTGCAGCACGATGGTTCGTCAAATATCGAGGTCTGGTAAATGGAATAATCAGTGCAGGAAGCGGCTTTATTGCGATGTTTGCAGCACCTATTGTAGCTAAGTCAATTATTGGTAGAGGTTATTCTACAACGTACTTTTTATGTTTGATTCCAGTTATAGTAATGTTGATGTTAGCAATAATATTCATCAAAAACAAACCAGAAGATATTGGTCAGTTTCCCGATGGTGTCAAATCAATTATTGAAAAGGACAATCAAGTAAAAGTAGAGATGCCTGGCTTGACATTATCAGAAGCAATCAAAACGAGTGGCTTTTGGATCGTTACGATAGGTTTTGCAGTGTATATGTTTGCAGATTTATCGATGTTCCAAACATATAATGCTAATATTCAGTCGAGGGGTTTTGATCCAATTCTGGCTGCAGGAGTTGTGAGTGTGTTTGGTTTGAGCCAAATACCAGCAAAAATTATTTTTGGATTTTTAACAGATAAAATATCAATTAAAATTGCTACATTATTTGGTCTTGCTTGCCTCGTAGCAGCAGCTTTATTAACAACGACTTTTACTTCGTCCACCAGTGTTTCTGTACTATATCTATTTGCAGTATTGTTTTCCTTTGGACATGGGTGCTGGCCACCGCTTTTTATGAAATATATCATTTACACTTGTGGGGCAAAACAGATTGGAGCAGTTTATGGTTTTGGATTTATGGTTTTCAATTTAGTAGCAATGTTCGGGCCGACAGTAACTGGGGTCATGTTCGATGTTATGGGAACTTATAACGGAGCATATAGTATTCATGCAATTTGTGTAGTTGTAGCATTTGTATTATTGATGTTTGCAAAAAAAGGAGAGTTTGATCATTGATATAATCAATAATTGTGAATAATCAATACGATAGATAATATAGTTTTATATCAGCGGAACTTTTTTAATTTAGATGTTTTTCGATAGCGATTATCACTTTTCGCATTTCCATTATGATATAGAAAGGATTAAAAAGATGAATAGAAGAGATATGTACAATGAGAGAATTAATAGAATAAAAAAATCTCTAGATAGAGATAGTACATTAGATCGCGTTCCAGTTGTCCCCAAATTGTATGGTTGGCTTGTTGAATATTACGGGTATAGTTTCGAAGAATTTTACCAAACGAAACCTGAAATTGCAGCTGAAATATACAAAAGAGGTTTTGATGAGTTCGATTACGATGGAGTTTTTAATCTTAACAATGTTACTCCTCTTGCTGCAACAGCTGAGTTAGGAGGTGGGTTATATACATTATCAGATAAAGGGATTCAAGCATCTAACTTAAATGCACACGTTATGCAAGTTGAAGATTATCCAGAGATCACAAAGGATTTCATCGGGTTTTGTAGAGATGAAATATTTCCTAGAAAATTTGAAATGTTATCTAACGGAAATACCCAAGAAGCTTTCGAAGCATTAAAAGTTTCTTATGAAAAATTTATCTGGTACATGGGATCAGCAATAAATTCACATAAACAAATTGAAGAGTACGGTTGTCCTGTAATGTGGGGGAAAGGGGGGTTACTGCATCCCATTGATTGGATTATGGATTACTTTAGAGATTTTTCTGGAATGATGGGTGATCTTCGTAGAAAAGCAGAGGATGTGAAACAAGCAGCAGACTCACTACAGAATTATTTTGAACAAAATGTATATAAAAAATTTCAACCTTTTGAAGATGGCCATGGTGTATTTTGGCCTATGCACATAGCACCATTTCTAAAACCTAAAGATTTTGAAAAATTTTTCTATCCATACTTTAAGCGGACCTTAGAGTTTTGCATTGACAATAAAATCTATGCAGCTCTGTGCTTGGAAGGCAACTGGGAACCCTATTACGATATATTACAAGATTTACCAGATAATAAGTACATTATAGGCTCAATGGAAAAAGGCGATTACAAAAAATTTAAAGAATCATTAGGGAAAAAGATGGTGATATGCGGGGGTATACCATCAAACTTATTGGCATTTGGTTCGAAACAAGAATGTATTGATCACACAAAAAAATTGATTGATGATTGTGCAGATGGAGGCGGATTCATTGTAGACACTGATGTGTCACTTCTTTCCCTAAGTGATGCTAAAGCCGATAATTTGAAAGCAGTTATTGAAACAGTTAAAGAATATGGGAAATATTGAGGTGAGCAAGATGGAAAAGAAATCGGAAATGAACGAATTATTTCAAAGATTCAAGAATGAAGTTTTGGTTGATGTAAAAGATGAGAAAATGAAAGATGATATTGTAAATTCTTTTATCATGGCTTTAGCAAAAAGTTAATGATTGTTTCTTGATTTCGTGCCACATAATTAATCCATTCACTTGGTCCAATGAGCCAAGTGAATGGTTATATTATGAAGTCAACGACATAAGCCCACTGAAAGACAATTGTAACAATTATTCTTTATCTAATCAAGCATTTGATTAGATAAAGAATAATTTATTTCTACTACTCTTACAAGATATTAAGAAATTAACCAAAACAGTTATTCAATTATGTCGTGAAAAACAAAAACAAAAGGATATAGAAGGAGAAATTACAAATGTCTAATAAATTGAAGAACGATAATTTGGATCAAAACAAAATAAGAGAGCCTTTCTTCGACATCAATGGTCAAATAACTCAAGTCCCTTATTCAAAAAAAATTTTAATCGCAATATTTACAGCTGGAATAACTCTTTTGTTAGGATCCAAATTGCCTCTACAGACTTTCGGTAACAACACAGGTCTCGCTTTAGGTTTTTTTATAGCAACGATATTGATTCTAATCATATCACCTTGGTCAATTGTTATTACGGCAATGCTTATACCCCTTATTGGAATGAGGCTTGGTTTTTGGACTTGGCCAGATGTTCAAATGAAAATAGGAACATCAGCATTTCTACAACTATTTGCTATGATGGTTGTTGGTTTAGGTGCAGAGACTACTTCTATTGGCCGGCGCATAGCTTTAGTATTACTTAAAACCTTTGGGCAAAAACCTACACGCATGTTAATTGTCATATTTTCGATAACAGCGATTCTATCAGCACTGATTTCAAATAATGCAGTGCTTATAATGATGAGCGGTATCATGAATGGTCTTTTGTTAACTATGGGAGAGGTTCCTGGAAAATCGAAATACGGTCGTATAGTAATGACGCTAATACCCGCAGCAGCTTATATAGGAGGCGCAGCATTAATAAACGGTGCACCTGCCGGGAATGCTTTTGGAATAAATTTAATGAGTACTGCATCAGGTGGAGCTTACACCATAACATATGCACAATGGGCAATCATGGGCGGAGTAGCAATCCTATTAACGTTAATCCCTGTAACATTAATTCATATTTTGTTCATGGGATTAAAAAAATCTGAGTTCCCAAAATCAGTCTCAAATGACTATATTGATGATTCTTTAAAAAAACTTGGACCGATAGGTGGCTCTGAAATCAAGTGGATATTTTACATGATATCAATGATTTTGCTTCTCGTGTTTGGTGGAAATAGCACTACTGTTCCGCTGCTTTTCGCAGCACTTTCATTGTTGCCAGTAATAGGTACTGTGCCAGTTAATGACGTGTTTAATCGTATACCCATGTTTTTAGTCTTTACAATAATGTTTTTGCCTACCTTAGGTCTTTTATTTACTAACACGGGTCTTGGGAATATGTTAGCACTTGTCTTAGAACCTGTTCTTTCAGGTTTAAATCCATATATGTTTTCAGTTGTTGCATGTTTTATAGCAGCTATGACTTCTAATGTGTTTGTCAATGGTCAAATGCTTTCTTATACTGTGATAATAACCATTGCAACGCAAGTGTGTATTTCAATGGGTTATAATCCAACAGTAGTGATGCTCCCAACAATTATGATGGCGGCGTTCTTTTTCTGGATAAGACTTAATGCTGAAATGCTTTTAAACAAGCACTATGGATGGTGGGAGACAAAAGATAACTTATCGGCTGGATTTGTATCTATATTTTTTATGGCATTCGCAATACCAGCGGTATGTTTTTTAATGGCTCCGGTAGCAAACGTTGCAATATATTTGTAATAAATATATAATATTAAAAAACTTAGCAGGACGAATTTTTAAGCAATTGTAACTTATCCAAATTGTCACGTGAGTGATTAAGTCGTTAGATTACAGAAAAAGTAGGCTTTTGTCGTTTAAGATCCAATAAAATCCATGCTGCCATTACTGCACTTTTAAATTACCAAAACATTGGTTCTTTCAGAGCATGACATAAATAATAGTTCAGATATACGACTGAATTATTAATTAAATAATTATTGTGACTTTCTATAAGACCTATTGAAAAAAAGACTTCTGAACCTTTTTTATATAACCCATGACTTTTAACTCTTCGAAGTCATTTAATTTAGAGAATAAGAAATGTTTTGAATTGCATGTGTCTAGAGATTATAGTTGACAAATTGAATTAATTTGTTCATAACCTGTAAGAAAATGCTGAGATAATATAAATAATTATTAGGAGTTTGAATTTATGTACTATAAAATAGGCGAAGTATCAAAAATGACAAATCTATCGGATCAAATGATCAGATACTATGAGAAATGCGGTGTAATATCACCCACAAGATCTGGTGATGGTAATTATCGCAATTACACCATTATGGATATATATGCGTTATTTGACGCGATGAGATATAAAGAGTGGGGAATTAATATTGGTGATATAAATCAGATGGTTAACGAAAATTATTACGTGACCTTAAATGAAAATATACAAAAATTGTATAAATCCTTAAAAAGTGAGATTCACATGAAAAGTCTCTTAATGGAGAGAATTGAGAAGTATGGGAAAAAATTAACTTTGTGCAGGTATAATTTAATGAATTTTTGGGTCGATATGATTCCTGCTCATTATTTATATTTATCAAATGAAGCGGTTGGAGACACTCACAAAAAATCAAATATTTCGGAAACGATGAATAATTTTATTTATTCGCATAAGAATATCTCATTTTTTGATGTGCGCGTTGAATTTGAAGAAAATTATCAAAAGTGGTGGTACGCAATTGAAACCCGATACCATGATGCATTAAAAACTCCTGATGAGGGAATTTTTAGAGTAGTGCCAGAACAGATATGTTTGTGTACAATGATTGATATGGGGGAAATTGGAACTTTTGACGCGAGCACAAGTATCGAGCCTATTATTCATTACTTGAAAAAAAGTGGGTATCATCAGGTAGGACCAGTATCAGGCATGCTGATCGGAAGAGGTAATGAACAAAAGCACTATCGCAGAATAATGGAAATCTATATTCCAATAACGATAAAAAGCCTATAACTATTATAGGCTTTTTATCGTTATCGTAGGATGAATTTTAGTTTTATATATTATTTATTGGCTTTATTGTTAAAAATAACACGATATTTAATGTTAAAACTTTTGTTTGACTCTGTAATTATATCATTATGTATACTGGTGATAAAATTAAAGGAGGTAATACAAATGTTTTCAGAATTATTTACACCACAAAAAATCGGAAATTGTACAATTAAAAATCGTCTTGTCGTACCGGCAATGGTGGTCAATGTGTGCAATACAGATGGGACTTTAACAGATCGATTCATTAAGTACCATGAGGAAAAAGCAAAAGGAGGTTGGGGATTAATCATAACTGAGGACTACGGCGTCACCGCAGAGGGCAAAGGTTATGATCGTATTCCAGGTTTTTACAATGACGATCAAATTCTTCGCAATCAGGAATTTACAGACGTCATACACAATTATGGAACAAAAGTATTTTGCCAGATTTACCATGCAGGAAAACAGAAAATGGCAAATGTAGAAGGGACTGCAATAGCTCCATCAGCTATTAAAGATCCTTTGGCAATGAATATGCCAAGGGAGATCACTGTAGAAGAGATCGATGGAATTGTAAAGGCATTCGGAGCTGCAGCAAAACGTGCCCAAATTGCTGGATTTGACGGAGTTGAAATTCATGCAGCTCATGGATATCTCATAGCACAATTTTTATCACATTTCATTAATAAAAGAACAGACGAATACGGTGGATGTTTCAACAATCGTGTACGATTTTTTGACGAGATATATACTGAAGTGAGAAAAAACGTTGGTTATGATTATCCTGTAATAGTTCGTATGTCAGTAAATGAATATGTGACGGGTGGTCGCACAGAGGCGGAAAGTTATGCTTTAGCCCGTCATTTTGACGAAATTGGTGTGGACGCAATTCATGTCTCAAATGGCGTATACGCTTCAGATCCTGAACATCACACGATTTCTAATATGTTCGCAGACAATGCGTTTAACACGGATGCTGCAAAGCAAATTAAAGAGCTCGTATCATGCCCAATTATAACTGTCAACAAGATTCACGATCCTATCATTGCAGATACTATGATCAAGATGGGCAAGGCGGATTTCATCGCAATGGGACGTCCTTCACTTGCAGATCCGTATCTACCAAATAAGACAAAAGATGGGAAATTTGATGAAATTAATAATTGCATTGCGTGTCTACAAGGGTGCGAAGAAGGTGTTCTTACTGGAAAAGTAGGATGTTTAGTGAATCCGCGTTGTGTCAACGAAGTAGAAAACGACTTATCCAAGGTAGAATCATCAAAAAAAGTTATGGTCATTGGTGCGGGTCCGGCAGGCTTAATGGCAGCAAGAACAGCAGCTCAAAGAGGCCATAAAGTTACTATTTTTGATAAAGACTCGCATTTTGGCGGTGCTTTTAGAGCTGCAGGGTATCCAATGGGGAAGGGGCATCTCTCAGGAGTTATTTCAAGCTATCGGCAGCAATGTATAAATCTTGGTGTCGAAATAAAGATGGGGTTAGAAGTTACCGATGAAATAATCAAATCGGAAAAACCGGAAGCAATTGTTATTGCAACTGGATCGAGACCTCTAACGCCACAAATTTTCGGAATTGATGGAACAAATGTTCTTACTGCCGAAGATGTTTTATATGGAATCTCTGATGTGAAGTCAGGTCCAGTAATAGTATGTGGTGGTGGAGAAGTCGGAGGAGAAACGGCCGAATTCATTGCACAGACGAATCGTGACGTTACACTCATTGAGATGCGCTCTCAAATACTCTCTGACATGTTTCCAGTCAATATGATATCTTTAATACAACATATCCATCAATTAGGAATTAAGATTATAACCAACGCAACAGTTACTGCAATTGGAGAAAACTGTGTGACCTATAAAGATTCAACAGGTACTGCCGTTACAATCCCTTCAGAAACAGTAGTCTCTGCATTTGGATATAAGGCATATAATCCTCTAGAGGATGTAGCAAAAGAAAACTGTGAGGAAGTTTATGTAGTGGGAAGTGCAGTAAAGGCAGGGAACGCTCTTGTTGCGATTCAGGAAGGTTATCAGGCAGGTTTAAAACTTTAAAATATAATTGAATAAAAACCCGTATGCGTCTTTCAGAAAATCGAAAGGCGCATTTTTTTTGGCAATACGCTTGACCTTGTAATTGATACAGGGTTTATTATATTCAATATAAACAGAAAAAGTTTCTAATTTTTTAGACTGTCTAGAAGAAACAGCTATTACACCGGCAATTTGAATCGTCCCAATCAGGTAATTCTGAATCAAAGATCTGATGAGCATATTTTTGCAAAAATCATCACTCGATTTCAATTTGTTACGAATCATTGTTGAATTGAGCATATTTTTTTGCTAAAAATATAAAAATTAATGTCAAGGAGGAAAATATGGAAAGAAATAAGAATGCTAAGATGATAGAGCGAATGCAATGTATTAAGGATACTCTAGATTTTAAAGAACCGAAAAAAGTACCAGTAAAAATCCAGTACACAAATTGGCCATATTTTTATGCAGGTGTCACATTAAAGGAAGTAATGCACGATCCTGAACTAAATGCAAAAAGTTATATGAAAATATTGGACGACATTGAATTTGACTTATCTTTGTTTGGCGTTAACGTGATACCTGTAGGTGTATTTCAAGAGTTGAAATCCAATAAATATGCTTTAGCTAATGATGACACAGCGGTAACTCATTCTCAAGGAATTGAAGAATTTCTTGGACCAGAGTTCTACCCGGATATAATCAAGGATCCCTTTCTGGTACAAACTGAAACGTTATTAAAAACCCAGATCCCAATTTTTAGAAGGCCAAAAGAAGAAGCGATGAAATGTTTAAAAGCATCAATTAACCCTTTTCTTAACAATATGATTATGCAACAAATCGTTATGAACAGAATGGATGAACTGGGAATCGTTAGGCTTGTTGACAAAAACACTTTCTCTGCTGAAGCACCTTTTTATTTTGGACCTCTTAGCAGTATTATGGACTATTTCAGAGGTATGCAAGGAGCTCTTACCGATTTAAGACGAAGACCAAAAGAAGTAAAGGCTGCTTGTGACGCAATAATGAGACAATCAGCAGAAATGGGTCACTTTTTGACAGATGTACCAAAAATCAAAGCGAGTTTTGGTGACACTTTGGTTCCGTTTGGATTGAATATTATCAACGCGGAGTGTTTTCTTTCGCCAAATAACTTCAAAGAGTATTATCTGGATTACTTCAAAGAATACATCGGTCCATATTTGGAGGCTGGTGCAAAATACTATATTCTTGGTGAGGGAAAACTGTTGCCTGTTTTGGATCAGTTCAAAGAATTACCCAGAGGATCTGTATTCATTCAAATTGATGAAGACGACCCATTTGAAGCCTACAAAAAAATAAAGGGACATCAAACTATATGTGCAGGTATTTCGCTATCGCTTCTCAAATATGGAACAAAGCAAGAATGCATAGATTATGCAAAGAAATGTTTTGATACTTTTGCTCCTGGAGGTGGGTTTATATTTATGCACAACAAGACGCTGGTATCATCTAAGGACATTAATAATGAAAATCTATTGGCAGTATATGAGTTTGCTAATGAATATGGAAAAAAATAACGTGTGGGGGGAAATATCATGAGTTGTAACAATAAAAACGAAGAATACACAATAATGGAACTGCTGCAAGAATTGATCGCGGATAATTCTTGGGAAAAAGATCAACAAAATCGAACACAAATCGTGTTTGGATTGCTTTATACACTAATAAGTTAGGAATCAGCATATTCATATAAACTTAAGGAGGTTACTATGAAAGTATCTGATCAAATGTATCAGGACAGAATTAAGCGGATAACAAAAGCATTTTCACATGAGGAACCAGATCATGTACCCGTGATAATGAATGCTGAAACATGGAATGTCAGTTATTCTGGTATGAAAATCGAGGATATAATAAATGACAAAGAAAAAGAGTTCGAGTGTTTCAATAAACCATTTGAAAATATTTACTATGACGGAACTCTGTTTAGTTGTCTTAGTAGAGACGTTGAAATGTATGAATTATTAGGTGGAGGTGCATACTTCTATTCTGATGATGGAGTAACAATACAACACAAAGAATACGTCTTCATGAATGAAGATGAGTACCCAAAACTAATCCATGATCCAATGAGTTTTACGATTGACGAAATATTTCCAAGAAAATACTCAGCACTTAGAAAGAGTTATCCAGAAAATGTTGAAATTTTAAAAAAAGCTAAAAACATGTTCTTGGATTACTTGCAGAGAATAGGACATTCTGCACAATACATTAAAGAAAATTCCGGAATACCAACTCTGGTCAGCGGAATTGGACAAGCTCCATTTGATGTAATAATGGATTATTACAGAGGTTTTAAAGAAACTATGCAGGATGCTAGAAGAAGACCTGAGGAAATTATTGAGGCGACCAATGCTTTAGTACCGGTAATGATGAAAAATATTAAGCAAGGAAAGCAAAACTTAGAATCCTATCCATTCGTGTATTTTCCTTTGCATGCACCTTCTTTTTTAAGTCCGAAACAATTTGAAAAGCTTTACTGGCCCTCATTTAAAGAAGTCTTAAATCAAACAGCTGAGTTAGGAGGAAAAGCAATTCTTCATCTGGAGGGTAATTGGGAACATTTATATGATTTCATAAATGAAGTACCAAAAGATTTTGCGATTGCGTTACTTGAGAAAGATGATATTTTTAAAGCCAAAGATAAAATAGGCGATACTTTAGCGATTTGTGGTGGGATAGAGCTCGGGACTTTAAGGGCATCGAAAAGTGAGTGCATTGAAGTAGCTAAAAGAGTAATTGATAAATGTGCACCTGGTGGAGGTTTTATGTTTTGCACAGATAAAGCCTTATTAACACCAGGGGATGTTAAATTAGAGAATCTAATAGCAGTTAATGAATTTGTGCATTCCTATGGAAAATATTAAGGAGGAAATGATTGTGCCTAAGTATGAAAAAAGCATTACAGATCTTATGCAAGAGGTGAAAGAGGATCTTGATTTTTTGCCTGAAGTTGATGAAGTACGGGTATCTTTTTTGTTTGCTTTTGAGTATATGTTGATTAGCTAATTATTTGCTCTGGAACAAAATATAAAATTAAAATATTTTAGGAGGATTTGCAATGATCAATTTAAAAGAAGTAACTACAGCAATAGGAGAATTGGAAGAAGAAAAGGTGTTAAAAATGCTACATGACTTTATAGCAACAAACCCATCGGAAGAAGAAGCACATAAAGTTGTTGCTGCCTGCCAGGAAGGCATGGCAGTTGTAGGAGATATGTTTGAAAGTGGAGAGTACTTTGTAGGAGACTTGATATTTGCGGGAGAACTTTTAACTGAGGCTATTGATACTTTAAAGCCAGCAATTGGATCAGGAGCTTCCACTAAAGCTGGAACGATCGTCCTTGGTACTGTTCATGGAGACCTTCATGATATTGGAAAAAACATTTTCAAGAGCATGTCAGAAGCAGCCGGTTTTGAAATTGTCGACTTGGGAATTGATGTACCGGTACAGGCGTTTATTGACAAAATAAAAGAAGTCAATCCAGATATTGTTGGCATGAGTGGAGTTTTGACCTTAGCGTTGGAATCCATGAAAGATACTGTGGATTCTTTGAAAGAAGCTGGAGTTCGTGATTCTGTCAAAATTATTATTGGAGGAAACCCTGTAACAAAAGAAGCTTGTGATCATATTGGTGCTGACGCTTTCACTACAAATGCTGCGGAAGGAGTGAAAATGGTTCAAGCCTGGGTGAAAGGGTAAACGCTGATTTGATATAGAAAAAAGTTGATATCACAAACCTTGAATAAAAAATGAACAAACCTTGAATAATGAATGATAAAAGACAGACTAGCCAGTAAAAAGCTAGTCTGTCTTTGCGTTTCAAATACCTCTTGACTTATGAGCTTTCCAGAGGCATTAATACAAGAAAAAGGGGGATGGTACATGGTTAAAGGTAAGGTAATAAAAGAAATTTCAAATCAGAAGTCTATCATCCAGAGTTTCGATCCCATACGTGTTTGCGCTTATGTGCGTGTCTCCCCAGATCATGACAAACAGCTGAGTTCGTTTAACTCTCAAAGTGAATTTTATAATAGAAGGTTTATAGGAAACCCTCAATATATATTTATTGGATTATTCTCTGATGCCGGTATTTCCGGTGCGAAAAAACAAAGACCTGGGTTTCAAAAGATGCTTACAAAGTCCAGGGAAGGGAAAGTAGATTTGATCTATACAAAGTCCATTTCTCGCTTTGCTCGAAATACGCTCATGCTCTTAGAAATTGTTCGGGAGCTACGGGACATTGGGGTGGGGATTGTCTTTGAAGAAGAAAACATCCATACACTTCGAAGTGAAGGCGAGCTGATGCTAAGCATTCTGGCAAGTATTGCTGAAGAAGAGAGAAAGTCAGTTCGTTCCAACGTGAAGTGGGGGCTTATAAAGAAGTACTTGCGAGGAGAAGTCATGGTGGATACAGCTCGATTACTTGGATATGAGAAAGATAAATCTGGGAAGCTAGTCATCGTTCCAAAATAAGTAGCCATTGTTCAGAGAATCTTTCAATTGTTTCTAATCCATAAAAACGCTGAAAAGGTTGCGTATATTTTAAACGTCGAGGGTGTACCCACCTACTTGAAAGAACACGATTGGGAAGGCCATCGGATTTTAAGAATCATTTCCAACGAAAAATACATCGGCTCTAGCTTGATGCAAAAGAGCTATGTTAACGAGGAAGGACAACAAGTACCAAACCAGGGGGAAGAGGATAAGTACTGGGTTGAAGATTCACATCCAGCTATTATCTCAAAGTACGATTGGGGGAGAGCACAACAAATTCGAAAAGATCGGGCGAGAAAGAAGTATTTGTTTTCGGGGCTGTTGCGCTGTGGTCTTTGTGGGGCAATGCTCAGACGTTCGCTGCAACCTAGTTCTAAGGTCTATTGGACATGTGGAACGTATTTATCTAAAGGGAAAGCAACCTGTCGGGGCATTCGAATCGATGAGATGATACTCTGCGAGATGACAAAAGACAATCCCATCACAAAGCCGATGATTGTAAAGGAGGTGCACTCGGAAAATGAAAGAGAAAAAAGTTACCGTCTTATACCCGCTCCCGTAGAATCTGAAGGGGGAAGAAGCTAACAAGAAATTGCGAGTGGCGGCTTATTGTAGAGTTTCCACTGAAAGCCAGGAGCAACGCCTCAGCTTTTACAATCAGGTTAACTACTATCAAAACTACATCAACTCTAAAGCCGATTATCAGTTGGTTGATATCTATGCCGATGATGGGGTATCTGGGACGGAGACAAAAAAGCGGGATGCTTTTAAAGAGATGATGCAAAAGGCAAAGGAGGGATACATCGATTTGATCATAACAAAGAGTCTGTCCAGATTTGGTCGAAATACTTTATAGTGTCTGGAAAACATCCGGGAGCTTAAATCACTCAAGGTGGATATCTTCTTCGAGAAAGAAAACATTTATACCTTAGATACGAAGGGTGAGCTTCTAATAACCTTGATTGCAGCTGTGGCTCAAAATGAGAGCCTGAACCTATCTGAAAATGTGAAGTGGGGGATAAGAAGAAAGTACGAACGTGGAGATATCAAAAGTATTCCTTCGGGAAAGTTTTTAGGGTATACGAAAAACAACAAGGGTGAGCTTATCATACACGAGGCGCAGGCAGCTACCGTTCGAAGGATATATCAAGATTTTCTTGATGGCTGGGGGACTTATCAGATTGCCAGTAAGCTGACAGAGGAGAACGTCCCCATGGCTTTTGGTGGAAAAGGGTGGTGTGCCGATCATGTGAAAAAGGTGCTGATAAACGAAAAATACAAAGGAGATACCCGGTTTCAAAAGACCTACAATGCAGACTTTATTACAAAACGCCGGGTAACGAATAAAGGCGAGTTGCCACAGTACTATTTAAAAGACAGCCATCCAGCAATTATAGATGAGAATTTGTGGGAACTGGTGCAACTAGAGATCAAAAGGCAAAAGAGTTACTGCGATAAGTATCACTTAAAAACAAGATACCACAACGAACAAGGATTTCTTTTTACTGGGAAAATCATTTGCGGTGTTTGCAATAATACATTTGTTCAGGATTTTGATAATTATGAGAATCGATTCTGGAGGTGCAAGACCTTTCATGGAAAAAGGGGGACACCAATAAAGGATAAGATGTTTACTCCACCGATGAAGAAAAGATGGTCGAAAAATCCACGTGTGATCAGTCGTAGAAAAGATCCTCTGCCTAAACAGATGTATTGCACCCACGTTAAAGTGGAGGTCAAAGTTTTAGAGCAAGCCTTTATGGATGCCTGGACCATTTTAGTGGTAGTGTAACAAAATCTGTGTAAAATTTAAAAATCTTCCATGGAAATAATTAATTTTATATGTTCTAGTCAAGCAAAATTGTAATACCTCATGTTAGTTTGAATGCCGTGCTTCAAATGGCGTTCTTCCGCCATTGAATGTATGCGGTCTTCGATGATTATACCAATCGAAGACGTACTCATAGACACCTTGGTTTAGATCTTCATCTGTTTCAAACGTGTAATGATAAATGAACTCTGTTTTCATTGTATTGTAGAAGCGCTCCATCGGAGCATTGTCATATGGGTTGCCGGCTCTACTCATGCTTTGAGTAATTTCATGAGCAGCACAGAAGCTTATGAATTCTCTAGATGCAAACTGCGAACCCTAGTCACTGTGAAGGATCAATTTTTCCTTGATATTGTTCGTAGACAGAGCAATTTCCATTGTTTGAATGGCAAGATTTGCATCGATCCATTTGCCGTTCAAAGTAGCAACAATGCTTCTGTCGTAAAGGTCTATAATGCTGCAATCGTAACGTTTGGTGCCATTTTTCAGCTGGAGATAGGTGAAATCAGTACACCAGATCTGATTGGGTTTTTCTGATGAAAATTCCTGACCGATTAGATTATCAAATATGTGATGTTGATAGCCCTTTCGGTAGGGCTGTTTCTTGCGACGAACGATTGCTTTAATGCCCATTTCTCGCATGTACGAATAAACGGTACCATAAGAACACTCGATGTTTTTGCGATTCAATAAGTCGCAGATCATTCGATAGCCAAGTGCTCCATTATGCTCGTGGTATAAATTTCGTATTTGATGCTTCAGTTGTTTCTTTTGCTGACGATAGGCCGCTTTTCGGTCTTTCAGATAGTTGTAATAATCATTTGGGTAAAGATTGAGTCGGTTTAGAAGCCAGTTTATACCAAATTCAAGATGATACTCTCGGATAAACTCGTACTTTTTTAGTCGATTTCCTTCGCAAAGAATGCTGCTGCCTTTTTTAAGAATTCGTTTTCCTTTTGGGTCTCAGCAAGCTCTTTTCTTAAACGTCTGATTTCGAGCATTTGGTCGGTTTCAGTCTTAAGTTGAGGATTGTTTTCGCATTCTTCACGGTGCTTTCTAAGCCAGTATTGCAAGGTTCCATTACCCAGGTTGTATTCGTCAGTTAAGCTTTTGATAGTTCGTCCTTCTTCTAAATGAAGTCGGATCACCTTGTCCCGAAGGACTGGATCATATTTGTTATTTGCCATTATCATAACCCCTTTTCAAGTTTGAATTATATCATCAAACTCATCACGGGTGTTACAACTTTACTATAGCAGGACAACGATAAAGAGAGAAAACATAAAATGGTATTCAAATTTAAAGAATCTTTCGGAGAGATAATCAAGTTTAGAACGAGATTCCCTTATGGTGAATTTTATGAGTATTTACAAGAATCTATAGACCTCCACTTTACGGACAATAATTGATTAAGATTTATTTTTATATATTTTGATTGGAGGTGTCAAGATTCATTTGTAAAATTTGTTAGACACCTGATTGTACTCTCAACTGTCTCCAGTTAATCAGTATTTACATTCAAGTTTAGATTTCTATTGTTCAACGATTACTCAAATGTTCAACGATTTGATAAAAAGTGCACACACCTGTCTAATGTTCAACGATTATAGTTGAGAATTTCCACATCATTTCAAACTTCAATCTTGATATCTAATAAAAATAGCGGCTAGAATTCGAACTGAAATTCTTTTAAAATCTCTCTGATCCTTTGATATCAAGCCTTTTCAGCGCAAATAAAAAAAACACCTAATGATAAATAGTTTTATCAAAAGATGGTAAATTATCTGGTGGAGATAAGGGGACTTGAACCCCTGACCTCCTGACTGCCAGTCAGGCGCGCTCCCAGCTGCGCTATACCCCCACATCAACACTTAAATAATATAACATACAGAGATAAAAAAATCTATATAAAATTTGCTAAAAAGTTCATATTCATGTCTAGAATTTCAATTTGACGAGACGGAAACAAATATTTTGTTTGAAGTGAATAATTCTAGGTATATATCTCGTAATAAAATCGACGAGCTGGAGGGATTGACATGGATTCGATCGAACGAAGAAAATCTGTTAGAAAATATAGGGACAATTTTATTGAGGCGGAGAAAATCAGCGAAATAATTCGTATTTTGGAAGAAGCTGAAACTGGACCAGGTGGAAATTACATAAAATTTGAATTTATTGCTGAAAACTTAAGCGGTGAAGTTAAAAATGTGGTCACCTATGGGTTTTTAAGTGGGAGATATGGAGCTATAGCCGGCTGGGTCAGCGATGAACCTTATGCGATTATTGATTACGGTTATATACTCGAAAAAATTGCTTTGAATCTGGTGGATCTAGACATAGGGACTTGTTGGCTGGGTGGTTCATTTTCGAAACGCAATATTATAGAGGCGATGGAGAAGGATAGAAGTTTGAACAAATCTATACCAGCAATTTTGGCAGTTGGTTACGAAGGAGAGGGAAGACGCATAAGGGATTTTCTGATCTCAGGGACAAAAAGAAAACGAAAAGACTTTGACGAGACTTTCTTTACAGGAAATTTCGAAAAAATTAAGGAGAATTATAAAAGAGAAATATTGGAAGGTGTAAGATGGGCTCCGTCAGCTATGAACAAGCAACCAGTTAGAGTAATCTGGGATGAGCATAGAGTTCATTTTTACCTCGTTGACACCTCATTGAAAATGAGGTACCTGGATATGGGTATAGCAATGAGCCATTTCGAGTTAAAGGCCGCAGCAAATGGAATAAAAGGAGAATGGAAAATAGATGAGCAGGCTACTTTGACAAATTGGACATATATGTATACCTACGATATTTCTAATATAGAATAAAAAAACGATAAAATTATAAAAATGCCTTTACATACAATAAGGATGGTGTTATAATGACAATACAAAGTAAATAGTTAGGATTTTAAAGATGTTCGGTTTGTTATTCGCTTAAAAAACGAATTTACAGATCAGCAAATTTAATCAGAATTGTTTTTAGGTAACGATGCAGACAAGTCTTATTTATTGCGTGTCTTACGTAATAGATAAGCAAAAGAAGTATTGTACCGAGTTCTGGTGTAAAAGATCCCAACGAAAGTACTTTGTGAAAATCCATTAGCCATAGAAAGGAAATAGTATGACTAATGAATCAATGTCTTAAGGGGCAACTGTTAACGAAAGTTGATGTGTTGCCCCTTAGGACTTTTTGATCATTCTTTTTTAAGCTGAGATATGTATTCTTCCATTAGTTCATAGCTCATGGTTCCCATGTACCCATATGCAATATTTCCTTCCTTATCGATGAAATACGAAGTGGGAATACCTGTTACCTGATAAGTCATGGCAACCTCTTTCTTTTGATCCAATAAGATTTTGAATGTTAACCCATAGTCATCTCTAAATCCTTCTGCGACATTTTCATCTTCACCAAGATTCACGGCTAATATTTCAATTTCATCGCCGTAAGTTTGATGTATCTGCTCCATATCAGGCATCTCTTCCTTGCATGGACCGCACCAACTGGCCCAAAAATTCAAGAAAACATACCGACCTTTGAAATCAGACAAGCTGACAGTATTACCATTCAGGTCACTTAAATCGAATTCAGGTGCAGGAACCGGTTCGTCCGATAATGCGCCGCTGGTGCCTTCATCTTTTGGATCTTCCGTGACTTCATTGTCATTAGTATCAGAAACCTGATTTCCAATATCTGATTTTTCATCTTGGTTTATAAGTGAATAACCCAAGGCTAATGCTATGATAATAAGCAGTCCTATAATAATAAAAGTTGTTCTGTTTTTTTTCATTCTTTCACCTTCCAAATTTAAAAATAATCAATAAAATCAAAATAGTTGCCTATAACTCCTATATTGTCAGTAAATATCAGAATACCCATGGCTATGAGCAATATTCCGCTGAAAATTGATACATAGGGCAAATATTTAGAGAATTTTTTAAAATAATATGAAAATCTTTCTATTAATGCAGCCACCAGCAAGAATGGAACAGCCAATCCCAAAGAATAGAAAACAAGCATTAAAATTCCTGTGCTAACGGTTTCGGTATTACCAGCAAATATCAGAATAGAAGAAAGTATGGGTCCGATACACGGAGTCCATCCAGCAGCAAATGCCATACCTATAAAAAATGGTCCGAGGTTAGTGATTTTTCCGCTGAATTCGATGAGTCTTTTTTCTTGATACAGTTTTTTTATTTTAATCAAACCGGTAAGGTGGATACCCATAATTATTATGATCGATCCCCCTATCTTTTGAAATACAATTTTGTTTTGAAAAAGTATTTTGCTTAAAGCTGTAACTGATACACCCAGAATGATAAAAATCAGGCTGAAACCTAATACAAACCAAAGTGATTTTACGATAGTATTTGTCTTATGAGTTTTTGAATCCAACTCGTGTATAGCACTACCAGTTATGTAGCCGATGTAACCTGGAACCAAGGGCAACACGCAAGGTGAGAGAAAAGACAAGATCCCACCGGCAAATGCTAAAATAATGTTTAAATTGTTCATGAGCACACTTCCTTAAAAGATATAAATTAGTATATCATAATATAGTCATATATCCAATTATTTAATTAAAATTTAAGAAATAGAAAATAATGACAAATGATAAATTGTCAATAACTTGAGAAAATGTCTCTTTTTTTTAAAGTAATTATCGTTAGAAAATGTCTCTTTTTCAGTCTGTCTCATATTAAATTGAGACAGACTGTTGTTTTTCAAAGAATAATTCGTAAAGAAA